>NZ_JBBCAU010000010.1:0-350616 GCF_037203685.1 Chryseolinea sp. T2
GCCTGCTTCCGTTTTGGTTCAACGAAACAAAATTCATCGAGCCAAACTATATTTACAAACTGTCAAAATTCCCGGCCACATTCAGAGAGCCTCAAACGAAAACGGCCCCTGCTGGGGCCGTCTCTAATTATCAATTGTCAATTATCAATTATCAATTATCAATTATTTCACGACGAATTCCCCACCACCCATCATGTAGTTGTCAGTATATACTTCCATGCGATAAGTGCCCGATGCATATTCCGATCCTTTGTTATAGATGAATGACAACTTCTGCCGGGTATTGTCAAACAGAACTTCCTGTGACTCCGTAAAGAATTCCTCTTTGCCATTGAGGAGGAATGTTCCGGATCCTTTGGCAACATCAAACAGTACCTGTCCATTCTCGTCAACGATGCGGATCATGATCTTCTTGCCTTCAACAGGGGCAACCTTGTTCTCAGCAATATTGAAGTCAATTCTCAGCTGGCTCAGCTGACGTGCCTTGAAGGGTGAATCGCGTTCCTTCCCTTTTTCAGTGAGGCCTACAATCTTAACATTCTCAACTTTGAGCTGTGAAGCGATCGCTACCTTGCCGGCAAGTTCGTCCTTGCTTTGGCTCAGCCGGTTTATGGAATCTCCCAGTTGATTCTTCTGAGTCTTCAGCGAAGTATTTTCTGTGAAGAGCTCTTTGTTCACCGACTGAAGATGTGCAATCTCTTCGTCCTTAACCTTCAAGAGTGTTTCGTAACCTTCGACCTTATCTTTGAGCGCTTTAATCTCCTGGCCGGTTGCACGGCGCGTGCGCTTCAGTTCGGTTTCAATTTCTGCTTTCGCCTTTTCGAGATCCGACACGTCGCCACCGAGTTTGGTAACTTCTGCGATCTTTTGATCCAGTTCCGCGCTGATCTCTGTGAGCCGCTGCTTGCTGGTCTCGAGTTCCTGCTCCGTTGAGGTGAGCTCGGTTTTGATCTCCGTCTTCTCCTGTGAGTCGAGATAGATCTTAATAAACTGGATAACAATAACCAGTGAAAGCAGGGCGATTATGATGGCGTTCTTGTTGCTTTTCTTAGGCTCCGGGGAGTGAGCCGATGAGTTTCCGTCCATAGTTTAAAAAATAGAAATACTGTGTAAAAATAGGTTTTCTTACATGCATTTCAATGGCTAATTCTGTAAAACGAAGTGTTGGCTGTTAAGTGACGGTTCAAAGAACACGAATCCGCAGCGGTAAAGGTCAGCAGTCCCTGTCACTGCCGGGTCCTGTTTGATGCTTGTCCACGCTGCTTCCATCTCTGCACTCGAATGAATATCGTCAAGCACGACAATTGATCCGGCATGTGTCTTCGAGATAATAACTTTGAAGTAGGCGAGAGTTGGGGCGAGCCGGTGATTGGCATCCAGAAAAGCGAAGTCAATACGGGGTACACGATCGACAATGCCGCTCAGGATCTCGTCGAGGTTTCCGCATTCAACGCGGATGTTGGTAAGCTTATGTTCTTCGAAAAGAGAGGATGCGAGGCGAGCTATCTCAGGCGAGCCTTCAATGGTAGTGACATTCGCTTCGGGGTCAGAGGCGAGATACATCGTGTTAACACCAAGTGACGTGCCCAACTCCAGGACATGTCGTGCATGGTAGTGAGTAAGTGCACGATAATACATCTTACTGTAATGGCTACTGCTCAAACTATGTTTCGCTATCTGTGACACTTGCCTTTTTGATCCCGACGCATGTTTGGAACCAGCACCGAGGTCGGTCACTTCGATGATCGAATGATCAGAGAGTAGTGATCGTCTGGCTTTCTCTATATGATTATGACTTTGCATTGTTGACCTGCCCGCGATTTGATCAGCGCTCTGAATTGCTGACGCACTCCCGATATGATCATTAGCTTTTATAGCTGACGCACTTCCCTTATGATTATCGGTTTGAACGGATGATGTACTGCCAGGATCGAGTACGACCTTCGTATAGAAATCGTAAAAAAACGGAGAGTGAATCGAATGAGCGTCGACGGCGTTTAGCCAGTGCGTTATGAAGGAACGGATTTGAAAGAAGAGGTGACTCAATTCAGTCGGAGCGGCGCGACCATCGTAAATTCCGGAATGTTAACCTGGAGGGTAACACCGTCAACGACGCGTTCCATCAGGTAATTGCCGATCATCTTACCAATACCGGACTTAAGATTGCAGCCTGACACATACTGGTGTGTCTGGCCCGGTTCCAACACCGGCTGTTGTCCGACTACACCTTCACCCTCGACTTCCCGCTGACTGAAACCGGCATCGTAGATGTGCCAGTGGCGGCGAAGCAACTGGATGGTGTATTCACTATGATTTTCGATGGTGATTCTATAGGTGAATACGTAATGGTACTGACTGGGACTCGAATACGCTGGCTGGTATTCAGTCTCCACACTAACCTTTATGCCTTTGGTTATCTCGGTTACCATATGGATCAAAAGTAAAAATTTTTTACAATTCCTATAATTAACGTACAGTTTTCATTGGAATTTCCTGCCGGAGAGCTGCAAATAGGGCGCCAAACGTCGATTTAATCCGTTGACATCATTGTTTGCGGTTATCCCGCGCAGACGTACTTTTGGCCCGGACCCTTTTAACCGGGACATGGACGTCAAAATATCATCAAGCTGGAAAAGTCGCCTCGCCGACGAATTCACGAAACCTTATTTTCAAAAGCTGGCCGACTTCGTCCGCCAGGAATATTCGACTCAAACTGTTTACCCTCCCGGAAAGGAAATATTCCGAGCGTTCGACGAATGTGACTTCGACCAGGTAAGAGTTGTGATCATAGGGCAAGACCCTTATCACGGTGCCGGCCAGGCCAACGGTCTATGCTTCTCGGTGCGGGAAGGAATAACTCTTCCGCCTTCACTCCTCAATATTTTTAAAGAGATCAGAGCAGATATCGGTAAGCCGATTCCTGCATCAGGAGACCTTGAGCGATGGGCCACACAGGGCGTGCTGCTGTTGAACGCCACACTTACCGTTCGGGCCTCGACACCTGGCTCGCATCAGAACAAAGGATGGGAATTGTTTACTGACGAAGTTATACGAAAGCTCTCGACAGAAAGGCAGAACATCGTTTACCTGCTCTGGGGAGCGTATGCTCAGAAGAAAGGGGAGATCATAGACCGCAACAATAACCTGGTTCTGATGTCGCCTCATCCGTCACCCTTCTCCGCCGACCGCGGCTTCTTCGGCTGCAAGCACTTCAGCAAAACCAACGCTTACTTAAAGGCGAAGGGGCAGGAGGAGATCGAGTGGTAAATTGATAATTGATAATTGATAATTGATAATTGATAATTTGGGAGGGCCTGTCGGCCCTTTTTTTTTCTTACTAAAACTGATTTGGAAAGACTTCAGGGTATTGATTGGTTTGGCGGCGACCAGGATTCAAAAAGGACCCGACATTAAAAAAAGAGGGCCGCAAACGGCCCTCCAAAATTATCAATTATCAATTATCAATTATCAATTGTAAATTATCAATTGTAAATTATCAATTGGCCCCCTATCTGATAATCTTAAAGAACCGGCTCCACCTGATTTTGTTGAAGAAGCCTGAATGGTTGTCGAGTGACAGCCAGATAAAGAAGGCTTTGCCGACGACGTGGTCTTCGGGGACGAAGCCCCAGAAGCGTGAGTCGAGGGAGTTATGACGGTTGTCGCCCATCATGAAGTAGTAATTCTGTTTGAAAGTATATTCCGTTACTTCCTTGCCGTCGATAAAGAGTTTGCCCTGCTCGATCTTTACATCGTCGTTGTGATCGTACAACCTGATCGTAGTGCCGTAGTAGGCAAGCGTCGAATCGTTGATAGCGATGGTAGCGCCTTTCTTTGGTACCCACAGTGGACCAAAGTTGTCCGCCGACCAGCTCGAATATTTCTTACCAGTACCAGACCAATCGTAATACGATGAATAGGGGATAAGTCCATCGTCGGTGTTTCGGGTGTCCTCAGTCACAGACCTGATGAATGGCAGGGCCTTCAGTTCGTTGACGCGTTCTGTTGTCAGGAACATGTTGTAAACGAATTTGCCATCCTGCTGGCGGCCGGCAATCTGATAATCTTCAGGACCAAGGTCCAGCTTTTCTAAGTTGCGGTCATTGATAGGACCATCGGCAATCACCACGTAGCTGTATTGCATCTGGGGAGGATTCTCTTCCGCAACGCCATTGGCAAATACCTGTTTGTTTCGAACAGAGATGGTGTCGCCGGCAATGGCAACGCAGCGTTTGATATAGTTCGTCTTAAGGTCGACTGGGTAGTCGATACCTTCATTCAAACCTCTCGGCGGCACATTAAACACGACGACGTCGTTGCGTTTGATGCTGGAGAATCCAGGAAGGCGGTATTGTGGCAACTTGATCCACTCGAGGTATGAGGGAATGTTCGTAAACCAGATCTTCTGATGGGTGAGCGGGACCTGAAGCGGAGTTGTTGTGGTGCGGGTTCCGTAATGGAACTTGCTCACGAAGAGGAAGTCGCCTACCAGCAGTGAGTTCTCCATAGAAGGTGTCGGGATCGTGTAGGCCTCCATGATGAGCCAGCGGATCAAAGTTGCCGCAACCACGGCAAAGAGGATCGCGTCCCACCATTCTCTAACCTTCGATTTGGGCTTGGGAGCTTCCTCAGCCTTCGACTTCTTCCAAAACTGCCAGTTCATAGTTTATCCGATAAAAAACCGTGCAAATAAAAGCAAAATTATTGAGCTGCCCTTGACCTCTGATGGAGAGGCCGGCAGGTGCAGAATTTAGGGGGAATCGAATGCGGGAAGTGGATTTTCGTTTCAGAAATCGAGGTAGTCATCCATGGTCAGGATGCCTTTTTTACCGATGATCCATTCTGCGACCATAACGGCGCCACGGGCGAACCCCTCGCGGGAATGGGCCGTGTGCTTGATTTCAATGTCGTCGATCATGGACTCATACTTTACAATGTGAGTTCCTGGCACCTGGTCGATGCGGAAGGAGCTGATGTAAAGGTCCTCTGATTTTCCGGTCTTTTCGTTTACCCAACGCTTCTTCCTTTTCGAGTGCTCAAGGATTGCCTGGGCTAGTGTAATAGCGGTACCGCTCGGTGCATCCTTCTTTTCCATATGGTGGATCTCATCCATCCGTACATCGTACTCGGGAAATGCGGAAAGAATGTGTGAGAGGTATTCGTTCACCTTGAAGAACAGGTTAACGCCGACACTGTAGTTGGATGCGTAGAAGAAGGTGCCATCATTCGCCTTAGTGAGCGCCTCGATCTCGGTCTTTTTGCTTAGCCATCCCGTTGTGCCGCATACCACGGGTATACCTTTCAGCAGGCATCGGCGCACGTTTTCAAACGCCGCTTCAGGATGCGAGAATTCAATTGCTACATCGCCGTCAGCGGTTTCAAGAGCCTCTGGATTGTCGATGTCAATCCGGGCAACGACTTCGTGGCCACGTTCCTGAGCTATACGGTCGATGGTGCGTCCCATCTTACCATAACCGAGTAATATAATTTTCATAACCTGTAGTTGCGCCAAAAATGCAACTTTTTAGGTTGTAACAAGGAATGTTTCGATGCAAATATGCGATTGAGGCGCGCAATATCTTTGAACCGAAATGTTCATGGGAAGATTCATATCCCGGCGCCGGAGACGCAATGCATGGTGCGGGAATGTATGGTGGGAATGTATTGTGCGGGAGACGCAATGTTTTGCGCCGGAGACGCAATGCATTGCGTCTCTACCCACGATTTGGGAATGACGTTGGTGATGGGAGCGAATTAAAATTTGAGGACGACGGTAAATCCCTTTTGAGAACCCAACATTGCCGATTGTTCCAGAACGGGCTCTACCGATACCTGAAGATTGGGATTGAGATCGAACTCTTTCAAGTGAGCATCCACATGGGCATCGATGATCTGCAGCAGATACATCCCTGCCATAAGGATGATCATGAAGTCGCGTTGTCGTTTATACTGGTCGACGATTTTTCGATAGTTGCCCGTTGTATAAGGAGGGTTGTCCTCCGGGTTAAAATCCCCGTCCTGTTCGAACCCGTGTTCCAGATTATAGTAGAGTTTGTTCTTATACTTGATGTATCCCTTCTGGTAGAAGTTGATTCCATAGGCAAAACCAATGAACCCTCCATATACAAGGGGAAGCTTCCAATACTTCTTATTATAGATCTGGCCCATGCCCGGAACGACTGCAGCATAGAGCAGGGCCTTCCTCGGATCATAGCGAGCGGCATATGACTTTAACAGTACTGTATCGGCAACGGCCTTTTCGAAGGTGCTGTCGCCGGCAACCAATGCGCTGTCGCGTTTTACGATGAGGGAGTCTTGCGCCAGGGCTTGCAGTCCGAAGAAGAGTATGAAACCAACAAGCAATCCTGTCCTCATGAATCGTTTAAAAAATCGCTACGAATATAGTTTCAAAATGTCGAGAATCCTGTTCAGGTCCTCCACGGAAAGGAATGGGATGCGTATATCGCCTTTCTTGCCGTCGCTTTTCACGACAACTCGCGTGCCAAAGTAGCTCGATAATTTGCTTTGAAGCTGCGCGATCTCACGTGAAGCAGGGGCAGCCGGGGCCGCGGCCTTCTCGCTGTCGCTCTGTGCTTTCTGTGATAGCTCACGAACCAGTTCTTCAACCTTCCGAACCGACAGTTCTTCACCCATGGCCTTCTTGAAGATATAGAGCTGCTGGTCGGCGTTCTCCACATTGATGATGGCGCGGGCGTGACCCATCGACAGCTTGTTGTCGCGTACTGCGATCTGGATATCGGGTGGAAGCTTGAGGAGCCGGAGGTAGTTGGTAACTGTAGAGCGGTTCTTGCCAACGCGATCGCCGAGCTCTTCCTGTCTTAGGTTACACTCCGACATCAGCCGCTGATAGCTTAACGCAATTTCTATCGCGTTCAGGTTCTCGCGCTGAATGTTCTCGATCAGGGCCATCTCCAGCATCTGCTGGTCGTTGGCAGACCTGAGATAAACCGGTATGGCTGTTAATCCAGCCAGCTTCGATGCCTGAAAGCGACGTTCGCCAGAGATGAGCTGATACTGACGCTCCGCGAGACGGCGGACCGTGATCGGCTGGATAATGCCATGTACCCTTATCGACTCTGCCAGTTCTTCAATGGCCGACTGGTCGAAGTGGGAGCGTGGCTGGAAAGGGTTTACTTCAATTTCATCCAGCAGGATTTCGGTGATACCATGAGTGATCTCCGATGCCGTATGGGTAGCACCCACCTTGCTGGTGGGCAGGTTGTCTACTTCGAGATTATCGTCGTTCGGGGTGTCGCTTAGCAATGCGCTAAGGCCACGGCCGAGGGCCTTTTTCTTTGTCATTTAGAGATGCCGTTTTTGTCGAGGACTTCATGGGCCAGGTTCAGGTAGCTGATGGCGCCCTTACTTTCAGCGTCATGCACAATGGCGGGCAACCCGAAGCTTGGTGCTTCACTCAATTTAATGTTACGTGGGATGATCGTAGTAAAAGTCATCTTCGAGAAGTGGGTTCGTACTTCTTCGACCACCTGATTGCTCAGGCTCGTGCGCGAATCATACAACGTCAGAAGTATGCCTTCTATTTCAAGCCGGGGGTTGAGACGTGTTTGTATAATCTTGATCGTGTTCAACAACTTGCCCAGTCCTTCCAATGCAAAGTATTCGCACTGCACCGGGATGATCACGCTGTCAGCCGCCGTTAGCGCGTTGATGGTGATGAGGCCGAGTGAAGGGGAGCAGTCTATTATAATGAAATCGTATTGGTCTTTAACCAGGGCGAGGGCATCGCGCATCTTTTCTTCGCGGCGTTCGATGCTTACCATTTCTACTTCGGCCCCCACGAGGTCGATGTGTGATGGAAGCACCTCGAGAAATTTCAGTTCGTTGGTTACGACCGCATCTTTTGCGTTGATGCCATCTACCATGCACTCATAAATGCCGGTTCGAACGTCTTTGGGATTAAGGCCAAGTCCGGAGGTTGAGTTCGCCTGAGGATCGGCGTCCACCAACAAGGTCTTAAACTCAAGCACCGCCAGGCTGGCGGCGAGGTTAATGGCAGACGTGGTTTTGCCGACGCCGCCCTTCTGATTTGCAATCGCGATTATCTTTCCCATGCTTTCTGCTGAAGTTCAAAAAATAAACCCCGACAACCGGTCGAGGCGCACAAAGATAAAAGAATTGGTATGCCGGCGTGGAACAGCGTGGAACAGGTTGTCAACATTCGGTCAACACAATGCCAATTGATAATTGACAATTGATAATTGATAATTGATAATTTGGGAGGGCCTGTCGGCCCGTTAATAACTGGAGCCTGGGATGCGGAACAACCCGGGGGCGAATTGATAATTGATAATTGACAATTGATAATTTGGGGGGCCTGCCGGCCCGTTTAACGTTGGGTTTTGTGACTGGCGATGCTATTAAAACTTTACTTAAGTTCATAATAGGTGTTTCTATCCCCTACATGCACTTGTCGCTGAAATTGATTCCCTTACTACACATTTCCAAAACTCGATAAAAAAAGCCCGCGTTAAGCGGGCTCCAAAATTCTCAATTGTCAATTATCAATTATCAATTATCAATTTGGCCTTTATTTCTTCTTCTTCTTCCTTTCCTCATCCGCACGCTTCCTCGCCTCTTCACCGGCCTTCATCGCGTCTTCCAGCTTACTCATGAATTTGGACTTCTTCGCCGTTCCACCTCCGGCCGCAATCTTCTTCCTGTTCTCTTCCATGATGGCCTTGATCTTGTCCTCATCCACAAAGCGCTTAATAATTGCCTGCTGGGCAAAGGTGAAGAGGTTGGAGATCAGGTAGTAGAAAGTAAGACCTGCAGAGAAACGGTTCAGCACAAAAAGGAAGATCACCGGCATCACATAGGATACAGACTTCATTGGACCCTGGACAGCACTTAGCTGATTGTTCTGCCACGTATAAATCAAAGTTGAGATCGTCATCAGCAACGTGAACAAGCTGAGGTGATTACCGAGGAAAGGAATGTCGAAAGAGAAGTGGATCAGCGAGTCGTACGTCGACAAGTCTTCCGCCCAGAACAAAGGCTGCTGGCGCAACTCGATGCTGGCAGGGAAGAGGTAAAACATCGCAAAGATCAAAGGCATCTGCAACAACACCGGCACGCAACCGCTGATTGGATTCACGCCCACCTGTGAGTACAGCTTCATTTGTTCCTGCTGCACCTTGGTCATGTCTTCACCAACGCGTTCTTTGATTTCGTCGAGCTCTGGTTTCAGCACACGCATCTTCGCCATGCTCAAATAGGAGCGGTAGGAAAGCGGAAACAATACCAGCTTCAGGAGGAACACCAGGATAATGATGATCAAACCATAGTTGGAGATGAACTGTGTTAACAGGTTGAACACCGGGAAGATGATGAACTTGTTAATCCAATAGATGGGAGGCCATCCCAGATAAACGTTCTTCGCGAAGCCGTCGGACACCTTGCCAATCTTCTGATAGTCATTAGGGCCGAAGAAGAACTTGAAGTAGGTGCCATCGGATAAGGCAGACTTCGGAACGTTAAGTTTTACGTTAGCACGTTTTACAACGGAAGGATCGCTTTCGTTGACGTTGGTCTCAAGTTGACCGCCTCCGAATTGCGAACTGGTTATGAATGCGCGAAGGAAGAACTTCTCTTTAATAGTCACCCACTTAAGCGGGTCTGTTACAGTTTCAGTTTCAGTACCTGAAGCGCGGGGATCCAGCTTGCTGAAGCCATCTTCATCCGAGTAGTAATTGATGGTACTGTTTTCACGGGTGTCGACAAGATCCTTTTCCAGTGGCTTAAGAATGCTTACCCAGTTAAAGCTCAGGTTCTCGCCTGATATGATCTCGGAACCACCTTTAATGGTGTACTTTATCTCGTGACCCTGTGCAGGGATCTTATAAGTCTGGACGAATTTCTTACCATTGGCGAGCGGAATGGAGAAGTTAACAATTGTGGTGTCTCCTGATTTCTGTTGATCTACCTGATAGTAAAGTGTATAAAGGTCGAGATCGCGTCCATTCACTGAAGTTCTAAGGCTGAACTCATTGGAAGTAGGCGTGATGAGTTTAAGAGGTGCTTTGTGGTAGGTCTTGAACTTCTTGAGCTCGAGGTCTTTGATGATACCGCCGCGGTTAGAAAAGGTAATGTCAAGATCTTCGGTTTCCACGCGGGTAGTGGTCTCTGTTCCTTCAAGTGACGAACCAAGAACACCTAGCTGCGCAACCAGGAGGCTATCCGCTGCTGGAGCTGGCTCGCCTCTCAGGGTGTCGGATTTGGTTTCGGCCAGCGACGGCACCGACTGTTTTGTAGGCGGCACAGGTTGCGTGGTTGGTGCGAACCAGTAAAAGTACACGAGAAGCAAAAGGGCAATGAGCGTAAGGCCGATGGCTGAGTTCTTATCCATTATGCGTGCGAGATCAATTATTAAAGGTTGACGATAGTGCTCTTCTTATATTGTATAGCTGCCTCAACGAAGCGCACGAAGAGCGGATGCGGATTGAGCACGGTACTCTTCAATTCCGGATGGTACTGAACAGCAACATACCAGGGGTGGTCTTTGAGTTCCACCACTTCGACCAGGTTGGAGTCTGGATTGACGCCAACAGCTTTGAGTCCGGCGTGTTCCAATTGCTCCAGGTACTTGTTGTTTAATTCGTAGCGATGTCTGTGACGTTCGTGGATAAGTCCTTCGCCGTAAGCAGCATAGGCCCTTGATCCTTTCTTAAGCTTGCAGTCGTAGATGCCGAGACGCATCGTACCGCCCTTGTTGGTAACTTTCTTCTGCTCTTCCATCATATCGATGACGGGATTCTTCGTCTTGGGATTCAGCTCGGTAGAGCTTGCCTCAAGACCCAACACATTCCGGGCAAACTCAACCACCGCGCATTGCATGCCCAGGCAGATACCGAAGAAGGGAACCTTGTGTTCACGGACGTAGCGGATCGTTTCAATCTTTCCCTCAAGGCCGCGTTCGCCAAAACCGGGAGCAACGAGTACGCCATCCAGATTGGACAGGATATCGGCAACCGATTCACGTGTAACTTCCTCAGATGAAATCCATTTCACGTTCACCTTGCAGTCGTTCTGCGCACCAGCGTGCACAAAGGCTTCGGCAATAGACTTATATGAATCGGGTAGAGAAACATACTTACCTACAATGCCTACGGTGACTTCGTTGAGCGGGTTCTTCAATTTGCCCAGGAATGTCTTCCAGCTATCGAGCTGCGGCTCTTCGCGTGAGCTTACCTTAAGTTTGGCGAGTACGCGTTCGTCGAGCTTCTCCTTGCGCATGAGCATCGGCACGTCATAAATCGTGTCGGCATCCATGGCCTCTATAACTGAGTTGAGGTGCACGTTGCAGAAGAGTGCCAGCTTCTTGCGGATCTCCAGGGGAAGTGGTTTTTCAGTACGGCAAACGAGAATATCGGGCTGAATTCCGGCCTCCAAAAGTTCTTTAACTGAATGCTGTGTGGGCTTGGTTTTTAATTCCTTAGCTGCATTCAGATAAGGTATTAATGTAAGGTGAATTACCAATGAATTGCTAGGGGGGAGGTCCCACTTAACCTGGCGGACGGCTTCAATAAATGGCAGTGACTCAATGTCACCCACGCATCCGCCGATCTCTGTTATAATGAAGTCGTACTCACCCGTTTCGCCGAGAGAGAAGATGTTTCTCTTGATCTCATCGGTGATGTGAGGAATGACCTGCACCGTCTTTCCGAGGTACTCGCCCTTTCGCTCCTTGGTGATGACGTTATTATAGATGCGTCCAGTCGTGACGTTGTTGGCCTGCGAAGTGCGTACGTTGAGGAAGCGCTCGTAGTGCCCCAGGTCGAGGTCGGTTTCGGCGCCGTCGTCGGTAACATAGCACTCGCCATGTTCATACGGGTTGAGGGTACCCGGGTCGATGTTGAGGTAAGGATCGAGTTTTTGAATAGTGACTTTGAATCCCCGGGCCTGCAGCAGTTTAGCCAGGGATGCGGCAATGATGCCTTTTCCCAGCGATGAAGTAACGCCGCCGGTTACGAAGATGTACTTAGTAGTGGACATAGGTTCCCCCTTGGATTTGAAAAATCGCTGGCAAAGGTATGGTTCTGGGGGCAAACTTCAAGGTCTGCGCGCGAAAGTTGCGGATGGTTTCGAAGCGACCGATTGCGGTGTGAGCGCACGCTCGGGGCCGGCGGAAGGGTCGATTTGAGGACATGGTCTGGGCGACTGGATTTTACTCGGCGGCGGGGTCGAGCGGGTGTGCTCGTTTCAGGAAATTATCTGGCGGCGAATTGTGTCGGGCTTTACCACGTAAAACAAGGTCGCTCAGACCATGTCCTCAAATCGACCTTCCGCCCCGGGGGAGATTACACGCAGCCTCCTGCTCGACTCTAATACCGCAATGTTTGTTTGAAACAGCCTGCAACTTTCACGCGCAGACCTTGAAGCTTCATCCAGAACCGGGAACAAAGGGAGCAACACTGTTCGCGTTGCGACCAGTGTTGCAGCAAGCCGCTTTGCGGTTTTTGTCGAACGGACAGATTCCGGTGCGATGGCCACGTTCGAGGCCCGGAAGGGTCGATTTGAGGACATGGTCTGAGCGACTGGATTTTACTCGGCGGTAGGGTCGAGCGGGCGTGCTCGTTTCAGGAAATTATCTGGCGGCGAATTGTATCGGGGTTTACTACGTAAAATAAGGTCGCCATGTCCTCAAATCGACCTTCCGCCGGGGGAGATTACACGCAGCCTCCTGCTCGACTCTATACCGCAATGTTTGTTTGGAAACAGCCTGCAACTTTCACGCGCAGACCTTGAAGCTTCATCCAGAACCGGGGAACAAAGGGAGCAACACTGTTCGCGTTGCGACCAGTGTTGCAGCAAGCCGCTTTGCGGACTTTTTCGAATCAACAGATTTCGGCGCGAAGCCCAGGTTGAGGCCCGGCGGAAGATCGATTTGAGGACATGGTCTGAGCGACTGGATTTTACTCGGCGGTGGGATCGAGGGGGCGTGCTCGTTCAATGAATTATCTGGCGGCGAGTTGTGTAGGGGTTTATTACGTAAAATAAGGTCGCTCAGACCATGTCCTCAAATCGACCCTTCGGGTCGTGGTCTCGAGGATCCAAATTATCGTATACTACGAAGCATCCGGGATGCACTTTTCAATCGGGGCTGGGTGCAGTGTCGGAAAGAGAAACGGCGGACGGGGACTGACTGGATGGATAAGATATGGAAGTGATTCGGAGGAGGGGTGGATGTACCTAAAATATCGGTATAAAACCTGTGTATGCTCTGTGTAACCTCTCTATAATGTCTTTATAAGTTTGCTCGATGCATATGCATACTTATCTTTGCAAGATAATTCTTTAAATACAATATCGTGCCAAGAAGAAGACCTTTACTGCCGCATGAACGTCCGTCTAATGGAAAGATCGTAGTTGAAAGTGCTACCTGGGGCAGGCATGAGCGTGCGAAGAGGGGAACCCATAAGCCGGCGCCCGTGAATCAGGCGTTTAATGATGCGAGGGCGAGACTGCAACTGGCAAATCCATTTGCCGCGGTCATCAATGATGCTGTCCGGCCATTCAACCGCGATATTAAGGATGGCACTCTGTGGTCGCGATTAACGAAGCACTTTCATGCGTTTATTAAGGAACAGCGTCCGATAGACTTCCGGAGTGTCGTCAATGAAGTTGCTATTCACAAAGAGCACCGGTTACATCATACCCTGACTTTCAGGGACGTTGAGCTGTCTAAGAGCGAGGAGGGGTCTCATTTGCAGATGGTTGTGCAGGGCATGACTCTTAAGTTCACGGATGCCATCAAAACAGTTGAGGCTGCGCAGGCTACCATGATCGGGATCTTTATTGACGATAGGAATGAGTTTGCAGACACGCGAACACAGGTTATCAAATTGGAACTCACCGATAAAGAGGCGCGGTTTGCGTTACCGATTCCACTAAAAACCGCAACCATCATCTTATGCCTGAAGTGTGAGGCGATCACGAAGGGTTTCGTGAGCGGGAATTTGAGATTGAAAGGAATGGACTTTGTGAAGGCGGTGCTGACTAATGAGATAGCAGTATCGGGCGAGGTTGTTCAAGGAGCTGTGGCTGCGGTGCGCGAACCGGCAACACCTGAAGATAATCTGGTCGCGCTAAGAATAGAAGCCGACTCAAACGTTAAACCAGTCCGTCAGGAAACTGAGCCGGCACCTTTTGAAATTGACGAAGTAGTAGTTGAGAACGTTACGGCTGAGGTTGAGCCGGCCGCAGTCAACGGCAGGGCTATCCAGGCTGAGGGTGAACCAGTGGCTGGTGAGCCAATATCTTTTGAAGTTCAAGCAATCCCTTTTGAAAGTGAGTCGGACCCCATCGAGGTCGCTATGGAATCAGTTGCTATCGACGTTGAACGGCTTTCAGATGACGGTGACCCGGTTACAGTTCAAGTTAATGAGCGTGTCAGCGACGTTCGTGAAGTGACTTCAAGTCCAGTATCAGATAATAAGGACACGAAGGAAAAAGTGGAAGAGGCACCCAACCAACTGTCGTTGTGGTGAGTTCTTTCAATCATAATTAAGGGCGACCATTATTAACTGGCGCAGATCGATTAATAACACTTCATCGACGTTCAGAAATGTGAATCATGAATGGTGTGCACTTCTAAGTTAGGCGAACTGTCAGATTAAGTTGGAACTACTTCATGTTATCCTTGCCATTGTTTGCTTGCTCGGAATTATTAGAACATTTCCAGCAGTCAATTTTTTGTGTTTCCAACATATACCTATCCGTTGCTGGAACACCACCTATCAACCATTGACAATTGCGTATTAGCAGGTGGGTATAGTAGAGCTTCTACAAAATCAGCAAAAATGGTCTTCATTTTTGTTGCGTACTTATAACATGTAAGAATACGCTTAAGGAATGCTCTCAATACGTCCAAGTGTGCACGCTAAAAAAAATGTTGATTAAGATTGGTTACCTATTACTCTCTTAAGTTGAAGGGTTCGTCATTACTCTAACTCAATGTATTATCCGATTCCGGCGCAGTGAATGAGGATTAAATAATTTGGATTGCGCGTGCGTTTTATCAATGATTAGCAAATTCCTGTATTCACAAGATGCATGCAATGAAAGCGATCATTTTAAAGAATTACTTTTTCGCAGAGATGCCAGTTTTGCGCCCGTTAGTTTTAAAGTTTGAGACAAGATGCTGGTCATTGTAACAGTTAGCGAAACCTGATCTGATAAGAAACCACGTAAACATCAACTAAGTCATTTATTGCTTGAGACATCAAACAGTTTGCAACGACAACAAATCGTGTCGGAATGAGATTGGTTTGTCGTTTTACGTATATGAGTCGGTCTTGACGTACATGACAGCGGCGCTGTGATGAGAGCGGGACGCTAGTTGCAACTTGCACAAACAAGACACCATAGACGACGGTTGTTCTCGACGCGAGAACTTTTTGAAGAGAAAGATTAAAGTGACTAAGCTGATTTGAGGTAACGAATTCGGATGAGGTTAAAGGAGTTAAGAGGTATTGTTGATATTATTTGGATTAGATATATGTTAAGAGTGTTGAACAAGAAAGCTTTAATTCTTATACTGACATTATGCCATTACAGTTTCGATACGTTTGCACAATGGAGTACCTCTGGCTCAAATATTTACAGTAGCAACTCAGGGAATATTGGTATTGGAACAACTGCACCGGAACGCAAGCTCCATGTCTATGGACAGGCCATGTTTCAAAACCCTGATGGTAACGGTTCAGTTATCATTTCTGGAAATCCATGGTACACCCAATTTATTTCCGATAGATTGGCGTTTTACATCAATAAAGAGCTGCAGGTTGACGGTCCCATTAAGTCCTACGGCAGGCCATTGGAACTTTACGCTCAAAACACGTTGGGACTGACAATGTCCAACACGTCTGGGTATGTCGGTCTCGGAACTTCAAGTCCGGCTTCGCGACTGCATATTTCCGGTGCTGTCGTTGTAGATGACGTCGCACCCACGCTTTTTACGGGGTCAGGATCAAGTGAGTTAAGTCGCTACGTTCATATAAAAAATTCGCCTCAGACATCACTTACCGCTGGTCTTAAAGCCGGAGGTCTATTGATATCCGATGAATATTCCTATGCCAATCCGGCAAAAAATGACCTTATCGTCAAAGGTAAGACTGGGCTAGGCGCAACTAACCTCACTGAAAATGTAAAGCTTGCAATCGCAACATCAGATTGGCATATAAAATTAAGCAATTCTGATCCTGGCGGTGTGGATTGGAGATTGGGTAGCACCTCAAACAGTTGGGCTACGGGGGGTGGCAAGTTCATAATTTCAAGTAATAACGTCCCGACCAGTGCTTCATTAGTGATTGACCAGTCGAAGAATGTCGGTATAGGAACTATATCTCCCGTCGATAAGCTTCACATAGTCGGAAACATGGTTTTGGACACATCGTCACCAACTCTTTATACCAGTTCGTCAACAAGCGATCAAAATAGATTTATCCATTTAAGGAATTCCCCGACTCAGACAGCAGTGTCTGGTTTAAAGGCAGGAGGAATTCTTGTTGCTGACAGCTACGACTATGGTAGTCCTGGTAAGAATGACATAATCGTAAAAGGGAGAGTCGGTATAGGCACACCGTTGACATCGAACCCAAATAACTACTCTTTGCTTGTTAATGGAACTGTAAACGCCACTGCAGTATATATGAATGATGAACTTGTAAGAAGTTCTCAGTGGACCACTAATAACGGTGCAATACATTATGGAAATTCAGTTGGGATTGGCACTTCGCTCACTACCAACCCGAATAGTTATAAGCTGGCTGTAAATGGGAAGATTGGAGCGCACGAAGTTCGGGTTGAAAAATCCAGTACAACCTGGCCGGATTACGTATTTGCTCAGGACTACGAACTTCCTCCATTAAACGACATTGAAAAATACATAAGAACGTACCGACACCTCCCCGAAGTTCCCACTCAAAAGGTAATAGAAGCTGATGGGCATGATCTGGGCTCTATGGATGCTATACTACTGAAGAAGATTGAGGAGCTGACGCTATACATTATTCAGCAAGAGAAACGCATGGTGAGTCAGGAAGAGGAATTAAGAAAGTTGAAAGAGTCGTTGCGCAAATGATATTACAGGAGTTATCAGGGGCCGCTATCTATAGTTTAGGTATCGATCCTGGAGTGGTAGGCTTAGAACCCGAAATCAGTTCAAATATTTCCCATGATCAATGTTTTGTACCGAATGCGTGACCGATCTATCTACTACGCAATCAAGCTCTGAAATCGTTCAATCACCAGAAGATGTTACGTCCGTTGTCAATGTTCGGGTCGCTTAAGTCGCTTGTTGCTTTCTTACTTTTCCTTAATGTGAATTGTTATGCTCAGCACATTACAGTTAGCATTGCTGACACCACTCATTTTAAGGATTCACTGCGCGTGCTTGAGCAGAAACATCAGGATGTTCTTCAGAAGACGAATAAGGTTAGCAGCGAACTCCAAAAGCTGCAGGAAGTGGGCCGAGCAACCTCGGTCGATGATGTTATTCCGGATACGATTCAGTCAGCTATAACGACTGGTACTGAATTCCTGAAACATAGGGTGTATTCAGAAAAACATTTGGCTGCGATCCGCGATTCGATAGAACGCGCGCTCGGTCGACCGCTACCGGGCAACCTACCACTGAAGAAGGAGATGTCCCCCGAAGAAATGTTAGATGCGCTCAATCAAAAGTTCCCAGGTGCAGGTGAGCATAGGTTTACAAACGATTTGGGATCCGTCACTGAAGACAGTCTGAAATCACAAGTTCCTTATCAGGACAGATTTCCGGATTTACACGATTATAAGATTTCAGCTGACCACCTCAAAGACATGGTTCCGCTGCCTGGTAGCATAGTCAAGTCAAAATATCTTCGAAGCATTGATAGTCTAAGGAGTATCAACCTCAAGGAGGAGAAGTTAAAGTACAAGGAAAAGGCAGTATCGCAGCATGCTAAACTTAGCAAATTTCAACAGAGGCCAACGTTCAAGGAACGTAGCTATTTTGAAGGTATTGTTGGCCTCATTACCGGGAAGTCATTAACTATCTATTCTGCGTCACCTGCTTTAGGCTATCATTTTGTCGACAATTTCTCGCTTGGAGCTGGTCCCAATTTGCAAGTGATCGCCGTTGATAGGGACATTAAGTTCAACGGCGGCATACGGGCTTTTTCGAAGATTGAATTCTGGAAGCGTCAGCTTTATGTTCAGATAGAGGATTCAATGAACCCTTGGTCGCCAAAGGACGAGAGGATTCAAGTGGATAAGCACAATGTAATGGTTGGGGGAGGTGTCTTACTGTCTGTCAAGGCACCGGTTACTCTAAACTTTTCCATGTTGTACAACTTGACAGAGAACAAAACGACTATTAGTGACATTTCGCCATTTGTGTTCAGGATAGGTATTAGCACCGTGAAAGTTGAAAAGTAGTTTATGAAATCTTCAGTTCGTGTGATGGTCTTTGTTGCGATGGTACTGGTTACGATTATGGCTGCAGGCCAATCGAGCGTCAATTCGGAAACTCAGCTGTACATAGATATCAACAAGGTCAATAAAAAAACGGTGTCTGATATTAAAGACGAAGTTCTTGGCCTTCAGTACATGGATGCATATGGACAGCTCAAGTCGATTCGATTGAAAGTTTATGATTGGAAACGAACGCAAGCTGCTGAGCTTGAACTGGCGAAATCCCGAGGTCAAAATCATTATAGGCTGAACCTTAATCAGATTCTTCCTGGTCGTGAAAAGGATGTGATATACACGCTGTCGTTTGTTGATGAAGCAGGGAAGGAATATAAGATTCTTGTTCGATTTATTGATTTGAAGAAGACCAGCGAAGTGACTTGCAATATCACGGTGAATCCAAAATACATCCACTGTGACGATGAGTTAGAAGGCAGCCTTATAGAATTCTTAGGCAATACGAGCAAAGGCAAAGCACCTTATACAGTAAGCTGGTATGTGCTGAATGACAGCCGAACAAAGTTTCTATTTCAACCCCGTGAACAGATTCTTGAAAGGCCAGGATTGACCCCATCGATCATGGTTGATAAGCAGCCCGATTACTATGTGATCATGACTGTGAAGGATTCCTGTGGAGGGGAGGAACATCAAGTAGTTCATGTAGTCTGCGAGAACGGACAGAAGAGAATAAACACGGTGTTCTTTGAATCCGTGCAGGAGATGACGAATACAAAGAACATTCAGTAGGATGATGAAGAGGAGTATCTTATTCGTTTTGATGCTGGTGTTGTCAGCTTCATGCCAGCGCCGATTGGATGGCGAAGCCTTCGGAAAGTGGATCCATGATTTGGATAATGGTCTTCATGTGCGGAAAAGGTCGGGCGAGTTCCTGTTCGACGTTCAATACGAGCCTTCATCTTATGTCGCGCTCAAACAAGTGATCAGCAGTCCGGGAATGTCATATGATAGTGCGTTGCATGACACCGAACAATTGCAATACTATACGTTGATGATTGGGTTGCCAGAATCGACGAGCGACTTTTTAGAGAACCAGGTGGGTTCGCCTGAAGAAAAGCAGCAGTTGCTATACTACTATTCCTATCAATTTCAGAATGATCTTATACTTGAAGATGGAGGTTCGAAGCTGCCTTGCGTGTTATTTCATTTTGAACGTTCGGCGGATATGAAGAATAGCCGAACGTTCGTGCTTGCATTCGAGAACGTGCATGCGGATTCAAGAGAAGTGAACCTCTCTATACAATCTGAGCTGTTCCCTCAACTTATTACCATAAAGATTTCCAAGAATAACATTCCATCGTTAAAGGTATGATTCGTTTCCTTAGTCAGTATCGACGATCGTTAGCTGTTCTTTTTGTTCTCCTGCATGCGAGTTCTTTCTTGGGTTCTATCCAGGTTTTTGCCCTGACCAGTGGGCCATCTCAGCCAGAGCAACAGGCCTTTCAATCCGCAGGAACTACCGAAATGGTCGATCTTTTTTCCGGCGATTTCGGATATAACATACCACTCTTCGAATTGCCGGGACCCAATGGCGGTTACCCATTTAACCTGTCCTATCAGGCGGGTGTTGGTATGGATCAGGAAGCAAGTTTTGTAGGTCTTGGATGGAGTCTGAACCCGGGTACGATTAATCGACAGATGCGAGGACTACCTGACGAATTTAAGGGTGATGTGATCAAGACCAAGACGGCAATTGAACCGAACATCACGGTGGGTCTGGGTGTTGGCGTGGGTGTCGAATTGTTTGGCGCTGATAATGAGAAGGGCAAAAAGATCAAGGGGACGGGCTTAGGAAAAGTGTCTTTGGGACTTGGCGTGTATAGGAATAGCTATCGTGGAATTGGATATTCTATTGACAACACGCTTGGCTTCGCGGCGGCTACCAACTCCGGACTGACCGGCGGCATAGGTCTCAGCGCAAGTGTCGACTCGAAAGAAGGTGTGAGTATTGCGCCATCGCTCAACTTTGGATACAAAATAGGCAGTCTTGGAGTTCGCGCAGGATACAATTCGAAGGAGGGATTGAGCTCTGTTTCGGCGTTGGTCGATGTGTCGCGTACTGAGCAACGCACACGTAACGTGGGAAAAAAGGAAGTAACAACATCGTACAAACAGGGATTCGCCGGTACTGCTTCGATTAGCTTTGCTCATCCAGGTTATACGCCGCAGATCAGCATGCCCGTGCTGAACACGAACATTGCTGCGAGTTTCAAGGTCGGAGGTGCTTTCTGGGGTGTTTACGGAGAGGCTTATGTCTCAGGCTTCTACAACGAGCAGCGCCTGCGCGACAACGCGAAGAAAGTGCCCTCACCTGCATATGGCTATCTAAACTATCAGTATGCAACCGGCGATAGGGACATGATGGACTTCAATCGCGAAAAGGACGGCATGGTGAGTACCGTCACACCGAATCTCGCGATTCCATCGCTTACATACGACATTTATTCCGTCACGGGTCAGGGCATATCGGCAATGTATCGCCCGATGAGAAACGATATTGGCGTTGTACGCGATCAGGAAGTGGAGTCTCTCTCTGCGGGAGGTAGCGTAGGCGTTGATGTGGGCATTCCTGCGCACGTCGGCGTTAATATAGGTGTCAATCATTCACGCTCTGTGTCGGGTGCCTGGAAGGGTGATAAGAATCAATTCCGCAATGACTCGGACATGCAGTTTCAGCAAGAATCTTTAAACAGTGATTACCAACCCTGGTACTTCAAAGTTCATGGCGAAGCGGCTTTGGAGCGTTCTTCAACAATCGAGTCAATAGGTGGCGAAGATGCTGTTCGAGTTAAACTTGATGAAAACCGTGAACACCCTACGGCCTTGAACAGATTGCAAAGCGAAAACAAGAGCTTTGACAAATCAACGCCAGACCACTTTAATCGTGAGCGAAAGTCGCGCAACCAGGTCGTTGAGCCAATCACCGGCGAGCAACTATTGAATGGATCAACTGAAATGAATCCTTTGTTCAAGGTAGCCTATTATGACAAAGGCGGCGTGCTGACGTCTTATGTCCGCGATAGCCCTCTTCACCACACAGCAGGTTTTACCGCCCTTACTCCCGAAGGCCTCCGCTATGTTTATGGAATTCCTGCCTACAATTTAAAGCAGGAGGAGGTTACGTTCAG
Source organism: Chryseolinea sp. T2 (assembly GCF_037203685.1). Taxonomy (NCBI): domain Bacteria; kingdom Pseudomonadati; phylum Bacteroidota; class Cytophagia; order Cytophagales; family Fulvivirgaceae; genus Chryseolinea; species Chryseolinea sp. T2. The sequence continues at coordinate 21,639 of NZ_JBBCAU010000010.1, forward strand.
CGCAAGAAAGTCTACAGCAGATCCTAAACGGGTTGAGGTATTGAAGCCGGGCTCTAAAAAGAATGGCAATGCTGATCCGGACTATGAGTACGCCGGCACCGACAAATATTTGAACCGTGTGGAAATGCCCAGGTTTGCACATTCTTATCTATTGACTGCCATTGTCGGGCCGGATTATGTAGACCTAAAGGGAGATGGCGTAACTGTTGATGACCTGGGTTACTGGGTAAAATTTTCATATCAGCGGGTTAACGATGCTGGCTCACCATACAAGTGGCGGGATCCGTACACCAAAGCCCATTATCAGGAGGGCTGGAAGACCGATGCCCGTGACGATCGGGGAAGTTTCGTTTATGGTGAAAAGGAAATGTGGTATTTAGTTAAGGCCGAAACTAAATCACATGTGGCTTCCTTTTCACTTGCTGATCGTGACGATGCTCGCGGCGTAGGAAGTTTCCTGCAAAAAGCGGATTCTGCTCAGATCGGATCGCCATCTAAAAGATTATCCGAAATAAAACTTTATACACGTGCTGCCGGCGAAGCGCACCCAATTAAGGTGGTGAAGTTCGAGCACGATTATTCTCTTTGTCGGAACACGCCCAATAACATCAACCAGGGAGGTAAACTGACATTAACAAAACTCTGGTTTGAGTATGGTGGAAGTCAGCGAGGAAAACTGAATCCTTATGTGTTCGACTACCATGCAAGCAATCCCCTTGAAAATCCCAACTATAGTCCTTACGAATACGATCGATGGGGCAACTATAAGCACAACTCAACGACCGACCCTTTGTACAATATTGACTTTCCCTATGTAGACCAGAACGTCAACAACAAAGATGTGCTTGACAAAGAAGCTGCTGTCTGGAGCTTAAAAGAAATAAGGCTTCCCTCAGGGGGAAAGGTGATCATCGACTATGAGACCGACGACTACGCGTATGTACAGCATAAGCAAGCCATGCAAATGGCGAAGATTGTTGACCCGGTCGGAACGGAAGCGAATTTTAGAATATCGGATAACAATCTTAAGGTGAAGTTCAGATTGGCCGCTCCCATAGACAGTGCACTAAATGCAGATCAACAAAAAGCAATGGTATTGCGCTATCTGGACCAAAAAAGTAAGCAAGTTTATTTCAAGCTTAAAGTAAATCTTGGAAAGGCTCAGGTCGAAAACCTCTATGAGTATGTTTCCGGGTACGCAGATATAGACTTCGAACAGGAAATGGGGCTGATCGCCGAAGGTCAAGACTACGTATACGGATATTTTTACTTAAAGCCTGATCACAACCGTCACCCGTTCTCATTACGCGCATGGCAGCACATGAGGACCAATCAACCTAATCTTGCGAACTCTACTGATCCCATAGAGCGCACCGAGGATAAAAACCAACGCGTTGACCTTATAAGAGGACTCACCAGCCTAGGCAGTCAGGTCAGGCGAATGTTCGACGGATACAACAAATACTGCGCTGACAACGACTGGGGCCGCGAGCTTGTGGCCGACAAGTCATGGATACGTCTGAAATCACCGGATCAGAAGAAATATGGCGGCGGTCTGCGGGTACGACAAATCACCATGATGGATAGCTGGCAATACGACAAAGAGGGGATATATGGCCAGGTGTACGACTACGAGACGGTCGAAAATAATGAAATCATCAGCAGCGGTGTGGCATCATACGAGCCATTTGTTGGTGGAGATGAAAATGCTCTGCGATATGCCAAGAAGTACACTGAATCTGTGCCGCTTCGATCTGACAATAACTTGTTCTTCGAATATCCTATTAACGAGAGTTATTACCCAGGCGCGCAGGTAGGCTATAGAAAAGTTAAGGTGACGAGCCTTGCTGCCGCAAGCCTGGAAGCGGCATCGGGTTTGCGCACTCGTGAGGTATTGCATACCGATCTTGGAAATGGGAAGAAATTATTTCCGACTGGAAGTGGAAAATCGTTCGGGACAACAGGTGCCACCGTTCACGAATTTTATACATCAAAGGAATTTCCAGTAATGACCGATGAAACGTCGAAGGAAGACAGGCCTTACAACCTGAACTTTGGCGTGCCTTTTCTGGGTAATGTCGCCATTTCAAAATTGTCCTCCAGTCAGGGCTACAGGGTGACGACCAATGACATGAATGGTAAGCCATTTAAGGTGAGCAACTATCACCAGGACGCAGCGGGGAGGATCAACAAGGAGGCTATTTCATGGGTGCGCTATAACTATGCCGCTGATTCCATCATATACCAGGAGGAAAAAGTGTTGACGGTGCGAAACAAGTTCAAGGAGAATGAGGATGGCAGCCTTTCATTGCTCACCTCCAATGAAGCACGAACATCAGTGTTGACCACTTATACGCTGGGGCAGGAGAACGAATTCTTTGCAGATATGCGCTCCTTTGAAGACGCAGCGTGGATCGGTGGGACCAATATTAACACGGACATTGTCTATGTTTTATTCGGCGCTATACCCATTCCAACCTGGTGGCCGAACATCACAGCCGATAAAAAGGAACTGCACACCGCGGTAACAAACAAGATTATTTTCAAATCCGGAATTCTTGAGAGCACAGAAGCTTACGATGGCGCTTCGCGAGTAGTTACCTCGAACGTGAAGTGGGACAAATACTCGGGCGCCACAATATTGACGCAAGTCAACAACAATTTTGATAAGCCGGTATTCAATTATTCGATATATGCACATAAACAGTATGAGGGTATGGGCGGTGCTTATCAGAATGTGGGTGTAAAGTTTAGGATTACCGACGTGGACAACTTACCCTATCGCGATTCCCAGTACGAGTTCAAATCACCGGCCACCGTGAAGTTGTTCCCTGGTGATGAAATATTGCTGTACAAGCCCGGAAACAATTTTACCAAACCGATTGCCAAAGTGGTGTATACCGGCATCGATGCGGGTGATAAACTTCTTTATTCGAAACAGGCTTTGGCGGATATACAATACGATGCCATGATCATACGGTCGGGCTACCGCAATCAGTTGAGTGTGTCAGCAGGTAGTATCACTGCCCTGGAAGATCCTGCAAAGCCTGGTTCCCTCAAGCCCTTTACGAAAAAGATAACGTTGCCTAAGGAATAGTAGTCGGATGTACGGTGAGGATATGGTCGTGATGAATTGTGTAAAAATGACTTGGAGATTGTTTCTAATAGTCACGCTCACTTTGTGTGGGTCACTTGTGCGGGCACAAGGTGTCGTTTCCGATGCTGTGGAACGCTCCGCTCTACTGGATATTTATAATACCAACATGCTTGGTTTGGACACCACGAATGCTCAGAGTTGGACACCCTATAGGATCAGTAGATTTCCGACAGTCGGATTATCAGGCGTGACCTATACCGGCGGAGATATTGTTGGAATAGCGCTTTCCGGTTTGGGTATGCATGGTGTTCTTTCATCGGGGGTTGTAAACCTGTCTCAATTGAAGTCCTTGAATCTTAACCAGAACGATCTGACTGGTTTGCCTTCACTTACACCACTGACCCACTTGCAGATCCTAAGGCTACAAGACAACAATTTTGGAAATGCAGTATTCCCCTCCTGGATCGGGCAGTTGACAAGCCTGCAGGAACTCGACCTCTATAACTGTCAATTGATCGGGCCATTGCCGTCAACGATCGGACAGCTGACAAGTTTGACTGTTTTGACATTGAGTCGAAACAATCTTAGCGCATCGAATTCCATACCGTCGCAATTCTCCGGCCTTATCTCGCTGGAAAAGCTCTATTTGGATTATTGTTCGCTCCTCGATGCTTCTATTCATGCGAATGCATTTTCGGGCTTGCCAAAATTGAACCTGCTAAGTTTGAACTATAACAGTGCGCTGATAGAATCGGGAATCTATTTCCCGGCCAAGTTCCATTCTCTTCCGTCGCTTACCACATTGAATCTCCAGGCCAACGGCTTCACCGAATTTCAATCCAACTCGTTGACCACGATGCTAAATCTGCAAACCATCGACTTTAGTTTCACCACCCGATATAGCGATCCTGCAGAACTTGGAAGGGTCATTGATCAGATCAAACCTCAGTCAAACATCAAGACCGTAAAATTTAGCAATTGCAATATTCAATCTTTACCCGCCGATTTCGGTGAATTAGATTTCATTGAGACCCTTTACCTGGATAACAACACCGATATACTTCCGTCCTCTTGTCAACAGCTGGCTGGTATACAGCATTTGACAAAGCTATACATGGCGAATTGTGATTTGAATTCTCTTCCTTCGGATTTTCAGTATTCTTCGTCGCTACGCGAATTATACATTTCCGGCAACGCGCTTCATGTATTGCCAACGACAATCATGAAGATACCTGCACTTAAAAAACTGGACATAAGCAGCAATAGCATTGTTGAACTGCCTTCATGGTTCGGAGGTGGCAACATGGGCACCCTGGAAAGCTTAATGGTACGATCCAACGGACTGACGAGCCTTCCAGATAGCGTTGTGTATCTGACCAACCTTACCTACTTGGATTTGCAACAGAACAAGCTCACGGGTACATGGCCGAATGGATTTGCGGACGGCCTCAAGAAAGTCCAGTACTTTAATGTAAACTTTAATAATATAACTACACTACCGGATCTAAGCACTTGGGCGGATCTGGCTTATGTATTTGTTCAACGCAACAAACTGAACGGTGAGATACCGGATTATCTGACTCAGAAGACGAGCACCAAAATTCAGGTGGACTTTTCTTACAACGGGTATACCAGTGTCTCCCCAGGGTATGGTCTATCGAATGCGTCGTTTGTTAACGTGGCCAATAACAAGCTTACTTTTAAATACGTCAAGCAACTTGATCCGGCTGGGACCTATCTCTATGTTCCACAGGACACGGTCGTCGATAAAGCTCGTGAAGTCAGGGTGATTCAACCCGCTCCGGTTAGGCTCGTTGCATTTGCCAGCGATACGCTTGCTGCCTTGAATTGCGAGTTTCAATGGTTCAGGTACGTAGACGGCATAAATGATGTGCCCTTGTTTACAGCGTCTACGCATGAAGGATATCATTATTCGTTCGAGCCCACAGAAGCGGATCAGGGCGCGAAATTTTATTATAAGGTCACCAATTCAGCCTTTACCAGCGGGAACGGGTTGAACCTTGTTTACAAAAGTAACCTCATAACCGTTGTCATCTTATGCGAGTCGGTACCGTTGTCGGTGAACTTCAGCAACAAGAAATACATGTGCGCTGTTGGGTTCACGCCAACGGCTGCCTATGAAGAGGGCTGCCGCACCAAATCCATTTCCTGGGATTTTGGTGATGGCACAACTTCGCAGGACAAAAGTCCGCTGCATGCATACAGCAATGAAGGTACTTTCACAGTGCGGATGAATTTGCAATACACGTGTGGCATTTGTGTGCGTGATACGCTGGTCTCAAAAACCATTAGTTTCAGGGCTTCGCCGACGCTTCTGAAGGATACTACAATAACTGTGTACTCGGAGCAGAAAAACAAGGTGCTTGCCGCGAGCGCTGCAACCTTCTCGGATGCCTGGTTATTGCATCAGGATGCTACACCGGTTGATGCTGATGCATACAGCAGCGGTTCGCGCGGCGTGTGGCGCAACGAAGGAACATTTGTGTACGACACTGTTCGCGAGTTGTCAACCCCAACAAACATCGGTACGGATGGCACATTCTCGCTCTACAACTTTAATTGGGCCCAGGCGGAGGTGGGGGCTATACCGCAATGGATAAAGGCAAACACGATGACCGAGTACAGTGCCTACAGCTATGAGTTAGAAAACGAAGACGTTCTTGGCGTATTTACTGCCGCGCTGTACGACTATGGTGGACATCTGCCGTCGGCTAACGGCGTTAACATGCGCAATCGCGAAATGGCATTCACCGGATTCGAATTCTTTGACAATAATTTGTCAGGCAACTGGGTCTTCGGTACCAATGCTCTTCCTGCTTCTGTAACATACGAGGTGTACTGGGGGAATGCGTACATGGCGATCGTGAAGACTTCGCTGGCAAACCTGGAGAATGTAACCAAGGTTGATGTCTCGAGTCGTGGATTAGCATCCTCTGCATTGTTGGGCCATAATCGCAGCAATTTTATTTCAGATGACGAGATCGTTTGTGTGCAGACTTATCCATCCAATCCCGAGTGGTCAATTATTGTGTTGAGGCGAGCGCCATTCGAGGGCATCTGGCGCGGCAAAATTACAGTCAACAACGTTGTCAGTCCGGCCGTAGTAGCGACAATAGACCAATCGTACGGTCACACGGGCCGCAGTAGTTTGAAGGTAGTGAATGAAAAAACATTCAAGCAGCCCATTCTCAAGCTGGATTCGGCAAAGACCTATCACATAAACGCCTGGGTGTCGACAGGGACTGCACAGCTGACCGCCCCTAAGCTGGGAGATCAGATCACGCTGGAGGTAAAGTTGGTTTCCAGAAATGGCGCTACAAAATTGCTGAACAAGTTCGAACCCGCTGGTCCTATCATAGAAGGTTGGCAACAAGTGAAAGGCACATTTGTCCCTCCTGACGATTTCCTGAATCTGGAACTAACATTTAACGCAGGTACAGCTGGTACGGTGTGGTACGACGACATCCGTCTTCATCCGGAAAAAGGAAATATGAAGTCTTATGTTTATGACATAACAGACTATCGCCTGCGGGCAATATTGGATGAAGAGAATTTTGCGTCATCCTTTTACTACGACAAGGAGGGAAATCTTTATCTCACCAAAAAGGAAACTGAAGCGGGCATCAAGACGATTTCAGAGAACGTTTCCTACATGAAAGAAAATAAACAAACCTCTTCCAACTAGTCAATATATGCTCAAGAGAAGAACTATACTGTTTGTTTCACTACTGATGTTGGCAACAGGTACTACAACAGTGGCGCAGGATTTCAAAACGGTGTTTGCGGCCATGAAGGAAAAGCATGAACATATGAACAGGTTTCATGTGGTCATGACGGTAGAAGCGATGGATGGTGAAAAGGAAAAACCTTTCTACAGCGAAAGGTTTGAAATGAAAAAGGACGACAACCATTTCTTGTATGGGCTGTCAAATAGCGTTGTTTTATTGGGCGACAGGCATGTTATCGAAATTGATAAGGCGACCGAAAGCATTGTTGTCAATAAGCGGGATATCAAAATCGAGAAATCTCTAACGAGGCAAATCAGATTCAACCTCGATAGTATACTCACGTCTTATGAATCGCCCACTTATCTGGGCGAGAAGAACGGACAGTATTCATATCGCTTAGCGGTAAAGGAAGGTTCGGTAAACACGATCGACTTGGACGTGAACAAAACGTCTGGTCTATTGTCGCGGATACAATATCGTTATCGCGATGGTCAATTAGTGAATATTGTATTCGATGTATTTGACACCCAGCCCGTCTTTGCTGCGAATACTTTTTCAGAGGATAAGTTTTTGGTTCAGGAGAAGGGAGCCCTGCAGCCAGTGGGTGACTATAAAAATTTCAGAGTTATTAACGTCGATTCTAAATAGCGTTGTAACGAAAAAAAATACATCGCGAAGGATTGGTTGATGGAGAACGTTGACATGAAGAAGATTGCTTTGATCCTGGCCATGATGGCCGTTTTTACAACACATTTGTCGTGGGGGCAAACCATGCCATTGGAAAGCGGCAATGTGCCGCAACCGTTCAAGGTCAGTCGCGAAGGCATTGAGCCACAGGCTGACCCGGGGCCGGTTTATAGCCTCAACCTGCTGAAACGAGGTACTGACAAGCCAGTGTTCAACGGCTGTCGCGACAATGCGGCATATGTTGCCTTTCAGCTTTTTTATGATGTATTGGCTCATGGTAACACGACAATAGACTGGACGTTGGACGTAAACCTGGCGTTGCTTCACGGCGAAGACACCGTTTGGAACCGACCCCTTCACCTGGAAATGGCCGACCAGACTTTTATCGCCACGCTGTTTCACGATGAAGCACTCACTTGTCTGGAGGATTATCACTTCGCTATTGCAAGCAAAGATAGCACAGGCACCATGCCATCGGATTTTATCGACTTGAAGCTGTTGTACTACGACAAGATATCCGATCCGTTTGTTCCTTCAACGACGTTCCCTTATAACTGCGCCTACAATCAGGTTAAACATGAGACAGCCCTGAGTTGGAGTTTCCCCTCAGGTCAGCCGTTGCGTGAGTTTGATGTGGAGTGGGTGTTTATTGATTCGGCCGACCTGTTCACAGGTGACGCGGAGGCTGCATTTGCACAGCGAGAGCCGGTTCGAGTTACAACGCCTGGTTCTACATTCAGTTACGACCACCAGGTGTATTACCCCTCGGGTAAGATATGGTATCGTATACGGGCAGTGGGTTATAACCTTGAGTATCCCGCCCATCGTGTGCCAGGAAACTGGCAGTATATGACCCCTGGCATTGTCATTAACAACCACCAGAAGAACATGACGTGGCAGGAGCAGATCGTTTATGCGGAAGAGGGCAAAAGCAAACGTGTTGTGAGCTATTTTGATGAGAACCTTCGACAGCGACAGGCACTGACAAACCTGAGTTCACAGCAAACCACATTGGTGTCAGAGGCACTGTATGATTTTGAGGGACGAAAGGTGGTCGATATTCTGCCCGTGCCTGCTAAGGACAATTTGCTTACCTATCATGCGCAATTCCACGACTTCCAATCAGTTGACGCCATAGTTGGTGCAAACACCGGAACAGCTCAGCAAAAATTTAACTACGATAACAATCGCCTTCAGAACAGTATCCTTAAAGATGCAGTTGGAGCTGGTAATTATTATTCACCAGCGAATAGCTTTGCATCTGTCCACAAAGGCATGATTCCAGATGGTGAAGGTTATGTTTATAACCAGATAGAATATATGCGTGACGGAACCGGTCGCGTCAGCCGTCAATCTGGAGTGGGGAAGGAGTTTCGGCACGATGGCAATCATACTACTCGCTATTTCTATGCTGGAGCGACAAAAACAGAGCTCAAGAGGCTTTTTGGCAGCAACGTCGGAAATGCCGCACATTACAAGAAGAACATGGTAGTGGATCCCAACGGTCAGGTAAGTGTTTCATACCTCGACCAGGAGGGGCGTGTGATCGCCACCGCACTTGCGGGCGACGTTCCCTCGAATGTCGATTCGTTGGCGAGCTACAAGAATCTAGTGCTGTCGCCGGTAACCGAAGTGCTAAATGAGAAGAACGGAATAGACGAAGGTGTGAGTGTCACGCGTCATGGGTTCCTGAACGTAGCGCCAAATACAGTGTATACTTTCCACTATGATCTTTCTGCGATGGCGGCTGAAGTGGAATCGGCCAGATGCCTGTCGTGCGCATTCGACCTGCATATTACCCTCACCGATGCCGATGGAAGTCTGGTGCAATTGCCCGCCAATATTCCGGGCAACCAATCCACGGACGCTCTAGATTACCGAAGAGACAACATCACTGCAGCGGATTGTAACAATCCGACGACCATCAATGACATAGAATTTCAGGTAACGCTGTCAACCATCGGTGATTACACGATCACCAAAACGCTTACTCCACACGAGATGTCTTTCACGGAGATCAGGACTGAACTGGAGCAGGATTCTTCCACGCAGGTGCTGATGCAGCAGATTCGCGATAGTTATATGGCCGACCCAACGGACTGCGAGATTTGTACGGAAACGTGCGACGAGGCTGAAGCATACGTCGAAGAAGCCATTGATGAGATTGTCGCGCTCGACTGTGAGAATATTCTTAGGCAGATCGAACAATATTATATTGATCTGCATCCAAACGATGCAGATTATTCTCCGGACCAATCGGAGATCGCTAATCATCCATTGTATTGTAAATATTTGTTGTGTGCGAAAGATCAGCAAAGTGACGCGTTCGACAAGCGGATGGCGCGTGTGGAGTCGTGGGGCGGGATGAGCAATCCCCTTGAGGAAGATCCTTTTTTCAACATCGCATCGCTCAGTGGTGCTTCGCGCAAGAGCGACATGCAGCATATGCTCGATAACACGTCACTGGGAACGATAGGGAATACAACCTATGCGGGCAAGATTGGCGACGTGACCAATCCCGACAACGGCGTCTTCTATGTAAACGGTAACGGAGAACACGATGCTGTGAACGGAAAACACATCCTGTACCTTGACCTGATGAGTCGCCGGAGCGAGCTAGGTGAAACGGCCTACAAGCCGGAGCTCGACAGGCAGAGATGGACCATGTACCGAAGCATGTACGAGGAAGCGAAGCGACAAATAAAACTTTCGATACCGGAATACCAGGCGTGCCCTTCTGCCATGGAAGCGCTTGACCCATACAGTGATCTGGCATCATACGAAGTAGAAGACATAAAAAAGTGGGCCAAGGCCAATGGGCTGAAGGAGTCGGTCAGTGACGCAGAGCTTGAGATGTCCCTGTATAGCATCACAAGTGCATGTGATACAAGGTTGACGCCTCAGGACAGCGCAACTGTGAGGAACAACCTAAAATCCTACTTCAACAGCGATCCACAAAATATACTTCGGATCGTTCAAACTGAAGACGTCGAGTCGGATACTACTAATAGTCTAAGTGCAATAAATGACGTGTTGCGAGGATATAATTGTGCTCTTGATTCGGTAGCGCTGGAGAACATAATGAGTTGCGTCAGGGATACTACAATTGTGCTGCCTGGGAATATTCCTTCGTCGGCTCCTTCTGCGTTCAGAACTACTATGCCACTTGCAAGTAAACTCGCTTTCTCTCAAAAGCGACGCAGCGTGGGTGATCAACAGGAAGAACTTCTCGCACGCATCAACCAGTCCAAGAGTAAATCTCTTGATTCCATTCTCGCGCAGGCCGAAACGGAGATAAAGGAGAGAATATTTTCTGAAGCACGATTAAACAACCGGCCTGAACTTGCTCGCATCGGGACAAGATCTATCGTCCTTCCTGATCAGGCTGAGTACGCGGCCCTAATTGCTTTGTATTATGCGACGAACGATTTTACAAATACTGACGGAGACCCTTACGAGCGCACAAACTGGATTGACAATACGGGGTGGGGGAATGCAGATCCTAATGTTGTTGAAGACGTGAGCGGCTGGTTTGGGGTAACGACTGATGATGATGGTCATGTTACGCAGTTAAAGTTATCAGGTAACAGGTTGGATGGCGTCTTGCCTCCAGAACTCGGTAACCTACAGCATTTGAAATTTATAGACATGAATTACAACCAGCTGCATGACTCTCTTCCTTCGGAGATATACAGCCTTCCTAGCCTGGAGCACTTGTCATTGGCTGGTAACAAACTGCAGGGAACTATTCCCGCGCAGATTGGGCAGCTCTCATATCTAACGTATCTCAACTTAAGCGGTAACCAATCTTTCGAGGGATCTATTCCTCTGGAAATTACTACGCTTTCGAACCTTGTGAGTTTGGACCTGGGAAACAATGAGTTATCGGGCACTATACCCGTGCAGATTGGGAATCTGTCTAACCTCCAATCTTTAGACCTTAGCGGGAATCAGTTGACTGGCGTTATTCCTGAGGAATTGGGGCAGCTTTCAAACTTAACTCACCTAAGCCTCGGAAATAACCCATTGCATGGAAGTATGCCTACAACATTAGCAAATCTGTCTGCTCTTCAGTATTTAACGTTGGATTTCCTTGACATCACAGCACAAGTAGATGTGCTGACCGGATTAAATAACCTTGAACTTCTTGGTTTGCGTGGCATTTCGATCGACTCCATCCCGACCTCGATTGGCAATCTCTCCAGCTTAAGAATTCTGAGCATAGGGTTTAATAAAAATATACGAGGCACAATTCCTAATCAGATTGGGAATCTCAGTAACCTAGAAGTCTTAAATATTGCTGGCACCAAAGTAAGCGGATCAATCCCGCAACTTAACGGTCTCTCTAAACTCTATTGGCTTGATCTCGACGATAATGAATTAACAGGAGGAATTCCTGCCTCCATTGGGAACACGAAATTGTACTACTTATATCTGGATCACAACAAACTAACCGGATCCGTTCCCATGACTTTGGCGAACCGAACGCTCTACAACCTGTTGCTTAACGACAACGAACTGTCTGGAGTATTTCCTATGGGCGTAGCTAAATCAAACATAACTATCGGTAGTTGCGTGCGCAATGATTTCACATTCGCCGATTTAATGCCTGCATTGTCAAGCTACAGTAATTACATTGGTCGTTACGGTTTTTATCCCTTTCCCCAGGATACTGTTGACATCCCCAAAAGAATCGTGTTAGGTGGCCAACCAATAACCTTCACGACAGAGATTGACAGAGATGTCATACCGAAGTGTAAATATCAATGGTTCCGTTATGTTGATGGAGTGAACGATATTGCCTTGACACCGCTCGATACATCGAGTTACTCGTTTACCATTGCATCACCAACAGTTGCCGACATAGGAGATTACTACTACAAGATTGTAAATGACAATCCGATGATAGGTAATTCTGGTTTGGACGAATTGGTGCTATATAGCTTTTTTCAAAAGGTGGACTCAGCTGAATCGAAGAGATTCAACTTGTGTCTCCAATATGATCCCACGAATTCCACCGTTCAAAAATTCACGGTTCAGTTAAACCTCGATGACCTCGTGGAGCAATGCAGAGCCCGTGCTGCACACGAAGACGCTATCGTGACCGAATATGCCATCGAACAGTTGATAGAAGACAAAGCCTCATCCTTCTACAGCGAGTTCAAAACAAAGTGCCTAGATAACGTAGATGAGAACCTGGAATATCAGTACATCCCCAAGGAGTATCACTACACGCTGTACTACTACGATCAATCGGCCAACCTGGTACAAACAGTGCCACCGGCTGGCGTGCATCCCTCTATCGATTCTGAAGCAGCACACTCGCTGGTCACGCGCTACCGATACAATTCGCTTAATCAGTTAATCTGGCAAAGCACACCCGATGCAGGGGAATCCAATTTCTGGTACAACGACAAAGGACAGCTCAAGGCTTCCCGGAACGCGCAGCAGGCGTTGGACAGTGCTTATTCATACACGCGGTATGATGCATTGGGCCGTATTGTAGAGGTCGGTGAAATGAAGGCCCTGATCAGCGAGCATGCGTTAAAAGATTCCATTCAATCCATTTCGTATCCTCATCAGAATGCGCCCGATGTTCTGCTGAGTGACATCACACGCACCCATTACGATTTTGCCAATGAGAAGGTCTCTAATACGCTGCAGCAGACAAATCTTAGAACGCGCGTCTCGTACGTCGAAGTGATCGACAAATGGCAGGACACCACGCGCACGTTCTATAGTTACGACATCCACGGCAACGTCAAGTCAATGCTTCAGTCTCTCCCTGATTTCCCTTTCAAGCGCACCGACTATGTATACGACCTTGTAAGCGGCAAGGTCAACTATGTCATGTATCAATACGGCGAGCCTGATGAATTCATCCATCGCTACGATTACGACGGTGACAACCGGATTACCGGTGTGGCCACCTCATCTGATGGTTTTATATGGAACCACGATGCGGAGTACAGTTATTACGCGCACGGCCCGCTGGCACGCGTTGAATTGGGAGAATACAACGTACAGGGCCTCGATTATTACTACACGCTGCAGGGCTGGATCAAAGGCGTGAATATGCCTTACGAAGGCGATCCGGGTGGCGATGGAATCACTAAACCATCAGGGCGAGACGTCTACGCCTACTCGCTGGGTTACTACAACGGGGATTACAAACCGATCAATAATTCCCTAACTTTAAGTGACAGCCGCGATCAGCTGTGGCCGAGACAAAACGAACTGAACAACCACTCTGGTTTGTACAATGGGAATATCTCGTGGATCGTGACTGACCTGGCAAAGATCGGAGCAGTCAACAAAGATCGCGGTAAGGGTATGCAGGCGATGATTTACAAATACGACCAGTTGCACAGGATAGCAAAGAGCCGCAGCCTCACGGAGTACACGACCGCAAACGGCTTTGCTACACGCGATGCGTCGCCGCACGCCTACGACGAAGACTATTCCTACGATGCAAACGGAAACCTGCTAACGCTTAATAGAAAAGACCACGAGGGCAACACCTTGCACGACTTCAACTACGAGTACTATCCCAATACGAATAAACTTCGTCAGGTAGGTCCTCCGGAAGACATGGTTTACAATGGTGCATTGTCGTCGAATACAAAACTGTACAGGAAGATCACACTAAAGAACAACGCCTATGTGCCGCAAGGCAAGCCCGTAGAGATAAGGGCGCTTGAAGAAATAGAGATGGATCCCGACTTTCAGGCAGCAAGCGGAACCGACTTCTACGCTCATATCGTGGCAGACTCAGGAATGTACCAGTACGACAAGATCGGAAACCTGGTGCTGGATCAGCAGGACGGAGTGAAAATCAGTTGGACACCGTATGGAAAGGTTCGCGAGGTAAGGTCGAAGAGTGACAGCTTGATCACGACGTTCCGCTATGACGGAGCCGGTAACAGGATTGAGAAGAAAGTTACCAGAACGGACTCCGCTGATATTACTCACGTCACGCGGTATGTGAGAGACGCGGGTGGCAATGTGATGGGTATTTACAGAGACAGCCTAATGTCGGAGCAGTATGTTTATGGAAGCAGCCGTTTGGGCTTGTACAAGGGACGTAGGCACATCGGACAACGGAGTCTGGGAGAGAAGAACTATGAGTTGAGCAACCATCTGGTGAATGTGCTGGCAGTGATTACTGATAATATTGGGATGAACTCAGAAGATTCGGTTTGGGCGAGTGTGGTGAGTACGAGTGATTACTATCCGTTCGGCTTGGAGATGGAGGGTCGGACGTGGACAGACAGTACTACGTCAAACAAATACAGACATGGTTTCAACGGAAAAGAAAAAGATGGTGATGGAGAGTTCGGAAGTACCACCTATGACTACGGGTTCAGAATTTATAACCCGGCAATAGCCAAGTTCCTTTCTGTTGATCCATTGACGAAAGATTTTCCTTGGTATACGCCTTATCAGTTTGCAGGGAATTCGCCAATTGAAGCTATTGATCTTGATGGATTAGAAGAGGTAAGTAACAAGGTCATTAATGATGTGCGATTTGTGGAGTTAAAGAATGTCACGTTTAAGATGGTGATTAGGCAATCAACTGAAAGTCTAACAACTGCTATGTCCAAAACTGTGGATTCCAAGCTGGACAATTACTCAGTTAATACACAAATGGGAGAACCTGTTCCTGGTACTGAGCCGGAATATGAAGACGCTGAAACGCCACAGCCGAATTACAGGAGTCAGGGATTCAATATTGTGAATGGTAAAACTGTTGGAGGGAGATCTTCTTCGGAAACTTGGCACATGTCCGTGAGTGAATCTGGCGGTGTGACTGCTGGTAAAGGGAATCCAAGTCAAAATAGCTCTTTTGCAGTTGGAGGTGCCACACCACTATATGTTAATGGTTTGAAGTATGGCGAAACAAATGTTTGGAAACCTGATACTCCGAAAGAAATCGACAGAATTCTCAAAGGAGCTGTTGCGCCAGAGAACCAAAAATGGTTACAACAAAAAAGCAACGGTGTTTATGCGGATCAAAATTCCATATTTAAAGGAAAAACTGTTCTGGGTTACAATTCTGCTAACCAGCACTGGATGATGGTTTCACAGGAAAATTTGTTTTTAGGTGGAATGACGTACGATGCAATACGAGATCAATTAATTCGGCAAGGTTTTGATCTAATACTTGGATTTGACGGATCAGATTCTTCGATACTTTTGAAGAACGGATTAGAAAGCTACTCTGCCCCGGCAGACTATAAAAACAATACTATGCCTTCTGGAATGACACTGTCTGTTCCAAAATTGGGCGCAGGTAGAAAGAAATAGACCATTACGTTATGTTGGAGTTTCGTCCGTCACTATTAGCAATCACGCTGTTCATTATTACTAATGCTTGCGACAAAAAAGAAAGCGATCTTCTTGTTAAGAAGGACGAGATTGTCGCAAAGGAAGAATATTGTGAAATCGTGTCGTCATACCCCATAATTTATCCGGGCAACAAAGACACCACCATAAACTCTTTGAATCGTAAATTAAAGAATATTAACCACCTTGATCAATCAACAAAGTATTGCAATAGAGCCAATGAAACACGTAAGAGGATAAAGATACAAGGAACTTATTCGGTCTTGTTCGAATCCAAAAATTTACTTTGTCTTGAGTATTTGACAACCGTTGAGGGAATTGACGTGAAAAGATTCACACCTTTATTTATTGATTTGAATGAAAAAAGAATAACTTCTGATCGCAAAGCTTTTCCTATTCCAGATTCTCGGGTGTTAGTTCCTTACATTACAAGCTTTTGCGACAGCAGCAAAATTCAGATCAATTTATCTGTGTATGAGAATAACAAAACGTTTGCCATGAGCTACGGAATTACTCCAGATGATTTAATTCTCTATTTAGGGGGCGAGGGTGAAGGATTTGGATATCATAAATTGTCGATTCCACTTAAGGAACTTGGCCTGTCGACTCTATTTTGAATAATTGAGAAATGGAAGTCTTATTCTTATTTCCTAAAAGGATTGGAGTTGCATAAGAGGAGTGTATTCAAAAAGATTCAAAGCTAATAGCCATCACATATTAAGTCGTTTGTGAACGAGTTTTCGTTTCACCTTTCCGCACGACCCTTAATTCCTTTTTAGATTCATATATTAATCGTTACATAATCTCGCCCTTTCATCAACTGGCAATTACTTTATTTCGTTGTCTATCATACATCAACATTACATATCGCAGTTTCCCATTCCTGGACATTGCTAAAACTGCTTACTATTTCGATTCCGTTCGGCGCCCGCAATTGTAAATGATGCTTTTGCTTATGTCGTTCACCTGCTATATCAGCAGTATACCAAACGTGGATGTTGTTTAGGCCTAAATTGGTGCATTGACAGTAACTACGCAGGGTTACCAACATTTTTTCCTGCGGATACAGAACCGATATGATTGGTTAGTGCGGTTGATGAAACATTCAGCTTTTCGCTGGGCACTCATGTCGGATTTGGTTTTTCAAACGTCGTTAGTGCATGCGTACATCTTTACACGGTTATCTTCAATTACTTGCCATCGTCCTATTATTGGTCGTATCGCAGGACGCGTTGGCGCAGGTTGGATGTGGTGGTTGGGTTGGTCCAACTCCAACAGGAGGTGCGATCAGTGTGGACAATGGAAAGTTATGCTTGAACAAGCCGGCCAACATCAATACTGTTGGTGATCCTGCTATCATCAGTATTACGGCAGCGAACGTCGCCGACGGAAACAACCCAAGTAACTTTGCTGTGGAGATAGATTGGGATGACGGATCGCCGCGTCAGGTCGTTGCGTTTGGTAACGCAACCATTCCCGTGACTAACAACGGGCCTCACAGTTATAAGATTGATGAAGTAAAGCACATATTTCTTCCACGGGCTTGTGGAGTGCGCCCCGGAGCAGAATGTTCCTATCGTCCTCGGGTATTTCTTCGCATTGCCGGTGTCACCTGTCCGGCGCAGTTTGGTACATCACCAGACTTTTTCCGTTTCAACACGGATGATCAGTGTTCGGGTGACATGGTATTGACGGAACAGAATTCAGGTGCTAATGTTTTTGAAGTTTGTGAAGGGGTTGCAACCACGGTTCGATTTACCGACCGGACCAGGTTGAATTGTTTACCGCCTCAGGAACTAACGGCACTTAACTCACCACAGCGCTGGAGAAACTTCACTTATGGAGTTGTAAACACAATCACCGGTACTGTGCTTGTGAATGTTACTCCAATAGGGGCACCTTTAACGATTCCCGCTGCACCGCTGGCATCACCACAACCGTTGGCTACCTCGGCGCCGCCGTTTGGTGTCAATAACACGGAACAGATTACCATTCCGGCGACGGCAAAAGCAGGGGAGGAATTTCATATTCGAATGAACTACTGGAACCAGTGTAATCCTTATCCCGCAGATCCTGCCGTTCATGAAGTTGGTATTATCAGAGTTGTTGCACAACCTGCACCACCAACTCCGACGAATCAGGACATCTGTAACGGAGCGAGTTATAATCCGTTCCGCATCACTGTTCCGGGCGGTGGCAACGATCGGGTATTTTGGTTCAGAGACAATTCAAATTCACCGGGTACCGCGTTGCCGAACCCTGGAGGAAACAATAACAGCACAAGTTATCCAGCAGCATCAGTACCCGGTTTCAGCAACACAACAGCCGGTGTTTATCGCGTTTGGGCGAGCTATCTCCGACAGGTCAATGTTGCGGGGCTTAAGTGCGAAAGTGTGGTCATACCTATTACCATCACTGTTCGTGGTGCTGTGCCAGTAGCCGGTCCGATATCGGGTGACAATGCGGTTTGTAACGGAGAGAACGGAATTGCATACAGCGTGCCAAATCCTGCCAATACGCTTACGCCTGGGGGGCCAACTGAATTTGTGTGGGACGTAGTGAATAATTCCAACACCGTTGTCACCGATGTTACGCTTACCCCTACCGTTGGTTCAGGCGCCACGGCGCAGAACATTACGGCCGCCTATAATGTTGCCAATGGAACGTTCGGTGGTGGAGGGACAGTTATTAGAAAGATCCGTGTTCGGAGGAAGTTTGTGAATTCACCGTTCTGCGAATCCACTATTGCTGAGTTCCCTGTCACAGTATCACGCGCTACCGCGATTGGCACAATGTCGGGTGGCGGCACATTTTGCGAGGGCGCGAATCTCGGCAACATCAGCTGGAATAGTCCCGGCTATGGTAACATCGTATTGTGGCAGCGGGCAACAGCGGCAGGTGGACCGTGGTCGACTATTGGCTCTTTCGGCACCAGCAACCCGGTGTCTCCGAATTCACTCGCTCTGACAGCCGGTACTTACTTTATCCGAGCTCAGGTAAAGAATGGTGAATGTCCTCCGGCATTTACCAACGCTGTGCAGTACATTATCAATCCGAACCCAGCGGTAGCGGATGCGGGATCTAATGCTGCGATTTGTGTACCAGCGGCCAATCCGTTGACTTACACGTTAGCTGGTAACAACATCGCGGTCGCTACGCGCGACTGGGATCTGATCTCCGGACCCACTGGCGGCACAGCGGCATTTGCTAACCAGACTTTATATAATACTACGGTTACCGTAAACAAGCCTGGTAACTATAGATTTCGTTGGCTCTTAGACAATGGGTCCTGTCAAAGTGAAGATGAAGTGGAAATCCAGTTCGGTCGTGACCCGGCTATTCCCGCACCTACGTCGAATTCATTCTGCGGGACCACAGGAACACTGAACGCAACGGCGCCGGTAGGCGGGGAAATCATTCTCTGGGATTTAGTTTCCGGCCCCGGTACAGCTACGATTGTAACTCCGGATCAGATTCCCAGCAATGTCACGGTGAGTACAGTCGGCGCTTACACATTCAGTCTTACTTACAGTAGCGGTTCGTGCACACCTCAAACAAGGAACGTAATCATCAATTTTTATCAGCCGGCAACCTCCGCCCCTGAGATTGATAAGACCGTGTGCGTTGATGTAACGAACCTGCCAGCTTCGGCATTTGCCGTCACTGGTACGGTAGGAGGGGGAGCTCTGAGTGGACAGTGGACTACCAGTGGTACAGGTACATTTGCCAGCTCTGGAACCAGCACCGGAAGTGTCATTTCCAGTCTTACCGTGGCCGACACTTACACACCGTCGGCGGCCGATCACACTGCAGGTGCAGTCACATTTCAACTCGTGGCGGTTCATCCTAACGCTCCCACCTGCGCGAATGTTAGCAATCCACTTGTCGTTACAGTCGATAAGAAACCGGCCAATGCGTATGCAGGGGCGGACAATGATGTATGCGGAACAACGGCTACGCTGAATGCAACGGCGCCCACCCTTTTAGGTATTGGAACGTGGTCGGTTGTTACACCGGCGACCCTGGGTATCAATGATCCT
Source organism: Chryseolinea sp. T2 (assembly GCF_037203685.1). NCBI lineage: Bacteria > Pseudomonadati > Bacteroidota > Cytophagia > Cytophagales > Fulvivirgaceae > Chryseolinea > Chryseolinea sp. T2. The sequence goes on from NZ_JBBCAU010000010.1 coordinate 41,558, forward strand.
GCAGACAGAAATACCGGCGTGACTAATCTGGACTTTGGAACGAACGAATTCATGTGGACGGTGAACAGCGCATTGGGGGTGTGCGCCGCGACTACGGACATTGTGGCTATCAATCGTATTAACGCGCCGACGGCAAACAACGTAACGCCTACTGCGCTTTGCGAGACCGTGGCCAACTCATCGACGGCCTCAGCGCAGGATCTTACTGCATATAACACAGCCATCACGGGTGGTTCAGGGAATCCGGTGCTGTGGTACCGTAACGCCGCGCGTACTGTGGCCGTCCCTACGCCATCGTCGGAGGATATTTCAGACGGCGAAATCTTCTACGTTCGTGTGAATACTACCGGAACACCTGTTTGTTCATCCGATGCTATCGTAACTTTCACGGTCACTTCAAGGCCTTTCGTTGCCAACCTCAATCCCGCGGTCTGCGAAACAGTTGCAGGCACGGGTATTGTCGATGATCGAAACCTTACTATTTACAACGGTGATGTTTCGTTGCTTCAGCCGAACAGAACCATTACCTGGTTTACGGATGCGGCTGTTACTGTTCCTGTTCCTGATGCTACGAACGTGGATGGTGTTACCGATGGAGAAATATTCTATGCAAAGGTGGAAAACACTTCACTCGGTTGCTACAACGTGGCAATGGTAACGTTCAGTATCAATCCAATTCCTGCGGACAACCCTATCCTCGGTCCATCACTCGTGTGCCACGATCCAGCGACGGTAATGTTCTACACCGTGCAAAGCTATCATCCGGGTTATAGCTATAAATGGACTATTTCCAGTGGCGTAACGGTCACTACAGGATCGACGACAGATTTCTTTGTGCTACTCCAGTTTCCCAGCGCCGATCCTCTTGGGTATGACATCTCGGTGGTTGAGACATCGCCTGAAGGTTGCCCCGGTGCAGTGCAGTCTCTGCACATCACTGTCGAAGACAAGCCAACCGCGAGTATTACTGGACCAAGCGAGGTGTGCGCTTTCCAGACGGACGTTATCTTTTCTGTTCCAGTAGTTTCCGGCACATATTCCTACGCGTGGTCCGTACCCGCAGGAGCGTCAATAATTCTGGGCCAAGGCACTAATGTGATTCATGTTAACTTTGGAAGCACGCCAGGTGACGTTGCGGTTATTCCTGTTACTTCCGGAGGATGTTCCGGTATTCCTGCCACTCACCCTGTGGACGTCAATGGGTTGCCTGTGCTGGCGGCTCAAGACAGGGAGGTTTGTAGTCAGTCGCTGTCAGAGATCTCTCTCACCACTTCGTCAGGACCTACTGCGGTGAGTTATATTTATAAAGCTTACCAGCCGGATCCCAACCTGATTGTCATGAATGCGGCGCCGACACCGCCTCTCGGTTTTACGCTGCCATTCACGCCGGACAATTACTTATACAATGATCAATACCGTAACCAGACGCCCACGCCGTTAAATGTTCAGTACGTTGTATCAGGTGTCAGCGCAGACGGGTGTGAAGGACCTAACAATATTATCACCGTCGTCGTTAAACCTCTTCCTCAACTGGATCTACTCAGCAAGAGTATTTGTAGCGGAGAGCAAACAGGGATAACGTTAACTTCTGCGTTGAATACTTTCCCCGCGGACCGTTTCATTATCTCAAGCATCAGCGTCCCTGCCGATGTCACGCCGCTGGTTCCTGGTAACATTCCTACACCAGGGTCTACTCAATACCTTGCGGATGTGATCAGCGACGATGCCTGGATAAACTCAGGTGCGTCTAACCAGACCGTTGTGTATACGGTAAACCCGTACAGCACCTTATTAACATGCCAGGGTGCACCGACACAAGTAAATGTCCAGGTTTATCCAAGAACAATTGTTGATCCCGTTTCCGTTGCGCCGCTTTGTAATGGTACTCCACTTAATGTGACGTTCAATTCTACCAATAACCCTGGTGGCTCTTTCCACTGGCGAGTTGTTTCTTATGATAATTGGATCACGGTGGGTAGTCCCGCATCAGGTACAGGCAACATTACTAACCTGGGTATAATCAATAATCTGTCCACGGCCGACGGCACCGTTACATTTGAAGTTTACGGAAAGAACGTATCTACGGAAGAATCGGCTGCCGGTTGCTCCAATCCAATCCAGACGTTTACTGTAACTGTAAATCGCAAGACGCAGGCGACCGATCAATTGCTCTCAGCATGTTCGGATACCCCTGGTGGTACCAACTACACGGCTAATCTTACAACACTTGAGTCTGCCATCAACTCAGGTGCCGGTACACCAGATGTTCAGATCAAATGGTATGCATCAGATCCTACCTGTAGCTGCGTGCCAGTCATCCCCGTGGGTAGCCTCAACGCCTATGTGATGACCGACAACACCCCTGTGTTTGCAGAAGTAATTTATGTGCCTACAGGCTGCCGTGCGGTGGCAAAAGTTGAATACGATATTAATCCTAACGTTTCGTTCTCGACTACGCTCAGTGATTTTACGGGCTTCAACCTGAACTGTACTGGCGACAAGTCAGGGCAGGTGCGCGTCGACGTATTGAATGGTTCACCGGTATACTCTTACCGTCTGACAAGCGATCCATTGAACCCTGGTCCATGGATTAACGCAGGTCCTAATGTGTACACGTTCAGCTCACTTGATGCGGGTAACTATACCGTTGACGTTAAGGACGCGAAAGGTTGTACAGCAACTTCTCCGGTGCTTCTTGTAGAACCTCCGGTGATGTCGGCAACGCTTGCCGAAGTAGATCCGATCTCCTGCTTCCTGAGACAGGATGGTTCACTCAGCACCAATGTTACCGGTGGTACCGGAACGTATACTCAATATCTGTTGCTCCAGACCAACGGCGTGGATGCCGATAACGACGGTATCTTCACCGGACTTGGTGCAGCAACTTATAACGTGCGTATCACCGACAGCAACGGTTGTAAAGTGGACTCTTCACCGTTACTTCTTGATCAGCCTGCTGCCGTTGAAATCAATAACGTGAGCGTGCTTACGGATGCCAATGGTTTTAACCTCAGCTGCCGCGATGCAGTTGACGGTGAAGTAGCGATGGCTGTTTCCGGTGGAAACGTGCCGAACAATTATACGATCACGATGACCAAGTCATCGGATCCCGGTAACCCGATCATTGCCAACACACTGCTGCACAACTATACCTTTACCGGTCTTGGTGCCGGCAACTATGCGATCTCTGCTGTGGATGCAAAAGGATGTCCTGCGCTTCCTGCAGTGGCGATCATCGTCAATCCTCCTCCGTTCAGCCCTGGCTTCATCGGTATCAATCAGGCGGTCTGCGATGGTGATGATGCTGCACCGATCAATCAGCTGGTGCCAGCCTTCGGTGGCGTGGGTAACTATCGTTATCAGTGGCAATTGTCACTCACCGGCTCTATGAACGACGCTGAGTGGATAGACATACCGTTGGCGACTTCGACAACATACGATCCTGGCGTACTTGCGCAGACTACTTACTTCAGACGTCTTGCCAGCAGTATATCGGCAAGGACGAACACAGCCTGTGAGATACTTGGAAAAGACAACATCGTACAGGTTACTGTGAACCCTCTGCCAGTGGTGTCATTCAATGCACCGTCGGAAGTTTGTCAGGGTGATTCATTCACGCTGCTGCTGGGCATGACCGGCGGCGCGGCACCTATTGAGTACGACTACTCGTCGGGATCGACTACGTTCCTGAACATGATTGGCACTGAGAATACGATGATACCGGTCAGCAACTTCCAGGCAGCCCAGGACTACACGTTGCTGCGTGTGAAAGACCTCAACGGATGTTTGGCGGCGAACGTGCCTCAGATGTTGCATGTTGATGTAATCAAGACAAATTCAGACTTTACTGTTCTTGCGCCGGCGGAACAATGCTCGGGAGGAACGTTCTCGTTCCAGTGGCAGGTTGAAGCTGGTGTGAAGTATACCTGGATATGGTCTGACGGTAGTCAGGATGTTATCGTAGATGGTGAAAGACCAGTTGGTAACAACACCATCACGCACGTATTCACCTCTGGAAATACGCAAACATCTACTCCTTATCCTGTGAGACTGCAGGCAGAGAACGCACTTTGTTCTCCTAAGTTCACCACGAAGAACATCACGATATTGCCAAGTGTACGCCTCAACATTATCCCTGGCGATACGATCCTCTGTAGCGGTGAATCAATTCGCTTCATCGATCAATCAGAAGGTGTAGACAATGGAAGATGGTACTATCGTCCGGTGGGCAGCGGAGAAGAACGCGATGTTCGCTCTGGTCCATTGTCCGAGATCAGCTATCAGATGTTCAACACGACGACTACGAACCCTATCTTCTACGAGGTAGTGTATGAAGCATCGAACACAGAAGGATGCGGTGATACATACTCTCAGGAGCTGAAAGTCTATCGCGGAATAACGGCCGGTATACTGAATACACCGGATCCTCCAAATGCATTCATCGGTGGTATCTCGACAGTAACTTTCACGAACAACTCGGCTCCTCTTGATGATGCTGCGTTCGAATACACGTGGGACTTCGACGATGCCAAAGCGACGCCTCCGACAGGATCTGGCATCAACCCGATCACGGTGGACTACTTCAGGGCGGGCACGAAGAGCGTGAAGCTTACAGCAGTAAACATTCTTTCACGTAACGAAAACAATACCTGTGCAAGCACGATGATCAAGCCGATCACGATCATGCTTCCGACAGTTGGTGCGGCCTTCAAGGCAACTCCTCTGGCATCGTGTTTCCCAGTGAACATCACGATTACGAACCTGTCGCCAGGGGCAGACACCTTTGAGTGGGAACTGTACGACCAGTCTGGACTTGTTGGTACGTCTAACCTGCGCGAACCGGAATTCAGAATCCTAACGCCTGGGGTATACGACATCTACCTGACCGCCAGCTATTATGCTACTGGCCAGACAGCCACTGCTGTACAGAAGGGTATTGAAGTAATGGATGTTCCGACCGCACTCTTCGAGATGCGTCCGAACCCGCTCTACGTACCAGATACCGAGCTCCAGACCTTTAACAAGTCGGCGCGTGCTACCGAGTATCATTGGGACTTCGATGACGGAGCCACCTCCGACGAGTTTGAACCACGTCACTACTATAAACTTGAAGGCAAGTACAACGTAGTGCTCGTAGCCGGAAAAGACTATGGCATGCGCGACATCGACGGCGATGGTGTTCTCGACAAGAGGATCGTCTGCTATGACACAGTTCGTAATGAATTAGTCGCTCTCGATGGTGGATTTGTGAAACTGCCGAATGCGTTCACGCCGAGTGCGAATGGTTCGACAGGCGGCATTGCAGGCAACGGAACGTTTAACGACGTGTTCCTGCCAATCGCACGAGGAGTGGAAGAATTCGAGATGCAGATCTTCGACCGCTGGGGTAACATGCTGTTCGAAAGCAAGGACAGAAACATGGGTTGGGATGGCTATGACAAAAATCATAAAGCAATGCCTGCCGGTGTATATGTCTATAAGTTGATCATGCGACTCTCGAACGGGCAGCGAACGACAAAGATTGGCGACGTCACTCTAATCAGATAGCAAGGACAGTTGGGAACACAAACTTTTTGAACGATGAAGAAATTTTTACCGCTTTGTGTACTGTTGCTGACCGCTGTGGTTTCGCATGTTCGTGCGCAGGATCCGCAGTTCTCACAGTACTACCAGGCGCCACTCTATCTTAATCCGGGCTTCACCGGCATCACGCCGCAGCAACGGATCGTACTTAACCATCGCGTGCAATGGCCCAATCTGCCACAGGCATTTTCGACGTACGCGGCTTCATACGATATCTTCGTCAACGAACTGCGCAGTGGTTTCGGCTTCCTGTTCACCACTGACAAGATGGGTTCCGCAGGATGGCGCACGACAACGGCCAGCCTACTGTATTCTTATAAGGTGAAGCTCTCTGAAAACCTCGTCTTTTCTCCTGGTCTGTCATTTGGTTATGGATCAAACGGCCTCGACCGTTCCAAGCTTGTGATGGGAGATGGTCTTGAGTACGATGGAATTTCCCTCGATCCTGATCTTAACAAACTGGGTCGTCAGAATTACTTTGATTTTGGTTCGGGCTTTCTCCTGTACAGCAAAAGTCTATGGCTTGGCGCATCGTTCACACACATGAACCAGCCTAACCTTTCTGTACTGAACGATGTAAGCCGCCTTCAGATGAAGACTGCTATTCACGGTGGTATTCGTATGAGCCTTGCCGGCGGCAAACTGACTTCGCGTTCACGTGCCACTTACCTGACGCCTTCCTTTATATATAGAATGCAGGGTAAGACGTTCCAACAGCTCGACCTCGGCGTAAACTATCACATCGATCCTGTGTCTATTGGTATTTGGTACCGTGGTAAACCTTTTCAACAAACAGTTATCAGCAGTATTCAGCAAGACGCCCTTATTCTGTTTCTTGGCTTGTATTTCAAACAGTTAACAATAGGTTACAGCTACGACTTTACGATCTCGAATCTCCAAACCGCATCTGGCGGGGCACACGAAATCTCAATCGTGTGGGAGTTCAATACGAAGTCGACGCAGAAAGACGTAAAGAAGAAGTATAAGCTCATTCCGTGTCCGACGTTCAATAGTAAGGAGGGCTTCTGGAATTAATTGATAATTGACAATTGATAATTGATAATTATGGAGGGGCCGGATGGCCCCTTTTTCTTTGTGAAAGTCAATGTCTGACTGGAGGTCTTTCTACAGGGCCTCATAATCGACAATTGCTAGTTGCTAATTGATATTATTGATAACGGATAATTTTGGAGGGGCTGAATGGCCCCTTTTTTTCGTTGTGAAGTAAAAGCCTGAAAGGAGGCCCGACAGGGGCCCAATAATTATCAATTATCAATTGTCAATTATCAATTATTTTTGCGCACTATGACTCTGGCGCAGGCGGTGGATCTCCCCATTTTTAGAAAGATTGGCCAGGTGGCTGATCAGCTCAATCTTGAAACCTATATAGTAGGAGGGTACACGCGCGACCTAATATTAAAGAGGCCGTCGAAAGACGCTGACTTTGTGTGTGTGGGCAGTGGCATCACGCTGGCGCAAGGTGTGGCCCGGGCGCTGGACAATGCGCACGTAACTGTTTTCAAAAGCTTCGGTACGGCGCAGGTGAAGTTTGGTGACTTCGACCTCGAGTTTGTAGGAGCGCGGAAGGAGTCTTACCGGTCCGATTCCCGTAAGCCTATTGTGGAAGACGGAACGCTTGACGATGACCAGAAGCGACGGGATTTCACTATCAACGCTATGGCTATTTGCCTGAACGCTTCGCGTTTTGGGGAGTTGATAGATCCATTTAACGGACAGGAAGACATTAAACGAAAGATCATCCGCACACCGCTTGATCCTGCCATCACGTTCTCCGATGACCCTCTGCGCATGATGCGCGCCATTCGTTTTGCGTCACAACTCAATTATGATATAGAGGCCGATACCTTCCAGGCAATCGTTTCGCAAGCTTCAAGGCTCAAGATCGTATCGCAGGAACGGATCACTGATGAGCTGAACAAGATCATTCTCAGTCCGGTGCCCTCATATGGTTTCAAGCTGATGTTTCACAGCGGCCTGCTTCAGCAGTTCTTTCCGGAACTGGTGGCACTGCATGGGGTTGAGTATGTTGGCAACCGCGCCCATAAGGACAATTTCTTTCATACGCTTCAGGTGCTCGACAATGTCGCGGTTGTTTCCTCTGATCTTTGGTTACGGTGGGCAGCCATTCTCCACGACATCGCGAAGCCTGCAACGAAACGATACGACAAAGTACACGGATGGACTTTCCATGGTCACGAAGACCGCGGCGGTCGCATGGTACCGGGTATCTTCAAGAGACTAAAGTTGCCTCTCAATGATCGTATGGAATTTGTTCAGAAGCTCGTGCGCCTGCACCTTCGTCCAATTCCTTTATCTAAAGGAGAGGTGACTGACTCAGCAATACGACGCCTGTTGTTTGATGCAGGTGACGACATCGACGCGCTGATGGCATTGTGCCGCGCAGATGTGACTTCGAAAAACCTGGAGAAGGTGGGGCGTATTCTGAAGAACTTCGACCTGGTTGAACAAAAGATTGCCGAGGTTGAAGCTAAAGATCATATCAGGAATTTTCAACCACCCGTTACCGGCGATGAGATTATGCAGATGTATGGCCTGAGCCCGGGTCGAATTATCGGAGATCTGAAAGAACAAATTAAGGAGGCGATAATGGAGGGAGAGATAGGGAACGATCGACAGGAAGCGTTAACACTTCTCGCGAGGATCGCGGCAGATAAGGGGCTTGTCATTCCTCCTTTTTCGGGGGTATAGAATTCGCACTACCGGGACAATTCGGGTTTCGGGGCATTTCAACGTCAATGCAAACGATGAAGCGGCTCAATTGATCAATTGAATCGATTGCGGTAACGATTTCGTTTAAAAAAAACTACTTTTTTCGCTGGTTAGATTGGGAATTCTCCATACTTTAAAATTGGATTTCAAACGTGTGATTAACCCTTACTACGGGTTGGAATCCACTGAACAATTAACCCAAACCAAAATTTATGACGAAACTCTATCTGTCCTTATGCAGGTATGCAGTTTTGCTAATGGTAGTCGCTGCCAACATTGCGTACGGCCAGAGCAAAACTGTGACAGGGAAGGTGACTTCCGGAGAAGACGGGACTCCTATTCCAGGTGTGAACATTATTGAGAAAGGTACCAACAACGGTACAGTGACTGATGTTGATGGCCAGTATACTATTGCTGTTGCGTCGACGTCCACGCTTGTGTATTCCTTTGTTGGATTTACTTCCAGCGAAGTAACTGTTGGAAATCAAAGTAAGATTGATGTCGCCATGAAAGCTGACGTCACGTCTTTGGCAGAGGTTGTCGTTGTAGGTTACGGCACTCAGGAGAAGAAAGAACTTACGAGTGCTGTTACCAGCGTAAAGCCGGAAGATTTCAACAAGGGTACAGTTAACGATCCTGCTCAGCTCCTTCAAGGTAAAGTTGCCGGTCTTAATATTGCTAAAGCCGGAAACGACCCGAACGGAGGATACAACATCCGCCTTAGAGGTATAGCGAGCTTCGGCGCGAATACAGAGCCGCTTATTGTAATCGACGGTGTTATTGGTGGAAACCTGAACACGGTCGATCCGAATGACATTGCCTCCATTGATGTATTGAAAGATGGTTCTGCTGCGGCAATCTATGGATCCCGGGGTGGTAGCGGTGTGATCCTGATCACCACAAAGAGTGGTAAGGCTGGTAAAACTGTTGTTGAATACAATGGATCGGTGGCGTTGGAGACAATTGCAAACACGATCGATGTAATGAGTGCTGATGAGTATCGCGCGCTCCCTGGAGCAAAGGATTTCGGAAGCAATACCGACTGGATGAAGGAGGTTACGGATAACGGATACTATCAGGTACACAATCTGGCTGTGTCCGGCGGTGCGGCTGGTACATCGTACCGCGCTGCTGTCAACTATCGCGATGCTAATGGTATTGCGATTAATTCCGGATTTCAGCAAATCAACGGACGCTTTAATGTTACACAGAAGGCGTTGCGTGATCGTGCTACGTTCACTTTCAACCTCTCGACTACACGCAAAAAGGCTGAGTACGGTTTTCTTGAATCGCTGCGTTATGCGATTATCTCGAATCCAACCATGCCGGTATATGACAACCAACGTTCGACCGACAGCGAAACCGGAGGCGGTGAGTTTGGCGGCTATGCTGAACGTGGTATTTTTGACTATTTCAACCCAGTGGGTATAGCTGAGCTGAATAAGAGCGATGGTGTTGATACAAGGTTATTGGGAAGCATCAGGGGCGAGTACGATTTTTCGGATATTCTCCCTGGGTTCAGAGCGTCGGTTTTCTATTCATCACAGAGTGACTCTGAAGTTCGTGGACAATATTTCGGTAAAACCTCCAAATGGGGTGGTTACAACAGAAACGGTTTGGCTAACAGACTTATCAAAGAAGCTTACGCTCAATTGTTTGAAACCACGCTGAACTACGATAAAAATATCGGTACCATGGACATGGCCCTTCTGGGTGGCTATTCGTATCAGTATTTTGTTAATGATGGTTTTGGTATGCAGGGCGGAAATTTCCTGACAGATGCCTTTACTTATAATAACATGGGGACTGCGCAGGATTTCGACAATGGCCTAGGCGATATTGTTAGCTATAAGAATTCCAATAAACTCGTTGCGTTCTTCGGTCGGGCAAACCTTAACTTTTCCGATAACTATTTTGTGTCGGTGTCGGCGCGATACGAAGGCTCGTCAAGATTTGGCGCAAACAACAAGTGGGGTTTATTTCCTGCCGCCAGCGCTGGTGTGACTTTGAGCAACCTTATAGAAATTCCGGCGGTTAACTCTTTAAAGATCAGAGGAAGCTACGGTGTTACAGGTAATCAGCCAAGAGACTCTTATCAATCATTGCAGCGCTTCGGTCAGCGCGGCAGCTTCTTTTACAATGGAAAGTATGTGCCCAGTTATGGCCCGGTTAGTAATGCTAACCCTGACTTGAAGTGGGAAACGAAAACGGAGTACGATTTCGGAGCTGACTTTTCAATGTTCGACAATAAGCTGACTGGTACAGCGGACTATTACTTCCGTAATACAAATGACCTGCTGTTGACAGTAAACGTTCCTGTCCCTCCGAACTTATATAATCAGACGCTTGTCAATATTGGTGAATTGAAGAACAGTGGTTTCGAGTTTGCCGTAAACTATGCCGCCATCAGCAAGCCCACATTCACGTGGACAACGGGAGCAAACTTTGCGACCATGAAGACCCGCGTGGAAAGCTTATCAGAAGGCAAGCTTTCTGTGGGTGAAGGAGGTATTCTATACAGAGCCAACATGGGATCTCCCGGACAGAACGACACACGACTGGTTAGGGTTAAAGAAGGAACCACACTGGGTCAGCTTTGGGGACCTGTTCAGAGCAGTGTTGCTTCCGATGGAAATCTTGTTTTTGAAGATCTCGATGGAGACGGCAAGTACTGTAATTGTGACGACGACAAAACCGTCATTGGTAATGGACTTCCGAAATTGACTGTTGGATGGACAAACAGCTTTACATTCGGTCACTTTGATGCGAACATTTTCATCAGAGGTTCGTTTGGCCATGATTTGTTGAATAGCTATCGTGGCTTCTATGAAAATACTGAGCCTACGACCGTTATTAACTACAACGTTGTTAATACCAAATATTTTGACCCTTCTGTCAAGAAGGCAATAGTTAACAGTGTTCACGTTGAAAAGGGCGATTTTGTAAAACTTGACAACATGTCAATTGGCTACAACTTCCCGATGACAGGAAAAGCTGTTAGCAAGTTAAGGTTGTATGTGGCAGGTCAGAACCTTTTTACGATCACGAATTACACTGGTGTTGACCCGGAAGTCAGATATGTGGATACCAATGACACCAATCCGAATGGATTCTTTCCGCCGGATCCTGACCCACTTTCTCCTGGTATAGAACGAAGAAGTACGTATTTCACAACGAGAACGTATACGTTTGGCCTTAACCTGACCTTCTGACCCAAAAAGACAACGACATGAAAAGAGTAAATATGAGACGAAATGTATGGGTAGCGTTGGGCATCATGGTCTGTACGTTTTCCTGTACTAACCTTGACGAAGAGCTTTACAGTGATGTAACAGCGGACAACTTTTTCAAGACCGATGAGGAATTCATCGCTGCACTCGGCCAGGCCTATTCTTCTTTTGGAGGTATAGGCAATCACTCAGGACTTTGGTCTATTAATGAGCTTGCGTCTGACGAATTAGTAGTCTGTACGAAAGGCGGTGACTGGTATGACGGTGGTGTGCTGTTACAGCTTCATAAACATGAATTTGCGATTGATAACGGTTTCTTTAACAATGCCTGGACGTTTCTGTACGGCGGTATTAATACTTGTAACCGTTTGATTTATCAGTTCGAAGCTTTAGATACCGACGAAGCTGATGCCTTTATCGCAGAACTTCGGGCTGTCAGGGCACTGTGGTATTATTGGGCTGTAGATGCATTCGGTAATATTCCGCTCGTAGTGGATTTTACGGATGTAACACCGCCTGCAACCAAGGGCAGGGCGGAAGTTTATGCGTTCATCGAAAAGGAGTTAACGGAAGTCATTCCTCTTCTTCCCACGGCAAAAAGTGCAGCTACGTATGGCAGAATGACCAAATGGGTTGCGCTAGCCATTCGTTCGAAACTGTATTTGAATGCAGGAGTGTTCACAGGAACTCCACAGTGGCAAAAAGCAGTTGACGACGCTACTGAAATCATCGATAAGGGTGGCTATAGTCTTGAACTGAGTTACAAGGCGAATTTTACGGCCAAGAATTCTGGATCGAAGGAGAATATCTTTGTATATCCATATGATCAGGTTTTCGCGCAGGGTTTCAACTGGATTGCGATGACGCTGTCAGTGGCCAGTCAGCCAACGTACAATCTGACATTCCAGCCATGGAATGGTTACCAGACGGTGGAAGAGTTTTATAATTCTTACATTGATCCTACTCAAAACCCAGGACCTCAGGGACCTGTTTGGAAAGGTCTGACAAAGGATGCGAACAAGGATGGAGTATCAGACGATATCGGCACAGTAGATGATCGTTTATCAAACTTCATTGTTGGTCCACAATATAATCCTGATGGAACGCGTACCCTGGACGGTGGTTTCGAGCCTAATGATTTCGATGGTGCTCCCGTTACGTTTACACCTCAGCTCAATGAAATATATCCACAAGGATTACGTCAGGCTGGGGCACGTATTGGTAAGTATGAATTCGAGTCTGGCGCTACAAGCAACATGAATAATGATTTTGTAATCTTCAGACTTGCCGATATCATTCTTACAAAGGCCGAAGGATTGCATCGTTTGGGACAGCCTGGCGCTTTGGAACTGGTGAATTTGCTTCGTGCACGGGCAGGGGTTGATCCTTACCCGGCGCTTACAACTGATCTGCTATACGCGGAGCGTGGTAGAGAAATGTTTGGTGAAATGACTCGCAGACAGGATCAGATCCGGTTCGGCAAATGGCAGCAGGCATGGTGGTCTAAAGAGGTTAAGGATGCTCATTATCAGTTATTCCCTATTCCTAAACAGCAAATTGATGCTAACAAGGAATTGAAACAGAATCCTGGATATCCAGGTGCCACTGGTGGATAAAAGAGTCATTAATTAGATCGTAACAATAAGCAGGTGGCTATTAGTCATCTGCTTATTTTTTCTTACCTCATTGATGTTTTGGAATTTGTATTTTTGTTCAGAAGTTTTTGTGCTGGTTTTGCAATTTGGATTTGGGAATAATTGAATGAGCCTTAGTATTTTGAGCAGGGGCGGGGTGTTGCGGTTGGGCCTTCCTATTCTTTTCTTTTTCAGCTGTGTCTGCTGCAAGGATGAAGTGTCTTCGCATGATTCGTCCAATTCATTATTTCGACCTTTGGCTTCCCACGAATCAGGAATCGATTTTGAGAACAAACTGATTCATACCGAGCAACTCAACACTTATACATATAAAAACTTTTACTCCGGCGCCGGAGTTGGACTTGGTGATTTTGACAACGATGGACTTGTTGACATCGTGTTTGCCGGCAACATGGTCGACAACCGGATTTACCGGAATACCGGTAGCCTGAAGTTTGTGGACGCGACGCGTACGGCCGGAATTCAGTCGGAAGGAAGTTGGACGACAGGAATTAGTGTCGCCGACGTAAATGCTGATGGCTTGCTGGATATTTACCTGTGCAAATCAGGTCCTCCAGGCGGAAAGCGCAGACGCAATGAACTCTATATCAATGCTGGCAATTTCAAGTTTGTCGAGCAAGCTTCCCAATACGGGCTCGCTTTTGAAGGCCTTTCAACGCACGCGGCGTTTTTTGATGCAGACAAAGACGGAGACCTCGATTGCTACCTTCTAAACAATTCACTCAGATCGGTTGGTGCCTATGATCTACGTCGCGGGCAACGCGACATCCCTGACGATTTGGGAGGAAACAAGTTGTTGATGAATGAGAACGGCAAATTCATCGACAGAACCAACACCTCGGGGATTTACTCCAGTGCTATTGGCTTTGGACTCGGTGTTGCAGTCGCCGATATCAATCTTGACGGTTGGCAGGACATTTATGTTTCAAACGATTTCTTCGAACGCGACTACGTTTATATTAACAACGGAAAAGGTTCTTTTTCTGAACGTATAGAAGTAATGATGCCTGAACTTAGCTTAGGTTCAATGGGCGCAGACATTGCCGATTTGAATAATGATGCACTCCCGGACATTTTTGTAACTGAGATGCTGCCGGAACCGGACGCGCGCAGAAAGACGACTACTCAGTTTGAAAGCTGGTACAAGTATCATTCGGCCGTTGTAAATGGCTATCATAGACAATTCGGTCGTAATACCCTTCAGAGGAATAATGGCAACAGTACTTTCAGCGAAATAGGAAGGTTTGCCGGTGTTTCAGCCACCGACTGGAGTTGGGGGCCTCTGGTGTTTGATATGGACAACGACGGTCTTAAAGATATTTTTGTCGCAAATGGAATTTACAAGGACTTGCTTGACCAGGATTACGTGCACTTCTCAGCCAATCCGGACATTATTGAAAAAATCAGGACGAAGCGCACTGGAGTATTGCTTGAACTAATCGATTCGATACCGAGCACTCCGGTATCAAATTATGCGTTTAAAAATCTGGGAGATTTTCGGTTCTCCAACGAAACTACATCATGGGGCCTTCAGGACCCCGGCTTTTCAAATGGTTCTGTTTATGGCGACCTTGACAATGACGGCGACCTTGACCTGGTGATTAACAACGTTAACATGCCATCAGTTGTTTATGAGAACAGATCAAGGCAGATGTTTCCCTCGAACGCTACCCTGAGCGTTAAGCTGAAAGGAGAGGGCAATAACTCATTTGCGCTCGGGGCTAAGGTGGTTTTAAAAATCAAGGATAAACTTTATTACCAGGAAGTTTCGCCTATGCGTGGCTTTATGTCGACGGTGGATAGTCGATTGTTTTTTGGTTTGGGCGAACAGGCTTTAATCGACTCGCTGATTGTGACATGGCCTTCTAACAAAGTAAGCGTACTTAACAACGTGAAAGTGAATCAGCAACTTGAGCTATTCGAGAAGGATGCAAAAGCTGCGAGGTCGATTGTCGCTCCCAGAAGATCCGTCACTTTTTTGAAACGCGATACGCTCAAAGGCGTGACCTTTGAACATCACGAAAATGAGTTCGTTGATTTCGATAACGATCGCCTGATGTTCAATATGATTTCCAATGAAGGACCTTGCCTGTGCGCCGGCGACGCGAACGGTGATGGTCGTTCCGACTTCTATGTCGGGGGTGCGAAGGGCCAGGCTGGAGAACTTTATATGTCGTTAAAAGATGGTTCATTCAGCAAGAGCAAAGAACTGCTGTTTGCATCTGACAGCAGCTCTGAAGACACCGACTGTCAGTTTTTTGATGCCAATGGGGACGGCTTCCCGGATTTGTATGTTGCAAGTGGTGGAACGGAATTTACGCCAGGCAATTCGGCCCTTATGGACAGGTTGTACATCAACAATGGACACGGTCAATTTAAAAAATCCAATAACACTCTACCGTCGATCCGCGCCTTTGAGAGTACATCTACTGTAGAGGCGTCTGACTATGATGGTGACGGAGACGCAGATCTTTTTGTGGGCACCCGCCTCGTGCTGGGTAACTATGGCATTCCTGCCAATGGCTATGTTTTGCAGAATGATGGGAGCGGCGTTATGAAGGATGTAACTGGAGCGATGGCTGCCGGCCTGGCGAATTTAGGAATGGTGACCGATGCAAAATGGTCAGACCTTGACAACGATTCAGACAGTGATCTGGTCGTGGTTGGCGAATGGATGGGAATAAAGATTTTCAGAAACGACAGGGGCAAGCTGACAGATGTCAGCAGTTCGTTTGGAATGGACAGTACCAATGGTTGGTATCATGCAGTTCAGGTTGCTGACCTTAATGCCGATGGCCTGCCGGACATTGTCGCGGGCAATCATGGTCTGAATTCATTTTTTGCAGCTACAAGAACACATCCGTTGACGATGTACGTGAATGACTTCGATCAAAATGGTGCTGTCGAGCAGATCATTACCCGGTTCGAAAATGGCGTTGCTTACCCCATTGTTCAAAAAACTGATCTGCTCACGCAATTACCATCGCTGAAAAAGCGTCTGCTCAACTTTAGCGATTATAAGGGAAAACGTATGGAAGAGATCTTTGGGCCAAAGGAGATCGCCAGTTCTGTTCGGTTGAATGTGTACGACATGAAAACCAGCGTCTGGATTAATAAAGGCAATTCAAAGTTCGAACGTATTGACCTCCCTTATGAAGCTCAATACTTTCCGGTATACGCTATCATGGTCGATGATTTTAATGGTGATGGGGCTCAGGACATTCTCCTGGGAGGAAACCTGTATAGGGCGAAGCCGGAAACAGGTATTTACGACGCTGGATTCGGGCTCGTACTAGCAGGGAACGGTCTTGGGCAATTCAATACAATGACGCCCGATCAATCTGGCCTTTACGTAAGCGGCGAAATCAGATCACTGCTAAAAGTCAGAGGCAGTCATCACTCTCGTATTTTAATTGGAGTAAATAATCAGCCTATCAGGACGTATAAATATGACACTAATACAAAGTAGACCGGTTCACCTTCTCCAGCTGGGTTCGCTGGTGCTCTTAATGATAGGTCTTTCATGTTGCGGGCGGCAATCGGCTAAGAGCGATGCAAAATATGATAGCCTGTTCCTCGGCATCTCTTTGGGGATGGAGAAAAAGAGTTTTTATGATCATTGCTGGGAATTGAACAGGCAGAAAGTTGTCACGCATGGTCCCAAGAATCAGGAGGTAGAATATTTGATCAAAGGTGACATGAAGCAGCCGGTATACATGCGTTTCTATCCGACATTCTACAACGACCATATCCTGGAGATGCCCGTTCTTTATAGTTACGAATCATGGGCCCCCTGGAATAAGCAACTCAGCTCTGATTCGTTGCTCATAGATGTCCTCGCATACTATAAAAACACCTATGGCGACAACTTCAAAAGTCTTCAGCACAAAACTATGGGAACGGTCTATTATAAGATCGACGGCAGGAGGAGAATTAATTTGTTCATTCGTGACGACCAGTTCGTGCAGGCGGTTTTCAGCGACATGCGGCAGTTAACTGCGCAGGCCCGTGAGCGCGAGAAGTTGGTTGAGCAACAAACTCAATAAGGCAATGACATATTATTTCGTTCGTTCGATCGGAAGTATCTGCACTATCGTTGCGTTGTCAATTTTGTTCGTTGGATGCAGTAGTCGCAACGAGAAAAATGATTCATTGTTTTTGTCCTTAACCGATGAGCGAACCGGAATTGACTTTGAAAATTCATTGAACTTCGACAATGAATTTAATATCTACACCTACAGGAATTATTATAACGGCGGCGGCGTAGCAATTGGCGATATCAACAATGACGGATTGCTGGATATCTACTTTACCGGGAACATGGTCCCCAACAGACTGTATCTGAACCAGGGAAACTTCAAGTTTAAAGATATCACCGGAACGGCTGGGGTAGAAGGTAAGGGTAAATGGTCTACAGGAGTGAGCATGGCCGACGTCAACGGTGATGGACTTACTGATATTTATGTTTGCAACTCAGGCGATATCCGCGGAGATGCGAAACAGAACGAGTTGTTTATTAACAACGGAGACCTCACCTTCACTGAAAGGGCAAAAGAATACGGGGTCGACGACAGGGGCTACACTACACACGCAGCTTTCTTTGATTATGACAAAGACGGCGACCTTGATCTTTACATTCTCAATAACTCCTACACGCCGATTGGAAGTTTTAACCTCAGAAAAAACGAAAGGCACAAGCGCGACAGTTTGGGCGGTGACAAATTCCTGAGAAATGACAATGGAAAGTACCACGACGTTAGCGACGAGGTCGGCGTGTATGGAAGTTTGATCGGCTTCGGACTTGGAGTGACTGTTGGTGATGTTAACCGGGATGGCTGGATGGATATCTATGTCTCAAATGATTTTTTTGAACGGGATTACCTCTATATCAATACAGCAGATGGAAAGTTTAAGGAGGTGCTTCCAGAGTCAATGCGATCTATCAGTGCGGCTTCAATGGGAGCCGATGTGGCAGACATTAATAACGATGGGTACCCGGATATTTTTGTGACAGACATGTTGCCCGGCAACAATTCAAGGTTGAAAACTGTAACTACGTTCGACAACTGGGATAGATATCAGTATAACGTCGAAAATGGGTACTTTCACCAATTCACAAGGAACATGCTCCAACTGAATAATGGCGATGGAACCTTTAGCGAGATAGGAAGACTATCCGGTGTAGAAGCGACGGATTGGAGTTGGGGAGCGCTGGTATTTGACATGGATAACGACGGCCTCAAAGACATATTTGTTTGCAACGGCATTCTCAGAGATCTAACCAATCAGGACTATTTGCAATACGTCTCGAATCCCGACATTGCAAAAACTCTCGTTAATGGGAACAAGGTGGACTACAAGACCCTTGTGGAATTGATTCCGTCCAATCCTATTTCAAATTACGCATTCAGGAACATGGGCAATTTGAAGTTCTCTAATGTGGCAAAAGACTGGGGCTTAGACGCGCCAGCTTTTTCTAATGGCGCAGCTTATGGCGATCTCGATAATGACGGAGATATGGATCTTGTAGTCAATCATGTCAACGGTAAGGCTGGGGTATTCCAAAACGAAACTCAAAAGAACTTTCCCAGCCATCATTACCTGAAGTTCGATTTGACCGGTTCGCTTGGCAATACCGCTGCCGTCGGCACATCCATAAGTATCGAAGCAAAGGGAAAGATCTACTATATAGAACAAATGCCGATAAGAGGATTTCAGTCGTCGGTGGACGATCGGCCGAATATCGGCGTAGGAGATGCAGATACGGTTGAGCGTGTAACTGTGCGGTGGCCGGGAGGTACGATCACCAGATTGGATAATGTTCCGACGAATCAGGTATTGCACCTTTCAGAGGCTAAGGGCGTCGCGGCAGATTTGCCGAATCCTGTCTCCGCAGCTCATTCAAATACAGTATTGAAAAAGTCTGCGGACCTCATCCCTTTTACTCACGTCGAGAATAGTTTTGTAGACTTCGATCGCGACAAATTGATCTATCATATGCTGAGTAATGAAGGACCGCGCATGACTCAGGGAGATGTAAACAGAGATGGTCTGACTGACATTTACATTGGAGGCGCCAAGGATCAGTCAGGACAACTTTTTATTCAGCAGAAAAATGGCCAGTTCATATTGAGTAAGCAGGCCGCATTTGAGCAGGATAAAGGGTGTGAAGATATGGGGTCCGCGATGTTTGATGCCGATGGAGATGGCGACGATGACATTTATGTCTGTAGCGGAGGAAGTGAATTTTCGAATGTTTCAACAGCGCTGATCGATCGGCTGTACCTGAACAACGGAAAAGGGGAGTTTACAAGAGCAAACCAGACGCTACCGTCCGCTGCCTTCGAAAGCAAATCGACTGTTAAGCCTTGTGATTACGACAACGACGGAGACGTAGACTTATTCGTCGGTGTTCGGTTTGTTTCTTCGTATTACGGAGTGCCGTCTAACGGTTACATTCTTAATAACGATGGTAAAGGGAAATTTACAGAGGTCAGCGCAAGTGCTGCTCCAGGCCTGCGCGGCGTTGGGATGATCACTGACGCGATCTGGTCGGACGTCAACCATGATGGGCAGCAGGATCTTGTTGTCGTGGGAGAATTTATGGCCGTGAAGGTATTTCTGAATCAACAAGGGAAACTTGCGGAATCACCGGATAAATCAGGCCTCGCCAGGTCAAATGGCTGGTGGAATAGAATTGAGGCTGGTGATCTGGACAAAGATGGAGACATCGATTTTGTCGTCGGTAACCACGGCTACAATTCACGGTTCCGTGCGTCATATAGCCATCCCGTTGAAATGTATATCTCTGACTTCGATCAGAACGGTACAACAGAACAAATCATGTCTACATTCATCGGGGATTCCAGTTACCCGATGCCGCTACGGCATGATTTGATTTCTCAGATGCCCATATTAAAAAAGAAGTATCTGAAGTATGAAAGCTATAAGAACCAAACAGTGAGCGATGTCTTTGGGCCAGAAAATTTGGGCAAAGCACTAAGGGTTTCTGCGTATGAGTTTGCAACCTCTGTACTACTCAACAATGGCTCGGGAGAATTCACAATTCATCCTCTGCCTGTCGAGGCCCAACTCGCTCCTGTATTTGGGATTGAGATAGCAGATTATGACAAAGATGGTATCAGCGATCTTCTCCTGGGCGGGAATCAGTACCGATCGAAACCTGAAGTCGGCAGATATGATGCCAGCTACGGGCTGATTCTGATGGGTAATGGTGATGGAACCTTTCGCGCGTTGAGTGCCAAGGAATCAGGTGTGAATATCGATGGGGAAGTGCGGGACGTTATTACAGTCCAGACGCCGCGCGGTCCGGTTACAGTAATCAGTCGAAATGATCGGTCAGTTGTCACGCTTGAGCAGTAATGACTTCTTGCGAGTCGATCGCAGGCTTCGCCGCGTCATTTCAATGATCACTATAACAGTGAGCATACTCTTGTGGACTGCCTGCAAGAACCATAAGCGCGACACGTTCTTACAAGCTTTAAGTCCGGCAGAAACTGGAGTTTCATTTGAAAACACACTGAAGTCTTCGGATGACTTTAACATCATTGAATACCTGTACTTCTATAATGGAGGAGGGGTTGCAGCAGGCGATATCAACAATGACGGGTTAACTGATTTATACTTTTCGTCCAACCAGGAGAGTAACCGGCTTTACCTGAACAAAGGTCAGTGGCATTTTGAGGATATTACGGAAAAGGCTGGCGTTCAGGGAAGCGGCAACTGGAAGACTGGAGTTACGATGGCCGATGTTAACGGCGACGGGCTTCTCGATATTTTTTCCTGTGGAGTAGGTGGTTATAAAAAATTCGACGGAGCCAATCGCCTCTATATAAACAACGGTGACCTGACGTTTTCAGACAGTACGGAAGCCTATGGTCTCTCGTTTCAGGGATTTTCCTCTCAAGCGTCGTTTTTTGACTACGACAATGACGGAGACCTGGACATGTTCCTGGTTAATCATGCCGTTCACACGTCTCGTTCTTTGGCCCCGGCGTCTGATCGTTTACAGAGTGACGCCCGTGCCGGTGACAAGCTATATCGGAATGAGCGCATACCCTTTGGACAACGCGTGTTTAAGGAAGTAACTTCTTCCGCCGGTATATTAAGCAGCGCTTCAGGATATGGTCTGAGTGTATCCGTATCCGACCTGAATCGCGATGGCTACCAGGACCTATACGTGGCAAACGATTTCCATGAAAACGATTATTTATATATCAACGACGGCAATGGCAGCTTTGGAGAGAGTATTGTCAACAGTGTTCCTCACACCAGTCGGTTTAGCATGGGTGTTGACATAGCAGACATCAACAACGATGGATGGAGTGATATATTTTCACTTGATATGCTGCCACGCGACGAAGTGGTAATCAAAACAACTGCAGGTGAAGATCCATTCGATATTTACGATTACAAATTGAAATTTGGCTATCACCATCAATATGCGCGGAATGCTCTACAGTTAAATCGCGGCCTCGATAATCAGGGGCAACTGATGTTCAGTGACATTGCGCCGTTGGCGGGGGTAGAAGCGACGGACTGGAGTTGGGGGCCGGTCATAGCGGACTTCGATCACGACGGATTGAACGACATTTTTGTTGCCAACGGTATAGCTGGGCGTCCGAACGATATGGACTATATTAACTATATCAGCTCCGATTCCGCTCAGCGATTTCTGAGCAACAGCCAGTTAATTGGCAAGATGCCGGGTGGAGCCGTTCCTAATATGTTTTTCAGAAATTGCGGGAGCCTTCGATTTTGCAATGTAACTGAGGATTGGATCGGGAAAGAACCATCGCTGTCAAATGGGGCGACGTCTGCTGATCTGGACAATGACGGAGATTTAGACCTTGTAGTGAACAACATGAATGCCACGGCGTCTATCTTCCGAAACAATCATGATCCAGGTCAAGGCGGTTACTTAAAAATAAAACTGAAGGGAAATTCCTTAAACCGTACCGGTGTGGGCGCTTCAGTCGCGTTATATGCCGGAGGCAATAGCTATGTTAGGGAACAAATACCTGCACGAGGCTGGCTCTCGTCAACTGACCATGTGTTACACTTCGGACTTCCGACAAAAGCCGTTATTGATTCGATAGTTGTCAATTGGCCTGGAGGAAAGAAGCAGCGGTTGGCTGCAATAGCGCTGAACCAGACAATAGAGATTAACCAGCATGATGCCAACGCTCCGGAACGGCACGAGCTTCAGGCAGCCTCGCCATTGCTGAAAATGCTGCCTGAACTGGATGTGGCACACCGTGAAGACGAATTTGTTCCATTTAACCGTGAGCGCCTTATGCCCACCGCCGTATCGATGGAAGGACCCGGGATGGTTAGAGCCGACGTGAATGGCGATGGCCGGGATGATATCTACATGACAGGTGGCAAGGGTCAAAGCGGTTCGCTGTACCTGCACCAGGCGAACGGGGCTTTTCGCCGACTCACTGTCCCGGCATTTGAAATAGACTCAGTTTTTGAAGATGTTGATGCCGCGTTCTTCGATGCCAATGGCGATGGTACGACGGATTTACTGGTGGTCAGCGGCGGTCAGGAGGCACTCACTCCCGGCACTCTCCAGCCTCGGTTATATCTCAACGACGGTCGTGGAGGTTTTCGTCGATCCCAGGAAGTTCCGGTGGTGGATATAAATGCTTCTTGTGTTCGTCCGTGCGATTTCGATGATGATGGCGATGTGGATTTATTCATCGGCGCCAGTGTAGTCCCTGGGCGATACGGTCAGTTTACGTCACAGACGCTTTGGAGGAACAACGGCAAAGGGGTCTTTGAAGATGTCAGTTCAGCGCTCCTCCCAGGCAGTCTAAGGGACAGCGCAGGTATGGTGACCGACGCGATTTGGACAGATATAAATGCCGACACACGAGCTGACCTTGTGATCGTCGGCGATTGGATGCCCGTAACTGTGTGCATTCAAAACATCAGTGGAAAATTTGACGACGCGACCAATAGCATTGGACTGGCAAATACCGGTGGATGGTGGCGTTCAATTGCTGCCGCTGATTTCGACCATGATGGTGACGTGGATCTGGTCGGCGGAAACTTTGGATTGAATTCTCGTCTAAGACCAGCAGGTGAACTGCCGCTCAACCTTTACATAAGTGATATTGATAACAATGGTAGCGCAGAGCCACTAATGACCTATAACAATGATGGCATTTCCTATCCGTTTATATCACGCGACCAGTTGTTAAAGCAGGTCCCATCATTAAAACGGAGATTCGTGAATTATCGTCTGTTTCGCGACGTGAACATCAATGATCTGCTGAATCGGCAACAACCGATCATACAACGGAGCGTCCACACGTTAGCCACGACATATTTTGAAAACATCGGCGGGAAATTTTTGGCAACGGCGATGCCGGTTGAATCTCAGTTAAGTTCTGTTGAATGCATCGCCATTGATGACATAAATAGTGATGGTGCATTGGATGTCGTAATGGCAGGAAACGCAGGTGCCGTTCAACCTGACATTGGCAGGGCAGATGCATCATACGGAGTTATTCTGTTAGGTGATGGCAAGGGCAGCTTCACCAGCATTGAGCCGTCAGCCTCCGGATTTGTCGTACGCGGTCAGGCGAGGAGTATCGTGATAGTGAAAGGACAGAACGATGAGAAGAAAGTGATAGTAGGTCGCAACGATTCGCGACCGCTTGTCTTTTCGACGATTCGACACGAAAATTCTTCTGTCCAGCGCAAGTCTCCCTAGCTAAAACCAATCTGGCCTGTTGTAACTTGAGTTTCGAACGCTCGTGCAATCCAAACAACGGTCGGGGTAGGATGAACGTTCAGCGGCGTATACGCAATCCGTCACCAGCAGAGGAAAAGGCAAATCAGATCTATACAGGAAAAAACGATTTAATGCTTGTGCGTTGGCAGAGAACAGTCCGAAGACACGCTCGTTTCCATTCCCGTGGACATTGCCTTTGAGTTCGGCTGGCGGTGTATCGAATATAGAACCAGTTTGATTACTCAACAAATCGGCCTGATGCCAGTAAGTATGGGTTCGCGCCGATATTGCGGATTGATAAACAGTAATCGCGTGCTTCTCCAGGAACGTCCAATCCACTATTCTGACAGCGACTAGCAACTTATCAATCTTGCGGGTTGTGACCTTGGTTCCATCGTATAGTGTCACTCTCTGAGGATCCACCCTTTGCGCCACCAGGCATGATGGAGGAACATTGCCGAATGGGTCGGGGAAGTCTGTCGGTGATAACAGGAAGACTTCATCCACGTTCCATTTTAAATATTGGCTCCCGGAAGCTTCAGGTAACTCGGCGTCGACGTATACAAACAGGAAGGGCTGATCTGAAACGACGCCATCAAAATCCGTGTATGACTGGACTTTGAATTCGTAACCTGCTTGAATAGTCCCAGGGGCATCTGGCATTACGTCGGTTTCCGACCGGTAGCTCCCTCGTTGTGGCAACTCTATCTCAACATGATAGGCATGTCCCGGAACGCCTGCGTAATTTGTCGGATGATAGATGCCAGGGGCGCTGCTGGATTCAAAAAGAGCAATGGATTCTCCCGTTGTCTCGTCAATAATGTTCACAGCGGCTTCCGATACCGGAAAGGGCAGTCGATCAGTGTCTGCGGTTAACCCGACTTGAACTTCTGTTTGGTCAGCAATATTGCTTACCTGGCCGCTGATGACCACGATGCCGCTGGTGTTGTCGATATTAACGTCGATCGGAGTGAGGCAGCCTGAAAGGGCACCGAACAAGATGATGCGCGGAAGTTGGCACTTGATCACGTGCAGGTATCGTTGGAGTATACGCATCAGAACTTAAAGTTGTAAGTAAGCGAAGGCAACGCGGTTCCGAGAATGGCAAGTTTATACGGCTTGGGTATAAAGTAGTTGGGAGCGGGGCGCTGATAAAAGACCGAGTATGCGTTTTCTCTGCCGAAGAGATTATAGATTGAAAAGACAATAGAGTCTTCGATCTTTCGGAAAACGTTACCCACGGTAATCGAAGCATCAACCCGGAAGTAGTCTGGCATCTTGTAGGCATTGCGCGCCGAGTACACCGGTATAACAGTTCCATTAACTATATAGCTGGATTCGATCGCCGTTAGTGGCCTCCCCGAAGCGTACGTTGCAATGAGGCTAAAGGAGCCATTGTTTTTGAACTTTCGCTCAAGCACAAAATTGAATGTATGCGGCTTGTTGTAGTTTGAAGCATACCAGGCACCGCTATTGATTGATGTTGTTTCATCGCTGCCCTGAACCTGGACCTGGGTCTGTGTGTATGTATACGAGATCCAACCAGTTAGTCGTCCTTTCAAGCGTCTTATATACAGTTCACCACCGTATGCGCGGCCGCGGCCCGTTAGCAATTCAGTTTCCAAATGATTGTTGAGGAACAGCTGCGCGAAGTCTTTGTACTCAACGAGGTTTTGCATTTTCTTATAAAACAGCTCAGCTGATGTTTCCCATGCATTGTTATTCAGATTGAGGAAGTAACCGATTGAGTAATTATCGGCAACCTGTGGAGGAAGGTAACTATTGCTGACCTGCCATAGATCAACAGGAGTGGGAGCAGTTGTATTAGAGATCAGGTGAATATACTGACGCATACGGTTGTAGCTCACTTTAATCGATTGGTTTTGAGTAAGACTTACCCGTGCTGAGATACGCGGCTCAAGTCCATTGAAAGATTGAATAACTTCGCCGCCATCATGGTATGTCGTGTCTGCTATGTTGTTTGGGAGCCGTGGTGAGCCGTCGGCATAATGAAAAACAGTATCTGGTCCGAGGTGTGCATAATAACTATAGCGGAGTCCGAAGGATACTGAGAAATTTTCCGTTACCTTAAAATCGTCGCCTGCATAAATTGCCAGTTCTATGCCATTGTTCTTCGGCACTTCCCGCTGTGATACGTTAGTTGCTCCATTGATACCCCGAATTCGTTCGGCTTGGGGAAAGTATCCGGTTCCGGAAATTCCTGCTACGATCGCGTGCTTGTCCGAAGGTTCATAATTGAGATTCTCCGTGGCCACCAGATAGTTCATTGTGTTGGTTAGCTCGGATGCATCCAGACCATTGGGATCTATCAGTGTGCTGCTGAAGTGCCCGTAGGAGAGCGAGAAGACAGGGGAGGCTTTTCGGTCGGCGAGTGCCTGAAGGCGTGCATCGACGACATAGTTGTTATAACGATACCCAAATTGATCCGAGAATCGGAAGTCATCATGACTTGCATAGAACGACACATCAGCGATGCTATTTGTACTGAAACGATGACTTAACCCAAGGTAGCCATCGTAGAATGACAGATCACTATTGGAAACATCCGGGTCATTAGCTTTATGCAACACCCAGTTGGCGTACGAGCCTCGACCGGCTGCCAGCAGCGAGGTCTTGCCCGGCACGATTGGACCTTCCACGGCAATACGGCTGGAGATGGGCCCGATACCTCCCTGCAATGACCATTTGTCGAAAGCGCCACGCCGCGTATTGATTTGTAATACAGATGAGGCGCGGCCGCCGTATTCTGCCGGAACGTTGCCCTTATACAGACTGAAATCTTCGAGCACATCCTGGTTAAAGGCAGACACAAATCCCAACGCATGTGTCGTGCTGAAGAGTGGAGTGTTGTTTAGCAGCACAAGGTTTTGATCCATGCGTCCACCCCTTACGTTAAATGCTGATGACCCTTCGCCAACGCTGGATACCCCGGGCATGAGTTGGAGGCTTTTGAGGATATCGACTTCACCCATCATCGTTGGCAGCATCTTAATTTCCTGAACATTCAGTGTGTTCAACCCCGGAAGAGACTCTTTCACGTTGCTATCAATGGCACGCGATAAAATAGTCACTTCATCCAGGGAGGTAACGCCTTCTTCCATCGTTATGTCTACGACGCCGTTGGAGATAACCCGCAGTCGCATGTATACATGCTTGTAACCCAAATGACGCACTGCTACCCGATAACGACCGGTTGGCATGTTGAGGATGTAGCGCCCGTCTGCATCGGCATGGTCGAAGTGCTTGAAAGATTCTGCTGAGATAGTTGCGCCTGAGATAGGCGCACCATTCTCGCCACGGATGGTGCCCGTTACAGTCACCATGCTGCCCTCAACCAGATCGGCTGAGTCGCCAACCATTGTATAAGGCACATTCCATTCGTCTCCGACCTTCTGCTGCGCTGTTGTGGGGGCGGAAAGAAAAAGTCCCGTCAGGCCCATAATCATCAAGAGAGTAAGTGGATGTTTCCAGGTCGAAGACTTAAGTCCAGGCATGACGATGTTTAAGTTTGCTAACATATACTATCGACCCTGAAACGACCCGAACATTCTTATGTTTTTTGCTAAACGGCAGATCTAACACGATTGCAGGCGTAATTTTGAGGCTTTTAGAGCATTTTTGTGATCCTGGAAATCCAGTTGTGGTTGTGATCGTTTGGCATGTGTGGCCGGGGTCGGTGACGAAATTGGATGTTACCAATTATTTTAGCTATTGACAGGCAACCTTGCAGGTAAGCCGCTTGTCTTTTGTAACGGATTGGACGAAGTATTTAACATACATCAGGATTTGATTGCTCGCTGCCGGACGGGCGATCAGACGGCGCATCATAGCCTTTACAAGCTGTATTCCCGTGCCATGTACAACGTTGGGTATCGGATCGTTCAAAATGAAGAGGAGGCCCAGGACGTGCTCCAGGAGGCTTTTATCAGCGCTTTCCGAAACCTTGACGGATACAGGGGTGATGCCACGTTCGGGTCGTGGCTGAAGCGTATTGTCGTCAACAAGGCCCTCAACGCCGTCAGCCGCAGGAAGTTTGAACCGATACCCGAAAATGAGGACTGGGATATTGCCGAGCCTGAATCTGACGTTAGCTATCGGGGGGAGCTTACGGTGGAGCGGGTCAAGAAAGGAATTTCACAATTGCCCGATGGATACCGGAATGTCTTATCGCTGTACCTGATTGAGGGATATGACCATCAGGAAATAGCGGAGATTATGGGGTTCACGGAATCGACTTCAAAGTCTCAGCTCAACCGCGCGAAGGCTAAGCTTAGAGAACTGCTAGAGAATTAAGAATTAAGAGTTAAGAATTAAGAATTAGGGATTGCAGGCTACAAATTAAAGTACTCAGTACTCAGGACTCAGGACTCAGTACTAACGATGAGTATTCAGAATAAAGGAACAGAACATCAGCTATATGAAAGACGAGTTGGAGGAATTTTTTAAAACAAACAGAAGCGCGTTCGACGATCGCGAGGTGCCAAAGGATGCGTGGAAGAACATAAGCAACCGACTGTCCTTTCAACGGCCATCGCTTTGGAACTCCGTTGTCATATGGCGGGCCGCCGCCATTCTATTTATGGTGACAACCGGTTACTTTCTTGTGTCAATGACGGTGAGCCGTCGTGGTGATGTAAAAGAGCAACAGGCGAGTGCTGTCACGTTGAAAGAATTCAGAGATGTGGAGGAGTTTTATGTTCAGCAAATTTCAGAGAAAGTTAAGTTGATTGATGACTTCAAACGCGCGGATGGGCTGAATGGATTTACACACGATTTTCATCAGCTTGAAGCCATGTATGATGTGCTCAGGGAACAGATGAAGTCAGATCCCACTGATAAAGTAAAAGATGCTCTTGTGTTGAATCTACTTGTACGTATTGATTTGCTGAATCAGCAACTGCACAAGCTTGAACGCGAGTATAAGGCCGACAAAAAAGATCAGGCCAAATCTGTGTAGTATTTTACGAATGGTCGAAAATCAAGGTTGACTTTTGCACCACTATGCGCAAACAATTGTCCGATTGCGGGGCAACCCCCGCTATAAATGCAAAAAGGCCCAGCGTCTCTGGGCCTTTTTGTTTACCTAAACCTAAACCTATGAGAAGAATTACTCTACTCACAGAATTATAACGCAATCATTGTTCCAAAGTTTCAAACGTACAAGGAAAATTATTTCATTTTTTCAGCTTGTCAGCGAACACCTTTTTGAACTTGTCCATCTTCGGTTTGATCACAAACGAACAGTAGGGAGCGCTTCCGTTCAGGTTATAATAGTTTTGATGGTAGTCTTCTGCCTTATAAAAGTTGGTGAATGGAGTGATCTCCGTTACAATTGGATTGTTAAATGCGCCTGATGCATCCAGTTTCTTTTTGTATTCCTCTGAAAGCTTCTTTTGTTCTGCATTGTGGTAAAAGATCACCGATCTGTACTGTGTTCCCTCGTCAGCACCCTGACGATTTAACGTTGTGGGATCGTGTGTTCCCCAAAAAATCTCCAACAGTTCTTCAAACGATACTTTAGCAGGATCGTACGTTAACTGAATAACTTCTGCATGACCAGTAAGTCCACTGCAAACTTCCCGGTAGGTTGGATTCTTTACTTTCCCACCGGAGTATCCGGATTCAACTTTGGCAACACCGTCTACTTGCTGGAACACTGCTTCTGTACACCAGAAACAGCCTGAACCGAAGGTGGCAATCTGGAGGCTGTCGTTCGTCGCGATTTCGCTCATAGAATTATCTGTACCTGAGTAAATGTTATCACGCGACGTACAGGACGCACTGGCGAACAGTACAACGGCCGCCGCGGACATTATCAAGCGTATCATAGTTTGTTTTATTATTAAACCTATTTACGATAAAATTGGTTTGCACGGATGTTATTAAAATGTCGGGAACACCCCGTCCGCGCATTGATAGCGTAAAAATGCCAATCAATTCCTCATACACCAAAAGGAATTGACTGGCAGTAAATGATTATTCTGATACCGCTGGTTGTAAGAACTCTTAGTAGTTCTGATAGAATCCCCGGATACCCGAGGTCAGCTGATTGTATATCGGCTTTGTGAATTCCAGAAACAGATCCTGGGGGCCGGGAGGTTGTTGTTCGCGAAGGCGGCACAGTCTCAATTGAGGCTCTGCCAATGCACGCTCGTCGCCGTTGAAGCGGGCCCATTCCGATACCCAAACATATTGACCACTATATTTCTTGTGATCGAGAACACCGTTGGTCTTCGCGTCGGTCACCACCATGCTAAGTGTTCCCTGACTCATCACTTCCTTGTGATATGTGGTAAGCTTTGCCTTCACTGTGTTATAAACAGGTACGACCTTGCCGTTCACCTTGGCTTCGCCAACCCTCACGCTATCCTTTGAATATGTTTCTGTCTTTTCGCGCAGCACAGAATTGCCGACGCTGAAATCATCGAATTCTATACGCACCACCTGGTCAATAACCTGCAGATTTTCGCCCTTCGCTTCGCCTGGAGTATAGAATCTTATAAAGGTTGTTTCAGTATATGTGTTGCGCAGATACGATTCTACTTTGTCCTGGAAGAAGTCACCGGACAAATCGTAACGACGGGGAACAGGTATCTGTTCAAGAACAACTTTCAGTGTTGCTTCAAACTTTGCTTTGTCGAGATATTCAACTACGTCTTTGTACCCGGGAACAAACTTTTGGGCATCGTTAAAATTGAAGTAGGCACGTCGTGCCTCCATGCGATTTCCTTTCATCAAAGCATCGATGCCAAGGTTATAGCTTTCTTCTGCCGCCTTCTCCTTTAACGGGCCGATCTCGGCGTAATATTCCTTTGGATTTGGCACTACCTTCTTGCATCCAGGGCACTGTCGAATGAGCTCATATAAGCCGTTTATTGTATTGTACGACTCAATGGCGCTTTTCCATTTAAGGGGAGCGTTGGAAGCGATTTGATTTTTGGCTTCCTGTTCATAGTACTCCACAGCCAAGGGATAGGCGTTTTTCAGGGCTTCCAGTGATTTGCTGTGGTCGGGGTTCTGACGAAGCCGGTTTACCGACTGGGTCACAGCTTCATAGTAATCTCCGCGCTCGTAGGCCTTTTTCCCGGAACTACACGCTATCGTCAAAAAAACCGCAGTTGCGATAGCAAGATGGGGTGCTCTCATAAAAGGGGGTAAACGAAAAAATCATTCCAAGATACCGCCAATTCCGAAAAAAAAGTTTTGAATCTGCGGAATTCAATACATGCGTCGGACGAAGCCCGTAAGGGATCGCTAACCGGTAGTGGCTACGACTGAACCGGGCGCGTTAACGGCGCGCACCGTGCGGCATATCATCAGCGTCTTCTACGAACCGCACAAAGAATGCAGCAACCAAAAAGAATGCTCCGGCCGCTACCAGACTGAACACGGCGTGCGAACCATAAATGTACTTAACCACAGGTCCGCCGATAATGCCGTTTACGATCTGCGGGAGCGTAATGAAGAAATTGAAGACCCCCATATAGAGTCCCATTTTCCTGGCAGGCAGAGCACCCGCCAGGATAGCATAAGGCATGGCAAGGATGCTCGCCCAGGCAATGCCGATGCCGATCATGGGAACTATCAACAGGTATGGATTACTGATAAAGTAAATAGACATCAGTGAAATGCCACCGATGGTGAGCGACATTGCGTGTGTTCGCTTCCTTCCCAACGCATAGGCTATTGCCGGAAGTACGAGCGCATAAACAGCAGACACACCGTTGTAAATGCCGAACAGGCCGCTTACCCAGTTAGCGGCTTCCTGATAGGTCGTTGATGAGTGATCGTCTGCTGGAAGTCCGTAAACATGTGTAGCAATTGCCGGAGTCGAAAACACCCACATAGAAAAGAGGGCAAACCAGGAAAAGAATTGAACGACGCCCAACTGTTTCATGGTCTTTGGCATCTGGGCGAAATCTGTAAAGATCTGCGCTATGCCTTTCATCTTAGCTTCACCATTCCTTTCCT
Organism: Chryseolinea sp. T2; assembly: GCF_037203685.1. Classification (NCBI taxonomy): domain Bacteria; kingdom Pseudomonadati; phylum Bacteroidota; class Cytophagia; order Cytophagales; family Fulvivirgaceae; genus Chryseolinea; species Chryseolinea sp. T2. The sequence continues at coordinate 73,534 of NZ_JBBCAU010000010.1, forward strand.
TAGGATATTCATCGGGTGGGAATTCCTTAGTTGTGACCACCGTCCATAAGATGGCAGCCAGAAATACTACTGCTCCAACATAGAAAGATAAAGTCACAGACTGCGGCACAACGCCCTCGCTGGCGGTATTCTCCACACCAAATACTTCTGCAAAGAGATATGGCAACCAGGAGCCAAGCACCGCGCCGATTCCAATGAGGAATGTCTGAACGGCAAACCCTTCTGTTCTTTGATCGGAGGGCAACAGGTCCGCTATGAGTGCTCTGAACGGTTCCATAGCAACATTGAAGGAGGCGTCCATGATCATGAGGATCCCGGCGCCTGCGTAAAGCGGAGGCAGCAAATGAATCAGCACTTCAGCGTTAGGCATGAGCATGAGCGCCAGTGCGGCGACTATGGCCCCCACGAGAAAGTAGGGCTTGCGCCTGCCAAGGGATGTCCACGTATGGTCGCTGTAGTATCCGATAAGAGGCTGGATGATCATGCCTGTAAGTGGTGCCGCCAGCCAGAACCAGGAGAGGTGCTCGACGTCGGCACCGAAGATTCCGAGGATGCGCGATGCATTTCCGTTTTGAAGGGCAAATCCGAACTGGATCCCGAGGAACCCCACACTCATGTTCCAGATGCGCGCATTTGATAGTCGTTGCCGTTGTTGAATGGTAACCATAGTTTGGACGGTGTCGTGAGTACCCGAACCCCGGAATAAGTTTAGTGGAAACAGGTACTGGACGCTACTTTAAACGCGTGCTAAACGGGCCGTCACTAAGAACAGCAAATCGCCAAATATGCTCCAAGAAAAAAATTGAATTTCCTTCAATTTGGCCCAGTTGCAACGTGTGCGGCTGTGTTGCAGCGATGGTTATGGCCGGATTTGAAATTACCAAGTAATGGTGATCGCGTGCGACTCGTTGGACATAGTCGCGGAATGGACCGCCTCGGCCGGAGCAGGTTCAGGATCGTAGAACGGATCGAATTTTTCCAGAGCACTGAAGAAGCTGTTCATCTCTGGTGACAGACCTGTAGGCTTGCCATTAACGGTGATCGTTTCAACCGATGTTCCCAGTCCATGAAATACCAGTTTAATGTTACTTACCGACGATTGGAAAGAACCAGAGACAGCACCCAGCGTTAGCTTTCGCTGGTTCGCGCTATATGAAATGTCGCGTCTGGCGTGATTGCCTGCCTGATAGTTGAAAGTTGAACCGTCGTCATCGTAATAGGTGAATGAACCGTCGGCCCCGATGTAGATATGAAGGATCAGGAGTTCCTGTGCAACATCCGTATTTTGTACGACGGGTTGCATGGGGACGATAGCACCTGCTTTTACAAAAACGGGCAGCCTTCGGAGAGGACACTCAAGGATGTACTCGGCATTTCCGGCATAAGTCTGTCCGTTGTATAACGAGAACCATGTTCCTTCGGGCAAATATGCCTTCACAAACTCTTTATCACTCTCTACTGGAATAACCAGAAAAGCTGGTCCGAACAGATATTGATTTTGAAACGTGCCCTCGTAAATTCTTGGATTGTGAGTGTAGTTAATTGCCAGTGAGCGTTGCAGCGGCATTCCGGTCGTTGCCGCATCATAGAACAATGAATAGATGTACGGAAGCAGCTGGTACCTGAAACGGATATAGTTACGGGAGATTTGCTCAACCTCCTCCCCATACGCCCAGGGCTCGGAGTCGCGACTATTGATCATAGTGTGAGCGCGAAAGAAAGGGGAGAAGGCGCCAATTGAAAGCCAGCGTGCAAAGAGACGGGAGCTTGCTTCGCCTACAAATCCACCGATGTCATAGCCGCAAAACGCAACGCCGCTCATTCCCATACAGGAGACCATGCGGGTGCCAAGCATCATGTGTTCGTCGTACGCGACGTTGTCGCCGGTCCAAACCGCGCCATAGCGCTGCACACCCGCGAAACCAGAGCGCGTCAGATTGAAGGGACGTTTACCATTAAGCAGTGCTTTTGTTCCTTCGTATGTACTGCGCGCCATTTGAAACCCGTAAACATTTCTGCCTCGGCGCATAGTGGCACCGTTACCTTCGAAACTTAGCTCGATGTTTTCAGGGAGCATTTGTCCCCAGGTAGCGATCTCATTCATGTCGTTCCAGAAACCTTCCACTCCAAGTTCAATGGTCTCGGCAAACTGTTCCTGCCACCATTGCCTGGTTTCGGGATTCGTGAAATCGGGGAAGTGACACCAGCCCGGCCAAACCTGCCCCGAATAGGGAGTGCCATCAGGATATTTTAGAAAGGCATTGCTTTTTATTCCGTCGTCATAGGCCTTGTAACCTTCCTCGACTTTGATACCGGGATCGCACATGATCACTACGCGAAACCCAAGTTCACGTAATTCTTCAACCAGGCGTTTCGGATTCGGAAAGTCCTTTCGGCTCCACGTAAAGATCTTATAGTTATCCATGTAGTGGATATCCAGCACGATCACATCCGCAGGGATGTTCTTGTCGCGAAACGTCTGGGCAAGTGTCAGCACCTCTTTCTCAGGATAGTAACTGTAGCGGCATTGCTGATATCCGATGCTCCATCGTGGTGGCAGTTCAATGCGACCGGTAAGCTGAGTATAGTGGTTAATGATTTGTCCGACCGAATGATCATACATGAAGTAATAATCCATTTCGCCGGCGTCGGCAGCGAAGCTTGAGAACCGATTATTTGATGCACCGAAATTAAAGAACGACTTGTGCGTGTTATCGAAGAAAATGCCATACACCAGTTCGGAGTGAATACCCATGTAAAACGGGATAGAGCAATACAGAGGATCCTGGCCTGTACTAAACGCGAACGCATCAGTGTTCCAGTTTGTATAACCGGCGCCTCTTCGATCGAGTGGGCCGGTCTTTTCGCCCAGACCGATAAAGCGTTCCCCGCTTTGTAATTTCTTATAGGTTGTAACCTGTTCACCGTTCCAGCACGTGCCAAAGGCAGCATCATCTTCGTTAATAACGCGGCCATCTGCACTAACAAATACAAAGCGCACAGGATCCTTTCTGATGATGGCGGTTACTGCAGGAGTCTTCACAACGAGATGGTCTGGTTGCTCAGCAATGTGAAACTCTGCCGGCTCTGGTCCTGAGACCACGGCGTATGAGAAATCTTCGAACGTAGATGCACGCGTGATCGTTATGCGGAGCGTGTTCGTTCCATACACCTGTACTCTGAATATGCCATTGGTGGTTTCGCCCGTTAACCCTGATCGGATAAGTGACCAGGACTGGAGTTTGCCTAAACTTGTTGTCTGGGGGGTAGTAAGAGAGCGCTGCATTGGCTGTACGGATTGTGATCAAATATAATGTAAAGCGTAAACAGTGTGTCCGCACATGGTCAACCACAATCAAAGAACAAGTCCGGAATCGATTTCCAGGCGGACATAAAAAAACGCAGCCCGATAATCGGACTGCGCCTTAGTATATTTCAGTATACAGGAAGACCTATTTCCCTTTTTTCAGTGATGAATCGCGAACGATCAACTTTGTCTTCAGGATCTTCGTTTCCGGAGTCGGCTCTTCATTGTCCTTCGACTTCACCTCAATCTGGCGGATAAGCAACTTCGCTGCTTCCTGGCCCATTTCAAAACCAGGCTGATCGACAGATGAAAGAGATGGATCCAGCAATCCGCTGAATACCCAGTTGCTAAATCCAACAACTGCTACATCTTCGGGGATCTTCAATCCGGCAGCCTTAATTGCCTGCATAGCACCCATGGCCGCAGGGTCATTGGTAGCAAAGATGGCATCAGGACGATTGGAAAGTTTCAATAGCTGCTCCGTTGCAGCCTTACCTTCTTCGATTGTTCCCTGAGGACAAGAAACGATCAACTCGTTTTCAACAGGAAGGCCTGCTTCGTTAAGCGCCTGCACGTATCCCTCAAGTCGTTGCTTGGTAATGCCAAGGTTCGGGGGACCTTCAAGGTGAGCAATCCGCTTGCAACCCTGGGATATCAAATGTTGTGTAGCTTCTTTTGCGCCGCTCAGATCGTCAACGATAACGCTGCTTGAGTTGGCGTTTTCGTACACGCGATCAAAGAACACCATAGGTACTCCTTTGGCCAGAATGCTTTCGATGTGGTCGAATGTGCTTGTCTCGCGTGATATGGAAATAAGCATTCCGTCAACGCGGCTGTTAAAGAGCGCTTTGATGTCAGTCTTCTCACGTTGCAGGGATTCGTTTGATTGCGTGATGATGACATTGTATCCAGCGCTGTAAGCAACGTCTTCGATACCCGAAATCACCGTTGAGAAAAAGAAGTGAACCAATTCAGGTATGATAACCCCCAGGGTATTGGTCTTTGATTGCCGAAGGCTCAACGCAACGATGTTGGGCTGATAGTTCAGTTTTTCAGCGAGCTCATTAACTGCCTTCTTCGTCTGCGGGCTGATATCAGGGTGATCCTTCAGCGCACGGGAGACAGTAGACGGGGAGATGCCCAACTCACGGGCAATGTCCTTAATGGTTACTTGATTGTACTTCATAGTTGCAAGATTAGAAGTTCTTGCGGTAGAACCGCAATTAGTTGCGCAATTTTTTTTAAATGCTCTGCAATCGATATAGATGCAAAGGTCTGGTGCATTTCAAACGTGTGCGGAAAATCGGCAAAAAGCTGGAAGTTGCCAATATTTTAGCAGTTTTGTTTCGTTCCCTGCTGGCAGGCGACGGTTCCCGTTTGTCCTAAAATCGCCATTGATCCGCCTCGCCCGCCATTCTTGACGTATGCGAAACATTTAAAAAGGCGCATGTTCAGGTAACGATTGCTTGGTCGTCAGGGGGCGTCTAAAGTATATTACCTCCAAATTTTCATAGTTTAAAACCGCAGGGATCCTCTACTACCTTCATGTCGTTCACATTACATCTTTTAAAAAAAGGGGCATCTTCATCAGGTGTTGGCTATGCGGATTGAGGAAACCATCGGGGATTTGCAATTGGGGAGGAAAGCCTGGCGGTGGATGTTCCTTATGGTACTCATCGCAGGTGCGCTGTCGTCGTGCTCCGACAATACCGACCAGTCTGCGATGACGCTTTTTACCGAGGTCAGTAAACAGAGTGGCATCGACTTCGCCAATAAGCTCACATTCGACAATGACTTTAATATCTACACCTACAGAAATTATTATAATGGTGGTGGTGTAGCTCTGGGCGACATCAACAACGACGGCCTGATCGACATTTACCTCAGTGCTAACATGGGCCCTAACAGGTTATTCCTGAACAAGGGAAACTTTCAATTCGAAGACATTACAGATAGGGCGCACGTTGCAGGTACAAAGGCCTGGTCGACTGGCGTGAGTATGGCCGATGTCAACGGCGACGGTTGGTTAGACATCTACGTCTGCAATTCGGGAGATGTCAAAGGCGACAACAAGCAGAATGAGCTGTTCATTAACAATAAGGATCTAACGTTCTCCGAAAGTGCTGAAGCATACGGAATTGCTGATCGGGGGTACACCACACACGCTGCTTTCTTCGATTACGACCGCGATGGAGATCTCGACCTTTACATTCTCAACAACTCCTATCAGGCCATTGGCAGCTTTAACCTCCGGAAGAACGAGCGGCCTAACCGCGATCCACTGGGCGGGCACAAGCTCATGCGCAATGACGGAAACAGATTTGTCGATGTCAGTGAGAAAGCAGGCATCTACGGAAGCATCATTGCATTCGGCCTGGGGGTCAATGTAGGCGACATCAACAAAGACGGCTGGCCCGACATATACGTCTCCAATGACTTCTTCGAACGCGATTACCTTTACCTTAACAATACTGACGGCACTTTCAGGGAAAGTCTCACCGAACAACTACGATCTATCAGCGGTGCGTCAATGGGCTCCGATCTTGCAGACATCGACAACGACACATACCCTGATATACTTGGCACCGAAATGCTTCCAAGCGATAACGAGCGCCTAAAAACGGTTACCATGTTTGAAAGCTGGGACAGGTATCAGTTCAATGTTAAGAACGATTACTTCCATCAGTTTACACGCAACATGCTTCAGCGTAATAACGGCGACGGGACCTTTAGCGAAGTAGGAAGGCTTGCCGGTGTCGAGGCAACCGACTGGAGCTGGGGAGCGCTGATGTTCGATATGGATAACGACGGGATGAAAGACATCTTCGTCGCCAACGGAATATATCAGGACCTCACGAATCAGGACTTCCTTCAATACATTTCTAATGAGGAGATGGTTAAAACGATTATATCAGGTAATCGTGTCGACTATAAGAAGCTTGTGGATTATATGCCCTCCACACCCGTTCCTAATTTTGCATTTCATAATGAGGGGAATTTCAAATTCACTGACAAGGCGAAAGAGTGGGGACTTTCGAGGCCTGACTTTTCCAACGGTTCTGCGTATGGAGATCTCGACAACGACGGTGATCTGGACCTCGTTGTAAATAACGTTAACGAGCAGGTATCGGTATTCAGGAACAATGCGAACCTCCTGTTGCCCGATAATCATTTTCTGAAGTTTGTATTGAAGGGAAATGGTGCAAATACCTATGCACTTGGAGCGAAGGTCACCGTAACTGCCGGCGACAAAAATCTGTATCTCGAGCAAATGCCGATCAGGGGATTCCAGTCGACCATGGATGCACGACCAAATATAGGAGCAGGCTCCCTTGATACGGTTGACCAGGTTCTGATCAACTGGCCCGATGGAAATGTAACCATTCTCGATCACGTGGCAACCAATCAGACAATCACACTTGAACAGAAGAATGGTGTTCCTCCTCCGGTTTCATATGTGCCACCAGCCCGGCCGTTGCTTTCAGCGGTGCCCGGCATCATAGACTTTGCGCAACAGGAGAATGATTTTGTCGACTTCGATCATGATCACCTTATTTATCAAATGGCCAGCACTGAAGGCCCGCGAATGTCGCAAGGCGATGTTAATGGCGACGGTCTCACAGATGTATACGTCGGGGGACCTCGTGGACAGGCCGGCGCATTGTTCGTGCAGCAGTCGGGTGGCAGTTTTATAAGAACCAATACAGCATTAATGGAACGCGACAAAGAGAGTGAAGATCTTGGCAGTACTTTTTTTGACGCGGACCAGGATGGCGATCTTGACCTGTATGTGGCAACGGGAGGATCTGAGTTTATTGGATCGGTCCTGGAGTTGACGGACAAGCTATACATCAACGACGGCAAGGGTAGCTTCACACGCTCCTCACAAAAGCTTCCGATAAGCACGCCCGAAAGTACTTCCTGCGTTTCGTCAGCTGACTTCGATGGTGACGGTGATCAGGACCTGTTTGTAGGCGGCAGATTGCACACTACAGCTTACGGCCTTCCAATGAATGGTTATCTGCTGCGCAACGATGGGAAGGGCAACTTTGAGGAGGTCGCTAATAGCATAGCCCCAGGGTTATCAGGCATAGGGATGATCACCGATGGAGCCTTTGCAGACATTGATGGCGATGGAGATCCCGATCTTATTGTTGTGGGTGAATACATGCCGGTTAAAGTATTCGTCAATGACCAGGGCAACTTTACGGATAACACCTCGGCGTTTGGTCTGGACAAAACGAACGGATGGTGGAATCGCATTGCCGTTGCCGACCTCGATGGCGATGGCGATCTTGACATAGTCGCTGGAAATCACGGGCTCAACTCGCGCTTCAAGGCATCGGTAGAAAAACCGGTATCAATGTATGTAAGCGACTTTGATCAGAATGGAACCGTCGAACAAATCGTGTGTAACTACATTGGTGATAAGAATTACCCTATGGTGCTGAGGCATGACCTGGTTGCCCAGATGCCATCGCTTAAGAAGAAGTATCTCAAATACGAAAGCTACAAAGATCAAACTGTTGAGGACGTCTTCAGCAAGGAGCAGCTTCAGCGTGCCTCGAAGCTTGAAGTGTACCAGCTTGCGACATGCGTATTCATCAATAAAGGAAAAGGATTTGACGTCCGCCAGCTGCCGACAGACGCTCAGCTGTCGCCTGTTTATGGAATCGCAATTACCGATATAAACAGCGACGACCACCCGGATCTGTTGCTCGGTGGCAACTTATACGGAGTGAAGCCTGAAGCCGGAAGATATGATGCCAGCTTTGGATGTGCACTGGCAGGTGACGGGAAGGGAAATTTCAAGTCAATGAAGAAGTCCGATTCCGGATTCAGGATCGATGGAGAAGTCCGCGACCTTGTTATTATTAAACGGCCAAAATCTGATCTGCTACTGGCGTCCCGCAACAATAATAGCCTGATTAGTTTCGTGCGGCAGAAATCGCAGAAATAGCGGCTTGCCTCTTCGGTACGGTTTACTTTTCATACCGAAATTCATAAAGTTTTTTATTCGGCAATAAACCATAATTTTGATATTTGATTACAAGCACTTCGAATGAAATACACCTTCATTATCGTGACTCTTGTCACCATCGCCATGTCGTGTTCAAAAGAAAAAGCCGACTGGCGGAAGAGGGCAGAGAACGCGGAACGCGTGCACCGTTCAATAAAGCAAATCACCGACATTATTGTTCACGACATATTTTCGCCGCCGGTTGCCTCGCGGATATACACTTATGTGAGTGTTGCAGGCTACGAGGCTGCACGTCAGGAGAATGAAAAGTTCGTTTCTTACGCTGGCCAGTTAACTGGTCTTGAGGCATTTCCCAAACCGGAGGCAGGGCAGGAGTATTGTCATGCTCTGGCAGCCTGTCAGGCCATGCTGAAAGTGGGAAGAGCATTGGTATTTTCGGAAGACAAGCTCGATGATTTTTATGCGAAGACCATGCAGGAGTTCAAAGACAGCGGCATGCCTGACGATGTTTTTGAACGTTCCGTTGCTTATGGAACGGCCGTGGCAGATCACGTAATGGCCTGGTCGTCGAAGGATAATTATAAGCAAAGCCGTTCTTTCCCTAAGTATTCAATACTTGACGATCCTGCGACGTGGAAGCCGACGCCGCCGGCCTATATGGATGCCGTTGAACCGCACTGGAATAAGATCAGGCCTTTCGCTATTGACTCAGCTTCTCAGTTCAAACCTAAACCACCGACGGCTTTCTCTTCGCAAAAAGGCAGCGAGTTCTATATTCAGGCCCAGGAGGTTCATGATGTGGGCGTTAACCTAACTACTGATCAGCGTGAGATCGCTTCGTTCTGGGATTGCAATCCGTTTGTGATGAATGTTAAAGGTCACGTGATGTTTGCCACGAAGAAGATATCACCGGGCGGCCACTGGATGAACATCACGCACGTAGCGTGTCTTAAGAGCAATAAAGGACTGGTCGAATCGATGGAGGCCTATTCACGAGTAGCCATATCGTTGGTGGACGGATTTATTTCATGCTGGGATGAGAAATACCGTAGCAGGCTGATAAGGCCTGAGACCTATATCAATCAGTATATCGACGAGAACTGGGTACCATTACTTCAGACTCCTCCGTTTCCGGAATATACCAGCGGTCACAGCGTTATTTCAAGTGCGGCTGCAGTAACGTTGACAAACTTGTTTGGTGACAACTATAGCTTCACAGATTCAACGGAAGTTGAGTTTGGTCTTACCATCAGGAAATTCAGCTCATTCACCCAGGCGAGTGAAGAGGCAGCAATCAGCCGCCTGTACGGTGGGATACACTACATGCCTGCGTGCAAAAACGGTATAGTACAGGGCTCGACGCTGGGCAATTTCATTGTTCAGAAAGTGAAGACGCGCAAGAGCGACATCACGAAAACCAATTAAGATTCAGTAGGATCAGGGTGCCGGGTGAAGTGCGCGTTAAAAGTGAGCGACGGTTATAGCAATCGATTCCGGTTTTGCTATATTGAAAGCGTTGATTTAAAACGCCTATGTCGCCTTACACTGCTGAATTTCTTGGGACACTCATTCTAATATTACTGGGGGACGGCGTCGTAGCCGGCGTGCTGCTTCGGGATTCAAAAGCCGAGAACGCAGGCTGGCTCACCATTGTCGTCGCGTGGGGCCTGGCCGTTACGCTGGCCATTTACGCTGTCGGCAGAATCAGCGACGCACATCTTAATCCGGCAATTACAATCGCTTTGTTCATTAGCGGAGACTTCCCTGCGGAAAAGGTCCCCGGCTATCTGCTGGCTCAGTTTGCCGGCGCATTTTCGGGCGCAGTGCTGGTATGGCTTTACTATCTTCCGCACTGGCGTCGTACCGATGACCCCGGACGTAAGCTTGCTGTATTTTGCTGTGCCCCAGCTATCCGTTCTTATGGTTCTAATTTTTTCAATGAGGCCATAGCAACGGCAGTGCTCGTGCTGGGCATTCTATTTATTGGTGAAAACAAATTTACCGAAGGTCTGAATCCCATTGTAGTAGGAGCGTTAATCATCGCCATTGGACTGAGTCTCGGGGGAACAACAGGCTTCGCGATAAACCCTGCCCGTGACCTTGCACCTCGCCTGGCTCATTTTCTGTTACCCATCCACGGAAAAGGTTCATCTGACTGGGCATATAGCTGGGTTCCGGTAGCCGGGCCGTTGGTTGGCGGCGCATTGGGAGCATTGCTGTTCAAATTGCTCTTTTGATTTCACTCCCATGAAGTTGTATCTGATAATGGCAGTAAAGTTCATTTTTGTATGAAGTACATCATATCGCTCGATCAGGGCACGACGAGCTCAAGGGCCGTACTGTTTGATGAGCAAGGGATAATCAAAGGTGTTGCCCAGCAGGAGTTCAGGCAGATCTTTCCTCGTTCAGGCTGGGTCGAGCATGACGCCATGGAAATCTACGGTACGCAACGTGGAGTACTCGAACGTCTGATCGCGGAACACAAGGTAAATCCTTCCTCCATTGTTGCACTTGGGATCACTAATCAACGGGAAACCACAGTGATCTGGGACCGTGAAACCGGTGTGCCTGTTTACAATGCTATCGTTTGGCAGGACAAGCGCACCGCAGACTTATGCGAACGTATGAAGAGCGACGGGCTTGAACCTCATGTGAGACAGCAGACCGGCCTCGTCATCGATTCTTATTTTTCTGCAACAAAGATCAGCTGGCTGCTGGACAACGTACCAGGTGCACGCGAGCGTGCCTTGCAAGGCAAACTTGCCGTGGGAACAATCGACACCTGGCTCATATGGAATCTCACGAAAGGAAAGAAGCATGTTACTGACTATACCAATGCTTCGCGCACGATGTTGTTTGATATTCACAAGCTTGCCTGGGATAAAGTCATGCTCGACGCACTCAATATACCAGTGCAGTTACTTCCGGAGGTGAAGCCTTCGGCGGCCTTATTTGGAGAGTGTGAGATCGACGGTGTGAAAGTTCCGATCATGGGTGTTGCCGGAGATCAGCAGGCTGCATTATTTGGTCAGGCTTGTTTCGAGCCAGGTATGGCGAAGAACACTTATGGTACTGGTTGCTTTATGCTCATGAACACCGGACCGAAGTTTCAGGCGTCCAGGCACGGACTGATCACAACGATCGCCTGGGGGATTGAAGGGCGCGTTGAGTACGCACTGGAAGGAAGTGTCTTTATCGCCGGTGCGGCGGTCCAATGGCTTCGCGATGCCATGCACCTCATTGATCAATCAAAGGACTCCGAGTATTTTGCTGCCAAGGCATTGGGTTCAAATGAAGTATATGTCGTTCCTGCGTTCGCCGGATTAGGCGCACCTTACTGGGACATGTATGCGCGCGGTGCCATCTTCGGACTCACCCGTGACACCGGAAAGGATCACATCATCAAGGCGACTCTTGAGTCGCTGGCATACCAAACGAAAGACATCGTTCATGCCATGGAAGAAGATGCAAATCTGAAACTGGCGACCCTCAAGGTGGATGGAGGCGCATCGGCAAACAATGTGTTGATGCAGTTTCAATCAGACATTCTTGGCACAGCGGTTGAAAGGCCAGACGTTATAGAATCTACAGCACTCGGTGCGGCATACCTCGCCGGAATGCAGGCTGGCTTGTGGCGCAAAGATGATATCATCCGAAACAGGAAGGTTCAACGAAGGTTTGAGCCGCAGATGGATGAATCTACACGTAACCGATTATATAAAGGTTGGAAAAAAGCAGTCGACCGAACCAAAGGATGGGTCGATTAGTTATAACATAAGTCTTCGCAGTTTTGGCAACATTCTCCTCTCACGATCGCTTAACTAATCTGCAGCAGCTTCGCTCGCAAACTTTTGATCTCATCATCATTGGTGGAGGGATCACAGGTGCTGGTATTGCTCTTGATGCTGCCTCGCGCGGACTGCGAACTGCGCTCGTCGAGAAGGTCGATTTCGCGTTCGGCACAAGCAGCAGATCGACCAAGTTAATTCACGGTGGTCTCCGCTATTTAAAGCAACTCGAGTTTGGACTTGTAAAAGAGGTCGGCAGCGAACGCGCCATTGTGCATGGGCTTGCTCCTCATCTTGTTGTTCCCGAAAAAATGTTGCTACCGCTGTCGGAGAAACGAGGACTTGGGTATTGGCTCACGTCGATCGGATTGAAGATCTACGATTGGCTTGCCGGCGTAAAGGCGGAAGACAGAAGGCGTATGTTAACCCGCGTGCAGACGCTCCGTTATGAGCCTCTTCTGAAAGATGAAGACATCAGAGGCGGAGCTATCTATGCTGAATACCGGACTGATGATGCTCGCCTTACCGTCGAAATTATGAAGCAGGCCGCACGTGAAGGTGCTATCATAGCGAACTATGTTCTGGTAAAAGATTTTGTATATGAAAACAATGTTGTCGCTGGTGTTGTAGCTGCGCCGGCCGGTGGCGATGAGTTTACAATCAAAGGTAAATTTGTTGTGAGCGCTGCGGGGCCATGGGTTGATGAGCTGAGGGAAATAAATCGTTCAAAGCAGGGCAAGAGGCTTCACCTGACAAAAGGTGTGCATATCGTTCTGCCACGACAACGCCTGCCCGTGAAGCAGGCAATTTACTTCGACGTCGAAGATGGACGTATGATATTCGCGATTCCCAGAGGACGCATTACGTATGTAGGTACTACTGACACGAATTACACGGGCGACAAAGACAACGTGCGGACTACACGCGAAGATGCAAACTATTTGATCAGCGCTGTCAACGCTACTTTTCCATCCGTTCAGCTTAAGGTGTCAGACATTGAGTCAAGCTGGGCAGGTCTGCGGCCACTGATTCACGAAGAGGGCAAGTCGGCTTCAGAGCTGTCGCGAAAGGATGAAATATTTGAGTCCTCCACGGGACTCATATCCATTGCAGGCGGCAAGCTTACCGGATATCGAAAGATGGCCGAGCGGGTTGTTAACCTGGTGGCCAGGAAGCATGGAGGAAACCTGGGTAACAGTAAGACATCCGGCATCCGGTTAGGGAGTAATCCCTTTAATGGGGTGAAAGACGTGGCTAAGTTTGCGGCCACACTTAAGTCACAGGCTGCACCGTTATCGCTTTCGGAACATCAGATTTCTTATCTGGTCGAAAACTATGGAGGTGAAGCGAAGCTGGTGATTGAGCAGGCTCTTCGTTCGGGTGATCAGGGAGACCAAGCCCTGATACTGGCGGAACTCGAGTATTGTGTTCACAATGAAATGGTGTATTCGCTTTCAGATTTCTTTGTCAGGCGTACCGGTCTTATCTTTTTTGACATTGCCAGGGTGCAACGCTGGAAGGAGCTGATTGCCACTCGGTGTGGCACCTTGCTGGGATGGAGTTCTGAACGCACAGCACAGGAACTGGGAGGCGTCGAGGAATGGATCAGGAATGCGACCACTTTTAGTTGATTAACATGAAGTTAGGCGTCGAAACTTATTCGGCCTGAGGGGTAGGATAAGTTTGAAATCATCTATTAAATTACGAATCCAAGCAAGGAGAATCTGGCAACGAAATGACTGGTATCATAGAGGGCATCACGTCCCGTAGTTTGTGGGGAATCGATCTGGGGGGAACAAAAATTGAGGGCGCGATACTCAAGTCGGCGGAAGAGCCGGAAGTGTTGTTTCGCAGCAGAATAGCGACCGAGGCCGACAAGGGTTATCAGCATATTCTGGGACAGGTTGAGAAGATGGTAGATCAGATGCGTGCGGCCTCTGGCGATCAAAACAATCGCATAGGTTTTGCAACGCCCGGGATACTTGATCCGAAGTATGGCGTGATGAAGAACTGCAACACCACGGCCATGAACGGTCAGCCGATGAAACAGGATCTCGAGCGACGTCTTGGCAGGGGTATTGAAATGGCAAATGATGCCGATTGTTTTGCCCTTGCAGAAGCTCGGTATGGTGTCGTCAGGCAGCAGTTCCCGGAAGCCAAAGTTGTATTTGGTGTGATCATGGGCACGGGCGTCGGAGGAGGAATCGTAGTGGACGGGAAGGCAATTGTCGGATTGCAGGGGATAGCCGGAGAATGGGGACACAATTATCTCGATGAATCGGGCGGTCCATGTTACTGTGGGAAGACCGGCTGCGTGGAGAATGTGATATCAGGTCCGGCGCTTGAGAAGTATTATCAGCGCGAAAGCGGCGCATATAAGAGCATGAAAGACATCGTTGAGGCGGCTGCTAATGGTACTGATGCGATAGCTACAAGAACAATCGATCGGATGGTAGTATTCTTCGGTCGCGCATTGAGTGTGGTAATAAACATTCTCGATCCGGACGTGGTTGTACTTGGCGGTGGACTTGGAAATATTCCCGTGCTATATGAACGCGGGATTGATGAATTGAGAAAGAACATATTTAATAACAGACTGGACACGCCAGTAGTCAGACCGTTGCTGGGCGACAGCGCGGGAGTTTATGGCGGAGCCTTTTTGGTGAGTTAGTATTTTTGGCGTGGATCTTTCAATTGAACAAAGGGGTATGAAACAGATTGCAGTGATCGGCCCGATACCTCGGGACCACATTGTCACCCATCAGGGCGACCTTATTCAGAAGTGGGGCTGTGTTACACACCCCGTAATTGCACTCTCGGTGCTGGCAGGTGACAAGATAGAAATTATTCCTGTGTGTCATGTCCGGAGCGTTGACCTGGACAACGTCAAGGAAGTCTTTCGGGGATACGATGGCATCAACCTCAAGCACATGACGAGTAAGAACGATCAGGGTGATATTATCAGTCTGAAGTTCGTCGACATGAACAATCGTATTGAGCGTCAGACCGGGTTCATGGATCCCATTCTGCCTTCGGACATGAAGAACCTTTTAAACTGCAAGGTTTTTGTTTTCATCCCGATCAGTGACTATGAAATTTCACTGGACACACTCAAGTTTCTGAAGGAGAACAGCAAAGGCACGATCATTTTTGACGCCCACGGTCCCACTACTGCTTGTCTTTTCTCAGGAGAAAGGCAACGGAAATTCTGGATCGACCGCGATCAGTGGCTGCCTTACATCGACGTATTGAAAATGAATCTTGAAGAAGCGCACGCATCGTGGTTCAAAAAAGAATACGAATCGCGCGACTACTTTAACGATGCCGAAGATCTCGACCGCGACATGCTCCGTGACTTTGCTGTACACTGTCTCAACATGGGCGTGAAGTGCGTATACATCACCGTGGATTCCAGAGGATGTCTCACTTACTATAGAAATAAAGGTAAGCTGGTAGAAGAGATGGTGCCTGCAGTGAAGGTTGACAATGTCGTGGATACAACCGGATGTGGTGATTCATTTGCAGGCGGTGTTGGATTTGGATTGTTACAAAAGCCCAACGACTACGTTGGCGCCGCCAGATACGGCAATGCATTGGGTGCATTGCGAACGCAGGGTAAGACTTTCGCGGTTTTCAAATCCCTCGAGGAAACGGAAAAAATTCTACAGGAGACTTATTCTGAAAATCCAAAAGAGGCCTGATGTAATAACATCGGGTACAACCCACCTCGTAACTACGCGCCAAACTTGATAAGAGCCTGCATATTTGATCTTGACGGAGTGATTGTCGATACAGCACGCTATCATTTCCTGGCCTGGAGTAGACTTGCCGGTGAGCTAGGTATTCCCTTTACAGAGCGCGACAACGAGCGGCTTAAAGGGGTGAGCAGGATGCGCTCGCTGGAGATCTTGCTCAGTCTTGGAAAGAACAAGACTTATTCTGACTCGGAAATAGAAGCGCTTGCTGCCAGGAAGAATGAATGGTTTGTAGAGTACATCGATAGAATGGATCGAAGTGAAATATTCCCTGGAGTAGAGAAGCTGATTGCTGATTTGAAACATCGCGGCATATTGGTAGGGCTTGCATCAAGCAGCAAGAACGCGCCACAGGTAATTCAATCCTTAGGAATTGCAGACGAGTTTGACGTCGTGGTAGACGGTGGAATGGTTAAACACGCGAAACCAGACCCCGAGATCTTTCTCCTTGCAGCATCACTGCTTAAGATATCTTCGCATGATTGTGTTGTATTTGAAGATGCTGCTGCCGGAATTGATGCAGCGATCGCAGCGGGTATGAAGAGTGTAGGTATTGGATCCAGTGAACTTTTGGGACACGCCAATATTGTCGTTAGCAGGACGGGCGACTTTGATCCTGAGGAATTAAAAAAGCTCTGAAGTAAATGAATCGCAGACGCATGTATAGCTGCAATACATTGAACAATGAGGACGATTTTAGAAATTGATTTAAACTAAAGTGTAACGTGCTGTTAAACGCGCGATTTTAACGAAGGCATAAATTCATCACTTCATGAAGGAGTATTTAAAACATCACGAATGGGAGGTTATCGAGGAAGGCCTCAATCCCCATTACAATATGGTATCTGAAAGCGTATTCAGTCTGGGCAACGGACGGATGGGACAGCGCGCAAACTTCGAGGAATATTATTCAGGTGAGACGTTGAAGGGCAGTTATGTCGCGGGCATTTACTATCCCGATAAGACGCGTGTGGGGTGGTGGAAGAACGGATATCCGGAATACTTCGCAAAGGTATTGAATGCTCCAAGCTGGATTGGTATTCGCATAGCGATTGGCAAGCAGATGCTGGATCTGGCAAAATGCAAGGTCGAGGGATTCAGGCGTGTGCTGGATATGAAGCGTGGACTGCTAACGAGAAGTTTTACAGCGACACTGGCGGATGGAAAAACGCTTAAGGTGGAGGCGAAACGATTCTGCAGCATGGCCAAAGGCGAAATAGGTGCGATTCGTTATTCGATAACGGCCGTAAACTTTTCTGACAAAGCAACGGTGACGCTCGATATCGATGCCGACGTTGTAAACAAGGATTCGAATTACGATGAAAAGTTCTGGGAGGAAGTAAGCAAGGAGGCGAAGGAGGGAAGAGCCATTGTCATTGCTCAAACGAAAAAGACCTTCTTCCACGTTGCGACAGGTATGTGTTATTCTTTATCGGAAGCGGGTAAAGAGGTAAAGGCCGAGAGGGTGAATGTGGAGCAACGTGAGAAGTATGCCGGCAACGTATTGCAGCTCACACTCAACGAAGGCAAGGAGATGGTGATCTATAAATACGCCGCTGTTTTGTCATCGGAGAATCATCCAAAGGATAAGCTTCTGGCGCACTGCCATAAGGTGCTTGATGAAGCGATCGCTACAGGATTTGACAAGCTGCTTGAAGATCACGAAAAGGTATGGAAGCATAAGTGGGAGGAATGTGATATCACGATCGAGGGAGATGTAGCGGCGCAGCAGGGTATCAGGTTTAATATCTTTCAGCTTACCCAAACATACACGGGTGAAGACGAGCGTCTCAACATCGGTCCCAAGGGCTTTACGGGTGAGAAATATGGAGGAAGTACCTATTGGGACACCGAGGCATACTGTATTCCTTTTTACCTCGGAACCGCGGAAAAAAAAGTTGCACGCAACCTGTTAGTTTATCGTTACAAGCATCTACCGAAGGCGATCGAGAATGCGAAGAAGCTTGGATTTACCGACGGAGCAGCGTTCTACCCATTCGTGACTATGAACGGGGAGGAGTGCCATAATGAATGGGAAATCACTTTCGAGGAAATCCATCGCACGAGCGCCATGGCTTATGCTATTCGCGATTATATCGACTATACTGGTGATGATGCATACCTCGCGGAGTACGGACTTGAAGTTCTCATCGGCATTTCGCGTTTCTGGGCACAGCGTGCAACCTGGTCAACCGACAAGAACAAGTATGTGGTGCTGGGTGTAACGGGCCCGAATGAATATGAGAATAACGTTAACAACAACTGGTACACGAATTACCTCGGCGCCTGGACACTCCGTTATACGCAGTTCGCCATTGACCACGTAAAGAAAACCAACAGCGCCCGCTACAGCGAGATTGTTTCAAAGACAAGCTTTGATGAGGCTAAGGAGGCTTCGAAATGGAAAGACATTAGTGAAAAAATGTACTATCCTGCCGACGAGCGAAGGGGCGTTATTTTGCAACAGGATGGCTTCTTCGACAAGGAACTTCTCCGTGTTAATGATCTGAAACCTTCCCAGCGCCCGCTCAATCAGAAGTGGTCGTGGGACCGTATACTCCGTTCATGTTTCATCAAACAGGCCGACGTATTGCAGGGTCTTTATCTGTTCGAAGACGACTTCGAAATAGAGACGCTGCGGAAGAACTTCGATTTTTACGAGCCCATGACAGTGCATGAGTCATCGCTGTCGCCCTGTGTGCATGCTATACTCGCGGCCAGGCTTGGCTATAAGGAGCGCGCGTATGAATTCTATCTTAGAACAGCGCGCCTCGATTTGGATGACTATAACAACGACACTGAAGAGGGCTGTCACATTACCTCGATGGCAGGAACCTGGATGAGTGTTGTAAAGGGATTTGGTGGCATGCGCGTTAAGAATGGTCAGCTGCACATCAATCCTTTCCTGCCCGACAAGTGGAAGTCATATTCATTCCGTCTGGAGTTCAGGAAGCGTGTCATTAAAATACGGGTTACTGCCGATGGCGTTGAAACGATACGGGAGTCGGGCGATCCGCTCGAGGTTATTGTGAAAGAGAAGGCAGTTAAGCTTTAAGCTAAACAACGCAATTACTGGCAAAGAGCACGTGCTACCACGTGCTCTTTTTTGTTTACTGCTCACGGTTCTTAAATGTACAGTAGCGTTTCCTGTTGATTTTATGGGTTTGCTTTCCAATGCCAGCAACACTCGCTTATATTTCTTCTTAAAAACAGAACAAATAAGCGACGGAGCCGTACATTAGCAGAAGGAGAGGTTAACCGAATATCATGAAGCACTACCTTGGAGAGTTGGAGGAGCTCGTATTATTAACCGTTGCTGTCCTGGGACAGGAGGCGTACGGAGTAAGTATTCAGCGGGAGATTGAAGCCCGATCGGATCGCCGTATTACTATAGGTGGATTGCATTCCACGATCACCCGTCTGGAGGAAAAAGGATTGCTGAAGTCCTGGGTGGGTGGCGCCACAGCCGAGAGGGGAGGACGCAGCAAGCGATATTACGACATTACGCCATTGGGCAAGAAGGCTGTTGCTGAAACCAGGAGCCTTAGAGATGAACTGTGGACCGAGTCGGGAATCAAACTGGCTATCAAATGAAACGACCGCTGAAGACACCGCAGCCTCCGGGGTTTGCACGAAGATTGTTCGGCCTCCTGGCAGGTAGGGCCCACGTTGACGATTTGCTGGGCGACATGGATGAATGGTTCTATGAAAACCTCAGACACATGTCGTTGTTGCGTGCACGCTGGATCTATTGGAAGCAGGTCTTCTCATTGTCGTTCTCCTACGCCCTTCGCGCACGCCGGCGAAATGCGAGTCATGCAGCACTCGCTTCCTCTTCACTCAATACCGCGATGCTTGTTAATTATTTTAAGGTGGCCGTCCGGAACCTGTATCAGCATAAATATTTCTCCGTAATCAATGCGTTCGGCCTGGCCCTCGGTATGTCGGTAAGCCTGCTGTTAATCGCACTCTTCAGTTATGTCAGCAACTATGATGATTTTCATGATCGCGCGGAGGATGTTTATGCGATAACTTCAATTGTTGACAAGGGAATTGAACATATTGAATTTGCCACCGCGCCAATAGCCCTCGCCGATAAAATGACATCGGAGTTTCATGCTGCAGATCGTGTACTCACTATCGTGAAGGAATATCAGACGGTTGTTACGCGCACACAGAACTTTGCGGTCAAGACGTATTATACTTCCCCTGAATTCTTTGACGTTTTTTCCTTTGAGTTTTTAGACGGAAGTGCCTTGGCATTGAGGCAGCCAGGTCAGGTATTGTTAACTGAAACAACAGCCCGGCGGCTTTTTGGAGATGAAGATCCAATGGGGAAAACGCTTGAACTTTCAGGCGGCGCCCTCGTCCAGGTAAGCGGCGTGCTGAAGGATCTGAAAAAAACACATTTGAATTTTGATATGCTGATGTCGTACCCGTCGATTGTGCAGCATTCGGCAAGCTTCGAGGAGGATTGGGTGAAATTTCCCAACCAATACGTGTACGTCAGAATGCTCAGCGATGCTGCAATTCAGGATCTCGAACAATATCTCGATGCCGCAGCTAACAGACTTTACACGGAGTCGCCGGCAAAAGTTTCTTTTACTGTGCGACCGCTGAAGGGATTAACGGTTGGTCCCGATCTCAGAAACGACATTGGTGAAAAATGGGAGGCAAGTGGATTTATAGTGTTCGCTGTATTTGCAGCGTTAATACTTCTTCCGGCATGTTTTAACTATGCGAACATATCTGTCGCCAGGGCGATGCGAAGAGCTAAGGAAATCGCATTAAGAAAGACCGTGGGAGGCGTGCGCAGCCAGATCTTTTTTCAGTTCGTTACTGAAACTGTCCTTATGTCGATCTTTTCCCTTATTGGTGCAATCGGAATATTTGTGCTCATCCGGCGCGAGTTTCAAAGCATGCTGGTGGCGGGGGCCTCACTTGACTTATCCTTAACCCCATCGTTGATTCTTCTGTTCGTTCTGTTTGCCATTGTTACGGGTGTTCTTGCTGGCATATTTCCGGCCTTGTATTTCGCGAGGCTCAATCCTATTGATGCTTTTAAAAGCCGGGTCGTGACAAAGACATCTATCTTCAGCGTCCGGAAAGTTCTTACCATATTTCAATTTGTGTTGTCGTTTGGTTTCATATTAACCTTGTTCGCCATCAATCGCCAGTATCGGTATGCCATGAGTTTTGATTTTGGCTTCAGGAAGGGGCAGATCATTGATGTTGCCTTACAGGATGTGAAACGCGAAGTCTTTGATACCAAATTCGGCTCGCTGGCAAACGTAGAAACATTGTCACATTCATCTGGAGTGATGGCGGTCACTGTTTCGCAGGCTTGGTATCATGATGCAAACCGGGATTCTGTTATAGCGGCCCAGATGTACGCAGATAGGAATTATTTCAGCAATCTGGAGCTTACTTTCGTGGCCGGGCAAAGTTTTCCGGACGAATCTTTTAGTCGGGAAAGTTACATGATCGTTAATGAAGAATTTCTTAAGTCGCGAAACATCAGCCCACCACAAGCAGCGATAGGCAGAGTTTATCAGGTGGATGGACATGATCTCGAAGTGATCGGAGTCTTGAAAAATTTTCACTATGCGCCTCTCAACTTTCCCATTGCAAACTTTGTGTTTCGCGACGACCCGTCACAATATCACTTTGCAAATCTTAAAGTTACTGGCGGCGATTCCTATGAAATACTATCAGAGTTCGAGACCATATGGAAGCAATTTCCCACGGAAAAGAAAATTATTGCCCGATATTTTGAAGATGAGATGCGGGAAGGGTACGATACGTATGTGGTGATGTTGAAGATTGTAGGATTCCTGGGACTTATGGCCATCACAATATCGCTTTTGGGCATGATTGGTATGGTTGTGTACACATCGCAATCGCGGACAAAAGAAGTAGGTATCCGAAAGGTTATGGGCGCCGATGTCAGGCACATGATCATGTTGCTATCAGGCGACTATATGAAAATGCTTGCCTGGGCGATTGCAATTGGGACGCCTCTTACGGTCTTGTTTTTAAACGCGATGGTACCAAGGCTACAACATTATCATGCGAGCATATCGATACTGGATGTATTTCTCAGCATTGTCGTGCTGCTGGTTTTCGGAGTCGGTACGATTGTACTTGAAACGTATAAGACGGCAGTTGCCAATCCGGCCACAACATTGAGGAGTGAATAGCGTGCCACCCAATGGATCTATTGCTATGGTCATGTATTATGCTGGCATGTTAAAAGTCATCTACATATTATCAGAGGTGGAATGATTGAAGTAATCCAGGGTGACATCACGAAAATAAAAGTTGATGCGATAGTAAACGCAGCAAACACTTCGCTGCTTGGCGGCGGTGGCGTCGACGGCGCCATTCATCGCGCCGGTGGTCCTGAGATTCTTGCGGCGTGTGTGCAGATACGAAACAGGCAGGGTGGATGTAAAGTTGGAGAGGCCGTGATCACTACCGCAGGGAAACTTCTGGCAAAGTATGTTATTCATACCGTTGGGCCGGTCTGGAATGGCGGTACAAACAACGAACCTGAGCTGTTGGCAATGTCGTACAAGAATAGTCTTCGCCTTGCTGCCGAGAATGAAGTCCGAACAATAGCGTTTCCGAATATCAGCACGGGCATTTACGGATATCCCAAAGATCTTGCTGCAGCTGTTGCAATTGAAGCAGTTAATGAGTGGAAAACAGCGAACTTGACCGTGGATCGCGTCATGTTTGTTTGCTTCGACCGGGAGAACTATTCAATCTACCAGGAACTCCTCGCGAACTAGCTATTGGAAGTCACCGATGACCTTCTGTGAATTGGCCTAACTAAAGTTTCACCAACGAGGTGCCGACGCGAAACTGTTTATCACGGATTTCGTTAGAAAATCACTAATTTGATTTTGCGTTAGACCACCCCCAATGACAGAGCCAATGCAAGGCCGGCGCCCGATTGCTTCGAGGAACTCCGGCTGGGCTAAATCCGTAGCTGCCTTTCTTGCCAGCAACGGAGTAACCCCAAACTTTATTTCAATACTCAGTATCGTCTTTGCAGCACTATCCACCTTTGCTTTTTACCTGGAAGCACGGACAACCGGCTATCATCTACTGTGGATGCTATTAGCTATTGCTGGCATTCAGGGAAGGTTGCTCATGAATTTGTTTGATGGCATGGTGGCAGTGGAACACAACAGGAAGTCAGTGCTGGGCGGAATTTTCAATGAGGTTCCCGATCGTGTCAGCGACACCTTAACTTTACTTGGCCTGATCTTCCTGGTTTCATCGTACTCCTATGGCACTGACCTGGTATATTTGGCCATCGCGTTATCAATCACTACTGCATATATCAGAACGCTCGGCGCTTCGCTCAATGTTGGTCACCATTTTCTCGGCCCTATGGCGAAGCAACATCGCATGGCCCTTTTAACTGCCGGCTGTGTTGTATATGTCTGGTATCCGCCGGTATTTTATTACATCCTTATTGTCATGAACATCGGCCTGCTCATTACCTGTTACCGTCGTCTGATGCGCGTGTGTCATCTGCTTAAATCTCCTGCGAAATCTTAATCATGGACAAGTACTTTCATTTCGACTTTCTGTCCGACGGCGAGCTGATGGCCGTTGTCTATGTTATCTTTGGTATTCTCATCTTTGCATCGACACTGTTCTTTGTAGTAGGAAAAGTCAGACCTAAGGCAAACCTCGTAGAATTGAAATCCAGAACGCGGTCGTGGTGGATCATGGCCTCACTGGTGCTGACTGCTGTTCTCATCAATACAACGCTCTGCTACATTGCGCTGGCTTTCCTGTCATTCATGGCATTCCGGGAATTATACTCGGTCCTCGACTTTCGCGAAGCTGATCGTCGCGCTGTCTTCTGGGGTTACCTTGCAATTCCCGTTCAGTACTATCTTGCCTACATCAAATGGTATGGTGCATTCATTATCTTCATACCTGTGGTCATGTTTCTGGTGCTCCCACTTCGAATGGTGCTGAAAGGCGAGACCAAAGGCATCATCAAGTCCATGTCGTCTTTGCAATGGATACTCATGCTCACCGTGTTTGGATTGAGTCACATGGCCTATCTCTTATCATTGTCGCCGGTAGAGGAGCCGTTGTTGGGCAAGAAAATGTTGCTGTTCCTCGTTTTTCTAACGGAGATAAACGACGTCATGCAGTTCACTTGGGGAAAGCTGCTTGGTAAGCATAAGATTGTTCCAAAGGTGAGTCCTAATAAAACATGGGAAGGATTTATTGGTGGGATTGTGAGCACGACAATCATCGGATATTTTCTCGCGTTTCTCACGCCGTTAACTTCAATGCAGGTTGCCTTCGTGAGTTTCTTTCTTGCCTGCTCAGGATTTATTGGTGATATCGTCATGTCTTCGGTTAAGCGTGACATTGGCATCAAGGACATGGGATCTTCAATTCCGGGCCATGGAGGAATTCTGGATCGCATTGACTCACTTGCGTATACCGCACCCGTGTTTTTCCATCTTGTATACTATATGGCGTTCTAGATGCAGCGACTGATCCTCCGATACGGTTATGGTTATGCCATGCGGACATTCCTCCGGATGTTCGTAGGTGTCAGGTTTGATAATGCGCGCTTTCTGCTAGATGAAAAGCAGTTTATCATAGTTGCCAATCACAACAGCCATCTCGACACAATGACGATCATGTCGTCGATCCCGCGGCGCATTTTACACAAGGTAAAGCCCGTGGCAGCTGCCGATCACTTCGGCAAAACCAGCTGGAGTACGAAGCTCAGCAACTACTTTGTTAATACCCTGCTTATTCAACGCAAGCGCGATAAAGACAACCCGCAGAATGATCCCGTAAACAGGATGGTTAAAGCACTCGATGATGGTTATTCACTCATACTTTTTCCGGAGGGCACGCGTGGTGAACCAGAGATTCAGCAGCAGCTTAAACCGGGTGTGGCTTTCGTGCTCAGTCAGCGCCCTCACATAAAGTATGTGCCGGCGTTCATGAAGGGCATGGGCAAAGCCATGCCGAAGAGCGACAGTCTTATTGTGCCCTTCTCTTCCTCGATATTATTCGGTAGACCAAAGTCCATTTCGCCCAGCCAGGACGTCGCCTCTATCATGCAACAGATAGAGGAGGACTTTCGATTACTGCGTGAGCGAAAATAGATTACGGAGCCTCAGATTGATTACGAAGCGAAAATAGTTAGTGGCCAATCGGTGGTGGTCCGTCCGGTACCAAACCTTTGTACACATGATCGCCTTTACGGCGCTTGAACTCCGCCTTTATCTCTTCGACCTTTTTCGGATCCTGCATGATATCAGCGATCGACATTGCCAGGGTCTTGGAGGTGTGGATCAATCCCTTATGTCCTATGGACATGCCACCGCAGGCAACGACGGCCCACGAATGCCACGGTGTGCCTATCGGCGCCGTTGCCGTTGTCATCCGAACCACGGGAACAATCCAGCTCACATCACCAACATCGGTAGAACCACCCGATCCGCCTGGCAAGGTCTCTTCCAACGGTTCGACCTTGCTGTGCAATCCTATCTGCGGCTTACCTGTACTTTCCTGGATCTTTTTAGCAAATGCCGTTTCTTCATCAGTATAATTTATTGGCCCGAGCAATTCGAGGTTCTTTTGAATGACTTCTCCACCTGAACGGTTGACCAGCACTTCATATATCCCCGACACCAGTGATATCTTGTAATCGACGTTGGCAAGTACAGCAGCTCCCTCGGCCATCTTCATCACTCGTTGATATACTTCGTTCATACCAACTCTTGTGGTATCCCTGATCCGCACCCAGAGGCGTGAGTAGTCGGGCACAACATTTACCACCTGACCGCCGTCCTGGATGTGATAGTGCATGCGTACCGACGGCTTTACGTGTTCGCGAAGCATGTTTATTCCATGCGTATAAAGTTCAAGGGCATCTGATGCACTGCGTCCGTTCCATGGGTCGGCAGAAGCGTGCGCTGCCTGCCCTTTGAATTCCACTATGAAGTCAACAAGAGCGAGAGAACTTTGCACCGAAGCTTTTGTCTCTGCACCCGGGTGCCAGTCCATACAAACGTCGAGGCCATCGAATAAGCCGGCCCGTGCCATCCATAGCTTTCCAAAGTATTTCTCTTCCGCAGGCGTTCCAAAGAACTTTATCGTGCCTTTTAATTTGCCTTGTTCAATGAGTTCCTTAACGGCGATCGCCGCGCCAAGACTTGCAGTACCAAACAGGTTGTGCCCGCAGCCATGACCGGGCATGCCTTCATGCAAGGGTGACTTTGTTGGTTGCGTCTTTTGAGATAAGCCGGGCAATGCATCAAACTCTCCAAGGATGCCGATCACAGGACTGCCGCTCCCATAGGTGGCAACGAATGCTGTTGGCATTTCGGCCACGCCGCGTTCCACTTTGAATCCATTTGCTTCGGCATAGTCCGACAGGAGTTTGGCGGATTGTGATTCCTGGAAGGCGAGTTCTTCGGCGGCCCAGATCTTATCACTGATTGAAATAAGATCTGCAGAATGAGTGGTGACAGATTGTACGATTGTTGTTTTTGCTGGCGTCATCTTAGGCGCCGGAGCTTTTTTCTGAGCGATTGCCAATACGGGCAACAACGCCAGTAACAGGAGTGGTGACTTCACTAATTGCGGGTTTAGGTATACGCAATAAAATAAAACCCAACCAAATACTGAAGCCGTCTATATACAAATCCAGGTTCGGATGTTACAGAACTTACGCCATCGATTTCGGCGTATATATGTGCCGTTGTCAGCTCTACTTTTCCTCTTCTTCGGATTCGGGTACGAGAGTAGCGTCTTTCAGGATCAACTCAACCCACTCCGCGTACATCTTGCCTGAAGGATGAAGTCCGTCGGAAGCCACGAGGTCAGGTTCCGCCAGCCCCTTTCGTGAGATTGGCGTAATGTCAAAATAGCGCACGCCTAATTTTTCACTGATCTCTTTGTTGACTTTATTAAATGCATCAACACCCGGTGTTATCTCATTACGCTTTGCCTGGCCGAATGGGGTGTAGCCATAATCCGGGATGGAAACTACAAAGACATGGTTTCTTCTGCCATCGGCAAGCTTGATGGCCGTCTGCAGGAGCTCTTCAAATTCGGGTGCATATGACTCCACGCTTTTGCCCTGATAGAAATTGTTGACTCCTATCAGCAATGAAACCAGCGAAAACGTCCCTTTAAACTTTGCCTTTTCAATCGCGCGTTTGAGCTCATCAGTACGCCAGCCGGTTGTAGCAATGATGTTAGGCTCCAAGGCGTTGATGCCGCGATGGTGCAGAGAATCAACCAATAAAGCCGGCCACCGCGAATCGGCAGTGACGCTTTCTCCGATCGTGTATGAATCTCCTAAGGCAAGAAAGCGCAGGTTGTCTTCAATGATTATTTTCTGAGCCATAGTTTGTGAGCAAACGAGCAGCGATAGTATGAACAACAATCGAGTCATGGCGTTGAAGGTAAATCGTTTCTGTGACTTACGGAAAAAACAGAGAGGATGGTTTTGCCATCCTCTCTGAAATTTATTTTTCCCGTTGAGCCTGGATGCACCAACAGGACGCATAATGTGCCCGATTGGTTTACTCAGAAGTTCAAGTTTATTTGAGCACCTCTTAGTGTGCAGGCACAGCAGCAACACCCCTTCTTTTGCGAACCCAGAAGAATAAAATAGTGAACAATACGATCAGTATTGCGGGGAAGATCATCATCGTTTGAAGCGTTGCCTGGCCGGCGGCGAGTTCGGCTGCATCGCCCTGGAGTCCAAGGGCGGCCGCTTTTTCTTTACCGTCCTCGATCCAGCCACCAATGATGCGCTGGAACACTGCATTGGAGAACATACCGCAGGCTCCTACGATCGACATGCCCGTAGCGCCACTGGCAGGAATCTTTTCAGCCACGAAGCCGATCATGTTTGGCCAGAAGTAGCAAACGCCCATTCCAAATACTATGGCAGCGACATAGGCCATAGGACCAGTCTGCGAACTCAGCAGGAAAATACCAACAAGAGTGATCACAGCTGATCCCAGCAAAACACCCGTTTGATCGAATCTGTGAACGAATTCACCACCGAAATAACGACCGATGGCCATGAGACCGAATGTCAGTGCTACAATCAGCATGGGTTCAGCGCCGCTCTTTGCAAGCACCAGAGTTGCCCACTGAGAGGGACCGAATTCCGAAATAGCGGTGAGGAACATACAGGCGCTGATGAACAGAAACAGCGGTGAAATCATTGCCTTCAGGTTGTTGCCGATAGAAGACGCTTCTTTCGGAGTCTCTGGAAACTTTTGTCCAAAGAACAGATAAGCATAGATCACGGTAGGGATAAGAATCACCCAGATTTGTGCTTCCCAACCCATGTTCATTTTTGTCATGACAAAAGAAATGATGCTGCCGACAAAAATTCCGCCGGGGAACCACATATGGAACCTGTTGAGCAACGTGTTCATTGTCTTACCCGTGTACATCGTCGCGATCATGGGATTGCAGGCCGCTTCTGTACATCCGTTAGCAAGACCAATAAAGAGAGTTGAAACAAGAAGACCAAAGTATCCTCCGGAATAGATGGTCAGGAGAATACCGATGGCATGCGCGAACAGCGCGAACTGCATAATTCGCTTAGGTCCGATAGAAGCGTAAAAGATACCACCCAATACCATAGATATCGGGAACCCCAGGAACCACATCAGGTTGATGGTACCCAATTGAATGGCGTCTAGTTGAAATCTTTCTGCCAGCTGCGGCAGAATCCCTGCCCTGATACTGAAGGAGAACGCGGTGGTGATTAAGGCAAAGCAACTTCCATAAAAAAGTCGCTTGGGATTAAGCTGTTCCATTGATAATAAGGTTTAAGGTTATAGTGTGTTAAGATACGCTTTATTGATACTTGTTATTTGATGCGTGTCCTTCAAAATCAATCAGAGGGTTTTTCGGTGCTTTGCAGTACTGCAAAGGATTGCAATCTAAAAAAAATGCGGAATTGTTATAGTCTTTTTGACTACCGATGGAGCTTAATTTTGTCCGGCGGAAGGCGGAGT
Source organism: Chryseolinea sp. T2 (assembly GCF_037203685.1). Taxonomy (NCBI): domain Bacteria; kingdom Pseudomonadati; phylum Bacteroidota; class Cytophagia; order Cytophagales; family Fulvivirgaceae; genus Chryseolinea; species Chryseolinea sp. T2. The sequence continues at coordinate 102,414 of NZ_JBBCAU010000010.1, forward strand.
CATAGCTCAAAAATGAACCCTTTGTCTTTCAGCCTCTCATATTTCCGCTTATCAAAACGATAGAGACTTGCGGCGCGGTGCGAAACATCGGTTTGCTTCTCTTTACAAACTTCCAGGAAGTTCATTTTCAGGATCTTTCGTCGAAAGTTTGGCTTATCAAGTCGCTGTCCAAGAATGGCTTCATACAATGCCTGCAGTTGCAAAAGAGTAAACTTCTTGGGGATTAGATTAAATCCAATCGGTTCGCGACGTGCCTTCTCTTTAAGAAAGGTTATGCCCTCAGCAACAATCTGATCGTGGTCGTAGGGCAGGGTAGGAACCTCATCTACCGGGAACCACTGAGCATCTGCGGCCGTGAAGCCGGCGTGCAGCGTATAGTTCTCGGGCTTAACAAGCGCATAGTAAACGATCGTGATAACACGCTTTGTGGGGTATCTGGACACATCACCAAATGCTTTGATCTGCTCCAGGAAAATATTGGTCACACCGGTCAGATCGCGCAGTATACGGTTTGCAGATTCATCAATGCTTTCAGAATACTTTATCCAGCCACCGGGAAGTGCCCACCGGCCTTTACTGATACCCTCGCCATGCTGAACCAGCAAAATCTCGAGCGATCCATTCTGGAACCCGAAAATGAGACAGTCAATAGAGATGGCATCGATGGGTCCATCGGGGGGGTGTTGGTTCATATTTGCGTGTCCCAAGCGGGGTAAAATAATTTCAAATCACTTGTAGTCAAATGTACTATAAGTTATATCTTTACCCAAACTTTCAATCGATTGTAATCATTTAAAAGTTATGAATCAATACCTGTTGGGTTATGATGTTGGCAGTTCTTCTGTCAAGGCGTGTATCATCGATGCTAAGACGGGAACAACAATTGCCTCAGGGCAATCTCCTTCTGAGGAAATGGCTATGCACGCGGCTCAGGCAGGTTGGGCGGAACAGGATCCCGCCATGTGGTGGGACCACGCGGTTAAGGCATTGCAGCATGCTGTAAGTAAAGCACAAATTTCTTCCCGCGATATCAAAGCCATTGGCATTTCCTATCAGATGCACGGACTGGTTTGCGTTGATAAGAACCAGAACGTTTTGCGTCCGTCAATTATATGGTGCGATAGCCGTGCCGTTGAAATAGGCAAGCAGGCATTCCATGAACTTGGAGAGACCTGGTGTTTACAGCACCTGCTCAACTCGCCCGGAAACTTCACGGCCTCAAAACTGAGATGGGTGAAGGTTTTCGAGCCTGAAGTATACGACCGCATTCATAAGGTGATGCTGCCCGGTGATTATCTCGCGATGAAACTCACGGGTGAAACCGTGACGACGCGGTCCGGTCTTTCCGAAGGCATGTTCTGGGACTATGAACAAAACGCTGCCTCAAAGAAGCTGCTTACTCAATATGGAATATCCGAGAAGCTGCTGGCAGACGTAGTCCCCACGTTTGGCGTGCAGGGCAAAGTTAAACGCGACATAGCGGAGTTGCTGAACTTGCAGGAGGGAACTCCGGTGAGTTATCGCGCCGGGGATCAGCCTAACAACGCATTCTCCTTAAATGTTTTGAATCCGGGAGAGACGGCGGCAACTGCGGGTACCTCAGGCGTTATCTACAGTGTGACCGACAAGAATGCCTACGATATGAAGTCGCGCGTGAATGCATTTATTCACGTGAACGATGAACAACATGCACGAAGAAATGGCATTCTTCTCTGTGTCAACGGTACGGGTATACAAAATAGCTGGCTGAGAAAACAGGCGCAGGCCGGAGGGGCATTGCTTTCTTACGAACAGATCAACAGCATTGCTGCCAGCGCCCCGGTGGGCAGTGATGGCCTCACTGTCCTGCCATTTGGAAATGGCGCCGAGCGCGTGCTTGAGGACAAGAACATCAACGGTTCGATCCACGGTCTTAATTTTAATCGCCATTCACAGGCTCACTTGTTCCGCGCTGCGCAGGAGGGAATTGTTTATGCACTGCGTTACGGCTTCGATGCGCTGAAGGAAATGGGAGTGAGCTCAACTGTTATTCGTGCCGGTAATGCTAACATGTTCCTCAGTCCGTTGTTCCGCGAAGCATTTGTTAATACGACACGCGCTCGCCTGGAACTGTACGACACAGACGGAGCAAAGGGTGCAGCTTTGGGAGCGGGCGTGGGTGCCGGACTCTTCGGTTCGTTCAGCGACGCCTTCAAAAGTTTAAAGATCATCCGTTCGGAAGAGCCTACCGCCGAGTTGTCAGAGATGTACGAACAGTCATACATGCATTGGAGCATGTTATTGAAACGACAGTTGCAGCAGCAACACGGATAATGAAATAGTAGTAATTGTAAACACATAATCCTGTTAATAAATATGAAAGCTACATTGGGAAACAAGGAATACTTTAAGGGCATTAAGCCCATCCGGTATGAGGGCCCTGAGTCGGACAATCCGCTCGCGTTTAAGTATTACAATCCAAAACAGCGCGTAGGTAAGAAGACCATGGAAGAGTATTTCCGGTTTGCCATCGCGTACTGGCACACGTTCTGTGGCACCGGCGGTGATCCGTTCGGTCCAGGCACCAAGATATTCCCCTGGAACGAAAGCGGCGATGCCGTGCAGCGCGGATACGATAAGATGGATGCTGCATTTGAATTCATTACCAAGATAGGTGCACCGTTTTATTGCTTCCACGACTACGATCTCGTAGATGAAGCTCCAACATTGAAAGAGTCTGAGCAGCGTCTGCAAAAGATGGTTGATTATGCCAAACAAAAGCAGAAGGCCTCTGGAGTGAAGCTGCTCTGGGGAACGGCTAACATGTTCTCCAATCCGCGCTACATGAATGGCGCAGCAACAAATCCTGACTTCAACGTGGTTTGCTGGGCTGGTGCGCAGGTAAAGAATGCGCTTGATGCTACGATCGCTCTCGGCGGCGCGAATTACGTCTTCTGGGGTGGCCGTGAAGGTTACATGTCTCTTCTGAATACCAACATGAAAAGGGAGCAGGAGCACCTTGCAAACTTCCTTCATATGGCACGCGACTATGGTCGTAAGCAGGGGTTCAAAGGAACGTTCCTCATCGAGCCGAAACCGATGGAACCCAGCAAGCACCAGTATGATTTCGACAGCGCAACGGTGATATCATTCCTGCGACAGTACGATTTGCTAAGCGATTTCAAATTGAATATTGAAGTCAACCACGCTACTCTTGCTCATCATACCTTCGATCACGAACTCCAGGTAGCTGCCGACGCAGGTGCGCTTGGTAGCATCGATGCTAACCGTGGCGACTATCAGAACGGTTGGGACACAGACCAATTCCCTAACAATTTGTATGAGCTCACCGAAGCAATGCTGGTGATTCTGCAAGCCGGAGGTTTCCGCACAGGTGGCGTGAACTTTGATGCCAAGACGCGCCGCAATTCGACAGATCCTGTCGATGTATTCTATGCACACATTGGAGGTATGGACAGCTTCGCACGTGCCTTGCTTACAGCCCAGGCTATCCTCGATGATGGTGAATACCTGCGTATCCGTCAGGAGCGCTACAATTCTTTTGATTCCGGAAAAGGCAGGGAGTTTTCACGCGGCAGACTTTCTCTCGAGTCGCTGCGCACGCTCGCTCACAAGAATGGTGAGCCCGCACAAATCAGCGGTCGCCAGGAATACATCGAGAACCTGATCAACAAGTTCATATAAGTAATTACTCAGCGACGCAAGGGGCCATTCGACTTGTTAACTGTCGAATGGCCTTTGCTTTTTGATGGATTCTGGGCAGTTGCGTAACTTTAAGAGGCGAGAGGACAAATCCAGTCTGTCGCCCGACCGATACTTATGAAACGCCTCCTATTTATCCTGCTTTTTTTGGCTCAGGCATCATTCATCCTGGCGCAGGGCAACACTGCTTTCGGCAACTTTAAAATCGATGAGCAGGAACTCATCTACCAGAAAATATTCCTGAACGATTCTATTACTTCTTCGAAGCTGGCTGACTACTATAAGACTTTGCCATTCGTATCCAATGTAAGTGCGAAAGGCGACGAGATTACCTTCAATCTGAATGAGCTCGTCGTAGACTATAAGAAGTTTCAGTTCACCCAGGTGGCAACACCTTCAATTATCCAGACCGGAAAATACAGTGGCTACGCAACGGTAGGGGTAAAGGATGGAAGGTACCGGGTTACGGTGCGCGAAATAGTCCTCACCGGCGACATCGGATATAAGAAGATCACCAACAAAGAACCACTGACAAGTTTTGCCTGTAAAAATAACGGTACTATCATGGCACAGGACTGGTGCCGCCCAAACATGCTCGGACTTTTAGACCAGGCGTTCACTGACAAGCTTCAGTTTGTTGAGCTGAAAAAGAAAAAGACAGACGATAAGGACTGGTAAGATGCGTCGATCTCCGTTTTATTCAGATCTTTCACTTATCACTTTTGGCTTACTATTCCTCGTAAGCGTTTCCTGCAAGAAGACAAGTTCCTTTCCAAAAGATGATATACGCTATTTTCAGGATCTGCTCGAAGCGGATATGGCAAGCGATGAAGTGATCGAAGTATTAGGTGCACCGGCTATTGATCTGAATGCCGAGTGGGCCGCCAGTGATGGACTGCACATCTACCAGTACCCATTAAATGACACGACGTCCGTGCGCATCGGTGTTGCAGATCGTCTTACATACGTATGCACCGTCGATAAAAAAGATAACCTTGTTGAGGACATCATGTTCTTCGATGCGAAAAGCGACTAAGTGGCCTTGTATGTTCGTGTCTTGTATATTGAAGATGTCTTTCAATTAATCAGGATACATCTGGCATGAACAGCACTGCTACTGCAAGTCTTTGGGAAACAGAATCTGCCCGTTGGACAGCTAACGAGATTGCCCGGCTCAGAGGCGTTTATTGTGGCCCGGCTGCCGTAGCATGGATCGCCGCTGTTTGGAATGCAAATCAGGGTACTTCGTATGATTATCTTCGGCGACTGCAGGATAAAGCATTGTTTCCCGACGGCCCCCGATCGTTTAACAACGCCATTCCATTCTTCAAATCCAGTCTTAATCAGATCCTAAGAAGGGAAACGAACGGTCAACTGGAGCTGTCCTCCAATCGACAATTCCGTTACCAGGACATTCACAATCGTATAGCCGCGAACGGCATGCCATTCATCGTGCGAATTGCCCTTCCGAGCCTTCGCGATGGACTCCACTATGCAACCATTTTCAGGACAACTTTAACTGATGATAAGTGCACTTGTTATTGCCAGGATAACGGAGTCATAACCGGCGGAAAAAAGATAACAGAAGGCATAACCATCACCGCCCATTCGATGCGCAGAGCTCCATTTTTTGCATGGGGAGCACGTCAGGTAAAGGTTGTTTAATCGCCCACAACCCACGTATTGCACCAATTGTCAGCCGTCTTCAGCACAACTTTTTGTATTCGGTTGTCGGCGCTGCCTGCTGTAGGTGCGGGTAGCTTGAACGTTGCCGCTTCAGATTGGATGTCCACAGATGCCACCTTGCGGTATTCGTCCTTTCCTCCGGTCTTGAAATTGTTGCCCGAGGTGACATAAATGTCTGCCTTCCCCGAAGCTCCCGCCACTTTCGTCCACGTCAGATTGATGTCACTGCCTTTGCGTGTAGCCTGAAAGTTGTCTACCGCTACCTTTCCAATGAATGGAATTCCGTCCATTTCTGCTTTTACCTCATCCTTGATCGTGATGTTAAGGTGACGAAGAATGGTAGGGGCAATGTCTGTTGCTCCAGGCAGCGATTTAAAGTGAGCGTTCGTGTTCTTCGCATTCGTAACGATCCACGTTGTTCTTTCCCGGTCTGACTGACCGCCGTGTCCTTTCCCGTCAATCGCTGTACGTCCGTGGTCTGTGGTAATGACGACAAGCCATTCCTCACCATATTGTTTTTCGCGCGCCTGTACTGCCTTCCATATTTTTCCGATGCGTGCGTCTGCAGCTTTAATAGCATCGTAGAATTGCGGGCTGTCACCATAGGCGTGTCCCATGTCGTCGGTGAACTCAAGATAAACCCACGAGAGGTCGGGTGCTTTGGTCTCTATCGTCTTCGCCGCTTCTTCCGTCACGAGATCATCAATGTCGGAAATATACTTGCTGCCCTTCCTGTTAGGAAAGCGTACCGTATCCAGCTCGTATCCGTCGAATGCATAGGTGATATGAATATTTCCTGCTGAGGGCAAACTATCACCAACCAATTTTGTGCGATTGTCAAGCCAGGTGGAAAACACTGCAGTGGTGAGGTTCTTATTTGCTTCGCTGGCGATTCGGAACATGTTTTGATAATGATAGTTCGGCTCCTTAATATCATTGTCCCATACGTTGTGCTTGTTGGTCCAGGTACCGGTTAGTACATGATTGTAGCCCACGGCTGATATGGTGGGCGATTCGGAGTATCCGCCCTTCTTCCCACCTACGTAAGCCCTTGTGTAACCTTCCGCGCCTGCAATCTCCTGCAATACCGGCGGCCTTAATTTTTCAATTACGTCGGCAGGTATTCCGTCGACAATTATGAACACAGCTTTTCGTTGTGAAATGGCGGGAGCTGCGAATAGAAGAAACAACGCCAAAAGATATACTCTCATAAGGCCTTGGAAACAGTAAAAGTGGGTGTACAATAATAGAACCGGAGCACAATGATAAAGAGAATTTGTCTGCTCAGACGATTACAGGTTATGAAGCGTGTGTTATGATATTTCAACTGAGCACTTCTATTGTGCTGTTGTGAACGCCGACGAATGCCGCGTACTTCTTTATCTGCGCATTTATCTTAGTGCGTTGGGCAGCGGTGATGGTACCAAATGGTTTCAGTTGAAAGTTTATCCTGCTTTTTACCAGAGACCGGCTCCATGTACCCATCAGTGCGCCATTGACGGACATCACTGGACTCAATACTTCCATACTGCTTCTGTCACGTTGATTCTGAGGAAGCAGGAGCGTGCGGTCCTTATAGGCAACTGTAAATTCGTCGTAAGCCGGCAGCAGGTGTGTGACGTTGAACTTTGTTGTCTTCTTTGAGTCGGCATCAGAAGTCTCATAGTATGTGATGTCCTTCACTTTAATGGTACGCAGAGCTGAACTGGCCTTATCGATTGCCTGGCGGGCCTCGGTGAGAGTAAGTCCTGACCACCAGGCGAAGTCCTGAACTGTTGCCGGGCCGTGTCCTGCGAAATATCTTTCTGCCAATGTCTGCTGGATGTCATCCGGCTGAAATTCTTTAGCCGTTCTGAGCCATTCATCCCGCAGCACTATAGTGTGCTGCTTCCCTTTTCTGGGACCCAAACATATCCGTCCGGTAATGGCCATGTATCCGGTGATATGAAGTCCTCTCGAATTTCCCGTCGCGATGCCACCTTTCTCCAACCGCTCATACATTTCATCGCGCGTGAGAACGGGTTCCTTCTCAAGAGCTTTAATGATCAAACGCTCGCTTTTTTTGAATACGGATGAATCCAATCCTGCCTTTTGATAAACTGATCGTGTTTTGGGAAGCACGCGGGCAGCAAGAAAGTCGCATAGCCAGCGTGCATCTTCGGCAGCAACCAGGTGGAGAGTACCACGCATTGGCCACGTGCGTATAAGGGAACCGTTAGCGATTGATCGTTCAACAATTGTTTCATCGCTTCCCGGGAGCCGCTGTCCGATGGCCCACATTGATCCTAAATAGTCCTGGGCCTGTACCGCCAGCAACTGCCGCACAACATCCGAAGGGGATTGGGCAGGTGATTCAACCAGCCATTGGTTTTTGAGTCGTTGCTTTAAGATATCGGCAATGGTCATGGGCGGCGCAGTTGATTACGGATTGCGGACATTTCCCTGACCGCGAACAATCCATTTATAGGAGGTGAGCTCCGGCAAAGCCATTGGCCCGCGGGCGTGAAGCTTTTGAGTGCTGATGCCGATTTCGGCTCCCATCCCGAACTGCGCACCGTCCGTGAATGCAGTCGAGGCATTCGCGTATACGACTGCTGCGTCGACTGAACGGAGAAATGTATCAACGTGGCCCGGATCTTCCGCGACGATGGCCTCACTGTGTTTGGAGCTGTGACGATAGATATGATCGAGCGCCTCATTGAGCGATCCTACGGTGCGAATGCTCATTTTATAGTCGAGGAATTCGGTTCCAAAGTGTTCCTCACTGGCGTGTTCAAGCAAACGGGTGGGGTAGTGGTCACGCAACACTTCAAACGATAACTCGTCTGCATAGATGGTAACATTTTTCTCCGCCAGCTTAAGTGTAAGCGAAGGCAGATCATTCAGTCGTTGCTGATGGATGATGAGACAATCCAGGGCATTGCATACGCTCACCCTTCGGGTCTTGGAATTAAAAACGATGTTCGCGCCTTTCTGCAGATCGCCGCTTACATCAAAATAGGTGTGAACAATGCCGGCCCCGGTTTCGATAACGGGGATTTTGGCGTTCTGTCTTACATAGTCAATCAACTGCTGGCTGCCACGCGGGATCAGCACATCGACATATCCTATGGCTTCCAGTAGCGCCTGCGTTGCCGCACGGTCTGGTGGCAGCAATGTTATGGCTCCTTTCGGCAGTCCTTCACCGATAAGAACATTTTCAATTAGCTTTGCAATAAATGAGTTCGACTGTGCTGCATCACTTCCGCCTTTCAGTACGCAGGCGTTACCGGATCGCAGGCACAGCGAAAAAACATCAAAGGTGACATTGGGGCGTGCTTCATAGATCACGCCAATTACGCCCAGCGGTACCGTTACCTTTTCAAGGTGTAGACCATTGGGCAAGAGCCTCGTCTCGATCGTTTTCCCCAGCGGCGAAGGAAGCTTTGCTACCTGACGGATCTCGCCGGTGATCGAATGTATTCGCTCCAGCGTCAGTTTCAAACGGTCATACCTGGGATCATTGGGATCCATTCGCGACAGATCTTCTGCGTTGGCCTTCAATATTCCCTCCGCGTTTCTTTCAGCGCTATCGGCGACAGCGTTCAGCACTGCTGTCACACGGGCAGGTGCCAGCAGCCCAAGCGTTCGCGACGCTTCCCGGGCTCTGTTGAACTCGTCGATCCAGGTCTGTGTGGCTGTCATTTAGTGCAGATATAAGTGATCGTAGTGAATGATTGGTGGCTGATTCTTTTTCCCAACAACTTCTACGGCCTTTTCATTCCCGTAACGCGCAAGTCCAAGTCCGATTTCCTTGCCCTGCTCATCAACTATCCTGATGATGTCGCCCTTCAGGAATTTACCAACCACTTCCACAACACCGATCGGCAATAAACTCTTGGCCTTGTCGGCGAGCAAAGTTGCCCTGGCGCCCGCATTGATCACCACTTTTCCCTTTGGCTCTTCGTATGCATGGGCCATATACTTCTTAAAATTCGAGCGCTGCTTCCTGGCTGGAAATGTTGTTCCGACCGATTCGCCTGCTACTATTCGCGTGACAACCTCAGGCGTTCGGCCATTCGCAATGTGTACACCAATACCCATGGCAGCGATCTTTTCGGCAGTAAGGCATTTTGTAAGAATACCGCCACGACCGAACCCGGATTTCTTCCCGGAAGAGATTTCGTTAACGTCAATAAGGGACGAATCGAAAACTTCTATAAGCTTCGTCCCCGCCTTGTCGGGGTCTCCATCGTAAACGCCGTCGACATTGGTAAGTATAACAAGAACACTTGTATTCGTCATAGCGCTCACCAGCCCCGCCAGCTCATCGTTGTCCGTGAACATGAGCTCCGTAACGGAGATCACATCATTCTCGTTGATGATGGGAACGATCTCGTTACTCAGCAGTCCGGTGATACAGTTCTTCATGTGCAGATAGTGGTTTCTGCTTTTGAAATCCTCTTTGGTGACAAGCACCTGCGCGCAAATGATACCGTGCTGATCAAAGACTTCCTTGTAACGGGAAATCAGCTTGACCTGCCCGATTGACGCGAGTACCTGCCGCTGTACCACCATATCAGTCTTCTTCGAAAAACGATAGATGCTTCGGCCCGCGGCGACGGCGCCGGATGATATGAGCAGCACATCATATCCGCGGCTCCGCAATTCCTTCACCTGATGAACAATGTTCACGATAACCGACTCGTCCGGAAAGCCTTCCGGGTTGGTGATGACATTGGAGCCAATCTTGATCGTTACGAGCTTTTTCTGAGGAGGCATAAGAACGGCAATAATAGCGAATTGCATTGAACCGGAGATGCGTCACTGCAGGCTACAATCAAGGTTGTTCGGGGGCAGCAGAGTGCCATTCATCAAAGTTGAGTTGAATAACTAAATTGAAGCAGGCTAATTTTCGTATTTTCACAGGTCATCCACATAAATCTAAATCACATGGCGCTGTTCAAACTGCAAGTCAATGGAAAGAGTGTTGAAGCCGATGTCGAGGCCGACACACCGCTGCTTTGGGTACTTCGCGACTCTTTGCACCTCGTGGGAACCAAGTATGGTTGTGGTATCGCCCAGTGCGGCGCCTGCACCGTTCATCTTAATGGCACGGCCGTGAGGTCCTGTACCTTGCCAGTATCGGCTGTGAAGGATTCCAAAGTGACGACCATTGAGGGACTTTCCGAGGATGGAAGCCATCCGGTTCAGCAGGCCTGGATGGAGGTGGACGTTCCCCAATGTGGTTATTGTCAGGCGGGTCAAATGATGTCGGCAGCAGCGTTGCTGCAAAAGAACCCGCATCCATCAGAAGAACAGATCGAAACTGCAATGAACGGCAACATCTGCCGCTGCGGGACATACCATCGCATATTCGAAGCCATTCAGCTTGCATCCACTAAAATGAAATAGCCATGACATTACCGAAAACAACCCGTCGTAATTTCCTCAGGATCGCGGCTACAGCCAGCGGAGGATTGCTCATAGGCTTTCATTGGGCGGAAGCTCAGACAACTTCGTCTTCGGCAATGGCCGTGATAGGCGAAGACGCACTTGCCTCAGGCAACATTGAGTTCAATAGTTATCTTTCTATAGGCACAGACGACATCATCACCATCATGTCGCCTAATCCTGAGCTTGGTCAAAACATCAAGACCTCGTTTCCAATGATCGTTGCCGAAGAGCTTGACGCCGACTGGCAAAAAGTCAAGGTCGTGCAGGCCCCATTGGATTCAAAGCGGTTTGATAGACAGGTGACTGGTGGCAGTGGTGCCGTACCCCATTCATGGGAACGCCTGCGGAAAGCTGGAGCAACAGCCCGTACGTTGCTCATCGAAGCGGCGTCAAAGCGCTGGAACGTGCCGGCTAAATCGCTGACAACCGACAAGAGCATGGTTATCCATGCTGAATCAGGTAAGAAAGCTACCTATGGCGATTTGGCGGTTGAGGCATCGCGGGCAGCAATTCCTGCTGAAATCCAGTTGAAGGATAAGAAAGACTTTAAGCTGATCGGTACTTCCGTACGCAATGTCGACAATCCTGAAATGCTGACAGGCAAGCCGTTGTATGGACTGGACTTCTATCGCGAGGGGATGCTTTATGCGATGATTCAACGTCCTGAATCGTTTGGAAAGAAACTGAAGTCTGTTGACAGTGAGGCTGCAAAGGCAATGCCTGGCATCGTTGATGTGGTGACATTCAAGAACAATGTAGCCGTAGTCGGAAAGTCAACCTGGGCAGTGAACAAGGCGCGCAAGGCCCTCAAGATTACCTACGAAGCGGAAGGTGCATTGGAGAGCACGTCTGATCATGATCGGATTTTCAAAGAACTACTCGATAGCACCGACACCGCGGTTGTTTCTGTAAAGCGCCAGGATGGAAACGTCGATGCGGCGTTCAAGAGTGCAGCTAAGGTTATCACGCGTGAATATCAGTGTCCCTTCCTTTCGCATGCGCCTCTGGAGCCTATGAATTTCTTCGCTCATGTTCGCGAGGACGGTGTCGAACTTGTTGGTCCAACGCAAACACCTGAGCTGGCACGCAACGAGGTGGCTAAGCTTTTAGGGATTTCACCCTACAAAGTGACTGTGGATATAACACGTCTCGGCGGAGGGTTCGGCCGCCGTCTCAAAGCAGATTATGTCCTGGAAGCAGCTGAGCTCTCCAGCTTGATTAAGGCACCGGTAAAAGTAATCTGGACGCGTGAGGATGACCTGGGTGGTGGAAGTTATCGCCCTGCTGTACGCTATCGCTTTTCTGCTGCTCTGGATGCAAACAACAATCTGATTGGTTATAAGCTTCGTGGCGTGGGTATCAATGCGGGCAATTGTACGCGTGAAGATAATTTTCCTTCCGGTGCTGTTGACAATTTGCTGATTGAATCAGTGGAACATAAGTCACCCATTACGACGGGACCCTGGCGCGCGCCAATAACGAATTTCCTCGCGTTCGCAGAGCAGGGATTTATTGATGAAGTGGCGGACGCTGCAAAACAGGACCCGGTGAAATTCCGTCTTGCTTTGCTGGAGCGCGCGAAGAAGACACCAGTCGGCGCGATCAAGTACGACATCGACAGGATGAAGGCAGTTATTGAGCTCGCGGCGGCAAAGTCCGGCTGGGGAACGAAGAAGGGTGTGTCGCAGGGATTCAGTGTATACTTTTCGCATAGGTCATACGTTGCGCAGGTGGCCGAGGTAGTAATGAAAAAGGGCAAGCCGGTGCTTGATCATATTATTGCTGCTGCCGACTGCGGCGTGGTGGTGAACCTTAGCGGTGCCTACCAGCAGGTACGCGGCGGGGTAGTGGATGGACTGGGACATGCCATGTACGGACAGCTGACATTCAAAGAAGGTGCTGCCGAACAAAAGAACTTCAATTCCTACAGACTGATACGGATGCGTGAAATCCCAAAGATCGACGTACACTTTACCGACAACGGCATAGATCCAACAGGGCTGGGAGAGCCTGCCTTGCCTCCAACAGGAGGAGCAGTGGCAAACGCGCTCTATAAGGCATTGGGTAAACGTCTTTATGATCAGCCCTTCAGCAAACAGGAGCCACTCCGGGCAACGCTGGGAGAAAAACTGTAGATGTTGATCAACACTGTGTGATTTGCACAGTGGTTATTTTGGTTGTTGGCTTTTGCGCGCCGCGTCGCATCGCTATCTTTGGCGAATAACCTACATCCAAACCCATAACCATGTCGCAATCCACAGCGGACGAAAAGATTCTCTCCTTTGATATCGGTGGATCACGCATTAAGGCAATCCTGCTGGACTCAGAAGGTAATGCCTTGATCGAGTATCAGCGCACTGACACACCCGCGCCATCAACTCCGCAGAATGTGATGCGCGCTGTCTTGAATCTCAGTCAGCGTTTTCCTGGCTATACCAGAGTCTCCGTTGGTTTTCCCGGATATGTTAAGCGTGGTATTGTTCATACAGCGCCGAACCTGGGTACCGGCTATTGGAAGGGCATCAACCTGCGTGATGAACTTGCAACGTTGCTGGGAAAGCCTGTGCGCGTCGTAAATGATGCCGACTTGCAGGGACTCGGAATCGCAAAAGGCCAGGGATTAGAAATGGTGGTTACCCTGGGAACAGGCTTTGGGACAGCACTGTTGATGGATGGAATTTTATTGCCACACCTTGAACTGGCCCATCATCCGTTTACAAAGGATCGCGAATACGATGAGTATATCGGCAACAGAGGATTTATTGAAGTAGGAGCTGAGAAGTGGAACCGCCGTCTGCAAAAGGTGCTCAACACGCTGAACACTGTTTTCAACTACGACCATTTGTACATCAGCGGCGGTAACGCCAAGAAGATCAATTTTGCGCTAAGCAGCAATATTTCACTGGCGACGAATCTTGATGGTATTCGCGGAGGTGCGAAATTGTGGAGCCATGATCATTATAACGTGTAGCATTTCCGTTGCCGTCCGGCGGGTTTGCGCTCGCCGGTCAGGGTCATAATATGAACGGAAATATCTTCGAAGTTATTGTCGTTGGCGCGGGGCCGTCAGGGCTCATGTGCAGCTATTACCTCAAGCACCTTGGTCTTGAGCACATCCTGTTCGACCGGGGAAGACTCGCAGAATCCTGGAGGTCGCAGCGATGGGACAATTTTCGGATGATCACACCATTTAAAGCCAATCTTCTGCCGGGTGCAAAGCTCAAAACGAGAAAGCCCGACGCCTATGGCTCCGCCGCAGACATGGTCACGATGCTGCAGGAATATGTTTCCGCTTTTCAGTTGCCAGTGACAGAACAGGCACAGGTACTTTCAGTCGAAAAGGCCCCGAACTCACCGGTGTTTCAGGTCAAGGTGATTCATGATAATGAAATGACCAGGACATACGATGCATGGCAGGTCGTTGTTGCCGCCGGTATAAGTAACCGTCCGGTGATCCCGCCCATAGCCATCTCGTTGCCGAAAGATATCGACCAGCTGCATTCGTCCGGATACCGACAGGAAAACAAATTGAAGCCGGGTGGTGTGCTCGTGGTGGGTGGTGGTCAGTCCGGACTTGAAATAGCTCATGATCTGTTATCACAGGGGCGGAGTGTCTGGCTTTCATCAGCGCCTCATGCTCAGCTGCCACGCGATTACCGGGGAAATGACATCTTTCAGTGGCTTGCCGATTCCCGCGTATTAGAGGAGGGATTTGGCGCCAGTCACCCAATGCCGGCTATAACGTACCCGCTGGACGACGAGGTTGCAATCACAAGATCATCACTGGCAAATCGTGGCGTTCGTATGATAGGTGAGCTTGCCCGCGTCGAGGGACAAAAATTGGTGTTCCCCGAATGGAAGAAGGAGGCGATTGATTCGGCTAACGCATATTCTTCGTCAATCCTCAGGGCAATTGACCAGCGCATATCCGGAGAGAAGCTCGCATCACCACCTTATGAAGGAAATAATACTCTCGACGCATTGCCCGTTGCCGAAGTACTGGACCTGATAGACGCTGGCATTACCAATGTTATATGGGCAACGGGGTACTCCGGCAGTATTCCTGATATTGAGTATCCGGTCTCAACTGAGCAGATGCAGATTCAAAGCAAGGGGCTCACATCGGTAGAAGGATTTTATGTAGTAGGAGGTGCTCATACGGCGAATAGCGACTACGTTGTAGGAGCAAAGGATCAGGCCAGTTTTGTAACAAATCACATCTACGGCATCCTGCGCTGACGCATTTTGCGTTTCTTTTCATCCCAACTGCTCATAAAGCGCAAGACATTATTGCAATAACTTGCGTCGCAATATCGTGCAGGCCGTCGTGACCGAAAAAACAGGCACTGCGCCACTCGCATAACACTTTCATCGGCAGCGAAAAAATGGGTAAATTGAAAGACATCCATTGCTGCTTCATGGCAATCTCAAACAACACATTGATGGCGCGAATGAAGGTGAAGAAGACTGTCTCGGTTCAATGTGCGCTCGGCTTTCTGCTTGTAATCTTTGCCTCTGTTGCTGCCATTGCACAGGCTATTCCGAGTTACGAGCAGGATATTCGTCCATTGATGGCATCGAAGTGTTTCTCATGCCACAACACCGGAAACACAAAGGGCGGAGTGAATCTTGATAATTATAAAGAGCTGGGACGCGTCATTGAAGATGGAGCTTTTTGGCTTAAAGTGGTTGATCAGATCAAGACACGCTCGATGCCTCCAAAATCTGAACCGCCTTTATCTCCGGCGGAATACTCTCAGCTGGTCGATGGCCTGACTGGAATCCTGCAGCAGTCGCTTCAGCAGGAGAGTCCCGGGCACGTGGTGATCAGACGTCTTAGTCATAGTGAATACCGCTACACGGTTCTTGATTTGTTGAATGTAGACTTTGATGCAAAAGCTTATTTCCCTTCTGATGGTTCAGGCGGTGGCGGTTTCGACAATCAGGGCGGTGCCTTATTCTTTACTCCCTTGAAGCTTGAAAGGTATTACGATGCCGCCGACATGATCGTCACAGAAGCTTATACGAACGAAGATAAATGGAAGCGGCTCGTTCCTGATGAATACAGTCAGCACTGGTGGGAGAGATTTGCCAATTGGGTGAAAGATTTGATGTTCGATGAGTACGATGAAGTCAACGCGCCGGAAGAGGCTGCAATGCGTGTGGTCACACCGTTGGCTACGAAAGCCTATCGAAGGTTCCTTACTGACGACGAGAAGCAGAAGCTCTCCGGATTGTTCCGCAGAGTATACGACGCAAAAGATAGTTTGAAGAATCCGGAAAGATTTAACCAGTCGGTTGCTGAGACCTTTAAATCACTGCTGATATCACCCAACTTCCTTTACAAGGTCGAGGAGGAGCCGGACATGCCGGGAGCGTATGACCTCAGCCACTTCGAGGTGGCCACACGCTTGTCGTATTTTCTTTGGTGCAGCATGCCCGACGATGAATTGTTTTCTCTTGCGTATGCCGGAAAGCTGCAGGACACGTTAGTGCTGCAGCAACAGGTGAAGCGAATGCTCGCCGATCCAAAGGCTAAGCGATTTGCCGAGAACTTTTCAACGCAGTGGCTGGGCATATCAAAATTGCTGGATCAGCAACCGATGGTAGATGAACAATTGTATCCCGGCTTTAGCAAAACGATCAGGCAGGGTCTTTATCGCGAGACCGTGGAGTACTTCTACTATGTGCTTACCAGGAGCAGAAACATGCTTGAACTTATTAGCAGCGACTACACATTCCTGAACAAAGAGCTGGCAGACTTCTATGGCATCGAGGGTGTAACGGCGGAGGACATTCAGCGCGTGATGTTGAATGATTCGGTTCGGGGTGGAGTGTTGGGCATGGGAAGTGTTCTGGCGGCGACTTCATTCCCCATGCGCACCAGTCCGGTGATCAGAGGTAAATGGGTCATGGAACAACTGTTGGGGATATCGCCTCCGCCTCCGCCACCTGTCGTCGCTGAGTTTAACGAAGACACGAAGGCACATGAAGAACTCGGTCTGCGTAAAATCCTTGAAGCCCATCGGGCCAAACCGGACTGCCAGTCGTGTCATCAGAAGATGGACCCGCTCGGACTGGGTTTGGAGAACTTTGACCCCACAGGCAGATGGAGGAACAGTTATGGTAAAGCATCTGTTGATGCTTCCGGTGTTATGGCTGATGGAAGAACTTTTAAAGGTCCCTACGAACTGAAGCAGCTGCTGCTGACCGAGCGGGCTCGGATA
Source organism: Chryseolinea sp. T2 (assembly GCF_037203685.1). Lineage (NCBI taxonomy): Bacteria > Pseudomonadati > Bacteroidota > Cytophagia > Cytophagales > Fulvivirgaceae > Chryseolinea > Chryseolinea sp. T2. The sequence continues at coordinate 119,465 of NZ_JBBCAU010000010.1, forward strand.
GCACGCAATCTTTCAGTGCGCATGCTTTCATACGCTCTGGGCAGATCCATATTGTTTACTGACGAACCTGCACTGAGACGATTGGACGATACACTCCTCAACAACCACTTTGATCCGGAGCCATTCCTGATTGAGCTGGTGAAGAGTTATCCATTCAGAATGAAGATCAATGACTTTGAAAAGAGAGTATAAGCGATGAGCAAGAAGTGGCATATTTCCCGGCGACGAATGTTAAAGGGCATGGGCGCATGTATCGCGTTGCCTTTCCTGGAGGCAATGGCAATACCCGGACAGGGGAGTACTGGTAAGGCGCCAGTGCGTACAGCTTTCTTGTTCATGCCCAACGGCGTACATCCCGACCGTTGGACGCCGGCAACAACTGGCAATACTTTTGAATTGACGCCCCAGCTTCTTCCATTACAGAAGTTTCAAAAGGACATTGTTGTTCTTGGCGAATTGATGAACAAGAATTCCCTCTTCAAGGGAGCAGACGGGCACTACGCAAAGTCTGCGAGCCTGCTTACGTGCATGCCCATCAAACAAACGATAGGAGATAACATCAGCAGCGGAGGTGTGTCGATCGATCAGGTAATTGCAGGAGATGTGGGTAAAGACACGTTGTTCCCTTCGCTGGAATATGGCCTGGATCGTATTACCACTGGCGTTGATATCAATGTTGGATTCACGCGCCTGTATGGATCAAGCATTTCCTGGAAATCTCCGAACCAGCCATTATCAAAAGAAATAGATCCTCGACTCGCATTCGACCGGTTGTTTCGTCCGTATGTTCCCGGGGTTAAAATAAAGGCCGATCCTTATAAACAAAGTATCCTGGATCTTGTCCTTGACGACGCGAATGAACTGAAGCGCCATCTTGGTCGTGCTGATCAGGACAAAGTTTCCGAATATCTGGAGTCGATCTATAGCGTTGAGAAAAGGATTTCAAATGATGCCAACCGGGCAAAGTTTGCAAAGAACATTTCTCCCGACATTACGCGTGAGCTGGTTCGGCTGAACAAGAGCATAGACGAATACAAGGAAGTATACGCGGGCGTTAATGTTACTGAAAAGACGCGGCTGATGCTCGATATCATGGCGCTCGCTTTCTGGAGCGATGCAAGCCGCGTGAGTACTTTCATGTTCGGCAACTCAGTGAGTGATCGCAATTTCTCATTCCTCGATGGCGTGAAAGGCAACCATCATTCGATATCACACCATATGGACAAGCCCGAGGCGTTGGAGGAGTACACACGAATCACTTCGTGGCATATCAGTCAGTATGCATACTTCCTCGACAAGCTTCAAAACATTCGGGAAGGCGACAAAACGCTGCTTGAAAATTCTATGGTAGTGTTTACTTCTGACCTCAGGGATGGTAATCGCCATTCTCCAAGGAATCTTCCAGTTGTGCTCGCCGGCCAGGGCGGTGGCAGGATCAGGACGGGACAGAATCTTATTTTTGAGAAGGAAACCCCGCTCGCAAACTTATATTTAACAATGCTTCATACACTGAACATTCAACACGACAGGTTTGGTGACAGCACGGGAACACTGAAGGAACTTGTTTGAGTGAGGCAGATGACGCAAACAAGGTTTGCTGCAATACGCAAATGGATTAGTATCGCGGTTGCGCTGGTAGGCGTGGGGTTGCTTGTATTGCCCTTCACTTCGCTGTCAAAGGTCCCGCTACTTTTTCTTTTCGTAGGAAGGCTTCATCCACTCGTTTTACATTTTCCAATTGTGGCGTCACTGCTGGCGCTTGGCATTGAAGTTTCGAGGCTGACCGTCCTGAAAAGGCTGCCGATCATTTTCACCGAAATTCTTGTGGCCATTGCAACGGTCTCGTCGTGGATCACAATAGGGGCCGGGTATTTTCTTTATGCGTCAGGCGACTACTCGGGCGAAACAATTGCTCAGCATTTCTGGGCCGGTACACTAAGCGGCACGGGGCTTTCAATTGCATTGTCTTTGCTTTTGTATTATCATATTACTGGAAGGCTATACGCTGCCTTCCTGGCTACGCTGGCGCTCACTAATGCCGCTGTCGCCTATGCAAGTCACCTGGGCGGCACGGTTACCCATGGACAGGAATATCTGGTTGAATATCTGGATATGATGAGGGCGCAGGATAACTACGTGCAAAGATCGGAAAGTGAACTGCTACTCTATGCAGATATGGTGTCTCCTGTACTCGAGTCGCGATGCGCAAGTTGTCATAACCAGCAGCGTGCGAAAGGAGGACTTGCATTGGATCGCTATCAGCAACTTTTTGGCGCGGGCGACAGTAACAAACCGGCCATTGTGCCGGGATCGGAATCAAGAAGCGAAGCGCTTATTAGAATACATTTGCCTCTAAATGACGATGAGCACATGCCTCCGGAGGGGAAGTCACCGCTTACGGCTGATGAGATTGCATTGCTCACTTATTGGATTAAGAGTGGTGCCTCAGATACCTCGCGCGTATGGACCGCACGTGGTGTGGATACCATTCGCGCATCGCTGGACAGACTAGCGCCGGAATTGCAGAAGTATCAGTTGCGTATGGCAGTGAGTCGCGAGAAGAACGCCAGTACTTATGAACAACTAATAAGCATGGCCCCGGCACTTGGGCTGATCATTTCACGCGACTCATTGAACGACGGTCAACTTCATCTTGGATCAACAGTGCCTCCTCACCGGCTGACCGACGAATCACTCCATAAACTCGCTCCATACTATTCAGAGTTTTCCGGCCTGTCACTGCCGTCTTCAGGGCTTGAGGATGACGACCTGTACTATCTTGCCCAGATGGTGAACGTGAAGGCAATGTACCTGCAGAAAAATGCCCTTGAAGGCTCCGGTCTCATCTACCTTTCAAAGATGCCTGCACTTGAAACTCTCAACCTTTCCTATACACGACTCGATGATCGCCACGCGCTGGAGTTGTTGAAGTTTCCGGTGTTAAAGAAGGTTTATCTGTTCCGTACCAATGTGAGTGCTGATGTAATCAGGGCAATCAGACGTAATCGCCCGGGACTTGAATTACTTCAGGAGGAGGGGCCGTACCGGTAAGTGCTTATTTTATCCGCTCGATCTTTCCCACTACGAAAATATAAGAGCACGCTCCAATGAAGCCGAGTGTCCCGATGAACACCAATGCCGGGCGGAAGTCACCGCCGCGCGCGAGGTATCCGATTACGATGGGTACTATGATTGAAGCAAGGTTGCCCATGAAATTGAATACTCCGCCAGTGAGACCAATAAGGTGCTTAGGCGAGAGAATGGAAACAAACACCCACGAGATCAGCGCCATGCCTGCGCCGAAGAAGGCAAGGGCAAGAAAGAAGATCACCATCGTAGTATCCTCCGTATAGTTTGCGCCTACAATTGACACAGACAGCAGCATTCCGAATATGATAGGAGCCTTGCGGGCAAAACTCACTGACTTGCCTTGCTGGGCCAATTTATCTGAAACAAATCCCGAGAGCAGAAGCCCTGCGCATGCAGCCAGGAAAGGCACCGAAGCGAGATAGCCTGACTTGATAAAGTCGAGGCCGCGATAGTCAACGAGGTAGGAGGGAAACCAGGTTAGAAAGAACCAAAGGGTAGCGTTTACTGCGAACTGAGCAATGTATACACCCCACAGCGTTCTGCTGGAGAACACTTGCTTTAAGTTCTCTTTGCTCCATACCGGCTTTGCTGATTCAACTTTCTTTTGAAACACGCCACCGCCCTGTTCGATGTAATCAAGTTCTTCACGGTTGGCTTTCGGATGTTCCAGCGGATCGCGATAGAAGAAATACCAGACCAATGACCATATCAATCCGACAAGTCCCGTGACTACAAATAGTCCGCGCCAGCCTACTGCCGCTTGCAACGTGACCAGAACGGGAGTAAGAAACGCGAGGCCGATAAACTGACCGGATACGTAAAGCGCGATAGCTGATGCTCTTTCATTGTCCGGAAACCAGCCTGTAACAATGCGGTTGTTGATTGGATAGGAGGGTGCTTCAAAAGCGCCGGTTGCCAGTCGAAACCCGAACAATCCAACGAATCCACGGGCGACGCCCTGCAGCATCGTGGTGATGGACCAGCTGGCAAGACATGCCGCATAGAGCACCCGTGGTGCGACGCGATCGGCCAGTATCCCACCCGGTATCTGTAAGGCAGCATAAGTCCATCCGAATGCTGACAGGATGTATCCACGTTCAACAGATGTAAGTCCTAAGTCCTTTGCAAGTTCGGGCGCAGCCACCGAAAGGTTGGTCCGGTCAAGATAGTTGATCACAATGTTGATGAACAACAACGCAAGCATCCAATATCGAATGTTTGATCTGTTGGTAGTTGCAGAAGCCATAGAATTCTCTGTATCGTTTATTTATCAGTACGACAGAAACAGAGTGAGAGTGGAGTGTGAGAGCGAACGACGTTTCCCTCACTCTCACTATGTTCTTCACTCTCACACTGTTCCTCACACTGTTATTTCGCTGTCCACCTCCAAAAGTCAGAGTGAGAGTGGAGTGTGAGAGCGAACGACGTTTTCCCCACTCTCACACTGTTCCTCACACTGTTATTTCGCCGTCCACCCTCCGTCCACCGGAATAATGCTCCCAACCATATAGCTCGAAGCATCACTGGCAAGCAGCAGTGCAGTGCCTTGTATCTCTTCCAGCCGCGCCCAGCGGCCAAGGGCAGTTGCTCCAACAACGAACTTCTTTGCTTCATCGGAGTTGGCGATAGGCTCATTCATTTCTGTTAGGAACGGCCCTGGGCAAATGGCGTTGACGTTGATGTTAAACGGGCAAAGTTCAAGTGCGAGTGCGCGTGTCATCTGCACAACGGCCCCTTTACTGGACGTGTAGGGTGTTCTGTTTGAAAGTCCAACAAGCCCAAGCGTACTTGCCAGGTTAATGATCTTGCCTGACTGTTGCTTTTTCATATAAGGTGTCACCGCCCTCGATGCCAGCCAGGTTCCTGTTACATTTACATCCATCACCTTAATAAAGTCTTCAGGCGTAACCTCATCAATAGCGCCACGGATGTTAATGCCGGCGCTGTTAACAAGAATGTCGATCCTTCCAAAGACCTTCACGGCCTCTTCCGCCATGTTTTCGGTATGCTCCCGGTTCGTAATGTCGCCGGCAACGGCGACTGCTTTTGTGCCGTATGTCGATGTAAGATGCTCTGCTGCCTCCTGTCCTTCACGCATGTTTCTGTTGAAGATCATGACAGATGCGCCTGCCGAAGCGAGCCCTGCAGCAATTGCCAAACCAAGGCCCTTTGACCCACCGGTTACAATAGCAGTTTTCTTGCTGAGATCGAAGAGTTTAACTCCCGGAAGCTTTTCCATTCAGTATGTTATTTCTGTAGGTTATTTCAGTCCCAATTTATTCTCACTGTACTGCAGTGATTTAATGATGTTTTGCTCCTCAACGTCGAGACGCTGATCGTTAGATAACTGAGCCACTCGCGGCAGAGGTGTTGTGCTCTTATGCTCGCGTACTGATCTTAGTGTGCGCGCCAGCTCAATACCCGGAACAGATCCGAACGTTGACCAATAGTCATCTGTCAGACATGGTATAACCAGCGGATCACGCGTGATCATCTCAAGGTTGAACGTGATGTTAGGATTGTGCTTTTTGCAAATGCTTACAATCTCATTCAGATCAAGAATTCCTGTTCCGAGCGGAACCTCCGACAGCAGAACACCATTCTCGTATTCCTCAAGTCCCATATCCTTTACATGCGTTGAAACGGCAAATGGCGCAAGTGTCTTAACAACGGTCATCGGATCCTCCATCAAAGCAATGCTATTGCCAAAGTCAAGGGTTGCTCCAACCCATTCGCTGCTGATTTGTTTCAGAATCTCGGCAAGTTCTGGCGCACGCCAGTCCTTGTGATTTTCAACACCGAGCTTCACTTTGTGTTTGCGCAGCACGGGCTCTGCCAGTTTGATTGCGGCAATGGCCTTTGAGCGCGCCGTTTGAAAATCAGATTCGGAATGATAGATCTCATAGCGACGGCCACTGGTGCAGACTGTCCGTACTACATCCATCCCGGATGCTTTGGCCGCGGCGATGTTCTTGTCGAAGGCGTCTACCTCAGACGTTGTATAGGGCATTCCCACAGATCCTTCGAGATACAAACCAAGCTTTTCCTTTTGTGCCCTCACTTTGCTGACGAAATCAGATGACCAGTTGTTCACGCCAACCTGAACGCCGCCGGCGCCAATGCTGTGACAATGCTTGATGAGGTCCATGGCGTCTGCGAATCCAGGATAACTGGTGCTTTGCACTTTGGGATTCCAGCGTGCAGCGTAGGAGTGGACCACAATGCCCATTTTGGTTTCCTTGAACAACGCCTCTAACGACGTTGCCTGTTTCGGTCTGGACGATGCGATTCCAGGCATCGAAAGAGCAAATGCAGACATTGCCGATTTCGTAAGAAAGTCGCGGCGATTCAGCGCTGACGAAGAGTTATTAGATGTTGATGCCATAGCAACAGTTGTTTACTGAGACTCGGGAGGCTCAGGGTTCTTTTCAATGTATTCATTCAGTTCCTTCGGTGTCCACGGTTGCACGCGACCCTGCGAAGTGTGTCTTGTCTTCCCCACAAGCCGTGGTTGAATGGCCGGAGCACGGTTGCCCCATTCATTCCGGATATAGGTCATCACGGCTCTGATGGCGCCGTCATCCATGGTTGAATGTGACGGCATAACGGTTAGAATGTCGGGAGCATCATACTTCTTCCCTGCAACGTCGACGGAGCCTTCCAGTCCATGAAGGATAATCAGTGTCAGACGCTTTTCGTTGCCAAGTACCCAATCGGAACCGGCCAACGGTGGCGCCATACGTTTCATTCCTGCTCCATCGGTGCCATGGCATCCTGCGCACGTGGCGAGATAATGCTTTCTTCCAAGGGCAAACTGCTCGAGATCTTTCTCTGCCAGTTCAGTTCCATCTGATTGTTGCTGAGGAGCTGGCGTATGACCAGGCCAGGAGAACATGGACGCCAGTTGATTTACCTGCGCCTGTTGCTGGCTGCTAACGTTGTGAGCGGCCTTAATGGCTTGCATAATCGCCGGTGCGCTGGCAAGTCTAATAGGATTCCGGCGCGCTGCAGCACCCTGAGTCACCAGACCTGTCAGTACGCTTCGGCTAACCCATGGCATGTCACCATGAATTACAGCTAGCAGCGAGGATATTTTTCCTGGGTCTCTTTCTTTCAGAACAGCAGCAGTTAACATCTCAACGACAATCTCTCTCGATGGTGACGATGTTTGCCAGTCGCTGGTGGCTGCCAATCCTTTTATGATGTCGAGCTCGAGCGACTGTGCGCTGCTCATTACCGCATCTCTTAAGAGTGCTGATGTGTCATTACGCTGCAACACCGATTGAAGTAACGGCAGGCGTTTTTTCGGTGGCGCTATGTACGCGCTTAATGATGCCTGAAGGATCTCCGCCTGACCCGCAGCCGATAAACGTTCCATAGCAGCTCCCATCTTATCATATATTGACGGGTCCTTATGCACCATAGGCTCAATCAGTCGCAATGCATTGATGCGTATAAGGGCCTCGTTGTCGTCGAGCATTTTTAGCAACAACTCGACGTTCAGTGCATTCAAACCGTCGAGCGTCCATAGCATGTGAAGCCTCGGAATCGCGCCCTGCTCGCTATCGGTGACCAAAGCCTTTAGCCGATCGGCCGATGATGGATCGTTTCGTTCAACGAGCAGGCGCTGGGCCATGTCGCGATACCATCCATTCGGATGCTTCAGAAGCAGAATAAGACTGTCGTTATTGGTTGTGGACAATTTAAGCCGTCGTTCTGCTTGAAAATTGCTGGGAGCGACGCGCCATATCCTTCCGCAGTCAACGGGCTTTACAAGTTTTCTTGAAAGCGTCTGTTCACGTAAATAGGGCGTCACATATGCACCATGCTGTATAAGTCCGCGATACATATCTGCAAGATAAAGAGCACCATCAGGCCCGGAGGTAATGAACACCGGCCGGAATCTCTCATCAGTGGATGCAAGGAACTCTTTGCCTGGATGTGGATCATGGGCACGTACATAGGTTCCTTCATGTTTTACAACATTGCGTTTAACAAGGTTGCCCGACGGTTCACATACGTAAACATTATCGCGATACTCTGAAGCAAATGCCTCCCCCCGATAATAGAAAGGCGAGCAGGCGGCCGTGAATTCAAGCAAACGCCCCGACTCACTTAAGGTGCCTGGAATGTATCCCCGGTTAACAGCTGGGTTATCACGTATGGGATATACGCGCCGGTCGATGGTCACCCCATAGTCTATGCCCGATGTGGGCTCGTGGTGCTTATTACGTGAAAGATAGTTCGGAGGCACCAGGTCAGCATGCAGCTGCGACCAGTTGTAGTTGTAGTACAACCGTCCAGCGTCGTCCTGGCTGATTCCCCATTGTCCGCGAAACTCAGTACTGTCGCGAATCCATTGACCGCCTTTCAGCGCATAGCGAAACCGTGATTTAGCGTTGTAATACCAGTTGTCCATTCCGCGCAGCAAACCATTGCCGGAATGTTCTGGCATCTTACTGCCCGCGTAGTCTTTGTCAATCAGCTGCTTTTTGTCGCCCTTACCATCTCCGTCTGAGTCCGACACATACCACAACGCCTCCTGTTCAACAATGAGTGCGCCGCCTTTGACAACGGCAAGCGCACGCGGCATGATCAGGCTGTCAAGATATACCTGGTGCTTGTCTGCGGTGCCATCGCCATCCGTGTCTTCAAGAATGCTTATTCGCCCAACGGGATCGCGTTCGCCTTTGCCATCGATATCCGGCATGAATCCACGCATTTCAACAACCCACATTCTCCCGTCTTCATCAAACGTGATCACTACGGGATCCTGTATCGAAGGCTCTGATGCGAATAGCTGAATGTCAAAGCCGGGTTCCGTCACAAAAGTTTTCTTCTCCTCATCTGCGGTCTTCGCAGGAGAAGGTCCGTCGTCGCGCTTCTTACACTGCAACAGCCACGGAAATATGAAGCAACAGATCAATATGTGGCCTACGTTGCGCATGAGCGAATGAACCGGTTCTTAGAAGTCTTAAACTTTTGATGCCTCGGGATGTATCCACGGTGAGCGATACGGGCGGCGTAGCAGCGCAGTGGCTTCAGCATCGCCCTTGACCTCATGGCTATTGGGATCGTAAACGATGGGTCGTCCGGTTTTCATGGAAAGGTTCGCCAGTATACACGAGGCAGTAGAAATATGTCCCTCTTCAATATCTGCAACAGGGCGCGATTTCTTATCAATTGCTGCAAGGAAGTCCAGCATGTGCAAACGAGTTGCCGGTGCTGCATTGAGCTCAATAGCATCTTCCTTAAGGTCCTCCGGATATTTCTCTTTTTCGTAAACGACATCCAGATGTTTCTTTTCTGCGTTTTTGTCAACTGGCGTGAAATCAGCACGCATGGTACTTGCGCGAAGCGTACCCTTTTCACCATACAGGGTGAATGACCAGGGATAATCCGGATCAGCAGGCCCACCCCAGGTGCGATGAGTCCACACGCAGTTCAATTCAGGATATTCGAATATTGCCGATTGTGTATCTGCGATATTAGACTTGCCTTCCTTCTGTACGTATATGCCACCCGTTGACGAGATACGCGTGGGCCAGCCAAGCTTAAGCATCCAGCGCACGGTGTCAAACATGTGAATGCACATGTCGCCCATAATACCGTTTCCGTATTCCATAAATGTACGCCACCAGCGGAGGTGAGGGATTTGATCATAAGGCCGCAGCGGTGCAGGTCCCGTCCACATTTCATAGTCGAGAAAATCAGGAACTGCGGTAACAGGAGGATTGCCGTTGTTGCGCATGTGCAGGTAACAACACATCTCCACGTGCGAGATCTTTCCAAGCAGACCAGCATCGACGATATTCTTCTTGGCATCGATCAGGTGCGGTGTACTTTTGCGTTGAGTACCAACCTGCACCACCTTATTATACTTGCGTGCCGCGGCAACCATCGCCTCTCCTTCAGCAACATCTACGCTGATGGGTTTTTGAACATATACGTTCGCGCCTCCCTTAACCGCTTCAATCATGTTGAGCGCATGCCAGTGATCGGGTGTGCCAACCAGTACAATGTCCAGCTGATTCTCCGACAACATCTTTCGATAGTCACCATAGAGCTTGGGTGTCTTGCCCGATTTCTGCCGCTGACTTACCAGCTTACCCGCAGCACTGAGCATGTTCTTATCAACATCACAAAGGGCAATTACCTCGACTGACGTTACCTGTATGAGACGGAAGAGGTCACTCTTTCCATACCAGCCAGTGCCGATCAATCCAACCCTCAGGGGTTTTTGTGGATGGACGAGGTCCAGGCCATAAGCGCCCATTGTCGACAATGCCAGCGATGCTGTTGCACCTTTCAGAAAATGTCTGCGATTGATGTTGAAGTTGTTCATGGAGACGGGGTTTTCTTAGGATTTTAATTAGTTCACACGTGTTCGAACCAAATTAATGGTTCCTGATGTCAGAATCAATTGACGATTAGGGCATGTGGTGAAAACATGATTTGGCCGGTACACAACACAACAACCGTTACCATAGCGGTATCGTTGCTGTCAGCAGATAAGCATTAATAACTTAAATAACGGGTCTACTTTGATAACTTCAATTGATAGGCCTGCTTCTGTGCCTTAAGAGCAAGTTCCGTAGCCAGAAAGCAATGCTGTTGCGTCATGGCGGTTTCGGTACGGTTCACAACATCGTTTATAAGTTGTTTGCCATAAGGCAGGTCCACCGCGCTGCAATCCACATAACGCGTTTCCTTTCCGTCAACAACGAACAAATGATTGCCACCGTCGCGGCCTCCGATGTCCGTGTTCTTGCGCAATTCCATGAAGCCATCCGTACCCAGCACCGTAAGCCTGCCATCGCCCCAGGTGTTGAGGCCATCAGGCGTAAACCAGTCAACTCTTATATAACCAACACCCTGGTTGCCGCGGATCATCACATCTCCGAAGTCTTCAAACTGAGGGTACTCGGGATGATGCACATTTCCGGTTTGGGAAGACACGATGGTTGCTTCAGTTGATCCGGTGAAGAAAAGGAACTGATCGAACTGATGCGAAGCAATGTCGCAGATGATGCCTCCGAATTTTTCGCGTTCAAAGAACCACTCGGGCCTGGTCTTGGCATTCATCCGGTGCGGTCCGAGTCCGATCGTTTGAATCACTTTCCCTATTGCCCCTGCAGCAATCAGCTCGCCTGCCTTAACAGTCGCCTTATTCTCGAGCCTTTCGCTATACATGATCGAATAGATCCTCTTGGTCTGGGCCTGTACTTTACGCACTTCGGCAAGTTGGTCCAGCGTTGTGATGCCCGGCTTATCGACCATGAAGTCTTTGCCGCTCTTCATCACCCGGATTCCCAGCGGTGCCCGCTCTACCGGTATTGCAGAGCTGAGAACCAATTGAACGGACTTGTCCTGAAGGATCTCATCCTCGCTTTTGGCAGCCTTCACATCGGGGTATCGCTTTTGAAATGCAGCAGCGAGGTCCGGTTCTTTTGCATAGAAAGAATAGAGCTGACCTCCGCCACGAACCGCAGCCTCCACCTGGCCATAAATGTGCCCGTGATTAATTCCGATTACACTGAACCTGACAGATGGCGCCGCAGGTTTCACAACAATGTTGGCTCCGATAGCCGGCTCATTAAAACCAGATGGAATTGCGAATGCCGCCAAACCAGCAGCTGTGGTAATCGATTCGCCAAGGAACTTTCGCCGGGTCTTTTTCATGTCGTATATACCGTTACTATTATCAGTTACGGCGTACTATATTATAAGAACCTCTGCCAATTAGCAATTATTAATTATCAATTGTCAATTATCAATTGTCAATTTGCATTTCTATCTTTATTCAGGCAGCCAACGGTAACAGCTGTTATGATATGAAAGGCTTATTGATTTTACTGGTAGCAACCTCAATCACCATGGTATCTGCACAATCGACATTGAAGATCGGCGACAAGGCGCCGGCTTTTACAGGAAAAGATCAGGACGGTAAATCCGTTGCCCTGAGCTCTTTCGCGGGCAAGAAAGTGGTACTGTACTTTTATCCGAAAGACCAGACTCCGGGATGTACGGCGCAGGCCTGCAACCTGAGAGACAATATCGACATGCTCACCCAACAAGGTTATGTGGTTCTTGGTGTGAGTACCGACGATGAAGCATCGCATCGCGCATTCCGCGAAAAATACAATCTGCCGTTCACATTGATTGCAGATACAGATAAGTCCATCACGCAGTCATATGGCGTGTGGGTTGAAAAGGAACGCGAAGGCAAGAAGTTCATGGGTACAGCGCGAACAACTTTTCTGATTAATGAGAAGGGCGTCATCACGGATATTATATCAAACGTGGATACGGCCAATCACACATCTCAGATCGTCAAACAATAGAATGTCAGGGTTGCTCAAACGGCGGTCACTCTCCAAGCGAGAAGGCAACATAGGAGTCGCCGGACTTTGAACCGACTTTGCCTCCACCGCCCGCAGCGATTACGATAAATTGTTTACCACCGGATTCGTATATCGATGGCGTTGCATAGCCGGCAGCAGGCAACGTGTATTCCCACAGTTGCTTTCCGCTGGACTGTTCGAACACCCGAAGTTTTTCATCTTTCGTCGCAGCAATAAATACCAAACCTGTTGAGGTGATCGCTGGACCACCAAGATTTTGCGTTCCGGTAACGCCAATACCTTTACTGCTTAACTCGGGATACTCACCCAACGGTACTTTCCATTTTAATTCACCGGTATTCAGGTCGATCGCATTCAATGTTCCCCATGGAGGCTTGATGCCGGGATATCCGTTTTGGTCAGTGAGGATTACCCATCCATTGTGAGCATAACGGACCCTGCTTTTAGTACTCCGTGCAGTGTCGACATCGTCTTTGTCAAACAAAAAGGAGATGAGCGCATCGACTTCGTCTCGTTTGAGATTGGGAAACGCCGGCATCTGTCCTTTGCCATTGCGTAGCAACGTGGAGACATCGGTCTCACTTTTTTTCTTCTTTACGTCGAGGAGGCGTGGGAATGAACCCGAACCTTTTCGATCGGCTCCATGACATGACGCACAGTTATTCAACTGGTATATGCGCTCACCGCGAAGTGCCAGTCGTTTCCCCGCCGGCAGATCTTCGAGTCGTTTCATTTTCACCAGCAATGGTATTTCGTTGGCATTAACAAACATGATCGCATTGTCAGGATGAACGGCCGCGCCTCCCCATTCCGATCCACCACGCGTGCCTGGCAACTGTACAACTCCCGCCGTATCGGGTGGCGTATAGATAGAACCCATCTTTGCCGATCCAATTCTCTTAAGAACAAATGCATGAGACTCTTCGCTGATATTCGTGATTTCATCTGACGAAAAGCTTTGTCGCACGAGAGGAGCGGGGCGAACAGGAAAGGGCTGAGTCGGCCATGCTGCTTCTCCAGTGAGCTTTGATGCAGGTACATTGCGTTCTGCCACCTCATGAATTGGTTTTCCATCACGGCGATCGAAGAGAAAGACCAATCCCATTTTTGTTACCTGTGCCACTGCCGGTACTGGCTTACCATCGACGGTAACAGTCACAAGATTGGGAGGCGCCGGAAGATCGTAATCCCATAAGTCGTGATGAACGAGTTGCTGATGCCAGATGAGCTTTCCGGTACTGGCTTCGAGGGCAAGCAGACTGTTGCCATAAAGATTACTGCCGTTTCTGTTGCCTCCATAAAAGTCAAAAGCCGGCGAGCCGGTCGGTACATAAACGATCCCAAGCTTTTCATCAAGGCCCATCCCCGGCCAGCTGTTGGCACCTCCAACTTCCTGGTATGCATCGGGAGGCCAGGTTTCATAACCGGGCTCACCGGGTTGGGGAATGGTATGAAACGTCCACACCGTTTTCCCGCTATGCAAATCAAATGCTCTCACAAACCCGGGTGCAGCATCATAGCCTTCACCCAAAGCAGTGCCCTGAATGATCAGACCGTTGTACACTACCCCGGGCGTTGTGGCCCACACCGACAAGGTTTCAGGATCTCTGCCGAGTCCTTCACGTAAATCAATTCTTCCATCTAATCCGAAGGATTTCATCAAAGTGCCACGCGAAGCATCCAATGCGTAGAGATAAGGCCCGGCCGAAAAGAAGATTCGCGAGGTGTCTTTGGCAGGGTAATAGGCAACGCCGCGATTTACCCCGGTTGCCGTTGTATTAATGAATGGATCGAACTTCCACTTCTCAACGCCAGTCGCGGGATCAAGTGCGATGAGTTTAAGTTTGGGAGAAGTCACATACAACATTCCGTTTGCATGCAGCGGGTTACACTGAATGGTGGAGCGGTTCCCGGAGTCCGCATCCCCTGTGTGATAAGTCCAGGCAACTTTTAGCTGTGATACATTATCAGGTGTGATTTGATCGAGTGACGAAAATGCTGAGCCATGAAGATCACCGCGATAATAATTCCATGTTTCCTTCGATTGCCTTTCCTGGCAGGACAAAGCAACGATCGCGATGATAAATAAGCCGGTAACAGAAGGTGACAGGACGAAACGGACAATCTTTTCGCAGACAAATAACATACAGTTAATGACAGGCATTTCGGATACCCGGCCAGGACAATATAATCCGGTTCGGGATCATTACCTATGCATCCTGTTCAACTTGCCATAGGCCCTGGCCCGCGGAACGCGGGCCTATTGTCAATTGTTTGCCACTGCTTACATTTACGCCGCAAAGTGTGCATATTACGCCATTAGTAGTGGCACCAAACACGATTGCATTTGTTATGAAGCTAGGGATTGCCGCCGATCATGGTGGGTATGTTTTGAAGGAAGCCATTAAGCAATGGCTCACAGCGTCTGGCTATGAGGTCAAAGACTTTGGCGCACACGTTCTCGATAACGCCGACGACTACCCGGATTTCGTCGTGCCCCTTGCTCAGGCCGTTGCTGATGGGACATGTGAACGAGGAATAGCGATTTGTGGCAGTGGCGTCGGCGCCTCGATAGCAGCCAACAAAGTGGTTGGTGTCCGCGCCGCGCTGGTAGTCGATGGCTTCTCGGCGCACCAGGGTGTAGAGGACGATGACATGAACTTAATTTGCCTGGGCGGAAGAGTAGTGGGCAACAAGCTTGCCGAGGAACTGATAATGGCCTTCATAAAGGCAAACTATATTGGAGGCGAACGCCACCGCCGCAGACTAGACAAAGTGAGCAAGCTGGAGCGCTCACGTTAACCGCAGTTGCAATACCATTAAATCAAACCTCAAACATGAAGGGTGACAATTACGAATTTGGAATGATAGGCCTCGGTGTCATGGGCCGAAACCTGCTTCTCAATATGGCCGACAACGGATTCAAGGTTGCAGGCCATGATAAAGACCAGGCAAAAATCGATGCACTTGGCAAAGAAGCAAAGGTTACCAACGTCAAGGGCTTCCTCTCTGTGAATGAGTTCATAGAAAGTCTGCGCTCACCACGTGCAATCATGTTATTGGTGCCCGCCGGGAAGATCGTCGACGCGGTATTGGCGGAGATCACGCCATTGCTCGATGCCGGCGACATTATTATCGATGGAGGAAACTCTCACTATACAGATACTAACCGTCGCGTTGATGAACTGAAATCCAAAGACCTTCACTTCTTCGGAATGGGTATCTCCGGCGGCGAGGAAGGAGCACGGAAAGGACCAAGCATGATGCCGGGCGGCGATGCCCAGGCTTACAATGTTATGCGTCCGATCTTTGAAAAAGTTGCCGCTAAAGTGGATGGCGCCCCCTGTGTTACCTACATCGGACCAGGAGCATCAGGGCACTTCGTGAAGATGGTTCATAATGGCATTGAGTATGGCATCATGCAGCTCATTGCAGAAACGTATGAGATCATGAAGAAGGGGTTGAACCTTCCTGATGAAAAGATCCACGAGATGTTTGTTGGATGGAGTCGTGGTAAACTTCGTTCGTTCCTCATCGAGATCACACGTGATATTCTTGGCTTTAAAGAACCGGGAAGCAACACGTTGCTTCTGAATGAAATCAAAGATGAAGCGCGGTCGAAGGGGACAGGTAAGTGGACGTCGCAGGTAGCGATGGATCTCCAGGCGCCGATAACGGCTATTGATACTGCGGTTTCGATGAGAGATCTTTCAAAATACAAGGCACTGCGTACCACCGCATCGAAGCTGTATCATTCACCTGGCGCACCGTTATCATCCGACATAGTGAATCAGCTGGAGGATGCACTCTATTTTGCAACGATCGTGGCTTATGCACAGGGCATGCACCTGCTCTCTCAGGCGTCAGCTGAATTCAACTATGGACTGAAGCTCGACAAGATAGCTTTGATCTGGCGCGGAGGTTGTATCATCCGGTCAGCATTCCTGCAGGACATCTATCAGGCTTATACGGCGGATCCATCACTTCCGCATTTGCTCGTCGATGGTAATGTGCAAAAGACAGTGAATTCCTTATTGCCGGCAGCGCGCAACGTATTGGCTGGAGCATTGGCGTCAGGGATAGCTATGCCTGCACACACTGCTGCTCTCAGTTATCTCGATAGTCTAAGGAGCGAACGGATGCCATCAAATGTGATCCAGGCGCAACGCGACTTTTTCGGCGCACATACTTACGAACGAATTGGAAAAGAAGGCGTATTCCATACGCAATGGATACCCAAGTAACTCAACCACACTATGGCTCAGACAAAAGGCCCTTTGACCTCTCAATCAATATTGTTTTTCATCTTCGGAGGTACCGGAGACCTTACTTCGCGAAAGCTGATACCGGCGCTGTACAACCTGTTCATCGATGGCTGGTTGCCGCAGAACTTTAAGATCATTGGGCTGGGACGGACATCACAAACAGCCCAACAGTTTCGCGACGCTCTTAAAACGGATGTATCGTCTTTTTCAAGGCGTTCGCTCGGTAAGGAAGAGACCTGGAATGAATTTGCCGGGCATGTCGATTTCCTCGTATCCGACATCGGGGCTGACAAGACTTACGACGACATCGGAGGTCATATATCTTCCGCGCGTGAGTCGTGGAATGCAGAGCCATGTGTTATATACTACCTGGCTGTAGCACCTCGTTTCTTTGGGCCCATTGCGACCAGCCTTTCCAAACACGGTCTTGCCAGTAACTCCAACAGCGCAAGAATTGTCATCGAAAAACCTTTCGGCACTGATCTGGCATCGGCACTTGAACTGAATAAATTGCTCACAAGCATCTTCGACGAGTCACAGATCTATCGCATCGACCACTACCTCGGTAAGGAGACGGTACAAAACATCTTAGCTTTTCGGTTTGCCAATTCCATACTGGAACCGTTATGGAACCGAAACTATATCGACCATGTACAGATCTCTGTAACGGAACAGCTCGGCGTCGGCGATCGCGGTGGATACTATGATGAAGCTGGCGCTCTCAGAGACATGGTGCAGAACCATATCCTTCAGTTGCTCTGTTTGATTGCCATGGAACCGCCTGTGAATTTTCAGGCTGATGAAGTACGCAACCGGAAGGTGGATGTGTTACACGCGATGAGAAAATTTCATCCTGAGGAAATCCAGAAGAATACGGTGCGCGGCCAGTATAGCAAGGGTTGGATCGAAGGGAAGGAAGTGCCGGGATATCGTGAAGAGGGTGGAGTGGATACCGAATCGAATACGGAGACATTTGCCGCTATCAAATTTTTTATCGACAACTGGCGCTGGAACGGCGTGCCGTTTTACCTCCGTACCGGCAAGCGGATGCATCAGTCCTCTTCGATCATCAGCATTCAGTTCAAAGACGTTCCGCACATGATCTTCCCCACAGGTGCGATAGAAGGCTGGCAGCAGAACCGTCTTATCATCAGCATACAACCCGAGATGAGCATACGCATACAGGTTCAGGGAAAACGGCCGGGCCTCGATATGACTCTCAACCCGGTCGACCTGGTATTCGACTACAGCGGTACTTATAAGGGAGAAACTCCCGAGGCATACGAAACGCTTTTGCTCGACACCATGCTCGGCGATCAGACGTTGTTTATGCGCGGAGACCAGGTCGAGGCAGCCTGGGAACTGTTAATGCCCATACTCAGCACCTGGACAGGCAAGAAGAGCCTCAGCTTCCCCAACTACCCCGCCGATTCATGGGGACCGGAAGCCGCCGAAGCGCTCATTGCCCGCGATGGTTTTCATTGGTTTGCCCTTCCACTTAAACAGAAAAAGTAGTGATCAGGAGATTTCCCACGCCCGACTTACTGATGGCCGGACTGGCCGACTTTATTGTTGAAACTGCTAACAACGCCATAGCTACACGCGGTCGCTTCGACTTCGCTGTTTCCGGCGGCAGTTCACCGAAGAGGCTATATGATCTCCTGACAAGCGACGGATACAAAAACAAGATCGACTGGAGCAAAGCATACTTCTTCCTGGGTGACGAACGAAACGTCGGCCTCGAGCATCCCGACAGTAATTTCCGCATGGTGAAGCAGTCGCTGTTCGAACCACTGGGCATTGCTGCAGACCATGTCTTTCCTGTCGATACTATTCTGACACCCGCCGAGGCTGCCGAAAAGTACGAACAGCTCATACGCCAGCATTTTAATGGCGGCCCTTGTCAGTTCGATCTGGTATTGTTGGGGCTGGGAAGCAATTCTCACACGGCCTCGTTGTTTCCACACACCGAAGTATTGCACGAACAAACAAAACTCGTAAGCGGATTATTCATTCCTGAAGTGAACATGTTCCGGATCACGTTCACGGCACCGCTGATCAATCAGGCCCGGCACATTGCGTTTCTCATTTATGGTGCATCCAAAGCTGAAGCAGTTGCAGAGGTCATACAGGGCGAACGGAATATTGAATCTCATCCTGCTCAGCTTGTTCAGCCGGTAGGCGGCACGTTGGAATGGTTTCTTGATGATGCTGCGGCGAAATTTGTCTCTTGACTAGTAGTCGGGAAGATCCGTCAAAATCGACAAGTTCAACAAACCTGTCCTGACGGAAGTGAATCCCGCCTCCAGATTTCCATTGAACCTGACTTCCTTTTCTGGTTAGTCAGCAAGTATTGATTTAAGGACGTTGACAAGCGTCCGATTAGAATCACCACTGTTTGAAATCGCGTAATCATCTTACGAAAAGAACATTACGTCCATTCGAATCGCTTAAAAACCCTTTTTGCATTCGATTGAAATTGGTATAATTGTATTAGATACACTTATTACCCTCAGGTAGGTTGGTAGAAAGCGGTTTGGCGATGGTAAAAACGAGAAGCAGACAGTTTCATAGCATCCTCTTATGCACGACGATCAGAGTCACGATCGTTCTATGTCTCTCCGCAATCACTTTTCTGTCATTTACGCTTTCAGCAACTGCTCAGGAGTTGCCGCGTTCATTCATACCCGTTGCCGCGGAGACGTTGTCTAATTCTTTTGTCCGTTGTGTATACAAGGACAGCAAAGGCTACATGTGGTTTGGAACTGATGATGCGCTGATCCGATACGACGGCAGCAATGCTTACCGGTATGTTCACGATCCGAATGACCGTGCCTCTATTTCAAACAATTCGATTAACACCATTTTAGAAGGCGCGGACAAACGTTTATGGATTGGAACCGCTCAGGGATTATGCATCTATAATCGCGAACTCGACAATTTCACAACGCTCGATTCGATTAAGGCCAATCGAAATTATCTTAACAACAGATATATCACCGACCTCGAATTTGATTCGCAAGGGCTGCTTTGGATAGGAACGCATGAAGGAGGAGTCAATATTTATGATCCCCAAAAAATGGAGTTCTCTTATATCACTGATGCTCCAAGCGAAGGGGTGATGCCCTCGACAAATTTCATAACTGTACTTGTAAACCATGGAGATAAAATATGGTGTGGCAGCAGAGGTGGCCTTATGTTGTTTGATGCGCGAACTAAAAAGCGTCTCCCACTGGGTCCACTCCAAAGATTTTCAACTGCTCAGATCAGTAAGATCATTCCCGAAAAGTCGGGCGACATATTAATCGCAACAATTACCGGGCAGATAACCCGCCTGAGCCCAGGGGATGGACATTATTCGTTCCATGAACTGTTGTCGCGTGATGCACTGGGCAATAGTTCAAACGCTATCCTTGCATTAGACATCGATCATTACGGAAATATCCTCGCCGGTGGTGAGAGTTCGGGATTTAATCAAATTGATCACACAACGAACAAGGTCAATCATCTGCTCGGTGAAGAAGGCAATCCAAAACGCTTGCCTACCAATTCGATTCACTCAATTTATGCCGACGACCTCGGGTTGATCTGGATTGGGACGTTTAGCGATGGTGTATTCGTGTTGGACAATACCCGAAAGAAGTTCGATACTAATGAAAACTCGTTTGCAAAAGCCCCTATTGAAAAAAATGAAGTAAGGAGTTTTGCCGAAGACCGCCACGGAAATGTTTGGGTCGCCTTGTATGGTTTTGGTCTTGCAAAAATTGACGCTGGTAGTAACCATGTTGAATATGCCGATCGGATCAATCGCCAATTGACTAACAGGGATGTGACATCCGTAATCTCCTGCCGCGATGATCAACTGTGGATTGGCACCGCCGGTAAAGGAGTTATCCGTATTAATCCGAACACCAATCAATTGTTTTACTATTCACTTCGATCACAAGGATTCGGTAACGATCAGATCTTTTGCTTGTATGAAGATAAACTGGGAACGGTATGGGCAGGAACGTGGGGAAGTGGCCTTTTCTTCTACGATAAGAAAAATGACAAGTTTGTCGGTGCGACAGAATACGATCAGCCAACTCATATTCCAAACACGGCTTACATCTCAGACATCGTTGAAGACTCGGAAGGGACATTCTGGATCGGAACGATGTATGGCCTATATGAGCTAAAGCGTAAATCACAAAATTCATTTACACACCGTTTGCATATTCTGGAAAACAGTGCAGGAATCATTAAATCTTCGCAGATACAGGCAATAGTGGAAGATAAGAATAGCCATGATCTGTGGATCGGAACAACCGGCGGTTTATGGCTTAAGAAAAGAGACAGCACACAATTCTTGTCGTATGAGATGCCCAGGGGAAGCAGCAATAATGCTATCCGTTCTATACTCATAGACAAGCATGGAAATCTTTGGTCGGGTGGTAACGCGGGTCTTTCAAAATTTGACACGAAGACAAACACGTTCATCAACTACACGCGCGAAGATGGTCTGAAGGCAAATAGTTTTCTGTCGAAGGCTGCGCTGCAAACATCAAACGGAAGATTTTTGTTTGGCAGCAACCATGGCTTCGACAGTTTCTTTCCCGACAGCATTCGTACAACATCCGCCTTTGGAAAAATAGTTCTGGCCGACCTGAAAATTAATGGTCAATCGATCAAACCCGGCGCTGCCGGATCACCGCTGAAAAAACACATTAGCCTGACATCGGCCCTGCAACTGTCGTATGATCAGAGGTCTTTTGTGATTGACTTTGTTGCGCTCAATTACAGTCCTTCAGAAAGCTACACTTATTATTATAAGCTCGACGGGTTTGATGATGACTGGAATTTTACGAGCCGCAGCCATAGCGCTACTTACACTAACCTCGATCCTGGTACATATGTATTCGTCGTCAAGGCCGCGAATAGGGAAGGGGTTACGGTTGATAAGCCATTGGAGTTGGAGATAACTATTCGTCCTGTTTTTTGGAAAACCTGGTGGGCGTTTTGCATCTACATTTTTACAGGGATGTTGTTTATTTATGCACTGATCAAAATCAGGGTGGAGAGGTTGAAGATGAGAAACGAAATCACCATTGAAAAATTCAAACGCGAGCAGGAACATGAATTGAGCGAGTCGAAGACTCAATTTTTTACGAACATCGCTCATGAGTTCCGAACGCCTCTGAGTTTGGTTTTAATTCCCCTGGAAAGTCTAATGGAAACAAACGAGGTTCCTTCATTGCTCCGGGAGAGGATTTTTACGGCGTATAAGAACGCCGATAGAATGAAGAGACTTGTCAATGAGTTTTTGGATTTTAATAAGCTTGAGGTCGGAAATCTCAAATTGAAAGTTCAGCATGGTGAGATAGTTCAGTTCATTACAGAGTGTTGTTCAGCTTTCAATGAAATGGCGGCAAAGCGGGGAATACGTTTTTGTTTAAGCTGTGATGAATCCGTAATTATGGGATGGTTTGATCGCGATAAATTGGAGAGCATAATCTTTAACGTCCTTTCAAATGCGTTCAAATTTACCGCAGATTCAGGTGAGATAAAGTTGCACCTGAAGACCAGCCATTCTGTAATTACCGACGGGACCCTTTCACGATGCTTAGTGTTAACTATTGAGGACAACGGAATTGGTATACTACCGGAGGAACTTCCCCGCATTTTTGAAAAATTCTATCAGGCGAAGTCGTCGTCTAAAATTTCCAGTCCGGGCACGGGAATTGGCTTATCATTGACTAAGGCGCTCGTCGAACTTCACGGCGGAAACATAACGGTCGAAAGCACACCTGATCAGGCAACTACTTTTACCATTTTACTTCCGATCGGTTCTAATATTTATGAATTGAGCGATGCAGCCCTCGACCTCCCGGACGTCAATTATACCAAAGACAACAGTGACGCGGTGAACTTACTGAAGGGCGAGGAATTTGAATATACGGATACGGACAACAACACTGACAAGCCTGAAGTATTGGTGGTAGAGGATAACTTCGAGTTGAGAGAATATCTGATTGCTGAGTTGAAACGTGAATTTTCAGTGTTTGAAGCTAGAGACGGAGAGGAGGGGTTGGCTATTGCTCTAAGCAAAAATCCGGATCTTATCATCAGCGACATCAGAATGCCAAAAAAAGATGGAATCGAGCTCTGCAATGCCATTAAATCGGATTTGAACACAAGCCATATTCCATTTGTCCTTCTTACCGCAAAAGCAACAATCGAAGACCAGATCAAGGGGATAAAGACAGGAGCCGATTTATACTTGTCAAAGCCATTCAATATTCGATACCTTATTGAACACGTTCGGCAGATCATCAACTCGCGGCGGAAGCTGTATGCGCGATTTAGTCATGACGTCTACCTGACTCCGGGCAAAGCTACTACCAATGCTTTAGACCAGGCATTCTTACAGAAGGCGATTGACTACGTAGCTAACAACCTGCAGGATTCGCAACTCAGTGTCGATTCTATGGCTGCTGTTTTTAGCTTGAGTAGGATGCAGGTATACAGGAAGATTAAATCTCTTACGGGAAAGTCTATCGTTGAATTCATCAGAATGGTGCGGATGAAACAAGCCATCAAATTGATGGATGAACATAAGCTCACGTTATCAGAAATCGCATTCGAAGTTGGATTCAATTCAGCATCATACTTCACACGTTGTTTTAAGGAGGAGTATGGTAAAACACCTTCAGAGTACCTTGATCACGCTTCGGTAAAGTAAGTTCTTCGTTTCTTTACATCGTTGTTTGCGTACACACATCTCAGGCAGCGCTATTTCGTCCGTCGATGGGCACGAACTATTGTAGTACGGTAAAGCGCAGCGCATAATAACACTCCACTTAGCAATCAATTCAGTTCTTTCTTAGCGCAAGTCTACGCATTGATTGCTGCCTTCAATGCTGCCACAGAAGCACCTGCTGATCTGCCGTTTCCTTTCAATTATCGTTCAAAAGGGGCCTCGTTTCAAAATTTCAAGTGAATGTTCATTTTTTGATACGTATCAGATAGCGTCAAATCGGACTTTAGCAAACGTGTGCGTTGAAATATGAAGCGTGAGTCTCGAGTTCAGATCCGCAACATGTTTCGAACCCCCAAAGCAAACGGAATGTGAAAGTTCTACTCAAAATCTTAAATGCCAGACGAAGATCCTTTTAACCGGAATCAGGTGTGAGCCTCGATTCAAAACTCATGCAGTAACAGTTATTGTATGAGCCGTCGTCAAAAATTATTTCCAAACAACCCAAAGAAGTTATGAGTGAAATCTACTCGAATTGGTTAAGCCGCAGGCGACTGCTATGGCTAAAGTTCAAGCTCTTGCCGTTTTTGTCCGCGGCACTAATGGTGTGTTTTGTTAGCGCAAACACAGTTCAGGCAAAGCCTTCACTATTTCAGGAAGTGACAGTAACCGGACAGGTCGTTGACGACGCAAGTGCGCCGCTTCCCGGAGTAAATGTCCTGGTAAAGGGTACAACGAACGGAACGACCACCGACGCCAACGGCAACTACCGCCTTAATCTTGGAAGTGGCGATGCAACGCTGGTGTTCAGCTTCATTGGATATGTTACGCAGGAGATCGCTATAGCGGGGCGCACCTCCATAAACGTGTCCATGGTGACCGATGTCGCTACCTTGTCGGAAGTTGTTGTTGTGGGTTATGGTGTTCAGGCGAAGTCTTCGGTGACTGGTGCGGTCTCTTCTGTGAACTCGAAAGAAATTTCAGCGTTGCCTGTTCCGAGCGTTTCTGCAGCATTGCAGGGACGTGTTCCAGGAGTATTTGTCACCAATAACGGGGGACCGGGCACAAGTGCAATTGTTCGGATACGCGGCATAGGTTCCATCACGCAAAATGCAGATCCGCTTTATGTGGTGGATGGATTTCCTGCACCAAACTTCAATCTCAATAGCGTAGATACAAAAGATATTGAGTCTGTTGAAATCTTAAAGGATGCTGCTGCAACTGCTGTCTACGGATCACGTGCCGCTAATGGTGTGGTCATTATTACCACAAAAAGCGGATCTAAGGATCAGCAGGTGCATGTGGATCTTGAAGCCTACGCCGGCACTCAAAGCGCATGGAAACAATTGGACCTGTTGAATCGCGATCAGTACCTGGGATATGGAACGGCACTCGCAACCAACGCAGGTGGCACACCGCCATCCCGGTTCTCCAGTATGAATCAACCTATTTACGCAGGTACAACCCAGACGTTTGCTCAAACAGAAACCGATTGGCAGGATGAGATGTTCCGTTCGGCACCTATTTCTCAACTTCAGGCTTCTGCATCCGGTTCAACCGAAAAGACAAAAATGTATTTGTCGTTCGGTAGATTCAAGCAGGATGGTATCATGTTGGGTACTTCCTTTGACAGATACAACGGAAGACTTAGTGTAGAGACCAAAATTGGCAAGCGATTTACCCTTGGTGAGAACCTTCAGGTTACGCAAAGCAACAACCAGAATCAGTTGGAGAGCGGTGGAAGAACAATGGTCATGCACATGCTTCGTTCCGTTCCCTATATCACGGTACGCAATCCAAATAATCCTGGTGGTTTTAACGGTACCACTTCTGCTGACGGTTCGGACCCCGAAAACCCTGTCCGCTTGGCATTGATGGATAAGAGAAATAACCATAATCTTTATATTCTGAGCAATACGTTCTTACAGGTTAAGATCCTTGAATCACTCAGGTATAAGTTCACTTTCGGTGCAAACTCGTCCCAGGACCGTGCCTTGCAAAATGATCCAATCTTCAGCGACGGCGGTTATCAGGGAAGAACTACGCACAACCTGACAGACAACAGAAACAGCTATTACTCGCTGTATTACTCTAATCAGCTGACGTACGACAAAACCTTTGGTGGTCATAACATAAATGTTGTTGTCGTTGCTGAACGGCAGGACGAAAAGAATAATTTCCTGAATACCAGCGGTCGGTTAACCACAAATGATATCAATAATCTGACAGGAGGAACGAACCTGACGGTAGATAATCAGAGCTGGGAAATGTATCTGCTTTCTTTCCTGGGACGCGTGAACTATGACTTCAAAGGAAAATATTTGCTTAGCGCGTCCATGCGTCGGGATGGTTTTTCAGGATTCGCGCCAGATCATAAGTGGGGTAACTTCCCCGGTGCGTCCGTGGGCTGGAAGATAAGCGAGGAGAATTTTATGCAGGGTATCAGTCAAGTCACTGACCTGAAACTGAGAGCAAGCTATGGAAAGGTTGGCGCGAAGCCGACGGATGCGTACAGCTATGTGTCATCCATATCAACAAACTCCTTCTACCCATTTAATAATGCGCTCGCGCAGGGAGCATACTATCAGAAGCTTCCAAATGCTAACTTCGGATGGGAAGTGTCGACGATGAACAACATAGGTCTTGACCTGGGAATGTTCAATAATCAGTTCACGTTTTCAGCTGACTATTTCATTAAGGATACCGATCATCTGATTTTGGCAACCCAACCTGCTACTTCCTTAGGCCTCGACGAGCCGACGGCGCTGAACATCGCGAAGATGACAAACTCCGGATTTGAATTTACAGCTGGTTATTCTTTGATAGGCAAAGATTTCCGCTTTAATGCTTCCGGAAACGTTTCGATCATTAAGAATGAGATAAAAGCACTTTACGGTGAAAATACTGCGTATTTCGCTGGAGGTAATCAGGACTATGGATCAGGTAATATAACAAGGACAATCGCAGGGTCCAGCATTCAACATTTCTACCTCTCAGAAACGGATGGCCTGTTCCAGAACGAAGGAGAAATTGTTAACGCAGAAGGCAAACCAACGCAGACCGGCATGGTGCTTCCTTTAAAGGCCGATGGTACAGTTGATCTTGCAGCATGGCGCGACCCTGCGAACTCGGGTAAATATACTCGTCCCGGTGACGTTCGGTTTACAGGCGTGATGAAAGACATGGGCAGCTTCCTCCCTAAGTTCAGTTATGGATTAAATCTCTCAGCTACATTCAAAGGCTTTGATGCAACGATGTTTATTCAGGGCGTTCAGGGCAACAAAGTGTATAACGGAACGAGAGTTATAACTGAAGGTATGCAAAGGTTGTTCAACTCCGGCACAGAAGTACTCGATGCCTGGACACCTGGTAATACTGAGACGAATGTACCAAGGGCTGTAAGCGGTGATCCAAATTCAAATGCAAGACCAAGCGATCGTTTCCTTGAAGACGGTTCATACCTTCGGATCAAGAACCTGAATATTGGTTATACATTGCCATCTTCACTCTTCGACTTTACCAACGGAGCTGTCAAGAAATTCAGGATCTATTTCACAGCGCAGAATCTCCTGACCGTAACGAATTACAAAGGCTATGACCCTGAAGTCGGTAATCGGAATATCAACAATACAGCCGACACGAACCGTTTCCTGGTGAATGGCATCGATTATGGGCAGTTCCCACAGCCTAGGACTTTCATAGGTGGTATACAATTAGGATTTTAATCCATATTTAAGATGAAAAAGGTTTTTCTATTAACAATAGCTTTGGTGTCAATGATTGTCATCTCCTGTGATGAGAGTCTGCTGGACACCAAGAGTCCTAATCAGATAACGAGTAACGCTTATTATACTACGTTAGAGCAAATCGGGACTTCCGTGAATGCGATCTATGCGGTGTTGCAGGGCAACCGCCTTGTAGGAAGAGAATACTTCTTCATTCATGATCTCAGGGGAGACGAAATGAAAGCAGGTGGCGGGCAACTGGAAGTGCCGAGAGCTCAGTTATTGAATGGTTCTCATACCTATACCAACGCCGTTATGTCTGACGTCTATAAAGGATTGTTTACCATGATTCATCGCGCGAACGCCGTTATCACAAATGGAGCGGAGCTGACTGACTCGGGTAATCAGGCTTTACTGGACAGATACATTGCCGAAGCACGTTTCCTGAGAGGCTTTGCTTACTACACTCTCGGCGCTTTGTGGGGTGGCGTTCCTTTGTATGACCATCCCGGAGAAGACTTCAGCGACGCCCAGCCAAGGTCAACTCAGGCTGAAACTTTTGCCTTCGCCCTTGCCGATGCTAATGCAGCAGCAAGTGTTCTGCCGGCCAGCTACGAGGCTGCCGACCTGGGTCGTGCAAGCAAAGGCGCCGCGCTTACATTAGCCGGAAAAATTAACCTGTGCAAAGGAGACTACGCAGCAGCTAAGACCGCCCTTGAGGGAGTAAAGAACCTGGGAGTTTACAGCCTTGTGCCGAAGTACTTTGACAATTTCACCGAGGAAGCTGAATATAACAAAGAATCGGTTTTTGAAGTTGGTTTCTTAGATACTGGCTATGGCTGGGACGCATCCGGAAACGGTTCATCAGCCGACAGCTGGGTTCGCTCTCAGGAATATTCTGCCGTTGGATGGGCCAACCTGATTCCATCGGATAAGCTCATAGCGGAATTTGAAGATGCTGATCCAAGACTTACAGATTCTTTCTGGTTTCCTGGAGATAAATTCGCCGATGGATCCAAGACATTAGTGACCAAAGATGGCGACGGCAAAACAACCTTTAACATTGCTGGAGATAACGGCACAACATATGAAGGACAAAATGTGAAGATTAGATGGAAGAAGTATTCCGTCATGTATAAGTCTGATCCTGGAGGATTCAATGTAAACGTCGGTATCAACTACCGTCTTTGGAGATATGCTGACGTGTTGTTGTTGCTTGCTGAGTGTGAGAACGAAACCGGTTCAGCTGCAAACGCGATCGGCTACCTCAACCAGATTAGAAACCGTGCCAGTGTGAACATGCCTAACTATGGTAGTGCAACCATGAATGCTGCCGGCTACCCGGTGACCAGCAAGGACGAGATCCTGAAGGCCATTCAGCATGAAAGATTCATCGAATTAGCGGGAGAAGAAATCAGGAACATTGATATTCTTCGTTGGAGAGCAAATGGCAAGATTAAGGGCCCGGATCCTATCAGCTATTTCCAACCTAACAAATATGAGTTCCTCCCCATTCCACAAGATGAATTCAACACTAACTCCAACTTTACTGAAGCATCACAAAACCCTGGATACTAAAAAGAATTCAGCTGTTTAATAATTGAGTTTAAGATAGTAGCATCTATTTTGGTAATCCCGGAATGTTCAGTTCCGGGATTACTTATGCTTACAAGCATGTTCTTATAAATGAAAATAGCCATCCTTACCACAGTTGTCGCGCTTCTATTTTTATTCAACGGATGCAGGCAGAATCGAACACTTTTTCGATTGGTCGACCAGGCTGATTCAGGAATACGCTTCTCCAATATGCTAACGGAGAATGACACGTTGAATGCCCTGAAATTCGAATACTTATATAATGGTGCTGGCTTAGGTGTGGCAGACTTTAACAATGATGGACTCGCAGATATCTTTTTCGCGGGCAACATTAATAGCTCCGGACTTTATCTCAATAAAGGCAATCTGACTTTCGAGGATGTATCCGACGCTGCGGGTGTAAAGACAAGCCTGTGGTGTACTG
Organism: Chryseolinea sp. T2; assembly: GCF_037203685.1. NCBI lineage: Bacteria > Pseudomonadati > Bacteroidota > Cytophagia > Cytophagales > Fulvivirgaceae > Chryseolinea > Chryseolinea sp. T2. The sequence goes on from NZ_JBBCAU010000010.1 coordinate 148,666, forward strand.
GCGTCTCTATCGTTGATATCAACCACGATGGATTGCTGGATGTTTATGTTTCTACCGCCCATCCAAACAAGGACAAGCAAGTGCCGAATATCTTTTTTATCAACCAGGGAATGGATGAAAAAGGTGTTCCTCAGTTTAAGGATTTAGCTACGCCGCTGGGACTTGCTGATTCAAGCTATTCAACTCAGGCGGTGTTTTTTGATTACGATCTCGACAAAGATCTTGATATGTTTCTGCTGACGAATTCCCTCGAGTCTTATCACCGTAATACGCCTTTTGGTCAGCGTACCGACGGAAGCGGCAAGAGCGTTGATAGACTGTACCGACAAGATATTCTGCCAGACGGAACCGCTCATTTTATCAATGTTTCAAAAACGGCGGGGATCCTTGAAGAAGGCTGGGGCCTCGGCGTTATCGTAAATGATTTTAACCAGGACGGTTGGCCAGACATCTACTGCGCCAATGATTTTCTATCATCTGATCAATTGTACGTGAATCAAAAAGATGGCACGTTCAAAAATGAAATTTCAACCTGGATGAACCACCAGGAGTTTAACGGGATGGGTACTGATATGGCAGACCTTAACAATGATGCGCTGAATGACCTGGTGGTCGTAGATATGATGCCCGACGATAACCTCAGACAAAAGACGATGTTCTCCTGGATGGGCTATGAGCGTTTTATGAAGAGCCTGCATTTGAACTATCGTCCTCAATACATTCGAAATGTACTGCAACGTAACAATGGGAATAACACGTTTAGTGATATCGGGTATCAAAGTGGCATATATGCTACCGACTGGAGTTGGTCACCCCTGATTGCCGATTTTGACAATGATGGCCTCCGGGACATTTTTATATCCAATGGTTATCTGAAAGACATCACGGACCTCGACTTTGTAACCTATAATCAGGGCGTAACAATGTTCGGGACGGATTCTTTAAAAATGAAAAATGCTGCCAAAGCGCTTAAAGAACTGGGCGGCGTGTTTAAGCCTGATTTCATGTTCCGGAACAAAGGCGACTTTCAATTCGAAAATGTTGGAATCGACTGGGGTATTACCGAACCCATGTATTCAAATGGAGCTGCCTACGCGGACTTTGATAACGATGGAGACCTTGATCTGGTACTTAATAATCTTAATGGAATATCCCGCTTATACGAGAATACCCTTAACAATGAGCAGGTGAATGCAAAATTCCTGCGATTGAAACTGAGTGGCCCGCAGGAAAACCCACAGGGAATAGGCACAAGAGTTTGGTTGTACTGTGATGGACAAATGAGTTACGGTGAACAACAATTGCAACGCGGCTATCTCTCCAGTGTTGATCCGGTAATGCACTTTGGATTAGGGGCTGCGACAAAAGTGGACTCTGCGGTCATTGTGTGGCCCGGCGGTCAAATGCAGGTAATAAGAGATGTGCTTGCCAACACGCGCGTTGTAGTGTCCTATGACGAGGCTAAACTAGTATATCAAACTCCCGCTCGTAAGCCAACATTGTTGACGAAAGAAGAGTCAGTAGTCACCACAGTGATGCCTGAAGATATTTATACAGACTACAAATCCGGTCAGGCAACATTGCCGCACAAATTCTCTCAGCAGGGTCCGCGACTTGCCGTTGGAGATATTAATAATGATGGCCTTGATGATTTTATCATTGGAGGTACTGCTTACCGTAGCGCAATAGTATATCAACAGAAGGCGGATGGTAGTTTTGATGTTGATTCCCTTTCTGTTAAAGACTCCGAGGATGTTGGCCTGCTACTATTTGACGCAGATAAGGATGGCGATCTGGATCTGTATTGTGTAAGCGGAAGCAGTGAGTTCGGTAGAGATATTTCTAAGTATCAGGACCGGCTGTACAGGAACAATGGCAAAGGTAAATTTCAGCTGGATAAAGAAGCTTTGCCGAAAATTGAAAGCAGCGGAAGTTGTGTAACTGCAGCCGACTTCGATCAGGATGGCGATCTTGACTTATTTGTCGGCGGGCGTGTCATACCGCTCTCGTATCCACTTGCGCCGCGAAGCTATCTCCTGCGAAATAATGGCGAGGGAAAATTTGAAGATTTTACCACCAGTATAGCCAGTGGGTTAGATTCAGTTGGTATGGTGACAGACGCATTGTTTACTGATGTTGATAACGATGGATCAAAAGATCTGATCGTTGTGGGAGAGTGGATGCCCATTACAATCTTCCATAATGAAGGGGGTAAGTTTAAAAAGGCAAAGGAACTTGCTACAGGTTGGTGGAATAGCATTGCTGAAGGCGACTTCGATAATGATGGAGACCTGGATTATATCATAGGTAATCATGGTAAAAACTCGGTCCTTCAGGCGAGCGATAAGGAACCGGTGTCGATATACGCAAAAGACTTTGATGGCAATGGTTCGTTGGATGCATTCATGTCGCGATATATTAACGGGAAAGAATACCCGGTGCATTATCGCGAAACGATGACCGAACAGACACCCACTCTACGCCGTCTCCTGAAGACTTATTCAGAATACGGAAAGATGGAGATGCCACAAATACTTAAATACCTGGGCGACCAGGGAGTGGATGTTAAGCGTGCCACCTCATTTGAATCTTCCTATATGGAAAACCGTGGCAATGGGGATTTTGTGTTGCACGCATTGCCATCGAATATTCAGGTCAGTTGCATGAATAGCATAAGTGTCTGCCACCTGAATAACGATTCCTATCTCGATTTTCTTGCCGTCCAAAATTCTTATGCCGAGGAAACTTTGTCCGGTTATCTCGATGCCGGGATAGGAGTGTACGCCTTAGGCAAAGGTGATGGAACGTTTCAAATTGTTCCACCTGATGAAAGCGGGTTTTGTGTGATGACGGATGCGAAGGCAATAAGAGAGATAAGAGTTGACAATAAGCGCAAATGGATTGTAAGCTCTAATCAGGCGCCGTTGATGTGGTTCAGTGACGTCCAGACAGATATTGCAAGGCGATTGGCCTCGTCTGCTCAACGCCATTGATATCATTAGACATAAGTCGCAGTTAAGCTGAACCTATAATATGAAAATGAAAAAGAGAAGCATTTTTATTTTACTGATCACTATTCAAATAGGTTTTGCATCCGCGCAAAGCATTGAAAAGTCGGCACCGGAGGGTTTTGATAATATTCGTAAGGGAATCGTTAACGGTAAACTGGACACAATTTCCTATTCATCAAAAACGGTGGGTGTTGCTCGCAGGGCCTTGATATATACTCCTCCTGGCTTTTCAAAAGGCAAAAGGTATCCTGTATTGTATCTGCTACACGGAATCGGAGGTGATGAGAAGGAGTGGTTGAGAGGCGGTAGCCCGCAGGTGATCCTGGATAACCTTTATGCCGATAAGAAACTGGAACCGATGATCGTAGTAATGCCCAACGGCAGAGCTATGAAAGATGATCGTGCTATTGGAAATATATTTGACAGTCTTAAGATCAAGGCGTTTTCAGATTTTGAACAGGATTTGATCACCGACCTTATTCCTTTCATTGAGAAAAAATATCCGGTTATTAAAGACCGTGAACATCGCGCCGTTGCCGGCCTGTCGATGGGAGGGGGGCAATCGCTGAATTTTGGTTTGGGCAATCTCGACAAGTTCTCCTGGGTCGGTGGTTTTTCATCGGCGCCAAATACAAAAAGGCCGGAAGTATTGGTGCCCGATGCCGATGTAGCAAAAGCAAAATTGAAACTGCTGTGGATCTCATGCGGGGATGCTGACGGATTGATCGGTTTTAGTAAACGAACGCACGACTATTTATACAGCAAACGCGTTCCACATGTTTTTTATGTTGAACCAGGCGGACATGATTTCAAAGTGTGGAAGAATGATCTCTACATGTTCGCTCAGCTACTGTTTAAGCCAGTAGACCCAGGTGTTTTCTCCTTAACTGTATTGGGTTTTCCGGCATCGACGAATGTCCGGTCAGCAAAGTATCCTCAAGTTCTTCCCGATAATCGCGTGCTCTTTAAAGTCAAAGCGCCAGATGCGCAGAAGATGCAGATCGATCTGGTAAAGAAGTACGATATGAGCAAGGACAGCGAGGGATACTGGTCAGTAACGACAGACACAATCAGCGAGGGAATTCATTATTACTCGCTGATCATCGATGGCGTTGCTGTGGCAGATCCGGCAAGTGAAACGTTTTACGGCATGGGCCGAATGGCAGCGGGTATTGAAATTCCGTCTAAGAATGGAGATTACTACGCTTTGAAGGATGTGCCACATGGTGAAGTGAGGATGAAGAGATATTATTCGGCCGTCTTTAACGACTGGAGACGATTTTATATTTACACTCCCGCAGAATACGAGACAAACCCAGACAAGAAATATCCGGTCCTGTACCTTTTACATGGTGGTGGTGAGGATGAACGTGGGTGGTCTACTCAAGGCAAAACAGATTTGATCCTAGACAATCTCATTGCTGATGGAAGGGCAAAACCAATGCTCGTGGTGATGATGGATGGCAACACTGGTGGAGGTGGTATTGCGTCTTTCGGAGAGCGCTCCCTGCAAACTTTTGAAAACGAGTTAATGAAAGTAGTAATCCCTGTTGTTGAGCGGAGCTATCGCGCGCAAACCACTTCTGACAGCAGAGCCCTGGCTGGTCTGTCTATGGGCGGACTCCAAACTTTGCACGCAGGGGTGAAGAACCACCAGATGTTTTCATACTTAGGTGTTTTCAGTTCCGGATGGTTTGCAAACAATCCGACCCTTTCGGATCCACAGTATGCATTCATGAAGAATAATGTAGCAGCGATCAATAGCGATATCAAACAGTTTTGGATAGCGATGGGGGCTAAGGAAGATATCGCCTATGAAAATTGTAAGGTCATGCTTAAGAAATTTGATGAGATGGGCGTCAGATATCAATACAGCGAATACCCTGGAGGCCATACCTGGCCGGTGTGGAGGAATAATCTTTACAAGTTCGCCCCGTTGCTTTTCCAATAGTTATCAACTGTTGCTATGAGCCAGGGCTCATTGTGAAGAAGGCGTGAGAGAAATAAAACAAGTGTGAGAAAGAAAACAAATATGATCACTTACAAAAACAACACAACATGTTGAAATCATTTACGAGGCTGATAAAAATCTTCATGATCGCCGCTTTGCTTTTTGATGTGACGTTGACATCTGCGCAAGACGGCACCATCTATCCACTCGCATCTCCTGCGGAACCGAATGCCATCCCGTTGGGCACTGGTGGTGTTGAATCACAACCTGCCCCTGAAACCTGGTTCAAACAGTGGGGCGATCCAATGGCACGAAATATTTCGAAGGCAACGCTGACACCATTCTTGCCTAAACCTGAAAAGGCAAATGGCGCAGCCGTGATCGTGGCGCCGGGAGGCGGCTTCCGATGGTTGTCTATGGGCAACGAGGGCTGGGAAGTGGCACAGGCTCTTGCCGATCAGGGTATCGCGGCCTTTGTCCTTAAGTATCGGCTCTTTCCCACACCGGAATCACTGGATGGTTTTAAAGAGTCAATGAACAGAACGTTCGCTGCTGCAGCGCCGCCGGCCGATGGTAACAAAGATACTCCTCCACCCAGCCGTCCGCCGATGGACCTCAGGAATCAACTTGCAGATGCAGAAGCTGCTTATAAGATGATTGTCAATCGCGCAAAGGAATGGGGTGTTGATACAAGCCGGTTGGGAATGATTGGCTTCTCCGCTGGTGCGGGTCTTACGATGCACTCTACACTTAATTCAAAAGTTATGCAGCTTGACTTCATTGGCCCTATATACGGTGGCATGGGGCCGGTTGAAGTTCCAAAGAATGCTCCGCCAATGTTTAACGTAATAGCTACTGACGATTTCTTATTTCGTGGCCAGTTCGGCGTCATCGAATCGTGGTTCAAAGCGGGCAAGCCTGTCGAGTTCCACCTTTACCAGAATGGCGGCCATGGCTTCGGACTGGGCAATCCTAACCGGACCAGTAACAAATGGTTCGATGCGTTTATTCACTGGCTCGATGTTAATAAGTTCCTTGCCAAAGAGACTGCGAAAAAATAAGCGAATTGGATACGGTCCGTCAGTCCGCTATTGTCGGTGATAAGTGAGAATAGGCTTCTGGTGAATAAAAGTATTGAAGTATGAATCAATCTGTAAATGATGTGAATAAGGATGTGCGGAAAAAAACGTCAGTGCTTACAGGAAGCCTGGCGCTAACTGCGGTTTCAACCTGGCGCCTGAAATCAATAGCGACCTTAACGATTTTTCTTCTTTCTTTAGGTGACGGCTTCGCACAGGAATTAAAGCTTAATGATCTGGAGTATTTTGAGACGCAAGGCGTTAACGTCCTCGTTTATAGTAATCTTTTCACGGGAGGATTTAACGACGAGAAGAACGCTGGTATTGAATTAATTCATCATGGCGTAAGGACCGCACAAGGCGGTGCCGTTAGACTCTCCAACACTCCTGAACAGTGGGACCTGGTTCCTGAAATTTCGAACCGAAAGGTGGACCGGGCTTCAAAAAGTATAGAATCTACGTTGCGCTATAAAGACTACGATTTCGATTCGCGCGTGATTGTTACAGCGAAGGGGAATGGTGTTGAAATATCCGTGTACCTGGACAAGCCCCTTCCTAAAGAACTGGAGGGAAGCGCAGGCTTTAACCTTGAATTTCTTCCTTCACAATATTGGGGCAAGGCTTATATAGTGGACGGGCGTTACAATCGATTCTCCCGCTACGTGGTAGGTAACAGTGTGACTAGACCGAACAACGAAAAGCCAAAACAATTTAAAGGATATAAAACATACGACGACAGAGGCACTGGTAAGTACATTGACCCACTTCCGCTGGAGACGGGCCGTACTTTTCTTCTTGCCCCCGATGAACCGTCACGCATGGTGAAAATCACTTCACCCGATGTTGACCTTATGCTTTTCGATGGCAGGATGTTAGCGCAGAATGGTTGGTTTGTCGTCCGCAGCATTCTTCCCTCAGGAAAAACCGGAAAAGTTTTGACATGGACAGTTGAACCAAACGCCATCAAAGGGTGGGTGAGAGAGCCGAATATTGGTTTCTCGCAGGTAGGATACATTTCGAAACAACCGAAAATCGCAGTCATCGAACTTGATAAGAAAGACAAGCCACTCGCAACGGCCTCGCTATATAAATTGGGTACTGATGGCAATGCGAGCACAGTGTTCAGTGGAAAGATAGTGTCATGGGGCGATTACCATAAGTACCACTATGTGAAATTCGATTTTACCTCAGTCACAACGCCTGGTATATACTACATCCAGTACGGAAATTTCAAAACCAACGACTTCCTGATCGAACATAGTGTGTATGATAAAATAACAGACGCCACGAGCGACATCTGGATTCCGATTCACATGAATCACATGTTTGTAAATGAGGCCTACCGCGTGTGGCATGGAGAACCTTTCAGGGAGGGATATCTTCAGGCCCCGCCAAACACAGATCATTTCGATCTGCATGCACAGGGTCCAACAACAGATACAAAGTATAAAGCCCTCGAATTAATACCGGGATTAAACGTCGGCGGCTTTTTTGATGCGGGTGATTTTGATATTGAGACAGGTGCGAATATTAGCGTCGTACAAAACTTCGTTCAAACGTGGGAGTATTTTAAACCATTACGTGATCAGACTTTTGTCGATCAGAAGCAACGTTACGTTGATCTTCATCGGCCCGACGGAACACCGGATGTATTGCAGTTCATTGAGCATGGAACATTAAACCTCGTTACACAGGCAGAGACCATTGGCCACATGGCGCAGACACTTTCAAACGCGGTGCTCGATAATTACCATCACCTTGGAGACGCCGCCTCTTTAACCGATGGACTTCCTTATAATCCGGATCTTGGTCCGTACGAAAAAGCAAAAGATGGAAGATCGAGTGGAGTCAAAGACGACATGTGGGCATTCACAAGCCGGGAGCCGAGACTCGACCTTTACGCGGCCACCACGTTTGCCGCCGCGAGCAGGGCGTTGAAGGGTTATAATGATGATCTTAGTGCCAGGGCCTTAATTCAATCTAAAAGACTTCTGAAAGAAGCAAGCGATCTTCTTGCTGCCCAGCCGGAAGATGCTTCACCCTGGGGAAGGTCTGCTAATGTCGGCACCAATCTTCAACTCTATATCGCGACGGGCGAAAAGCAGTATCTCGACAAATTCATGGAACTGCTGTGGCCGGCACTTGATCGCAACGTTAATTTCATGCTATTGACGGCACTGTACGCGGTCCCGCATGCGGATGAATCATTTAAAGAGAAACTTCGCCCATACGTCGTCAGGTATGCGGAGTATATAAAGGGACTGGAGAAAGAAAATCCTTACGGCGTACCGATCACCCTGGGCAACTGGGCGGGAAGTGGCACAATTATAAATTTTGGTACCACGATCTGTTTTGCAAGCAAGTACTTTCCAGACGTCGTCGCCCCTGAGGAAGCCTTTAAGGTGACGAATTGGTTATTTGGTTGTCATCCCTATCATAATTATTCGCTTGTGGCGACCGTTGGAGCGACTCGTCCTAAAGCAGTATTTTATGGAAATAATCGCGCCGACTTCTCTGCCATACCGGGCAACGTTGCTCCCGGTATCTTATTCAGGAAGCCTGATCACTTCGAGAACTACGACGACTGGCCGTTCCTCTGGGGACAAAACGAAGGCACCATTGGCGGCAATACGAGCTATTTAATTTTCGGATCAGCGTTTAAGAATCTCGTAAAGTAATACACGCCTTACGCCACCGCATTCCATTCAATCCCACATTTATAACTATGAATTCGGAACTCATCTTCGCCGACTATTTGGTATTTGTCATCTACTTCCTGATTGTTGTTGCATACGGCACGTGGATATATCGACGTAAGAAACGCGACTCGGCGAATACAAAAGACTTCTTTCTTGCAGAGGGCTCGCTCACATGGTGGGCCATCGGCGCGTCGCTGATAGCATCCAATATATCCGCCGAACAATTCATCGGCATGAGCGGCGAAGGCTTCTTCGTAGGAATTGCCGTTGCTGCTTACGAGTGGATCGCTGCGCTTGCCCTCATCATCATCGCTGTGTGGTTTATACCGATATATCTGAAGAATAAGATATATACGATGCCACAGTTTTTGAAGACGCGGTACAACGAAACCGTTGCGCTTATAATGGCAGTGTTCTGGCTGTTTCTCTACGTCTTTGTTAATCTCACTTCCATCCTGTACCTCGGCGCGGTTGCCATCAATGGATTAGTTGGTGGTGAGTCTCTCCACCTCATTATGGTAGCCCTCGCGTTGTTCGCGTTGCTGATTACACTCGGTGGTATGAAGGTCATTGGTTATACGGACGTCATTCAGGTTGCAGTACTGATCATTGGTGGTCTGGCGACAACTTATATGGCACTAACACTGGTGAGCTCGAAATTTGGAATGGGCCACGATGCGTGGACTGGCTTCACGCTCCTGATGAAGGATTCTCCCGACCACTTCCACATGATACTGGAAAAGCCGGGACCTGACGCACCTCAGGAGTATATCAACAAGTATTTGGTCCTGCCTGGCATTGCCATGTATTTCGCAGGCCAATGGATTGTCAATTTGAATTACTGGGGATGCAACCAGTACATCACACAGCGTGCTTTAGGCGCAAACCTGCATACTGCGCGAACAGGTATACTCTTCGCTGGTTTTATTAAACTGATGATGCCGGTAATCGTGATGCTTCCGGGAATAGCGGCCTACGTGCTATATAAAAACGGACATCTTCCACAACTCGAAGGCGGCAGCAAAGATGGTGCTTATTCTGCTATCCTCTCGTTCCTGCCGGCTGGATTGAAAGGTCTTTCGATCGCTGCGCTCACTGCCGCGATCGTAGCATCGCTCGCAGGCAAGGCAAACAGCATTTCAACAATTTTCACTCTTGACATTTATAAGAAGTACCTAAACCGGGAAGCCAATGAAGACAAGCAGGTGTGGATTGGTCGTCTCACGGTTTTTATATCCATGATCATTGCAGTGGTGTTCACATGGGAGGATCTGTTGGGTATCGGTGGGGAAGGAGGTTTTACCTTCATTCAAAAGTATACAGGGTTCATCAGTCCAGGTGTATTTGCCATGTTCCTGTTGGGCATGTTCTGGAAACGCACCACCGGAGCGGCAGCTATCGCCGGCGTGCTCACGGGCTTTATCATGTCGGTGTTCTTCAATGAGTTTGCACCTCAGGTATTCGGAAATGAGACGTGGCTGTACACGGCATTTCCCAACGGCAAAGGTGGATATGAGATTCCCTTCCTCATCTGCATGGGCTGGGCTTTCTTCTTCACGATGCTGATCATGGTGCTGATGAGCCTCGCTGGTCCGAGGATTAATCCAAAGGCTTTTGAAATCGACAAGTCTATGTTTGAAGTGAGTCGCTCCACACTGGCGCTGATCATTCTAACGTTGATGATCCTGATGGCGATCTACGTAAAGTTCTGGTGAGTATTGATACCAAAAGTGCGGCTTGGGATTTTGTTAAATATGGAATGGATATGAGATTGACTTTTATAGTACTGCTAGTGATTGTCTGTAACTATGCTGAGGCACAGCAGGCAACTGATCTCAAACTGTGGTACACAACGCCCTCCGGCTCGACATGGGAAAATGCTCTACCTGTTGGTAACGGACACCTGGGAGCCATGGTGTATGGAAACGTAATCAAAGAGACCATTCAGCTCAACGAAAATACGGTTTGGAGCGGTGGTCCTAATCGGAACGATAATCCCGAAGCGCTGCCATCCCTGGCAGAAATAAGAACATTGATCTTCGATGGCAGGCAGAAGGAAGCAGAACAACTGGCAAACAAGGTGATCATCAGCAAGAAGTCCCAGGGCCAGATGTTTCAACCTGTTGGTAACCTGCAGTTGAATTTCCCCGGACATGCGCAATACACAGATTATTATCGTGAGCTGGATATTGAACGGGCGGTAGCGAGAACGAGCTACAAGGTAGATGGAGTTACTTATTCCAGAGAAGTATTCGCTTCATTCACAGACAGGGCTGTAGTGGTCCATCTCACGGCCAGCAAACAAAAAAGCATTTCTTTCGAAGCGACGTTGTCTTCTAAACAGTCCTCGGCAAAGATAACGAGTAATGCCAATGAACTGGCTATAGCCGGTACCACGTCCGACCACGAAGGCATTAAGGGACAGCTGCGATACCACGGAATAGCGCGACTGAAAAATGAACATGGAAGCGTTACGGTTACCGATTCATCACTCGTGGTAAAGGATGCCAACGCAGTGACTATATACATTTCAATCGCGACAAATTTCAATAACTATCACGACATCACCGGAAAAGAACACGAGCGGGCTCGTTCATTTCTCAAATCACCGTTGTCGAAAAGCTATAGTACGTTATTGAGTGAACACGTTTCGAGATACCAATCTTTTTTCAAACGGGTAAGCCTCGACCTCGGTTCAACATCATCCACTCATAAACCGACTGATCAGCGTCTGCGCGAGTTTCGGGATGCTGATGATCCGCAGTTTGCCGCGCTTTATTTTCAATATGGACGCTATCTGCTGATCTCTTCGTCACAGCCGGGCGGACAACCTGCGAACCTCCAGGGCATTTGGAATAGCAGGATGCAGCCCCCGTGGGACAGCAAGTACACGATCAACATCAATGCGCAGATGAACTACTGGCCTGCCGAGAAGACGAACTTGCCTGAAATGCACGAACCCTTCCTGCAGATGGTACGGGACCTGTCGGAAACAGGAAAGGAAACGGCGCGCGTCATGTATGGTGCGCGTGGCTGGATGGCACATCATAATACCGACATATGGAGAGTGAACGGTGCGGTCGATGGTGCTTTCTGGGGCGCATGGAGTGCCGGCGGCGCGTGGTTGAGTCAGCACCTCTGGGAACGATATCTTTATTCAGGCGACAAGAAGTTCTTGTTGTCTGCGTATCCTGTCCTAAGGCAAGCATCCAGTTTTTATGTCGATTTTCTAATTGAACATCCTGCGCATCATTGGCTTATTGTAGCACCCGACATGTCGCCGGAAAACGCCCCGAAAGCACATCAGGGTTCCTCTATAGATGCAGGTACCACGATGACGAACCAAATTGTGTTCGATCTCTTCACTTCAACGATCCGTGCCGCAGAAATACTCAACCTCGACGTGCCATTCGCCGACTCACTTCGGGCATTAAGAAAAAGGCTACCACCGATGCACGTCGGGCAACACGGACAGCTCCAGGAATGGCTCGATGACATTGACGATCCTAACGATCACCATCGCCACGTTTCTCATTTATATGGTTTGTTTCCATCAAACCAGATCTCACCCTACAGGACGCCGGAATTGTACAGTGCCGCGCGCACCACACTGGAACAGCGTGGCGACGTTTCCACCGGATGGAGCATGGGATGGAAAGTCAACTGGTGGGCTAGACTTCTCGACGGCAATCATGCTTTTAAGCTCATCCAAAATCAACTCACGCCGGTTGGAACGGATCCCGAAGGAGGCGGCACTTACAACAATCTTTTCGACGCCCATCCACCGTTTCAGATCGACGGAAACTTTGGATGTACGTCAGGCATCGCCGAGATGTTATTGCAATCTTCTGATGATGCGGTGAACATTCTTCCCGCGCTGCCGGATACGTGGAAGTCGGGTAGTGTTTCCGGACTGCGTGCCCGAGGAGGATTTGAAATCGTTGAGCTGAAGTGGAAGGACCTGAGACTGGTGAAGCTAACCATCCGATCCGTGTTTGGCGGAAACCTCAGGTTACGAACTCCCGATCAGGTTACGTTGGCGAATCGCATTCCTTTGTCGGCAGCCAGTGGTCGCAACGACAACCCCTTCTTTATTGTTGCCGAAACACCATCTCCGGTGATATCATCAAAAGCAACCATCAACACCCCGGCATTAAAGCAATCATGGTTATACGATTTACCCACGAAGGCTGGGGAGTCATACACGCTGATAGCATTGGATTAAACAAATTAAAATCATTATGAATGTTCGCGCACGCCTGCTTATCTTTCTCGCAGCCACACTGATAGTCTCGCAATCAGCAATAGCCCAGACAACGATTACCAATCCAATACTCCAGGGATTTTATCCCGACCCAAGTGTATTGCGCGTCGGTGACGACTATTACCTGATCAATTCCACGTTCTCGTACTTCCCTGGCCTTCCCGTATTCCATAGCAAGGATCTGAAAAACTGGAAACAGATCGGAAATGTGATCAGCAGACCATCGCAGATGAATTTTCTTGAAAATCGTATGACACGCGGATTATTTGCTCCTGCTATTGAACATCACAACGGTGTCTATTATGTGACTTGCACGCTCATCGATCGGGGTGGAAACTTTGTCGTCACGGCCACCAATCCGGCCGGTCCATGGAGCGATCCAACTTATCTGCCGCAGGTTAAAGGCATTGATCCATCATTATTCTTCGATGGTGACAAAGCCTATATCATCTATAACAATGACGCTCCGGAAAACAAACCGTTATATCCAGGACATCGGACGCTGAGGATGTACGAATTTGATCCTGTTCAATTGAAGGTTGTTGGCGAGGAGAAGATCCTGGTGAACGGTGGTGTCGATTTGAGCAAGAAGCCGGTATGGATTGAAGCCCCTCACATCCTGAGGAAGAACAACTGGTATTATTTGTATGCGGCCGAGGGTGGTACGTCGGTGAATCACTCGGAAGTCGTGCTGAGAAGCGAGTCCGTTTGGGGACCTTACGTGCCCTACGAAAAAAATCCTATACTAACTCAAAGGCATCTGCCCGAAGACCGTAAAAATTCAATTACGTCAACAGGTCATGCTCAATTGGTAGAGGGGCCCGATGGTAACACCTATGCTATATTTCTCGCCGTACGGCCCTACCGTGGTAACTATTACAACACCGGTCGCGAAACGTTCATAGCGCCCGTGTCGTGGATAGACGGATGGCCGGTTATCAATCCTGACCACGCAGAAGTGCAGTACAAGTATTGGGTTGGTTACAAAGAGGTAAAGCAGATGGACGCCCGCCCGCAAAGCGGCGCATTTGATTACACCATCACCTTCGAAAAGGAACTCGACCCGGCGCTATTGTTCCTGCGCACCATCGATAGCAGCGCATTTAAGCTCGGCAAGGCGAACGGCCTTACACTAAAGCTGAAGCCTGAAACCTGTATGGAACTGGGACATCCGGCTTTTGTAGGCAAGCGTCAACAGCATCTGAACTGCACGGCGGATATTGAAGTAAAGTTTGAAGCAAATAGCGCAGACGAAAAAGCCGGCTTGACGATCTTTCAGGACGAGCATCACTTCTATTATATCTGTAAATCGTTGGATGCGGGTAAACCGGTAGTGCAGTTGTACCGGAGTACAAAAGAGAATACGATGGAGCTTATTAACCAGGCCGTGGTTGGAAAAGGAAATCTGATGCTGCGTATAGTCGCGGAAGGCGAGTGGTATAGTTGCTACTATGCTGAGAAAACCAACGACTGGAAACTCCTAAAAGATAAACTTGATGGCACTTTCCTGAGCACTCAGGTTGCCGACAGTTTTATCGGATGTGTCTTCGGTATGTATGCTACTTCGTCGGGGGCGGCAACTACGAACGTTGCTTCGTTTAAATTCCTTCGTTACAGCGGCAGTGATAACCTGAACAAATAACGTCGCGCACGGAAGTCACCTTGACACCTGGTTGTCGACGCGACTCTTGCTTTAGACGGCGATTGACATTTGCGCACTTGCAAATCTTTCAGGGGGCTCACCATGGGTTTGAGTGAGCTCCCCTGATCGTATACATTGCACGGCGTTCCCCTTCGTGCCTACACCTAAAGCCTGGAGGTATGCGTAGATGTCGCCCGTTTGATTTGGAAGGATTGTAAAATGGACAGGTTAGCAAGGACGCTTCCTTTTGGCAGGGTTACACCTCAAAGAGAGCGGCAGATATACGAGGATTTTACTGATCAATGGATGATAGAACAAAAGTGGTAAGTTGAAAAGAATTGATATCCTGAATGTCTCTAAAATACTCAAAACACTGATTGTTACGTTTTCGATGTTCTAAAATTATAAGTAAATGAATAGTTTTTGACACCGATACTTTTTTCGATCTCTGTACATTTAGAGTTGTAGATAAAAAGCCGCCGTCAACAGCGGGAACACTTGCACTCGCATGATGGAGATGATGAACAGAACGAATTCCCAAAATGATTGGAATCTTTGCCCGTACAGTAACGATTGTCTGTTTTACACTTTGTATAACTTTTTGCCTTTGCGCACAGCCGGCCCCGACGCCGGTATTTGAGTCTCCTGAGGTTCGTTCCGACAATACAGTCATCTTCAGATTTTTCTCAAAATCTGCCCGTGAGGTAAAGCTCAGTACACAAATTGAAAATTCTCCCGTGGCAATGACTAAAGACTCACTTGGAGTTTGGTCAGTAACGCTCGGACCAGTTAAGCCGGATATATATCCTTATCATTTTGTAGCAGACGGGACGTCAGTCGCCGATCCGCGGAATTCGGCGATCTTCCCAAACGAAGGTTTCCAAAGCAGTCTTGTAGAAATCACAGGTTCATCACCGCTGGTGCACACGCTTCAGAACGTTCCTCACGGAACTGTCTCCTGGCGTTATTATAACTCTCCGGAACTCGGTACACGACCGGTGGTGGTTTATACTCCGCCAGGTTATGAAAAGGATAATAAAACAAAGTTCCCCGTTCTCTATCTGCTTCACGGTAGCTCCGATACGGAAGAGACCTGGACTAAAGTCGGACGAGCCAACATCATCCTTGACAATCTTATCGCCCAGGGTAAGGCGAAACCCATGATCATCGTGATGCCCTATGGCCGCGCTTTTCCCGCCATCAGTAAGTCGTCAGGGAGCTTGCGCAATTGGGACAACCTGCAGGAATTCAAAAAGGACTTTCTTAATAATTTGATTCCCTTTATAGAACGAAACTATCGCGTAAATCCTGATAGGAACAATCGCGCTATCGCCGGCTTCTCGGGCGGAGGAGGGGAGACGCTGTACCTGGGACTTAATCATCCGGAGTTGGCCGCATGGATTTGTGGATTTGCCCCCGGAATGTTAAAGGAGGAATTTGAACGCAACAATGCCGTAGCTTTCGCAGATCCGGCTGAGACGAATAAACGACTTAAACTATTTTGGATCGGCGTTGGAAAGGAAGACTTCTTATACGGGGTGGTGCAGGAGTATATGGACGTGCTGAAACAAAAAGACATTAAACATGAAACCTTCATCTCCGATGGAGGCCATACCTGGATGAATTGTAAACTCTACCTCACAACGATCGCGCAAAAGCTATTTAAACCTCAATGAATTTAAAACAGTACCACATCATGGTCATGACTTATAAAATGATGACGGGGTTAGCAAGCCGCTGATGAACTTCACTTTTACTCAAACACTATTTTAAAACATGACGACCATCGACCCCAACTTTAAAAAAGCATTTGCTTTCACCACATGCAGTTTGATTACGTTTGGCATAGCCTGCACGTTGCTTTTTTCCTGTGGCTCCCGCCCTGCAGAAACCAATGACACAGCCGAGCAAACTACCGCGGAGCAGGAAGACACGCTTCAGGCAATCTCCGATCCATTGGTGAGTGACATTTATACTGCTGACCCATCGGCACACGTATTCAATGGCCGGATCTATATTTATCCATCGCACGACATCGAGTCGGCAGTTCCTCAGGACGACCTGGGGTCGCACTTTGATATGAAAGACTACCATGTCCTGTCTATGGACAGCGTGGGAGGAAAAGTCACTGATCACGGTGTGGCCCTGGACATAAAGGACATCCCCTGGGCAGGCAGACAATTGTGGGCCCCTGATGCGGCCGAAAAAGGTGGCAAGTACTATTTATACTTCCCTGTAAAGGATAAGGAAGATGCGTTCAGAATCGGCGTCGCGGTAGGTGACTCACCTCAGGGGCCGTTCAAACCGGAAGCGAAACCCATTGAAGGAAGCTATAGCATTGATCCCGCTGTCTTTAAGGATTCCGACGGAAAGCACTATATGTACTTTGGCGGAATCTGGGGCGGTCAGCTGCAACGCTGGGATAAAGGAAAGTACGATACCAATGGCTCCAAGACTGATCGCAATGATGGTGGTCCGGCCATTAGACCACGCGTTGCACGTCTCTCGGATAATATGGTTTCATTCGCCGAACCCGTTAAAGAGGTTGATATTGTTGACGAAAATGGAAAACTCCTTGCAGGCAGCGATCACGACAGAAGATTTTTCGAAGCTTCCTGGCTCCACAAGTACAATGGCAAATACTATTTTTCGTATTCAACCGGTGATACCCATTTTATCTGTTACGCGATCGGCGACAGTCCCTATGGTCCATTCACGTATAAGGGTGTAATCCTGAATCCCGTTCTCGGATGGACAAACCATCATTCTATTGTGGAAGTCAATGGAAAGTGGTACCTCTTCTATCATGACGTCGAGCTTTCCGGCAAAACGCATTTGCGGAATATCAAAGTCACACCGCTCTCACACGAGGCCGATGGAAGTATCAAAACCATCAATGCATACGGGAAGCCTGTAATGTGAGACTTCGCGATTCCAACCAGCGACCCTTAAATTCAGTTTCATCTTTCTATGAAAGGCTTATTTAATTCAAGTCTCGGCTGCATCATACTTGTCGCATTGCTCCTTCAGGCATGTGGTCCGGCTGTCGGGGACCACGTATCGACGGTTAGTACAAGCTTTGGCGAGATTTCTGGATCGAGCGAAGACAGTGTTTTTATTTTTGAAGGAATACCGTATGCAAGGGCAGAGAGATTTATGCCGCCGCAGGATCCCGATCGCTGGGAAGGCGTACGTCAATGCGTGGCGTTCGGACCTGTCGCCAAACAAGTGGTGCCATGGATTGCCGACTCGTTGATGAACGAAAAGGAATTGTTCAGTGTCAACATATGGACGCGCGGGTTGTCTGACGGAAAGAAACGACCCGTGATGTTTTGGTTACACGGCGGTGGCTTTCATGTAGGCAGCAGCAGCGATCCTATGACTGATGGAAAGGCTCTTGCAAAGAAAGGAGATGTTGTAGTTGTATCTGTAAATCATCGTCTTAATATTCTGGGCTTCCTGGATCTCTCGGGTGCGGACTCAAAATATGCGCAATCAGCAAACGTCGGTATGCTCGACGTAGTAAAGGCCCTCGAATGGGTAAGGGACAATATTAAAGAGTTCGGTGGCGATCCTTCCAATGTTACCATTTTTGGCGAATCTGGTGGAGGCGGAAAAGTGGGAACGCTCATGTGCATGCCTTCCGCGAAAGGATTGTTTCACAAAGCTATTATTCAGAGCGGGACACTCATTAACGTGATGACGAAGGATAAGTCACAGGCATTAGGTTTGGCAGTACTGAAGAATCTTGGACTTACAACAAATGACGTCCACAAACTTGACACGCTTTCTTATCATGCTTTGTTGAAGGCTGGAAACGAAGCGATCGAATCAATCAATGGTCGAAGAATACCGGGATCCCCAACGATGTTTGGTTTTGCCCCTTCGGCCGATGGAAATGTACTCCTGCAGCAACCATTCACTCCAGGCTTTGCCAGCGTTTCAAGGGAGATACCCCTTCTCATAGGAACCACATTGAACGAATTGATACGCACTGCCTATGGAGAAAAAGAACTTACAATGGAGCAGGCAAAAGACCGACTTAAGAAAATATACGGCAACAGAACGGACGAGTTTGTAAAGTTATACGCGAAGGCTTATCCAGGTTTCACTCCGCAGGATTTGCTTTCTGTTGACACTGTATTCAGGCCTTTTACCATTCGCACGGCCGAAGCCTGGGCGGCTCAATCCAGTGCACCTGTTTACAGTTACTTTCTCGCCTGGAAAAGTCCTGTTGATAGTAGCTCCCGCGGTTCCTTTCACGGTCTGGATGTTCCCTTGGTCTTTGACAATGTAGACCTCAGGTCGGACTGGACAGGGACAACGAAAGAATCATACGATATCGCCGACAAAATGAGTTCGGCATGGATAAACTTTGCCAGAGCGGGTAACCCTAACGTTGCAGGTAAACTTCCCGCGTGGGAAACCTATACAGCGTCAAACGGGGCAACCATGATTTTTGATAGCGGTTGTATCGTTCGTAACCATCATGACCGCGAGTTAATGAAGTTCATCAAGCCATTAGAGTAGCGTGCAGATCTGTGAAGTTTAGTCTCGGTTCTTTATCGTTCGATAAAGCGGCTTCATTTTGAAGAAACAGCATCATTTGAATATTTTATAAGAAACCTCCGACCCTCTTTATATCCGAAGTCCCTGGAGTACCGGATGCCTTACAATTCCGTCCGACGTTATCTGGCAATAGGTAACATTACACACAAGCTTCGGCTCCAGGCAGAACATGTCCCTTTTCCGTTTGATGGGTAAGCAAGCAATGTTGGTGGGTACCTCGCCGGTGCCTCTAGCCGATGTAAAGCTGAAGAGCGTAACGTCCGACAGCATCCCGGTATACATTTTTAACACTACTCATGAAGCGAACCTTGGCAGTCACTATCCGCAGGGCGAACCAAATGTTTGAGTCTCATCCTACGCGGCTTGCTCAGCCCGTAGGGGGCACGTTGGAATGGTTTCTGGATGATGGTGCGGCTAAATTGTTTCCTGAGTCTTAAGGATCATTTACCAGAGAGTACTCTGCATTAAATTGACTAGGTTGTTTTTTTAACTCCAATTCCCCTTCCCGGGAAAAAACCAAAGCGAATACATGATGCAACAGGCACGGCGAGCGCCAGCCAGGAAAGCAGGTGCCAGATACCGGTACCTGCGAGAGCAGCAAGCAATCCAAAGACCGTCAGCGCAGCAAGTAACACTGGGTATTTCCAAACACGAATAAAGTTGTTTTGCATATTGAGTTATCAGGCAGGTACAGCGATTTCTCTTTCCTCAAGTTCTTCAATGCGCGCAAGCTGCGCTTTCCTTCTTGCAAACCACAGATAAAGTCCGCTAATAAGGACAATGATGGTTACGATGTCAAACAATGTCCAGAGCACCTTCAACGGCATACCACCATAATCCCCGAAGTGGAGCGGTTGAGACAGGAATAATGCGTTTACAAACCATGGCATGGTACGCATGTCGGTGAGTGCACCACTCTTGGCGTCGATAAGCGCGGGTTTGATTAATCGTGACGTCATCGGTGTGTTGCCTCGGACGAAAACAGCATAGTGATGCTTACTTGTAAACATAGTGCCCGGGTAAGCAACTATCGAAACGTGCATTTCGGGTTCCTTCGCCTGCGTGACCTCAATAGCGTCTTCCAGTGGACTTAAGTCGCCCTCTAGTGGTGCTGCATCCTTGTACGGCGCCACCATCTCAGAAAGCTGCCCTACCTGCCAGAGTCCCAAAACGATTTCTGACGTTGTGTTGATTACGCCCGTAAACCCAACGACTAACGCCCATGCCAGCGTAACAACTCCCAGCATGTTGTGCATGTCGAGCCATTTCAGTCGTGATGACTTTTCTGTTCGCACCATGCCGAAATTGAATTTTCGCATGATCGGACTATAAAGCATGATGCCCGATATAATGGCGACTACAAAAAGTAAACCCATCAAACCCAGAAACAACTTTCCAATAATGCCTGCGAACATGTCGACATGGAGTTTATACACGGCGTACATAAATCCTTCGTCAAATTTTGGCTGCTTTAAAACGGCACCAGTTCGTTCGTCGATAGCAACGAGGTTAGCTACGGTAGGAGGGGCATCAATAGAATCTGCCATGCTCACCGTTACTATGTTAGGATGATCTTCCTCCCAGTATACGTAACGGATCACATTGTCAGGATACGTCTTCCTGGCGCTGACGAGCAGATCGTCGATTTTCATCCTGGGTGTTCCCAAAGGCATTTCCGGTGCCTCAGCCTCATTTCCCGCCAGGTGATTGATCTCTTCGTAAAAAATAAGAGGCAACCCGGTAATGCATAGCATCAGTAAAAAAAGGGTGCATATCAGGCTGGTCCACTTGTGGACTTCAAACCACGCACGAACGGTCTTTTTAGAAACATCCATAAATTTTCATATTAGGCATTGATACCCGGACATTTACATCCGGGTATCATCTGTTATTGCTGCTTAAGGAGCTACTTTCGCGAAGCCCCAGGTAAACCCGTCGTGATCGACATTGAACGACTGAGTAGCACTGACTCCATCCGAACCCAGCTTGTAATAACCGTCGATTCCTTCGTCAATATTTCTCACCCAGAAATACACGTCGCCGTCTATCTCTGTAATCGCTTGTTCATTTGCGTAGGCGTAGTGATGTTTAGGCATGCCGCTGATCCTGGTTGCAGTACCGCTGGCGAGATCAACTACGTAGTAATCGAAAATGAAAGACTGGAGGTTAGCGAAAGCCGGATCGAGATCTTCTGACGCCAGTTCGAGATACATCTTTCCTTTTTTCACCAGCGCCATGGCAATGGAAGTATTTTTTTTGAGCCCAATGTTAGCCGCATCAACCGTCCAGGCCTCATCAAATGTTGTTGCTCCAGCCTTGATCCTGATCACTTTGCTCTTGGAGAATCCGTTGGTTAATCCAGTGCTGTAAAAGTACAGGGCGCCATCATCGCCAACCGACCACATCTTGTTTCCGGATGATCCCCAACCAATGCTATTGATAACACCGTCATCGTACTTAATCACCTTGTCAAGTTTCTTTGTTGCTATATCGATCACGGCAAACTCGACATGATCAATGAGATCGCCGCCGTATCCGGCTGTATTCAGCGGAGTGTAATTGATGCCTGCATACAATTTTCCCTCCTTAGCGGCGAGGGTATGCTTGCCAACGACCTGATACTCGGATATGGTTTCATCACGCAGTTCCGAGAGATCGATCTCACCGGTCCGTGACATGGTTGACGGATCGAACGTTTGGATCTTCATTGCACCGCGCTTTTCGTCGGAGTAAAATCCCGTTGTTTCATTAACAACCAGGAACTGGGCAGCGTCGATTATAAATCCTTCTGCTTTCAACGTTCCGTCTGCATTTACAGTAAACTTCTGTAGCCCTTCATCGCCGGCTGCATTGGTTCGGGTGAATATCCAGTTCTTATAGGTGCGAAAACCAAACGAAGAGTTTACCTGCAGTGAAGAGCTTTCCAGCGGCGGAACAATACCTGAAGGAAAATCATCGAACGTCGTGAAGTAGCCCTCATCCCATTTTTCTGCGGCATTCAGGAATACGTATTTCGTTTCGCCTTCGGCGCCAGAGCCGCCTTCATCGTCATCACTGCACGAGGCCAGTACGAGTGCCGAAGCAAACAACGCATATCGCAATATTGAAAAGAGTTTGTTCATAGTAAGTAATTATCAGATTGCTTTAGTTATAGATTATATGTGAGTTTCAGGTGAAAGCTGCGGCCGGGGTTCTGGATGCGGAAGTTGTCATACACGCGGGCATCGAAAATGTTTTTGACCTGCATGCCAACCGAGAAGTGCAAATCAAAAGGGAAGTATGTAAAACCTGCTGTGTGCACAGACTGATCGGGAACGATATTGGGAGCATCTACTTTGGCATGTCCCCATAGCCCCAGGAAAGAGTCAGGTTCGAAGTCCTTGGGTATGCTGGAGAGGTAGTATTCGCGCACAAATGAGAAGAACCAGTATCCTTCGATGCGGTCTTTGCCCGTCAGAAAATGATTGGTCGATGCGCGCAATCCCAGGTTGGAAAAGAAATATGGAGTATTCTGTAGCCGTGAGTCTTCCTTCAGATCATTGCCGGTGTCGAACAACCGGAAGTCCTGATAAGTAAAGTTTCCGTTTGCCTTAAGCCACGGCAGAACGGTGTAATTGGCGTCCATCTCAAAACCGATACCCCTCACGTTGCTGATGTTCTGGTTCTGATTGAACAGAAAATTGTACGGGACATTCAGGATGAGGTCATGCGTTTTCCTGTAAAACGCATTCATCTCCACGGTCAGCTTCTCATTCTTTGTGGACGTATAGATGCCGGCATTGACATTAAAGCTCGTTTCAGGTAGCAGTGCAAAGTTGGAAACGTGCAGGTTGCCGTCGCCGAAGAGCTCGTCCTGCTCAGGCAATCGCGTGGCAAACTCAGCCGAAGCCCTCACGAAACTTCTTGTGCTTATAGAATACTTCAGAGCATCTGCAACTCCCCACCGTGATTCCATGGTTGCGCGTTCCTGTTCGGCGCCCTGCCAGTCGCCATCGGTCGCATTGATGGTAAACCCAAAGTACTTTACAATAAGGTTGTTGGTGATCTTGCTGTCGAGGAATCGCGACTCAAGACCTGCAGAAGAGACTGATTTGTCATAGTACGCCGGTACAGAAAGGATGTCACGACCGGAACCTACGAACGTAAGGCCTAATGGATCTTTTCCAACACGTTTGTTCGCCGCGTAAACGAAGTTGATCTCGAGTTTTTGTGTGGGGGTCAACTCAAACGACGCATAGGTGCGCGATGTGAGGTAGCTGAAATCTATCTCGGAGAGAGAACCTCGCAAAGATGCCTCACCGATATAGGACGACGACGGATGATAATCACCGTACCAATCGTAAGAACCGTGCGCAGTATCCACCTGCGATGTTGTGATGGTATTGGCTTCCAGAAATTGGTCGAGCGTAAGGCGTCCATCAAACAAAGTTTTTTTATAACGCAGGGTCGGAATAACAGAATACTGCTTGCTCGCATATTGACCAAATGGCTGCGTCATGCGAGCTCCGTATTGGTTTTGCCGATCGATCCAATACCCGGCAACACCAATCCGAAGTTCATCGGCCCATCGCGTGTTCGCCACACCACCGTATACCTCTCCATAGTAGTGTTTAAACCTGTTGTGAAACAGCTTCACCCGTTCCTGTATCAGTTCAGGTGTGACGTAGTAGTCGTTGTCAGAGTAATTGACGAAACCCTCAACACCGGCAAAAAAATGATGAGCAGTATCTGCTCGTTGCACGTTGAGGTTAGCGCGATGTGTGTTAAAGGAGGCAATCTCGTACGAAGCTTCAATCGCATTGCCCACCACTTTTCTCGATACCATATTGATCCCTCCGCCAAGTGCGTCTGCCCCGAGCGTTACGGGAAGCACGCCTTTGTACACTTCCATGCGCTCAAGCTGATTAACCGGCACCAGTGAAAAATTATAACCAGCGCCGAGGTAGTCCATGGGTACGCCATCTTTAAAGTATCGTATGGCGCGATCCTGAAAACCATTTACAATAATGCCCGCGTTGGAGCCGAGCCCGCCGGTTTGACGAACCCGCACACCTGCCGATCTGTTCATTAACTCGATCATGGTGGATGGTGTCCGCGCGAAAACCTGGGCGTTGATCACAGCGGATTTAATCGGACTCTCCATGACCAATCGCGTATCTGATTTCCCCTCTACGGTTACTTCAGACAACTGTTGTTGAGAGATCATCAAGTGCACTTTCAGTGAATTGCCTGGCACCTGAATAGTAAGTACTTGCGTCTCGTAGCCGACTCCGGAGAAGGTCAGTTCATACGTGCCATCCGGCATATCATGAAAAGCGAATAATCCTTTTTCATCCGTGATCATTCCCTTGTTAGCGCTCTTTATGAAAACACTCACGTATGGAACAGGACCATTGTCATCAACAACACTTCCTGAAATAGAACCTGGTTGAGCCCAACAGAATTGTGTGAGCGCCAGCGACAGAATAAAGAGAACAGATAAGTAACTTCGCTTCAATGATCGAACTGATTTGAAGCGCCAAAGCTAAGTGTCGGAGCAGTAGTTTAGAATCGTTATGAATAGAGTTTTTGAAAATTACCCTTCGTTGGGTATCATCTACCCTGCAACGGGTAGTGTGATGTAACTATACCAGGGGAGAGATTAACGTTACAACCCAGTCTACCATACCCACGGTTTTGCCGGTAATGTCTACTTTAAAACATGACCGATTGTTGAATGTAAATAGTCGGGCTGTATTTGAACTGCTCCTTTTCCGATCGTAAAAAAGCCGTAGGTCATTTTGAAGTGAATTATTTCACCACGCCCAAAAACTCTCATTCTTATAATACGGATAGACGTCATTGTCTTGCGCCATAACTGCAGAAAGAATGACAACAACGAAAAGGGCAGAGATTAATTTCTTCATACTGCGCATTCCAAAGATAAGCACATTTCCATGCGCAGGTTCTGCCATCGATCCAGAATGTATACAGAATTTTCACCTACGTTACAGAGAACGGGTTATTAAGCAATCAAAAGGCGGGGTTCTGTTTTCATACGGAGGAACGAATTGTGATGGGGAAGGATGCATAATAGCATCAAAGCTTAACCCTTGCCGAAAATGACATTGTAAAAAACCATTATTATGGAGCTCTCTGTAGTCGTTACTTTATTTAACGAGCAGGACAATGTCAAGCCATTGCTTAAACAGATAAGTAGTGCGCTCAACGGAATAGAGCACGAAATCCTGTTGATCGACGACGGATCGACTGACGCAACGGTCGCGCGAATAAAACAATACGCTTCTGCCAACGTAACGCTTATTGTTTTAAGAGGCAATCATGGCCAAACGGCAGCGATGTCCGCGGGTATCGAAAATTCACGCGGATCTTATATCGTTACCATGGATGGTGATTTGCAGAACGATCCAACTGATATTCCCTCAATGCTGCATAAACTCAGGAGCGGGGATTGGGATGTTGTGGCAGGAAACAGGAAGCACAGGAAAGACCGTTTGCTGCTCAGAAAGTTTCCAAGCCGGATTGCTAATACTATCATACGCCGCCTCACGGGTGTCGCCATAAGTGACTTTGGCTGCACACTGAAAGTATTCAAGTCTGAGATTGCCAAAAGTCTTGGTCTTTACGGTGAGCTTCATCGATTCATTCCTGTGTTGGCTTCACTTGAAGGCAGCAGGATCACGGAGGTTGATGTTAAACACCATGCGCGCAAATTTGGAGAATCAAAGTACGGTTTGGGCCGAACCTTTAAAGTTCTGAGCGACCTGGTTCTGATGTACTTCTTCAAAGCATACTTCCGCAGACCGATTCATTTCTTTGGACCGATCGGAATACTGTCACTTTTCCTGGGAATGGCAATCAATCTCTACTTGCTGGTGAAGAAGATCATGGGTTTTGATATCTGGGGGCGACCGATATTGATTTTAGGAATTACGCTTGTACTGGCTGGCCTTCAGTTTCTGACTTTTGGCGTTATTGCTGAGTTGATTGTTCGGGTGTATTATGAATCTCAGCATAAACGCACTTACAATGTGAAAGAGATCGTCGCTTTTGGATCAAATGAAATATAATCGCATTTATTTTGCCCTCACCGATAATCACATCGGCATCCGGAGTGATCCACAGAAATTCTACAGAATCCAATGCGAAATTGGCTGAGCCCGTTGTACGTGCAATACTACATTCGGAGCAAACCCACACGATGCAACCTTATACATACCTGCAGCATGAGGCGGAACTATTTTCGAAACAACTAATTGCCTCGCGCATTGGTCAGAATCGCTACTTTCATAATATAGAACACACGCAATTGGTTGTAAAATCGTGTCGCATTTTAGTGGAGCATGAGACATACGCGCCGGTTGACTATGCGGCCCTTATCGTCGCGGCCTGGTTTCACGATACAGGATATACGGTTGTAGGACCCGGTCATGAGTTTGAGAGTGTAAAAATTGTTTCTGGCTTTCTTGAGTCATTTAATTGCGAGAAGCAGTTCATCGCATTGGTTGTCGATTTGATCCTAAGTACGAGAGTGAATTTCACCCCTGCTCATTATTTGGCCGAAATTCTGTGCGACGCAGATCTGAGTCATCTGGGCTCGCCGGAGTATAAACGCTGGGAATTCCGGCTTCGTCATGAGTTGGAATATTCTGATGGTATTTCAAAGACAGACAAAGAATGGCTTGAACAGAATATTTCTTTCTTTAAGTCTCATGATTACTATACTCCTCAGGCACGTAAGTTATGGGGTATTCAAAAAGATCAGAACCTTAGATTACTTGAACTTAATCTGGTAAGGACCGTCTGAGACATTGTGCCCATGTCCACGAAGTAAACTACCTGCTGCGTCTCAATGCTACCGTGAGGTAGCCTCCAAAAACAGCAATTGCCGTCCACGCCCACGACGCCCATATCACGTTGGTCGCGGTACTGGCAGGTAGCCCGGGATTTTTAAAGTAGACGAGAAAAGGGTGGATGTACGGGTATAGATAAATCAGTTCCCACTGTCGTATCATAAATCCCGAAGTAAACAGTACCAGCCCAATGCCAATTGGAATCGCGAAGTTGTTAAACATCAATGAAAGACAGAATTGGATACTTACTATGCCTAAGATTGAAACTATCATTTTGTAAGATGTCGTAAGCATATAATACCATGGTACCGGCAGTTTTGCAAATTGATAGGAGGGATCGATAGCAGACGTGAACCACCCAAATGCGACAATGAACACGTTAAAAAGCAGGAAGCACAACAAGACGAGTGCAATTAGTATCAGGAATTTGGAGAAGTAGATTTCGGCATACGTTCTCGGGGTTGCATATACTTGTTTCCAGGCATTGTTGCCGAACTCAATTTGAATAATCAATGTAGCTAACAGAATAACATACATTGTTAACATGAATCCGGCAGCTATCTGCCAATTGTATTCAATGAATGTTCCCCAGGGATCCTCGGCCATCCTTGGTCGGAAATAGTCAGCCCGGAGAAGGGATTTGAGAGCGTTAATGAAAGGTATTAGTGCAGCACCGGCGATAGTAAGCCAGAATGCCGGCGTGTTTCTTGTCTTGATAAGTTCAGCGGAAGTGCTGTTAAGAAATGTACTCGTCATTTGCTGATCAGTTTAAGATAAATTGATTCCAGATTTTGAGACTCGAATCCTGCTCCGAGAAGTGGAATTTTGTTTTGAACCAACAGTTCGATGATTCTGGGCGCGGAATCTCTGTTGATGTTGCTGATCATTAAGACTGAATCATCCACCTTTTGCGCGTCATAATCAGAACATAGCAGGGCCCTGGCGTCATCGGTCCGGGGCGATTCGATTCGAAATAGTCCAGTAGGCTCAACTACGGAGTAGAGCTCTGACTTCGGCCCTTGATACAATAGTCGACCGCTGCGAATAATTCCAACGTCTGTAGCTATTCTTTCCATTTCGCTAAGAAGGTGGCTGGAGATCAGAAGTGTTTTTTTAAAGTCACGGTTCAGCGAGATGATTAAGTTCCTTACTTCGATCATCCCTTCGGGATCAAGTCCGTTGGTGGGTTCATCGAGAATGAGCAGCTCAGGATCATGAAGAAGGGCGATGCAGATTCCAAGTCGTTGTCGCATACCCATGGAATAGGACCCGACCTTTTGGCGGGCAGCATATGAAATTCCGCAAATCTCCAGCACCGCCTCGATTCGACTTTTGGCAACGCCGTATGCAAGTCGATGGATCTCGAGGTTCATGTATCCTGTCAGATGCCCATATAGGGAAGGTTGCTCTATGAGCGTCCCTGTTCTGCTCAGAATCTCAAGGCGGTGGGTGGTTAGGTCTTTGCCAAATAATTGAATGTCCTGATTACTGGAAAGCAAGCCAAGCAGCAATCTTAGGGTAGTGGTTTTTCCTGCTCCGTTGGGACCAAGGAAACAATAAATACTTCCTTTGTTTACTTGCAGACTCACATTGTCTACAATTCGGTGGCCCTTGTCAAATCCGAACGTAAGGCCTTGCGTATGAATGATAGGTTGGGTCATAGAGTCACGACGAGTTCCGCTGGACAATGTTACTGCGACATGCAGAATTATTAACCAGGTTCCGCTCCAACTCCTTGTCAATTCGAAAAATCGATGTCAGGACCCATCGCTTTTTTCTCTTTCATCTTTCGGGTGTTTTTACTCAGAGGGAGTTGCAGCGAAATCTTATAATACCGGATGTCGCGGCGATTCATGGTATTTTGGTAAGTCAGTGGCTGGTCATAAACGGTGTACTGCACGCGTGAATTAAAAATGTCATTTATAATGAACGTGACTGCACCACGGTTCTGCCAGAATCCTTTTCGCAACGCAAAATCAGCGCCGGCGATTGCCTTCTGGTAACCCTGGAGTTGTGCGCTTTTGCTTCTGTATTGGCCGCTGAGTTGAGCGGATATACCCCAGGGAAATTTGTAAGTCAGATTCATTTTCGCATTGTAGCGCAGCATTCGTGTCGTCACTTCCGTGGACTGAAGTATTACTTCAAAGATGTTAAGGTTACCGAGCAATGAAAGATTGCCTATGGAGTAGGTTAGTGTATTGTCAACTCCATATTGGATGTCTGCCTTGACATTCTGAAATGTTGTAACCAGTATGGTGGAATCTTCCGGGTCTGGCTGTGTAACTGGTTTTATGGTGTGATCTTCATAAATGTAGTAACCGGTTACAAGCCATTGCAGACTCGATCCGGACGTCTTGTCCCAGGTCTTGTTGTAACTCGCCTCTGCCGTATTAACAAATTCAGGACGCACTGCCGGATTGCCAATGGTTATGTTTTGTTTATCGTTTGCCTGAATGCCGACAAACATGTGTCTGAAGCTCGGTCGTCCAACCTTTCGCGACAGACTGACATTCCACTCGGAGCTTTCGTTGATCTTGTTGTTAAAGGAAAGTGAGGGGAAGATAGATTGAAAAATATTCTGACCCGTTTTCGATGGATAGTTGTAGCCGAACGTACTACCATCAAACCTTGACTTGCCGTGCAAAAATGATTGCTCAAGACGAAGTCCACCTTGCCAGTTCATTTTTTTGTTGATCTGGTGCGAGTACAAGCCGTAGACCGCGTTGACGGTCTCATTGATTTGTGCATTCTGTGAATAGTCCTCCAGCAGCCTTATGCTTTCACCGGTTACTTCACTGAATAGGTACTGTTGATCGCGCAGATACGTAAAGCTTCTGGCGCCGAATTCCAGCTTGGAGGATTCGTTTAATGGATGAACATAATCCAGTTGCGCGAGAATTTGATTGCCGGTAATGCTTCCGTCGATCTGGTTGGTAACCGGATATCCTTCCTGAGGCACGCTGGTTCCCTCAACAATGTCGTAGGCAGTCGTATACCAGTCGCCCGCATTGGAAACACGGTTGTGCGTGAACGATGACATGAACGATAGTTCTCGTCCTTTCTGTGAAAACTGATGTTTCCAGTCCAGCTCTATTCCTGTGTTGATGTAGTCGTTGTGTGGCGTTGTCGTGCGGTTGCCATAACTGATTATCGCGTCGTCGGTGTTCCTGTATGCGTAGTTTTGTTCGGTGGATGTGTTAAAGACTCCTCCTGCGAGCGAACCTGCTATCGTTAGTGTATTCCTGTCATTGAATTTGTAGTCTGCGGAAATTCTTCCGCTTTGGAAGGTATTGTCTTGTTTAAGCGAAGTGTTCTGGTCGAAATACGCGATTGGTTCTCCGTTCGGATTCTTGCTGATACGATAAGAGGAGGAAGGGAGTGGATTTTTTGTGGAGTTGAAACTGTACAAACCGGAGATGTTCCATTTGCCTTTTTGATAGTCGAGATTTAATGTGCCGTCGTATCGCGAGTTGGTGCCTACACCGATTATAAGCATGCCGTTGTATCCTTGTTCTTTGTTTCGCTTCAGCACCAGGTTAATGATCCCACCTGAGGTACTTGCATCATAACGGGCAGAGGGGTTGGAAATCACTTCAACAGACTCAATCTGGTTCGCAGGAATTTGGGCGAGCGTTAATTGGGTTGGTTTTCCATTCACGTAGATTGTCGCTGTGAGATTACGCATCGTGGCAGCACCCGATTCATCTATTGTTACCGAAGGAACATTTTTCAGGACCATCTCAGCCGTTCCTCCCTGTGAGGTAAGGTTCTTGTCAACATTGAAGATTCGCTTGTCGGGAGCTATCTCTATTGGTGGCTTCTCGCCAACGACCTCCACTTCTTTGAGTAATTTGGAGTCAGGTGTCATGACTACTCTAACTGAACCATCTGCTGTACGAAGGTCCACATGTTGCTCAGCTGTCTGGTATCCTACGAAGGAAACCTGAAGTAGTATCGTATCAGCCGGTGCATTTGAAATTCCGAACGTACCATCCAGCGCTGTCTGGGATACAGCGATGCGTGTCAGTTGACCATCCTTATTTTGTAGAAGGGCAACAGTCGCGAATGGCAGCGGTTCAGAACTGGTTGCGTCCGTAACAATGCCCTTCAGGTTCCGGCCAGTATTCTGACCGTTGACATGGTGGCCAATGGTGATCAGCAACAATACAGTTATGAATGTCAGGTATTTCATAGTGACTTCGATCACAATTTTCGATAGTCTCCTGGCTTGTCTTCGATAGCACTAAGCCGAATTCCGCATGCAAGCAATAGTTTGAATATGTAGACATTCTGTACAGAGATTTATAATCGACCCGATAGAGATAATTCTCGACGAACAAGGCCGATTTTTCGATTTACACACGATCCCACGCTCGTTATTTCTTGCGGTTAGCAATGAATGAGTGGTTGCCCAAAATTGACGATCTGGATGACAGGCTTGATGCGGGGATTTGCCCTAAACAACTTTATCTTGATCTTTACTTCTAAGGTGGTTGACCTTCCGGTCTACTCTGATCAAAAATTTAATCAGCCCTGTCAGCACCGTGACAAGTCCGATCACGACAGTGTAAATCTTGCCATCGCGACGAAGGGTATCCGCCATCTCGACTTCCTCCGATTGTTCAGCTACGGCAATAGTGGCCGCAATGATGGTTATGAACAGAACAAGACTAAACTTCTTCAACACGTCTTTCATGTGCTTTGACTTTTATGAGTAAGGTTGTAATCCACCATCCCGTCAAACAAAAGGCAATGATGGCTGTATAGATGACGAATTTCATGTTGTGTGAAGTATCGAATATGCTGAACCCGGGATTTCCGCCGTTGCCAGGATGAAGGGAGTCCGTCATTCGCGGCAAAATAAAGATCAACGGAATCATGACACTGAAAGCAAAGATGTTATAAACCGCACTTAGCCTTCCCCGTTGTGTCTCATCCTGCAGTGAGGAACGCAAAACAAAGTACGCCGCGTAGATGAGAAGGCTGATCGCAGTATTGTTGAGCTTCGGGTCGCTCGTCCAGAATGTTCCCCAGGTAGCTTTACCCCAAAGCATTCCGGTCGCGAGGCCCAGCAAACCAAACAATATGCCAACCGTTGCGGATAACGCCGCCCGGTCGTCCAGCTCAATCCTGTTCGAGCGAAGGAACCCAATCGACGACCACAATGAGATCACGAAGAGCAGAAGCATCGTGCACCATAGTGGAAAATGAAAATAGAACAAGCGAATACTTTCGTTCAGAATGGGCAGTCGTGGTACAGGCAAGAGGAACCCTGCGACCACTGTATAATACAGCAAAAGGATCGCGAGGACCTTCCACCATTCGAGACGTTGCTTCATTTGTCAATATGCCGATTAAACTGGAACGGTCAAATCCGTTTGTTTCGGGGTTTGGGTGTATTCTTTAATTGTGATATATCCTCCATTTGCCAAATTTCTTGGTTGCCCATTTTCCGGTCATGATGGAATCCAGATGGACAGGCATTCCATCTCTGGCAATCACTACACATTCCTGCTGCAATTGGAAACGCAATTGTTGTGATTGCTTTGGGTTAGTCGCATCCAGCAGGCTTTTTTTCCATTGGTCATCACGCTCGAATTGCGTCTCACGCTTCAAGGAGGGATCACCTGCAAAAACAGAGATGATGTCCTTGTCTAGTTCAAAAGCGACGGATGGTAATAATCTGTCGTATACAATAATAGTTCTGTTTTGAAGATTGGCTTCCCTTATATAGGAGGTTACATTTTTGAGCGAATTCACTTCGTTACTGTTTAGCCGGAAGAACAGTGCCGAAAAGAGAATCAGGTGCATCGCGAGAATACTGCTCATCAGGATAACAGTATGTTGTTTTGATTTTCCTATCAACAATAGGGAAAGACTGATCACGAGAATCAACGCGGATGATATAACCAGATAACTATCAGTAATGAACCTCCGATAGAAAAGTGAAACAGACATCAAGCACAGGTTAATAAGAATTACGGATGCATTGAATATTATCAAGAGTCTCCGCGGCATATCCTGGGCAAGAAGATGCCCGGTGATCAGGCTGAACCCAATAGCGAGCGGAAGAATATAGAGAACAAGTTTGGAACTGGCGATTGAAAAAATGATGAGAGGAATCACTATCGTCCACGTTAATAATGATTTAATGATGGGCGACCATGAGCCCTTTCTTTTCATAACAACAAGACCACCGGCAAAGACAATAATCCATGGGAACGTGACCAGTGGGACGATGGGCAAATAGTAGTACCATGGTTGCGTCCTCGCAAATACTTCAGCGTGCGCTACCCTGTCCACAAAATGATGAAAGACAAAGTAGTCTGTAAACTTCGCATCCTCGGATACGAGAACCACAAACCATGTTAGTCCGACGACACAGAAGATCAAAAGCGCTATGATGATCTGTTTAAATTTGATGATCAGTTTTCCTTGAAGGATCGGATTTTCTTTGCGCGACAAACGCCAGAGACCGAAGATCGCAAAGAACGGGACTACGATGATGGCGGGGCCCTTCGTAATAAACCCAGCTCCAAGAGCAAATGCCATCAGGTACAGGAATATGCTTCGTCTTGTAGCAATGAACTTTGCCCCTCCATATAAACTGAGCAATACGAACGTTGTCAGGTACGCATCAGTAGTTAATCCCCGTACAGAGACGAGCACCAGCGGCAACGTTGCATACACTATAGAACTGTAGCATGCCGACTGCTCACTCTTGAAAATAACTTTGCCGATTCCAAAAACAAGATAGACCTGTACAACGAAGGCGATTACCAGGAAGAAGCGTGCGGCAAAGGGGGTGATGCCGAAAATTGAATAGGCAAGTGCCGTTAGCCAGTAGGTGAGGGGTGGTTTGTGATAATGATGAACATTGAGCAGCGTGGGATGAATCCAGTCACCAGAACGGTACATTTCACGACTCACTTCTGCATACCTCGCTTCACTGGTTTCGGTCACGCCCCACATATTGCCTGTTGATAGCATCAGCAGGCAAAGAACACTAACTACGATTAAAACAGACCTGATGTTCAAAGTTCGTGATGTTGGAGCTCCTTTACGTTCAATTTTTTCTCAATCTGTTACCAACGTTGTACTTGACTTTCCTGGCGAAATGCGGGTATGCTGTATGGTCTGTTTTGTAACTGTAAGCGAACCCGCCATACATCTTGTTCAGGTTGTTTGTGATACGTCACTCAATTGGTTTGCCAATCTGAAAAAGGATCAGATTAAAGCCCGCGATTTGTCTGACTTGAATACAGTGATCTTAATCTACTAAATTCTCGTATTGAATTCGTGGAAACGCCACCACAAAGGTGGGCGCAATTACCATTGTGTTAATATTTACAACTTCATTGCAGTTGTGAGTCGCCATGTGAGTGATTAATTCAGAATGTCTCCAGAATTTGAGACTAAATGTGAAACACGTGGCCCGTTGAATCGCGACGGATAGCGAGCTCGTCATTCATGACTACGCCGGTAGAATCCAGAGTCGCTCCAGAATCGTTTCGTTAG
The DNA here is from genome assembly GCF_037203685.1 of Chryseolinea sp. T2. Classification (NCBI taxonomy): domain Bacteria; kingdom Pseudomonadati; phylum Bacteroidota; class Cytophagia; order Cytophagales; family Fulvivirgaceae; genus Chryseolinea; species Chryseolinea sp. T2. The sequence goes on from NZ_JBBCAU010000010.1 coordinate 183,252, forward strand.
TTTGTTTATAACATTAAACAAGCATCATATGAAACAATTCCTGGTCGTTCTCGCATTATTGTTTTCCAGTCAATGGTTGGTCGCTCAGAAAATAGCGGCCAGCGAGGTTCCTCAAAACGTCAAGTCTACCCTTGTAAAATCGTACAATGGCAAAGGTGTGGTGTGGAGTAAGGAGTCCGCTGGCTATGAAGCTAGCTACAAGCAGAATGGTAAGGAGATTTCTCTGGTAATAGACACCTCCGGCAAAATAGTTGAAACAGAAACGGAGATTGAAAAATCTGAACTTCCTGCTTCAATTTTAGAGGTTTTAAAGACAGACTACAAAGACTATAAATTAGAAGAGGCGGCAAAGATAGTTGCTGCTGACAATGCTATAACATATGAGGCTGAGGTTGAGAAAGGAGAGGACACGTTCGACCTGATATTTGATTCCGCTGGAAAATTGTTGTCGAAGGAATCTAAAGAGGATCATAATTGATCCTGGTAGCGTATTGCCGCTTGATCTAAACCTTTTCTTTCATGGCCTTGCGACATGTCCTTGTTCTTTTATTGACGTCAATACCCGGATTCGCCCTCGTCGGTCAACCTCTTGCCTCCAGGTCATTTGCAAATACGATACCTCAGTTATTGGTCGATACCGTTGGAATTAATTCCAAAGCTTACTTTTCAACTGAGCTTTCGCGTGCAATAGTGCCACCGTTGTTATTGGTATCGGCAGGGCTGTACGCAACGACAGATAACGAATGGCTGAACAAGTATGAAGTGAAGGAGGAGCGTGACGAGCGCATGCCACATTTCAGATGTCATGTCGATGACTACCTTCAATACGCACCGATTGTAGCAGTGTATGGTTTGAACCTGGCGGGCGTAAAAGGCAGGAACGATTTTGTCAACCGCACAGTATTGCTTCTTAAGTCTGAAATACTTGTGGGAGTTTTGACGTACTCCTTAAAGCAAATCACTGCTGTACCGAGACCCGACACCGGTAAACCTACTTCAATGCCTTCGGGGCACACCGCTCAGGCCTTTGCTGCGGCAACTTTCATGGCGAAAGAGTATGGCCATCGGAGCATTTGGTATTCCATAGGTGCGTACACGGCAGCAACAAGCGTGGGAGTCATGCGTGTACTGAATAACAGGCATTGGGCATCTGACATCCTGGTCGGAGCGGGTGTGGGAATCTTTTCAACCAATATGGCTTATCTGACGCACAGGTATAAGTGGGGGAATCGTGACAAACCACATGGCACGACGCTGTTTGTTCCCGGCTATGATGGACAGAGTTATTCACTTGCTATGATACATCAGTTCAAATGAAGTCAGCCATTTACACAGTTTCTGCAGCAAATCTGAACTGTGCTTTTAAGAAGTGTATGCCTGCACCGATTGGTTGACGATGGTAACAATCGAATCGATCGCCTTGCTTTTTCTGTCCGCCTTTGTCGCCTTCTCGCTTAGTGCTGTAAGCGGTGGTGGCGCGGGCTTGTTATTGATTCCGGTCATCGGTTTTGTCGCACCGGTAGTTCAGGTCCCGGCAATCCTGTCTATTGGAACTGCGACATCTTCGGTATCACGAATCGTCGCATTTAAGACCCATATACAGTGGAAGATAGTTGGCTGGTTTGTTCCCGCAGCAGTGCCCGCCGTATTTCTGGGAGCATGGTTGTTACGCTTTGTTAATCCCCATTATCTTGAATTGGGATTGGGACTTTTTTTAATAAGCAATTGGATCTTTCTTTTTCGAAAAAAGAATACCAGTGCAGAAGATCGCCCCCCACACAGATCTTTGTTATTGGTTGGATTCTTTGCAGGGTTTTTGTCCGGCCTCACTGGCGCTGTTGGCTTGCTTTTTAATCGCTTTTATCTTCGATGGGGGATGACCAAAGAGCAAATTGTTGCCACAAGGGCTGCTAATGAAGTCGTTCTCCATATTATAAAGATTGTGCTGTACACGATGTTCGGCCTGCTCAACCTGAAAGTGGCAGCGTTTGGTTTCGCAATAGCCATTGCGAGTATTGCATCATCGTGGTTCATGACCTGGGGTTTGAGCCGGATCAGTGAGTCGCTGTTCAGAACTGCCGGATATGTATCCATGGTTATTTCCGGCCTGGTAATGACATTTCAGTCCGTGAACGTGCTGGTGGAGCAGAACAATGCAAGTGTTACATTTAGTCCAATTGCATTAGGGGTTGAATCTAAAATCCAGTGGCAGAATGCAGGCATTGCCTTTGAATTTCAGTTTGATGAGGGTCTTGAATTTGAACAAACTGTTTCAATGAACGACGTGCCGGAAGAAGTGCAAAAAATTATTCTTGCACATCAGGGTAACGCCAGTAACATTGTAGTGGAAGAAGTTCATGGTCTCAATGGTCACAGTTTTGAAGCTTATTATTTTTCAGATAATAAACTCTTAAAGAAATGCGAGTTTCCGGCGACCCGTTAACTTAGCCTTAGGTGTATCATTTCAATTGCCGAGACAAAGTTGGTGGCACCCGAATAAGTCGCTCGAGTTTATGAACATCTTCGGAGAGCGTTTGCAAACTATAAAGCTAAGAGGTATCAACGCACCTATCGCTTCCGCTTCTTAATCACATACTCAAACCCAAACCTCGCATTCACCACATCTCCATAAGGACTCTGCCTCTTCGGATCAAACAACCTGAACATTACTGACGCGGTGCCGCGAAGTTGCTTGTAGAGCTTGTATTGTTTCTTCATCCCGGCAAATGCACCCGGTACCCACTGACGTCCATGTGGATCACCCTGCTTCACGGTTGCTGGCGGAACAAGCGTATTCATTAGTTCAACCTCCAGCCTCGGACTAAACCCTTTCGATAAATTAAACTCTCCATATACACGCGGCCCATAGATCTGGCTGCTGTGACTGAACGACTTGTTGTCCCAGTTATAGGCCACGCGCTGGTTCCATCCTGCGCCAGCAGTAATCCTCCTGGTAAACTTATATCCAACGTACGGATTGAAATCCACGAGGATATCGTCGCTCTTTTTGAGCAGCTGGAAGCCTAAGCCCGGAAGCAATCGTTCATGGAACTTATTTTCCTTCAAGGGATTTGTAGGCTTTTTCGCAAGGTCGGCCATGCTTTTCATCTCTGAATATTTCTGCTTGTACTTCGAGATCTTTTCCATGGCTGCTTTCAATTGCGCCTCCTTACCACTGAAGTGATCGACAGCAGCGGCTTGTGCCTGACGTTTCATTTCGGCCTTGAGTGCTTCTTCTGATTTCAGTGCATCGACGCCCTCGAGCTTTGCACGCTTTTGAATTTCCTGCGCTTCGCTGAGACTCGTTACTTTGCTCTCCGCGAGCTTGTCGATGGGCTGCTCCTGGATTGTTTTCAGTTCACCGGTGACTTTTTCTGTCTGACCGGTAACCCCGGTAACTTTCTTCAACTGAGGAACCGGGTCGGCAGAGGGAAGTGACAAATTCGTCGAAGACTTAGCGATGTTTGCGTTAGGCAGGGTCGTATTTGGCAGAGTATTGTTGGGGATAGAAACCCCCTCCGTGATAGCCGTACCGTTGGGAACCTTAACGACATCAGTTATGCCTGACGTGAGATTAGAAAGGGAAGGCATCCCCTTACTCAGCACATCAAGACCCGGAACATCGAACGACAACTTTCCGGCTACCTGCGCAGGTACAAGTTTTGAAATGGATGACTTAAGGTCATTCACCTGTTGTTGCATTTCCGGCGGAACTTCTATTGCTCCCAGTTTTTCCACCGCTTTGCTTTTGGTGTCTGACAGTTTTGATTGAAATTCTTGCTGAAGGTCCCCTAACTTCTGATTGACACTGTCAAGACTGGCAGCCAGCTTGTTGTCAGTTAGTGCCATCCGACTCAGGCTGTCAACTTTGGTCTGAAGTCTTTGCTGAATCTGCGTGACCCTGTTTGCCTGTTCTTCGTATTCTTTTTGCAGGCCTGATACTTCGCCCGACATCCATTGCTTTACCGAATCAATGCGCTGCTGATAATAGCCCACGGAATCTTTAAAATCTGAAACAAACTGAAAGTTGGTCGCGGAATCGATCTTTTGCAATGCCCGTTGTTTCAGCGCCCTCGTTGAATCCTGGAATTTATCAATTGGAGTTAATATCGTATCGGGTGACGGGGTCTTTTGCAGAATGCCTTTGTTCGTGTCGCTTGGTGGCTCCTGCGATTTGTTGTCTGTTTTAGAAAGCGAATCAATCTGGGCGTGTACGGTGACATAACAGCCCACGAACAACATTGTCCAGATCAAATGCTTTCTGAAGAGATTCATGAATTTATGCTAACGATTAGCGCGATGTTAATTGGATACACTTCTTCTCATACTCCTTAGTACAACAATAGCGTTGAGGTCATCAGCCTTTTTGGGATTTGTTTTCAGATAATTCGGATGAATTGCTGAATGGATATTTTTTTAGTGATGACCTTTTTGATATCCGTGGACTAACCGCTCGTAAACCTCTAACCAAGTTGAGTTGTTATGAAGTGGTTCCAGCGTTTGGCCCGGCCGTTAGCATTGAATATTTCGGGTGAATTGAGCACGAGGCGTTTGCGTGTATTCTGTACTGCTGCCTTGCTTTGTGTGGCAGTAATTGCTGCTAACGCACAGACAATCATTTATGTGAAGAAGGGCGCTACGGGTACTGGAGACGGCAGCACGTGGATAAATGCATATCCCGAACTTCGTACCGCTCTTACTGCAGCGGCTGCGCTGCCAGGCGCCAAAGAGGTTTGGGTGGCGCAGGGTGAGTATAAACCGACGGCAGGTATTGATAGAACGATCTCATTCATTATTGGTCCTAATGTGTCGCTCTACGGAGGTTTTATCGGAACAGAGACAAGCAAGAACGATCGTGATTGGAGGAAGAACAGAACAGTACTCAGCGGGGACCTGGGAAAGCAGTTTGACTACTCCGACAACAGTTATCATGTTTTATATAATAACAATGCAACATCAGACTTAACTGTCGACGGGCTTGTAATTAGCTACGGCAATGCTAATTGGATGAATGGTTCGAGTTCCGGTGACGAGTCCGGAGGAGGCGGTTTTTTCTGTAAAGCGCCCGGTGCACAAATAACCGTAAGCAACACCCTGTTCGAAAATAATCGAAGTATCGTCGGTGCTGGTGCAATGTTATGGCTTGAGAACGGCGATGTCGGACCCCGAATTGTCGCTTGCGAATTTAACGGAAACACCGCCGAAGGATTTGGTGGTGCACTGGCAACCAACGGTAATTCCGAAGAACTTTCGGGCACTTTCATTAATTGTACCTTTAGCGGTAATTCAGTTTACAATTCTACCACAACGGAGATTGCAGGATCGGTATTATTCAACCTCGGCTTTGCAAAATTCATCAACTGTACAATTACAAGTAACCGAGGCACTGTTCTGGCGAATGGTGGAAAGATAGAAGTCGAAAATTCTATTTTCTGGAGAAACTTTAAAGGAACTATCGAGAATCCGGAATGGTTGGGCCCAGACGATCCAAACTTGCCAGGCGCGTTATCCATAAAAAACAGTATTGTTCAGGGTGGCTACGGTACATCTGCCGACAACAACATCGACAGCGACCCCTTATTCGTACGCGATCCTTCCATCGTAGGCGTCTACCCACGCACCAGCATCCTTCCGGTTGCCTTCACCAATCCCAAATACGAAAACCAACTCGAATTTAATGGCGCAAGAATGTGGGGCCTCTGGCCGTATGTCGCTTTCCATGATCACACCTACAACAAGACGTACATGCTCGGAAGCACGGTTCAGATACTCGACTATAACAACCTTGTCGACAACAAACCAACGGGCACCCTATACACACAATACTCATGGCCTCGCACCCAGCGGCCCGAGCGGTCCTATCACGCCGCCAGCAACACAATAAAACTGGCCATCCTCGACAATGGAATACTTTCCATTCACAGGCAGACGGGTGCCATGTCCCTTTACAATCCGGCAACTGGCGAGCCTGCCGGTACAAGCCTTAAACCTAATGATCTCGTTGTCGACGACGCCAATAACCTGCTCTACACGCCTGTCTTTTCAAATACCGACAACTCCTTCTATGGATTGTTGGAATTGAACCTCACCACCCAGGCCAAGCGTTGGATTACGGCGAGTAGCTCGCCCGTTGCGATTTCCGGCGGCGTTGCCAACTGGAATGACGACAGCTATTGGGGTGGGTTCAGACTGTTCCTCGACGGTCAGGCCAACGTGCTTTATCTGTCAACAGGCAATGGCCTCTGGTGGTGGAACCGTACCACCAACGCTACTGGCCTTTATAATACCAACGGAGGTATCCCCGTTGCGCCCGGCAATCCACAAATTCCATCCAACCTGGCTACCGGCGTTTATGTTGACAACACCGAAAACAAGGTTTACATCGGCACACACGCGGGACTCTACGTTTGGAACAGAAGCAACAACACCAGCCGCGTTTACAACGCTTCAAATTCGAAGCTGATACATAACCTTATCAATACGATAGATAAGAACGACGAGCGACATCTCCTCTACGTTGCCTGCGAAGATGGCGCTTTGCTCACCATCAACACGGAGACAGGAGAAGAGACATTGACCTCACGCGACATTGGAAGTCCTACGCATCCCCAGTACATGGACGTGTCAGCGGCCTCTGCGTTCTATGATGAATTCGATAAAAAGCTATGGGTGTCTGCCGATCACAACACCGGTGGTACCTGGATAGCGGATTACAACAATCTCGTACCCGACTATGGCGACCTCCGCCTGCAGGTGACTTCGCCCGCGATCGACAAGGGTAATCATGCTGCTCTTCCTTCATTTGTAACCACAGATCTTTTCGGTCTGCCGCGCTACGTAGATTATCCTACTCTTGCCGGGTCGAATAGCCTCGACCTCGGCGCCTACGAACGGATCTTTGAAGAGACGGATGAACCACCGACTCCGCTTCCATCGAATCTTGGTCTGAACTACGTGCTCACGTATACGGCACAACGTGAAGGCATCGATGCAGAAGCACTCGATAGCTATGCAACAAAAGACGTTAACCGGAACATTCAGTACGTCGACGGACTCGGACGACCATTGCAAACTATCGCTATCCAGGGCTCGCCAACGAAGAAAGATGTAATTGTTCCCGTGGAATACGATGAGTTCGGTCGGGAAGTGCGAAAGTATTTGCCATTCACCAAAGAGAACAATGGCGTCTACGTGCCCAATACAACGATCATTGGCACTAGTCATCAGTACATAGGCGATGCGGCATCTTTTTATGCGGGAGCATTGGATCCCACGATCGATGCCGACACGCGTCCTTTCAGCGAAACGGTATTCGAACCTTCACCACTGAATCGTCCGCTTCAGGATTATGGTCCAGGCGAATCGTGGTCGGCTGCTCAAAACAACCGTCCGGTGTCACATCAATATCTGACAAACATCCACAATGCGTCTCTGACGGCGACCGAAGGAGAACGGATTATCGTGTGGAAGCTGGACGCACAGGGTATGCCTGCACCAGCTTCAGTTCCCGTTGCGGGTTACGTGGAGGCTGGCGGTTACTACAGCAGCAACCAGCTGAGCATTAAAGTCACCATCGACGAAGAGGGACACGCGGTTCGTGAATACACCAACAAGCAGGGCCAGGTGATTCTGAAGAAGGTGCAGGCGGTGGCCGGCGCAAATCCGCCATTGAACAACAAAGATTCCTGGGCATGTACCTACTACATATACGACGACCTTGACAATCTCGTGTTCGTGCTCCAGCCCGAGGGTTATAAGCAATACCTGGAGCTACTTCAAAACTGAGTCTTGTCAAACGTTACGCTGATCCTTGAATATGAAAACATTCCCATCTCTTAAACGATATATAATCGCGTTTCTTTTGACAGGCTTTGCCGTAGCTGCGCGGGCGGTTGAAACTCCGCCGGTGATGGCCACAACATTCTACCGCGCCATTAACATCAACGGTGCAGCGCTTACGATCGACGGCAACAGCTGGGTTTCCAGCACGGGCGCTGCAAACTTCAGCTTCGCCGGCGCGACGTTCGCCAATCAGTCCGTCACCCTGAACCCGGCCACAGACGCGAACCGGGCCACGATGATCCGTTCCTCTGCCTACGGCAACGTGACAGCTAACATGAGCGCCATGCCATCGGGCTATTACAAGGTTTTCATCTATGTGTGGGAGGATAATGGGGCAGAAACCTTTTCTGTCAATGTTGAAGGCACCGCCGCAGTGACCAACTACAACAGCGGCACTGCCGGAACATGGGCAAAGCTTGGCCCGTTCATCAGAAATGTAACAGACGGTACGCTGAACATCGCTACTACGGGTGGAACGGCCAACGTGTCAGGCATAGAAGTATATACAACGAGCGCACCTCCGGTGGTGTCCAACGCCATTCCCGATCATACAGCCATAGTAGGAGAGACGTTCAATTATACCATCGCATCAAATGCCTTCACCGATCCCGATGCGGGCACAACGCTGTCGCTATCGGCGACATTATCGAACGGCAACCCATTGCCGTCATGGCTGACCTTTAACCCGTCAACTAAAAAATTCACAGCAACTCCCCAAAGTGGAAATCTGGGTACCATCAGTGTAAGCGTGAAAGCAACTGACGGCGATACCGACGTAACCGACGTTTTTAATCTTACCGTAGCCAACTCGTTTTACCGTGCGATCGATATCAACGGCGTTGCGCAGACGATCGATGGCAATTCATGGGAAGCAAGTTCGGGAGCACCCAACTTTACTTTTACAGGGATCCAATATGCCAATCAGGGCATTACGCTCATTCCCCCAACCGATGCCAATCGGGCGAACATGATTCGCTCGGTAATCTACGCCGATGCAACAACCAATATATCGGGCGTTCCTAACGGAGTATACGACATCTACATTTACATATGGGAAGACAACTGGCCCATTTCTTATAGCCTTACCGTTGAGGGCACTGCTGTTAAAACAAACGCCCTTAGCGGCAACGGCGGCGAATGGACAAAGTTGGGCCCATACAGACGGGTCATGACGGACGGTACGATCAATATTGCCGGGACAGGGGAGCTGGGTTTATCAGGTGTTGAGATCAGAAGAGCTTCTACAGGAGAAGTTTCCTACACTATTGCCGTTGATAATCAAACCGCACAGATAGCGGCCGGCCAGGCCAAACGCATTATCGCTGACGTGAGCCCAAACGACGGTGTTCCGAAAACAGTAAGCTGGAGCAGCTCTAACACGGCGGTTGCGACCGTGGATACCAATGGTCTGGTACGTGGCATTGCCGTAGGCACCGCCACGATCACAGCAAGCCTGGCCGGAGGGGCCAGCGCGACAACCGCCTTTACTGTTCTTGGACCCGGTGCAAATGCCATCTTCAATCCCGAATTTGACAACGGCCTTAACAATTGGTCGATCGTCGACCTCGCAGGAACGCCGGCGAATACCGCAACGGTTGTACAAAATGCGGGAATGTCTGGCGCGAACGCCCTATATGTTGACATTATCAATACTGCCGTTGAGGATTGGAAATATATGATCCGTGCCAGAATTCCCTTCAGGCTCGAGGTAGGAAAGACGTACCGGCTTTCGTTCCTGGGTAAGGCGCAGGCCAACCGGAACATTAGCGCGAACATAGTCGGTAGTCCCTCCAATAATAGTTATTCCTACAATAGCGTTGCGCTCACAACCACGTCTCAGGAAAAGACCGCCACCTTCACGGTCAGCAACACTGCTGTGAACGGCGAAACAGAGTTCCTGCTTGAATTCTATTTGGCGAACGGCACGCTCAACGACGTTTGGCTCGATAAGGTAGCAATCACTGATGTTACGGGTATCACACAAGTATCATCCGTGAGTGTTTCCCCGACTACGCTCAATCTCGCCGTTGGTGCGACTAGTCAGTTGACTAAAACAATATCACCTTCCAACGCGACTAACCAGACAGTGACCTGGTCATCAAGTAATACTGCCGTAGCTACGGTGAGTAATACCGGCCTGGTAACTGCGGTGTCACCGGGAACATCTACGATCACCGTCCTCACCGAGAACAATGCGCGGCAGGCAACGACTACTGTAACGGTAGCGGTACCGGCCATCGCCGTTACTGGTTTGTCGATAAGTCCTTCGGCGATCAACGTGCCTGCAGGTAAAACGGTAAAACTGTCGAAAACTATTCTACCCGCGAACGCAACCAACCAGAATGTAAACTGGGTGAGCGCGAGTACCGCAGTGGCAACGGTCGATGCCAACGGTGTGGTTACAGGTGTCGCTCCTGGCCTCACGAGCGTCACGGCAACCACAGTTAGTGGTGGTTTTTCGAAGTCATCCTCCGTGTATGTAATGGCTGCCGGACCTGATTTCATTGTCAATGGTGAATTTGATTCAGGCACGTCCAGCTGGCAACTGGTCGATAATACGACGCCTGCAACGGCATCCATGTCGGTTGTTACCAATGCATCAATGTCCGGTACCAACGCTTTAAAGATCGACGTAACCAATATAGTAGACGACGCCCCTAAGCTGAAGCTGATGCAAACCCTGGGTAGGAAAATTGAACTGGGTAAAACGTATCGTATTACGTTCGGGGCGAAAGCAGAGTCGAACCGGCAGCTGAGGCTCGCCATTGCCGGTGCAAGTGATTACACCTATGCACTCGAAACCTTTAGCCTTACGCCAACTACTCAGCAGTTCTCGATCGACTACACCTGCAACCAAACCAATGTCAGTTCCGAGAACGCGTTCCAGCTGAGGTTTTATCTTGCGATGGGAGTGCTTAGTGACGTATGGCTGGACGACATCACCATGACTGACATCACGCCTTACGCTGCCGCCACGGGCATCGACGTGACTCCGGCATCGGCCTCTATCGCCGTCGGCGAGCTGCTCCAACTGACGTCTTCATTCTCTCCGGCGAATGCGACTAACCGTACCGTTACGTGGAGCTCTTCAAACACGGCGGTGGCAACCGTAAATAGCGGCACAGGCCTTGTTACCGGTGTAGCAGTGGGGTCCGCTACCATCACGGCGACGAGCGTAGACGGCAATTTTACGGATGTGAGTAGCATTACCGTTGCGAGCACTGCCGTAACTTCTCTTGGCGACCTGGTGAACCTCTTTGCCTTCCAGTACAAATACGATGGCAGGAAGCGCATGATTCAAAAGAAAGTGCCTGGTGCCGACTGGGTGTACATGGTTTACGACGACCGCGACCGCCTCGTCCTGACGCAGGACGGCGAGCAGCGAAAGGATCATGAGTGGACCTTCACTAAATACGATGCCTTGAACAGGCCAATATTAACAGGTATTTATTCCAACACGGCAAATGTTGAGGATATGCAGATAGCCGTAGATGGATTCTACGACATAGCCGACGCTCCCGGCAATCCTCATGAATGGTTCGAAGTCACGGGCGGCACGGTTCATGGCTATTCAAATAATTCCTTCCCTGATGTTAGTGTTGAGAACTCCTATCTCACAGCCACCTACTACGACGACTACAATTTTAAAAGTGGTTTCAATTCGAAGTATAACTACGACAACAATCAGTTATCAGCATCTGGCGGTAAAGCTCAGGAGACTGCTGAATTTAACCGCGTCAAAGGACAGGTGACAGGTGCAAGGATAAAGAACCTCGAAACCAACGACTGGTACTGGACGATCAACTACTACGACGATCACTACCGCGTCATTCAAAGCATTAGCGACAACGCCAAAGGCGGCATCAATAAGGTGACGAACGTCTACGACTTCACCGGAAAAGTGCTGCGCACAAAGAGTGATCACAGCATCTCATCCGGTCCTGTCGCGGCAACCGAACGCCGGATGTCCTACGACCACGTCGGCAGACTGCTTCAAACGGATCATAAGACCAATGTGGTTGATCAACCGAGCCAGCTCGATTTTGTGACGCTGGCTAAAAACGAATACAACGAGCTGGGCCAGTTAATCACCAAGGGACTGCACAGCACCGACAACGGTGCCAACGTAAAACAAAAGATCGATTACCGATATAACATTCGCGGCTGGCTTACACGTATCAACGACAGCGAGCTGAGCGACATTGATGGTGGTCCCAAGGATTTGTTTGGTATGAACTTAGGTTACGAAGATGCTTTGAACCTAACCGGAGGTGACGACCAGTTCAACGGCAACATCAGCGCCATCAAATACAGCAGCAATCTGGGCATTCAGGTTTTTGATCCCTTATCTGAAGTTTACCAGGCATCAGAGCGCGGCTATGCTTTTACCTATGATGTACTCAATCGACTTCACCACGCGGATCATCAGGAGCGCACTACGCAATGGGCGGCGTCGACCTCCTATGACGAGAACGGCATTGATTACGATTTGAACGGCAACATAAAGCATCTTTCGCGCAGTGGGAAAAATGGAGCTGCGATCGATCTCCTTGGTTATCAATACAGGGGGAACCAGTTGATAAGCGTCGCAGACAGCAATTCGAACCCCAACGGTTTCAAAGACGGAAATACTTCCGGAACCGACTATTTATATGATAACGGCAATCGCAGCATGACCTCAGATCTTAACAAGGGGATCAGCCTGATCACTTATAACTATCTGAACTTGCCGTCACGGGTACAGAAAAATACCGGCGAGTATATCAGGTACTACTATGATGCCTCGGGCATAAAGCTGCGCCAGGAAGTTTACAATGCGAGCAATCAGTTGCAAAAGAAATCGGACTATGTCGGGGAGTACTTCTATGAGAATGATACACTACGATTCATCAATCACGAAGAGGGTAGGATCGTGGTGAATGAAACCACACCCGAATATCAGTACATGCTGAAGGATCACTTGGGCAATGTGAGGGTGACCTTCACATCAAACACCTCAACCGATGTCTTTACCGCGAACATGGAGGACGCCACGCGGGCACAGGAGCAAAGCACGTTCAATAATTATAATTCTACCATAAACGACCTGCTGGATCATACCGACGAAGGAAGCGTTTACAACCGCGCGCTTGTATTAAATGGTGGCAATGGAAGTCAGATCGGTTTGGCTAAAAGCTTCGCTGTTAACATGGGCGACAAGGTCACCGCAAGAGCGTATGCAAAATACATTGACACGGCTCCATCAGATGGGAATCTGCAGTACTTCGCTTCGGCGCTTCTGAACGCGTTTGGCGTTACCGCGGTGGGCGGCATCGATGGTCACTCTGCATTTACTGCCTTAAATGATGTGGGAGGTAAGGTGGCTATCGGACTGCGGCCTGTCGAGGACATTACTGCGCCAAAGGCTTTTCTTAATATATTAGTGTTTGATAAAGATTATAATTTCATTGAATTTGCGTTCGATCAACTCGATGCTGGATATGGGCAGGAGGGGGTTGACAAGTCCGCGCCAAGCTTTAATGAATTGTTAGTGGAACAAACGATTGGCCAGGATGGATATGTGTATGTATACGTATCGAATGAGGAGCCAAATGAGCTGCAGGTGGGGTTTGATGATTATGAGGTGAAGCATGAACATGGTGGAGTAATACAGTTGGAGGAGTATTATCCTTTTGGGCTTACATTCAATAGTCATCGAAGAGAAAACTCAACGCTAAATCAATACCTCTATAACGGAAAAGAACTACAAGATGAATTGAATCTCTCTTGGTACGATTATCAGGCGAGACAGTATGATGCTTCGATTGGACGATTTTTATCTATCGATCCAGCGGCTGATTTAATGCGTAGGTACTCACCTTATGCATATGCATATGATGATCCAATAAGATTCACGGATCCAGACGGAATGATTCCGCAAGGTCCGGGTGATCCAAAGACGAAGTCAGATCTGGAAAAATTTTCTGATGGGTTTGAAAACGCCGGCAACCGATTCCAAAAATTTTTTCTTGATCCGGGTGCTAGCGGTCGCATCGATCAGGCTTTAAATGGACTTGTAAACGATCCACTAGGAGCGCTAGAAAATTTATTTACTGGAATATTAAGTGATGCTGAGGCAGCAACGAACGATCCAGTAGCCGCAGGAGAATTTGCTTTTGATGTAGGATTGGCAGTGTTCACGGATGGGATTGCGACAGAAGCGAAAGTCGCCGATGACATTGCAGAGGTGGCAAGTAAATCAATCGATAATCTTAATAAACCGACAGTTGCTTACAATAGAAAGAAACACTATCCAAATACGCCAACTAGGAGCGATCGCAAAGCATTGGGTGCCGGCCCTAATCAGGTCGTTGATCACAATCCGTCTCTTGTCGAGCGATTTTATCTTGGAGACCCAGTAATAGGTGAAAAACCTGGTTATCTTCAAACGACGGCAGAGCGAAAGGCCGGTGCCAGCGATAGGAACCGTATGCAGTTGCAAGAAAAACACGATTCAAATGTTCAAGGAGGCGAAAAGGCGAAGTTTTCAAAAGAAATGAAGAAAAAATTTGGATTATAATTACATGGAATATTCCGAAGCGATTATAAAACACTATGAGACCTGCTGGAAGAATAAGGGAATGACCAGATTTTGGTACAAGGGTCCTATTGGTAAGACTAGTTTGGATTTTTGTGTGTTAGAATTCCCCCCAACGTCTGACCGAAACATGTGGACATATGCAACGTGTTGCATGTCTTCAATCAGCGATATAACACCTCTTGAGGTTCATATGTTCTCCTCAATTCAAGATCAATCTATTGTGGAATTGTTGACTGTAGTTGCTTCATATCATCAAAACGATTCTCAGCTCGACATATATCATACCGTTAATTTTGGACGGCCATGGCAAGGAAAGTCAAAATGCCATTATGGGCTGATTTCTCTTCCATACTTGGATGGTCCAAATTTGGAAGATCTGATTTTTTCGGACTCGCTTAAACGAGTAAAGTTTTACTGGTTGATTCCGATAACCAAAGATGAAATGGAGTTCAAGAAAGGGTTTGGCATAGAAAGTCTCGAAGAGAAGTTTGAAGAAAGTGAGTTTAACTATCTTGATGCAAATAGGCCCGGCGTTGTTTGACGGGAACCTGCGCTAAGACTGGTGGGTACCATTAGATGACCGGGAAAGTAAATCGGAGTCTAGGTTGTTACTTGCGACGAGCCAATCCAAAAGGGACAAATCAGTTTTGAAGAACGCTAGAGATGTTACGCGATATTTTCAGCAAGAGTGTGTAAATCAAGAGCAGAGTTCTACGGTTCTAATTTGGGTAAGAGTGTGCTGACACTCAGTGAGGATGTAATGAGAAAGATAATAAAATGAGTCGGTATATACTGGTGTTATTCCTCGTTGGCTGTTCGACAGTTGCTTTTGCACAATGTGCCAAAGTGCTCAATGTTACATTAACCTTAGACGGGAGTTTGATTGTTGAGCTAATTTATGACATGGCAATTATCGATCAGGCTGGGAAGGAAATTAAATGCACCTATTTTCCAGGACGAATTGTAGCAAAGGATTCAACTATCAGTTTAGACTTCACTGACACCCACACCCAATGGTTGCGTTTAAAGTTTGACTCTCGTATTTATAATGGTAGGAATTATGATATAATAGGAAATATGTGTTGATATTCCCATCACTTACTTTCAAAAGGAATACTTAGTCATTGACGTTTACAACTTGGATAAAAAACATTACTCGCGTCGATTTTCACCTCTCGATTCTGAACGTAATTATACTTTCGAACTGACCTACTTTGGCGGACAGTTACTGAGGGGCAAGAAGTGAAAACCCAGGCGTTCAGTTAACGCTTTATTGCGAATCTTGGCGCAGTGTCTCGTTGTTTATATTAATCAACGCTTTAGATTGTTGTAGGCAACCAATACCTCTGACGTAAACGGTATTCAATAAAGACCGTCGCAGAATTTAGCAAGTTGTCGCATTATTTAGGCACGATGATGATTTTACATACAAATTGACCGAATTTACTGATGACCATCTGTTTCTTTCGGGAACTAAATTAGGTAAAGTAACAGTATGTTATGAAGGTCATTAGATTTACAGTTCTTCTAGCTTTAGTGAGTTTATATTCGTTTGCTCAACAGATCGTTGAACGCTCGGAAAATATGCTCCCTCCGGCACCAACAGCGGCAGAGCTGGGCAAATACGGTCTCTTGCCCATCGGGCTTGCCACCGGAAGCGCTAACGTGACTATTCCTATTCATACTTACGCCACACGAAACCTTTCTCTGCCTCTTTCCCTCAGCTACAGCTCAAATGGCGTAAAAGTAGATCAGGTCGCCTCTTGGGTAGGTCTCGGATGGTCCCTCAACGCAGGTGGTGTCGTAACCAAAATAGTCAGGGACCAGCCCGATGATGCAAATCCGGAGCCCTATCCAGCGCAGATTGGCGCAAGCACAGTTGAAGGCATCAGGTACTTGGAAAAGGCAGATCCCGTAAATGGTTTTGATTCAGAACAGGATCTTTATGCGTTCAATTTCATGGGTCATGCTGGCAAATTCATGTATTCCAGGGAAGGCGAGCAGATCGTCATGCCGCACCAAAACATTTCCATTGAACATCTCTTAGAGAATTCCGAATCAAAAGGATACTTCAAAATAACAACACCTGATGGTGTGTGTTACACCTTTGAAGCCACCGAATCCACCAAAACAACTAGTGAAGGAACTGGCTGCGGACGGACATTTGACGCGAGACGTGTCAACTCCTGGTTTCTAACCAAAATAAAACATCCCGCCGGTGACAGCATTATTTTGGAGTACGATGAATATCTATATCAGTATCCACTAAGTATTACTCAGACTGTCGGCAGAAATATGTCGATTTCTAACTTCGTATGTGCACAACCTGAAATATCAGAACCCTGTATGAACGACTATATCCAGGCTTGTCAAACGAACTCAAGTGTTCTCGGCAAACGACTGAAAAAAGTCAGTGCGGTTGGTTATGGATCGTTGGAATTTGTTTCAACAAGCGATCGACAGGATATCGCCGATGACTATCGATTGAACGAAGTAGTTGTTAAGGATCGCCACGGTGCCGTTGTGAAGAAATTTAAATTGGGATACACATACTCTGTAAGCCAAAATCAGGCATTTTTTAATGAATGGACTACCGAAACTCTTAAAAAGAGACTGTTCCTAACCTCGGTGGAACAGCGCGATGTCAACGGCGCGTTAATCAATTCGCATTTGCTTAGCTATGAAGATATCAATGCCTTACCACCAAGGCTTTCATATGCGCAGGACCATTGGGGATACTTCAACGGTGCAGTAAATAAATACTTCGTTCCGGTTGATGAAATGAGGAGAGAAGACGATAAAGGTCGCAAAATCTTTGACGGCATCGGTGGAGACAGGGAAATACATGCAAATTCTAGTAAGAAAGGCATGTTAAAAACCATCACGTGGCCAACGGGTGGTGTAACCACCCTTCAATACGAGCAGAATAATTACTTTGGCTCGAAGTATGTTTATCCCCCGTTAATTGGTGATACTATTGATATAACAGGTTCCGGACTAAATATACTGAATTCCGTAACCCGGGATACGATGTCAATCAAATACACGCAAGAACTATACATCAATGTTCGCGCGCTATCAAAGCGAGAAGATTATCCTCAAGATGGATTTGATCCAGAGCACCACATTGTATCACTAACAGTTTTGGATCTCACCGATAACCCGAATCAACCTACTCAGGTATATAGCGTCCAGCTAACTCTGGACGACCAGCCAGTGACTAAATATTTGGATGTCAACAAAGATAGGCTGTATCGGATTGTGCTCAGTGCGACGGGACGAATAGTTCAGGGTAAGTTGATGACGAGCTATTTGCGCGCGGGGCCGCAGCTTGTGGAAACAAATATTGAGACTGGAGGTGTAAGAGTCGCTAAGACACTTGATACTGATGGCCTAAGCGGCGTAACAACATCCACCAATTATCTTTATTCGCAATTGGCCAATCCGTCGGTATCTTCGGGCGTGTCACGCGGACTTCCGAGATATTTCGCAACTGACAAGCAAATGATGCAAGTTACATGTAGCACATACAATGGCGGGGAGACTATTACCATATATTGTAACAATGGCATCATGCATTCTTCGAGCATGAGCAACTTGTATCCAGCGGATGGGGGAAATGTATTCTATAAATTTGTAACAGTCACCACTGGCGCGACTGCAATAGACGGTGTCACTGAGCATGAGTTTATAGTCAACCTGGATCAACTTCCTGAACAGGTCTGGGGAACCGATGAGATTCTAAGTGTTCCATCGAGCAATTTTGGATGGAACAATGGATTAGAAAAGGAAACCAGGATTTTTAAGAACACGTCCGGCGGGCTTGTATTGATAAAAAATGTTTTGAATGAGTACAAGACAGATGATCGTGTTCATAAAGAAGTCAAAAACCTGGTTGTGCGTAGACGCTATGATCCTGCTCTTTCCCAGGACGCGGTGATAACCTGCGATCAGGCAAGCATCGATGCTACGTGGGAGATTTCAGGATGCAGAAATTCGAATCACAGAGACCCTATTTTTGACCGGCCTATCAATCACGCATGGTCGGTAGGATTAGGAGGGACACGCTGTATACTCTGGGACTCAGACAACTATGTACAGCAAATTCATGGGCCTTGCCATAACCACAATGTGGGGGATGTGTTAACTATCACATACGCATTGGACCATCTGGATGCCATGCAATACAGGAATGTCGCTTTTTGGTTTTATATGTTTCGAACGACAGAGACGAACTATGATATGAATGGTTTAAATCCTGTCACAAGCGTCTCTGAATTTTATTATGACAATCCGGAACACGCGTTGCTGTCAAAAACACGTCAAACAATGAGTGACGGACAAATAAAAGAAGTTAGCACCAAATACATTGATGACTACAATGACGTGGGCAACTTTGTGACCCTTCGTGAGAAATTTATTGTAGGCATGCCAGTCCAAACGCTAACTGCAATTAATGGAAGATGGTCTCAGGCGGATGTTATTTCTTATAACGACATCGGACTTCCTGTCCAGCTATATAAGTTCGAGGGCACTCCGCTTCAAAATGTGACGACGTTTGATCCATCGGTAATTGTTCCCTCCTCTGATTATAAGGTACAGGCGACATTAGCCTACGATGCAATAGGAAATTTGAAAGACATGGATTCTCGCAAGCTGCCTGATATTGCGTACATCTGGGGCTACAATGGTACAAAAATTATTGCCAAGGCACTTGGAGCTAATTCGTCAAGAATCTTCGTGGAGGGCTTTGAAGAGACAGGAACCGATACAAATGCAAAAACGGGCGAGAAATGCCTTGCATCAGGCAGCTATACCATTTCAACTACAAGTTTCAATCCTTCATCAACTGAAGATCTGATGATGACCTATTGGTACTGGGATTCGAATAAGTGGAAATTCAGCGGTGAAATACCCTTTAACAGAAATATTTCCGCTGGCACGAAACTGGACGAAATAAGGGTATATCCACGTGGTACTCAGTTGACGACGATATCATATGATACGCATTTTGACAATGTTAAGTCGATGACCGACCCTAACAACGTGTCCCATTACTATCAGTATGATGCTGCAGGACGATTGAAAAATGTTGTTGATGAGGATGGAAATGTACTGACGACTTATAAGTACCAATACTATAATAACTAGTGGAAGT
Organism: Chryseolinea sp. T2; assembly: GCF_037203685.1. Classification (NCBI taxonomy): domain Bacteria; kingdom Pseudomonadati; phylum Bacteroidota; class Cytophagia; order Cytophagales; family Fulvivirgaceae; genus Chryseolinea; species Chryseolinea sp. T2. Next base: position 202,832 of record NZ_JBBCAU010000010.1, read on the forward strand.
CTTGGTTAAACTAGAAAGCGCAGGCGGGAACTTAGAGCAATTTCTTAAAAGCTGCTCGATTCACAAAGGCCCTATTATTGAGGTCAAGCTTTACACTGTTTAGACAGTGTAAAGTGTGGGGTATAGTAATCTGTTTGTCGATTGGTACGTAATGGCTATCGGAGGGCAACAGCCCTCGAAAGCTTGGTATAAATCGTAAGTTTTCTGTTGACCTGTTCATTCTTCGGGATACAGGTCCTTCTTGATCTTTTTCAACATCTCCCGAAACCCATAAGCCCTGATAGCCTCCACAGCGATCTTCATATTGTCAAAATCCTTTTGAGCATCCTTATCCTCCAACAACAACTGTTTTAAGTCCTCCTGCTCTGCAAGTGACAACGCTCCTTCAAAATATCTTTCGATGAGTTTCTGATGCTGTTGTGTAGTACTCATTTCTTTTTAATTTCTGGATTTAAATCTGAAAGGTCAATAAGATCCCGCAGGTATTTCAGACACCTCATCTTCTTGTTCTTCATAGCCTGTTCTGAATTAACGTCATAGCGTGCCTGAAGTTCTCTCATCGACTTATTATTAAAGTAGAATTCTACAAGGACCTCGCGACACTCAGGCCCTAGTTTATCCATAAGCGCCGTCGCTACCCGATCCCACATAATGTCGCGCTCTGGATCATAGTCTGACGCCAGTATCTGATCGTTCCAGAATTCCAATTCGGCAGTAAGCTTTTTGTTAAGCTTATGAAACCGCTTGCAGAATAGTCTGAAGCAAATACCGTACAAATACGTGGACACACTTGCGCGGGATTCAAACTTATTTTCGCGGAGATTCACTAACAGAGCCGTAAGCGCATCTTGTAACAGATCGTGCGCCTCATCGAGTGTTCCGCCTTTCTTAAGAATAAGCGAACGTATCTGAGGATAGCATCGAAGATACAATTGATTCCAGGCTTTTTGGAGCTCAGTTGGATTATCAGAACAAAGCATTTTAACTAGTTCCTGCTCGAAAGCGGAACTGGAATGGCCAGCAGTCATCGGGTTTACTTACAACAAAGTGTTGCAACTTACGAATGAGCGCCGCTAATAACGATTGCATTCGTCGACTATTACGTCACGTTGTAGACGAGTTTGTATTTGTTGAAAATTGATTTGGCGTTTCATAGTGTAGGGCAGGAGTTGTGGCCGTTTTTGGCTTGTTTAAAGCTCATCCGGAACATGTGGGTAGTCGGTCGAACTGGACGAATACAACATACAAAGGAGTTGAACCTGACTAAATGAGGTCAATAATGTCTTAAGCGTCATGGCATACATGTGAAGTGTAACACGTGTATGAATTTGAACCAAAACACACTTTTCCAGCTATTTGGCAGCTATATCTTGCGCCCGAAAAACCGCCAGCCCTCTCCAAGGCAAGTTATAAAGTTAGATATATAAGATCGTTTTTGCGTCTCTGGGGTGATCGAGTCAATTGGTTTTTATGCGCCGACGCTTGTTTGTTAGCGCTGGCACGATATGCCTGCGCTTTAGTGCATCCATCTATACATCCATAATCATATGAAAAAAGTTATTGCAATTTTTGGAATCATCATGACAAGTTCCGCCATAGCACAGGAGGTGCCTTTGCTTAAACTGGATGATCCGATTAAAGGATTTAATCGAAAGGGAACGTGGTCCATTTATGCAAAGTCAGGGTCCGGACCAAATATCTCTTCCTTGCCTCCACGGATTGATGTGACCGAAGGTACAGATGGAGTAATTGTAAGGGGCGACTTTCACCTTGCGAAGTATGACTTCGAGGGCAGAAAGAAATGGGAAGTGACCATGGAAAAAGAATTCGGATTGCCGGCCCAGCCCTATATGAAAATATTGACCGATGAAATCGCCACCTATATCATTGAGGTGCAGACACAGCTTGAATTCTCCGAGAGAGTCAGAATCACACACATTACCAATGACGGTGTTAAGAAGGAATATGCCTTCCATTCGGACCTTAACAAGTTCATAACAGATCCCAAAGTGAAGCCGGCAGTAATTGCACCTTATCTTGTTAAGGGTGAATTGAAGATCCTGGCGGAGAGCAAAGACTTCGACAATGAAGATGAAAACACACCACCTTATCGCCTTTATACTATGGACCTTAAGTCGGGCAAGCTTATTTCAAAGGACATTGTATTGCCGGTTGACCAGGATGAAGAAAACGCACATAGCTGGGATTTCGCCGGTCTCCTGGGCAACAATGCCATTCTAACCAAATCTTTTATCAAGAGAGTTAAAAAGCAAGAAGTTGCTGTCGTAGAAGTCTTAGAGATGGATCCAGAGGGCCGTGTCATCAACCACCGAAAGCTTGACTTCAGGCCTTCTGAAGTGGCCGATCGTGAATTCATTGTTCCTTCGCTCTTCTGGAATGCCGAAGACAGGTCTATCGTCGCCGTCGGCTTCATGTGGCCTGATAAAAGCAAACTCAATGCACTCTATTTAATCAAATATGACTACGCAACAGGCAACCCGGTGTATCGCCAGGAACACTCATTTGAGAAGATCCTGAAGCCCGAGATCAAAACCGATATTAAAGCACATTACTCAATTCCCGAATACATTTATGGAGTGTACTCGGTGGCGCTGGACCCGGAGGACGTACTGATATCTTCAAAGACAAATACGCTCGAAGTGCGGATCATCACGGCATACAATTTCGGCGGTATGAATTTTTTCCAGGTGAAATTTGATAACAATGGCCAACACATTCAGACGGCAATTGCTCAGTATGGTGCCGATTTGACATACTATCGCAGTGTTGTACCTCAGCCCGAAGAATATCAGCTGGTATGGAAGGACCGCCAGATAAATTCTACGTCCAGTTGGGACTTGATAAATATGCAAGTTTCGGGCGGGAAAAGCGATGCCAGCTACTTTGTTCCGCTTAATAGAACCAACAAAGTGGTGAAATACGACCAGGAGAAAGGTTCTTTCTGGATGATATCTCCTAAGCCATAACTCAACGGGTAGAACCGGTTGCGACAAGTCTATACGGGCACAGCTAAATCTAACTGACATTTTAGTACAGTGAAAAAAATACTCATCATGGCCGTGTCACTAATCGGCCTTTGTACGTGCGCCGCAGCACAGGAACTTTCTGTTATGGCTTCGTATGAGATTCCCATTGACGAAATGAAATCGGTATTCGAGCCGGGTCGAGGTGTAAGCGTGACACTGTCCAAAACCAGGAAACGAAAGAAGAAACGAACCGCCATGGGGGTCACTGCTGGTTACTCCAGGTACGTACAAAGGAAGATCTTTTCTACTACCAGGTCAATGAAGACGAACTCGGCACGATCCATTATGACGATATGGTGGTGTACCAACTCAGCGCGCAGTCCCGTCGTGACTTTGTCCTTCAGAAACATCTTGAACTTTTTTATGGCGTTGAAATCGGATGCCATTTCACTAAAACAGGGTACCAACTGCATGACCCATACACCAATGAAAGCAATAGCACCTTCGGTGCCCGGATTGCTGTTGCAGCAAGGCTCGGCGTCAACGTCCCCATTACTGACAAGTTTGGAGCGTCCCTGCAGACAAAGTATCTGGCCAGTTTTGGGCAATCAGAAGACCAGGACAATGTGGTTAATGTTTATTGGAATAACGCATTGGGAATATTTTATCGATTTTAAAAGAGGGCGTAAGCGTCGTTGAGAAGCTAACCTCTTTTGTAATGAATCATGGTTCTCGGTTTAGTCATCGCTACTCTCTGCCTGGGTGTGGCAGGAGAAAGTGACATAGTTGATGTCCGCTCTCATACATCTGTGTGATCCTCGGGATTGTTAGCTATTAATCGATCACGAAAGTCATAAGCTTTCTCAATCTCGTCAATAAGTCCATACGTGTTCAAATCCGTCGGCTGGAAAGATTCTTTTAAACCGTCACAATTGGATAACGCATTGACGGAGTAATCGGTCCAGTATATCGTGGCCTACAAATTCAAGATCAGGCGGCTGTATCGCAGATGCCGCCTTAAGAATTTAATGCTTCAGGCCGACCAAATTACAACCTTCCAACATCGAATTTCCGCGCCATTTCAAACGTCACTTGCTCCGCATACATACCAAACGAATCCACGACCGTGCCCTTCATTCCAGTATGTGAGGAGACCGCATAGAGTACTGAGTTATCATCCGGATTGGAATCTTCTTCAAACCTGTACACTTCGTCAACGGTAAATTGTTCGGGTGTAAACCGAAGGTTGTAGGCGAAGCAATATAGACAGGTCGGGTCCTTCCTAAAGTCGTGTTCATAACCTCGCTTTTTTAAGTCCGTCAGGGCGTCGATCAGGGAATCATAAGTTTTCATACGCTTCGATTTAGTATTCGGATTTTTCGGGTCTAACCACAAATATGTCTGCGGCGAATAGCAAGTAACTGTTTGGCCGAAGTCAATGATGAGTTATACAACTGCAAAGTATTGCATTACCGAGGCATCAGAAATGTCTGATTCGTGTATTCAGTTGCAATATTCCAACCAGTTAAAGAGCGGAGAGAGGACACATGTTTGTTAACCGGCTTGACAAATCTTCCTAAGTTCGCCACCTTCAATTCCACTATTTGCATGTGCGGGCACAAGAGACAACAATTAATGGAACATAAGAGGACAGCGTTATGATTTTGGCTTTCAAAATGACGGGATACCTTTTATGCTCGCATACGATAAAGATTTAATGATCTCCTCAATAATGTTCGCGATCGAATCGAGGCCACCGAGTTGCTGACACTTTGATGGGACGAGGTTCATCCAATTCGAATCTACCAATGGCGTACAAATCGAAGTCATTTTTCCTCTGTCCGGGGAAATCGCTCCGCCTGTCGGGAGCTTGATTTAGTAAATGATCGATGTGACTTTCGTCCCTCAATTAATTCAGCGTGCAATATTCTCGCTACCGTATTCCGGCCAGACAGATTTACGACACGCGCAATCGTCCTTTTGCATATCGTCTGAAGACGAGCCCACCACAGCAGAAGAGCGATCATTGGATTCTCATGCCTCATGGTATAAAAATGGCCTGTTCAACGCAGTAGTGAAATGTAAAATTTGCGGATAGCACTGTACAAATCATTTCTTCTCTTTTTTTGCTATCTTATTTTTTGAAATTGCGGCATTGTTCTCAATCGGCATGAGAAGACTGGAAAGAAAAATCATTGTAGTAGAAGATGAGTTCATTGTGTCTGAGGACTTAAGACTCATCGTCGAAAAGGCCGGATATACTGTGCCGGGAACAGCGGAATCAGTCGAAGAAGCTGAGCGCCTGATTGAATTTCATCGTCCGGGAATAGTGTTGTTGGATATTAATCTAAAGGGACCTCTCACGGGCATCGACCTTGCTATTCAGCTGAACGCCCGATCGATACCATTCATATACATCTCCGCCTATTGTACTCAGAGCATCCTGGAGGAGGCAAACAAAACAAATCCATATGGCTTCCTGGTCAAACCGTTTCGCGCAGCCGACGTAAGGGTGGCCCTGGATATTGCCAGATATCGTTACGAGAATAGCCCGGACGTTGACCCACCGGTTGCTGTCCAGCCCGCTGATTTCGACGGCATTATAGGCAATGATCCCGGATTGCTTCGGGTTCTGGATCAGGCAAAGAGGGTGGCGCCATACGATACATCAGTGCTATTACTGGGAGAGACGGGCACTGGCAAGGAGCGACTGGCACTTTCAATTCATCGGGGCTCCGCGCGTTCGAAAGGTCCGTTGGTAAAAGTCAATTGTGCGGCATTGCCGGTAGACCTTATTGAATCCGAACTATTCGGTCATGAGCGGGGAGCTTTTTCCGGTGCAGTGAGCTCGCGTGTTGGAAAGTTTGAACAGGCAAATGGAGGTACAATTTTCCTTGACGAAATCGGCGAATTGCCGTTGGCGGCACAGACAAAATTACTGCGGGTGCTTCAGGAGAAGGAGATCGATCCCCTTGGAAGCACGGTCACAAAAAGTGTCGACGTCAGAATTATCGCGGCAACAAACAGGAATCTGGAGTTGGAAGTTGGTGAGGGACGTTTTAAGCTCGACCTGTTCTACCGCCTCAACGTCTTTCCGCTGATAGTGCCACCGTTGCGTGAGCGCAAATCGGACATTGAGCAACTGGCTGTGTTCTTTGCCAGGACGCTATGTAAGACGCATAACAGAAAATTTGAAGGAATACATGGTGACATGATGGCAATGTTGCTGGCCCATGACTGGCCTGGCAACATTCGGGAACTCGAGAATCTGATCGAACAAACTGTGGTGCTGCACGACAACCGGGGCATGCTGAACCTGGGCAATGCATCGAATCTCAGAAGAGACTTTAATGCGACGAAAGCTCCTGCTGGTCCCAGAACACTGGAAGATGTGAAAGCGATTCAACGCATGACCGAGCGCGACTACATTATTTCTGTACTTAAGTCTTCGGGCGGCCGAATCAGAGGTGAGCAGGGGGCCGCACACATATTGAAACTTGCACCAACAACACTGGAGTCAAAAATTGCAAGACTTGGCATTTCTAAGCAGGAGTATCTTTCCTGAGTTCCATGTGCCATGAGCACGTTCCAACTATCTTGCCACTCAGGACAGTTCTGCGCTGAGATAGCTCAATAGCACTTCCTGCCCGCGATGTACTCCAGAATACCTGGATTAATCAGTTTTTATTCTCTTCATAATATCCGCGAACTCGATGCCGTCGAGAAACGCTACAACTTCCGTTATTTTTCCATTCTTCATCTTCATATACCAGGAATAAGACGAGCGGTACGCCTTGCCGTCTAAAGCAGTGGCTTCTCCATCCCACAGCACAATCACCATGTCGTGATCGGCGAAGATGTTTCTGACAGTCGGCTTAATTTTGATCCTGAGCTTCTTGTTGAGTGGAATGATCACTTCGTTAAGGAATTGCTTTTTCGAAGTGTATGTTTTTGAATGAGGAGTTGAACCTGTTATTTCCCAGCGCACATCATCCACAAGTAAATCGAAAAAGTTTCCGTTTCCATCGTGCCACTGCTGGAATCCTTTCGCGATAATTTCTTTGTTGGAAAATTCTTCGCGGGTATCCTGAGCGTTGGTTTGAATCGAAAAGACGATCATGGCGGTAAGTATTAAAGGATGTTTCATTAGAGTTCTAAAGGTTTAAGTGAATCTTCAGACGGGTCTGTAATGGTTTATCTTGATAGATTGGGTGTATTAAACCGGTACTGCGAGGGCGGACAATTGAAGTGCGTTTTGAATAACTTTGAAAAGTGACCAATGTTCTCGAAGCCCAGGCTAAAACAGATATCGGTTACAGACATGGTGGTATGCTGAAGCATCTCTTTTGCCTTTTCCAACCGTCTTTGTCTTATCCATTTTGAAGGAGGCATGTTATAAATGGCCAGGAAATCCCGCCGGAAACTTGACAAGCTTCTGCCCGATAGGGACGCCAACTCGTCCAGCGCTATGGAATTTGTTACATTACCCTCTACAACCGCAGTGATGTCGGTGCGGTAATGCTGGCGCAGATCCATAAGCTGCATAAAGATGTTCCTCTCGGCCTCTGCCAGATTGAACAAAAGTTCGAATATCTTGATCTTCGCCAGACGCCGGTCGATGCCGGAAGTCAATAAATAGGTTTTCATCGACTGGAAAAATCTGCGGAGTTGTTTGCCTGTAGCGTATACGTTGATGGACTTTGATTCACCTCGTTCGGGATAAGTGAGCTCAACTAGTTTCAGGAACTCAGTAACGGTGTCTCTTTCCAGCGAGACAATTACAAACGAGCATTCCACCTGCTCGTCGGTCTGTCGCGGGGATGCCTGCACGTCTACCAGCGAGTCTTTTTTGATGAAGGCAATCTGCTTTCTTTCAACGCGGTGCATCACACTTCCATACCGTAAATGCAGTTCTCCGCTGATTACATAAAGCAGCGCATTGTCTTTTAGAAATACAGTTCCGGCAGTCTCTGACAGTGTTCGCTTATACCGGATAGGAGGGTTGGCGTCTAGCGTCACGACTGTATTACCGTTGAGCAGCAGATTGTTTGTGGGGTTTGACGGCGAGTGCATGTCTAGGATGTTTTCTCGGTGACTTGATTCATTGGGTGTAAGTTCTTTTGGTGGCTTCGTGCCTCCTGATATCCAAAGAAAGTGCCGGAGTTGTATCTGTCAGATTGTGAGCGCTCTACGAGACAAATGTCGTACGACAGGGTCGCGATATATCGCTGATCGGCGATCCGTCCTCCGCAATTTTCGGACTCGCAGTAACGTCTATTGAACCGAGTGTGATGCGTTGTGATCGCTATAGGGAAAGTAATTGACTTTCCCGGCGAACCTGACCTTGGAAACGTCAACATAACTTTCAATCACGTAATCAAATAACCAGTCATTGCATTCACAGGCCTGTGTGCGCTGGACTGTCAACAGATAATTGGCCCGGCATGAACATCGAGATAGTTGGTACACCTCCATTTCCAATCCAAAGGAGTCAAACGATTCTTAATGCTGCGATTGAAAACAACGTTCCTATCTTTCATACGTGTGGCGGCAAAGGTGATTGCACAACCTGCAGAGTCGTCGTCATCGAAGGTTCCGAAAACCTCAGCCCGTCCAGTGATAGAGAAGAATGGCTCCGCGAACGAGGAAGACTTCCGCTGAATGTAAGATTGGCGTGTCAGACACAACAAACGAAAGGAAGCGCTAAAGTACAGCGGATCATCCGCGACGACGATGATGTGGGGTTCTACCTCGGCGCGCAATCGATCGACGCCGAAAGTGAAATCGGCAGCGAAAGAATGCTTTCATTGTTTTTCATTGATATCAAAGACTTCACTCCGTTTTCCGAACAAAGCCTTGCATTCGACGTGGTTCATGTGCTCAGGAGATTGTTCAGACTATTTTATGATGCAATAGGATATTATAAGGGTGATGTTATTGAAACAAACGGCGACGGCTTGTACGCAGTATTCGGCCTTGACGGCACTAATACAATCCAGTCAGCATCAAATGCCGTTAAGGCAGGTTTCAGGATTCTGGATGAACTGAGAAGGCAGAACCAAACTTACTTCAAACCCTTTTTTAACTACCTGTTTGAGGCGGGGATCGGGATACACTCGGGTAAGGTGATCGTGGGTAACATCTATAGCTGTTCGAAAGATATTACTTCTGTTATGGGGTACAACGTAAGTATTGCGTCCCGCCTGCAAAGCATAACCAGAACACTCAACAACAATTTCATTATTTCAAAAGACGTTTTTCACGCACTCGAATTCAACACTGAGTACTCAACGAGGGTGGTAAATCTCAAGGGAGTGAGAGAAAGTCTGGATGTTTACCTCCTCGGGATGCCATTTGTGAACAGCTCAACTGGCAAACCAGCTGGTCATTGAAGCGGGCAGAGACCGGATGAATTCGTCTAGAGCATGCGTTATGTTGTGCCGACTGGTAATTCATTTTGAATCTGTCTCTGCAGGTGGAGCAGTATACTTAAGTATAGTGGTGTATCGTGTTTTCCAGGATCCGTTATTTATTTACGGCATGACCAGGCGTCAGCAACATAGCGTAAAGAATTGCCGCGATAGCATCAAGGCGTTAAAAGACACTCTCTATGTCATCAGCGGAAAGTGGAGAATATTTGTTATCGTCGCTTTGATCGAAGGGCCGAAAAGGTTCAATGAAATTCAGAGGAGCGTGGGAGGGATCACCCCCAGGGCACTATCCAGGGAGTTGCATGAGCTGGAATTAAATATGTTTGTTGAGAGAGCGGAAGACGACCGGACGCCTGGCAAAGTCATTTACAAGTTAACACCATATAGCAATTCATTTCGAAAGCTCCTCGACGCTCTGGTGGCATGGGGAGAAAATCACAAGAAGCATGTATTTGGAAGAATCGGGGACACGCAGCAAAAGAGTAAAAAGGGAAAAGGTAAAACTCCTGAGCCTGACTGGTAATATTTACGGCCTTACGCGCTCCCATAGCAGCGACAGTGAAACAGTGTCAAAGAATGCCGTGACTTCTGTTATTTTGCTTTTCTTGATTTTCATATACCACGAGTAGGTATTGTTGTAAGGCGTGCCGTCTTTCGCCATAGCTTTGCCGATCCACAAAGCAATTACCATGTTACCCTCGGCATACAGTCCGGTAACAGTTGGTTTGATTGTCTTAGCAAGCCTCTTATTAAGAGGTTCGATGGCTTCTTCGAGAAACTGTCTTTTGCTCGTATAGGTTTTTGATATCGGACTATTGCCAGTGATGGTCCAGTTCACGTCGTCAGACAGGAGTTCAAAGAAGTCAGCTGTGCCTGCTGACCATTTTTCAAATCCTTTCTGAATGAGATTTCTGTTGATGTTCTTCTTTTTCATGTTGAGATAGTTGACTGGAATGGCAGGTGCGTCGAACCCCGGCCACCAATGTCCCCTTGACAAAGGCGACCAGGGGTTCTGACACCCAAACCTCACCAGAAAGTGTTTCTTAAGTTAACGGCTTCATTATATGGTCGCCACCCAGGCCTTCTCCTGTGTATCTTTCAGCATGTCCTCGACAAATTGAGGGACAACGTTTCTGAATTTTCCTTCGTCCGATGGAACAATCTTAATCATGGCATCGATCATTTCGGCAGGATCCAGTCGTCCCTGAGGCGTGTTGAGCAATGAATCAAAAGTTGCCCGCATCTCGGCCTTCTTGGTAAAATTCTTCTTGTCGTCGAGCCAACGGAATGGATTGTCGGCCATCGTTTCATTGTAGCCGGTCAGGTAGGCACCTGGATTGATCGTTTGAATCTTAATGTTGTACTTCGCAAGCTCGGTTGACAGCGCTTCAGCGATCGCTTCCAGGGCGTGCTTGGTTGATACGTATATCCCATAACCGGCAGGCGTGAAGAGTCCACCCATCGATGATGTGAACACCACTTTCCCTTTCCTTTTTTCATTGATGAACTTGGCAATGAATTTTTGCGCGATGTTTAACCCGGCGAAAACATTTGTTTCAAAGTTTCTGCGAACAAGATCAATCGGTATTTCAAAAACCGGACCGGCCTCACCAATCCCTGCGTTGCTAAGGAGAATATCAATGTCCCATGTTATTGCAAAGGCAACATCATAAGCATCCGTGACATCAAGTTTTTCTACTCGTAGATTTTTCTCAATTCCAAGATCAATCGCCTTCTGACGCAAGGCAGTCACTTGTGGTGAGATCTGCACACCGGCTATAACGGAATGACCTAGTTTGGCAAGGCCGATCGCAGTTCCTTCGCCCAATCCCGAACCTGCTCCGGTAATAAGGATTCTCTTTTTGTCCTTCATAGATTTTCGTTTTTGTTTGGTTATTGATTATTTAAATTCTGCATCCTTCAACTGCGATAAGCAGATCCTGTGGCACGGCGCCGCCGGAAACGCCAATGTATCCGACAATTTCATCGTTGCTGAAAATTGGCCGGCCGCCGGCAAATCCAACGAGCCCATTATTTGTATTCTCCAGCCCGTAAGCTGCTGCCTCTGGACGTAGAAACTCTCCGACTGACTCTGAATTCATCCTGAACAGCATCGACGTCTTTGCCTTTTGCATCGCGATGTCGATAGAGCCGAGCAATGCTCCGTCCATCCTGACAAAATGTTTTAAATGACCTCCTGTGTCGAGCACGACAATATTTACGGGCACCTTTATCTCCTGCGCCTTTGCTGCTGCCAACTCAATTGCGCGGGCAGCCTGTTTAGTAGTGATACTCATTTTTAAGTTTGTATAAGTTGAACTTCGATTTGCTGATCATGCGTTGCTGACGGTGTAAAGTTCATGGATACTGATAAGTTGTCTTTCTCTGTTCGGTTCAAAGTATTTCTTTATGCCGTTTATAGAATGAACTTATTAGATAGTGCGCTGATGGTTCATCGCCACGCAACATCAATCACATCCTTACACGCGCTTCCGGGAATGCCACGGCTGAAACAACCACATCAGAAATAATACGTTTGACTGTCCCTCGTATCGGTCGTACTGTCGAAGCATGGATAAATCGATGAAGAACCACCGTGTTACGGAAGTTTCAAGACCGATGGCAATTCTGTTTCTCACCCATTTCCCCGCACCGAAATAGTAGGATGCCTCGTTATATATGTACAGGCGGGGAGCGTTGGTGCCGGGGGAAAGCGGATGACTGAAACGAAGTCTGTTGCGATAGAAATGAGAATCCTCACCGGTGTTTCCAAACCGGTTCCATATCATATTCCTGTCTTCAATAAGAAATTTTCCGACGGGAACTGTGAGGATGATAGAATTCATGGTAGTGTGTTCCTGGTAATGATAACCACCTGCGTTGCCAAAGTCGATGAACAGATAAGCAGGGTTAAGAGTTACATATTTATTGAGCGTGATAAATACTTGAGGATACACCACTTGCATGCGCTGAGTGCTGATGCCATATTGTGCCATCACTTTCACTTTTGGGGATGCCTGATACATGAAGCCCGGGAGGTTCCAGGCTATGGTCGGGCGATAGGGTTCTTGCGCGAACACGTAGTGTGTGATGCTTTGTATTACGCAGACTGATAAGTAAACTTTGTAAAGACTCGCCCGTGTCATGAGTGTATCGCCTGGACTTACTGTTTGGTCGGATAAAGTAAAGCCTCTGCGTACCAATCTAATTCTTCCTAAGCGTCAGAATTTTTGACTTTGTCACTCGCGTATATGCGTTGTAAGGGGAGGCACTGAATTGCCAACTATTTGGCGCGCAGAGAGAAGTGCTTCTGCGGGAAAGCGATCATCTTTATTATATGCTTACGCATTTATCTGGGCGACTGCCATTGGCTTGATTCTTTAGAATAGGTACCAACATGAAGAATACTGTAAGTGAAAGATCAAAGAAGCTTCGTCCCTTTGCATTCCTCGTGTTGGGCGTTTTGCTGATGATGAAAGTCAGCTGGCCAGGGGATGACTACAACGCAGATGATGAAATGGTTGTCGCTAGCCTGACCATTTTTATGCCCGCAGACTATGCTAGTCACAATGTAAAAAGTCCAATGGAGCGTTGTAGCGTCAGTACACAGGCTGGATCGAAAATGATAGTTCCGGCATGTCTGTCAGCGGGCGACGACATAGAGTGACCGTAAACCAGTGGTAGAGGTTGTGCACTTCACGACTTAGATCTGGTTACGTAACTGATCTGAAATGGCATAAGCAACTTTCTGACTTTAACAAGATCGAATGGCTTGGTCAGATATCCGGCAACGGACGAGAACTGCAGCGCCTTCGCTACGTCATCTGCCGCGCACGAAGAGCTGACAAAATAAAGGAATGTATCGGGATGATGTTTCCAGAAGATTTGCTCGTAGGTCTTGATGAACTGGAAGCCATTCATTACAGGCATGTTGATGTCCACGATAACCAGGTGTGGGAATTGTTTGCCAGCATCTTGAAGAATTGTCAGTGCATCCTCACCATTATCGGCTTCCTGGAAACTGACTTTCTTGAACAGATAACTAAAAAGGCCGATAGTGATGTAGCGATCAATTTCGCTGTCGTCAACCACCAGGATGTTAATGTCGTTTGTCATGATTTGCGTTCGATGCAGGTCCGGATTTTGACGCAACGAGCTATTAATGCCGTGACAGGCTCATGCATGTTAGCGGAACGAAATTAATGAGTTTATCAATACAATCGTTAGCGCTATATAAAAGTATAGTACCGTTGAAAAGTATACTGCAGCTAACGAAAGAAAAAAACAGTCGCGATATCAATCGTCACCACACTATCACGACACAGGGAATAGTTTCAGAGTTAATAAACCTTAAATAGTATGAACACACATTTCGCTGAATCCATTCTCGCAACACTGGTAGCAGACCTTCGTCGATACGATGACCTCGTTGACAGGCTGCAGGGCCAGGGGTATACAGCTAATTTTGTTTGGGTTGCCAATGAGATTCGTTGTGTACAGGATAGTTCATACCTCGCTTTGAAGGCGATCAGGGTGGACCAGATTTATCCGATACGGGTCAATGAAATTAGTCCGCAGTATTACCTGTATGCGCTCGCATATCCGCCAACTAATCAAAAGGGCCTGTTTCTTATTCGTCATGGAATAATGAATAATGCGCCGTTCAGTTAACGACCATTGGCATGAGTGGTACATCCATTGGCTGTTGCTGTTTTTATTTTGCTGGCTGCAGTATTCAAAGTATTTGAAAGAATTTGAAAAATAATAGTTCCTCCAGTCAGCAACCTTTGCGAAGACAGCACGGGCCGCGTCGCAGGACGAGGGTTGATAATACTATTGAACTAAACTGCTATACGTATGATGGTGAGTCGCGCATCGACGATGAGTCGTAAATCTGCAAAGGAAGAAACACCGGTTTTGAATTCAGGATTATCAGTTCGTGCTATTGAACCACTAGCGATCGGACTGGTTGATATGAGATCGTGCGTTGTGTCTAATTCCGCGCACTCGGTGATATTTGTCGAATCCGGAAGCGGTACGCTCCGGGTTGAATCTGGGGAGTATAAGGTCGCCGGTGGGTCACTGTGTTTTATTGGTGCTCACCAGCCATTTGAGACGGCGCTGAGTCACAATACCCGGGGACTCATGATTTGCTGGTCTATGGAGTATGTTACACTATATGAAAAAACTTCTTCAGCGGTGACGAATGCCATTCAGTTAAATCGTCAGATATCACATCCGGTCATTCAGTTGGGGCCGGAAGATGGGTTATTTATCGCGCAGATTGGAGCCGCGATGATACGGGAATTGGAGCAGGAGCTGGAGTTGCGGCAGGAGATGAGTGAAAACCTGCTAAGGACTGTGATGATTTGTGTAGCCAGGCAGTTGGAAGTCAGCTTTGATGGTTATCGTTCGAGGCGGGCGGATTTGGTTAACAGCTTCTATACGAAGTTGGAGGAGCACTTCTCTACTATGAAAAGCACAAGTCGTTATGCAAAGTTATTAAATGTGTCACCCGGATATTTGAACGAAATCGTTAAGCAGGTAACGGGACACACGGTTCGTTATCATATAAGTCAGCGCGTCGTGCTGGAAGCAAAGCGCAGGGCGCTGGTCGACGGATTTAATTTGAAGCAAATTGCCTATGATCTGGGCTTCGAAGATCCTGCGCACTTTAGTAAGTACTTTAAGAATCAGTGCGGCAGAAATTTTACCGATTTCAGGAAAAGTGCTGGCTCGTCCGCTGCCTGAAAGGATATGTCCGGTCGGCAACTACCCTTGGAAAGACCTTCGGATGCCAAGTTTCTTGATGCGTGAGTTTAAGGTGCTGGGCGGAATTCCCAGCAACTCCGCTGCTCCACCTTCGCCTGAAATTCTTCCGTTCACGTGAGTAAGTACCTTAAGGATATATTCCTTTTCGTGCTCAAAGATCGTTTGAACTTTAAATGGCTCTGGGCGGTTCTTCGCAACCGTTCCTGGTTTGGGTAAGTGGATATCTTTTATAGTCACTCCATCAGCTAAAAGGATACTTCGCTCTATAGTATGTTCCAGCTCGCGGATATTTCCAGGCCAGTCATATTCCTTTAACTCCTGAAGAACTTTTTTGCTGAGGCTTGTAATCTTCTTTCCGGTTTTTTTCGAGTAGCGGTCGATAAAATAGCTCGCCAGTTCTGGAATATCTTCTATGCGATCCCGCAGAGAGGGAAGATGAATGGGAAAAATATTGAGACGGTAGAACAGATCCGCTCTGAACTTTCCTTCCTCGACCAGTTTCATGAGGTTTCGGTTTGTGGCAGCTACAATCCTGATGTTGATCCTGATGGTCGTTTGTCCTCCAATGCGTTCTATCTCTTTCTCCTGCAGTGCCCGCAGTAACTTGGCCTGCAGTTCAAGAGGGATTTCGCCAATTTCATCCAGGAACAACGTGCTGTTATTCGCTAACTCAAACTTGCCAATGCCGCGGGCACTGGCACCTGTGAAGCTTCCACGCTCGTGACCAAACAATTCGCTTTCTATGAGGTTTGCGGGAAGTGCTGCACAGTTAACCTTGATCATCAACTTGTTTTTCCTCGACGACGAGTTGTGAATGGCGCGGGCAATTAATTCCTTCCCGGTACCGGTTTCACCTAAAAGTAGAACGGTGCTGTCGGTCGGGGCAACTTGTGTTATTAATCGGAACACGTCCTGCATAGCCTTACAACGCCCGACTATGTCAGACGTGTTTTGCGTGATTTCGATCTCACGCTTCAGGTAGATCTTTTCCTCCTCCAGTTGTTGCCTGTACCTTTCAATTTCCAGAAGTTGCCGTTCGATCTCCTCGTTGGCTATGATATTGGCCAACGCGATGGCTATCTGCGAACAAATGCTCTTGAACAAAGGGCGGTGGATGGCGGCGCTGTCCGTACCGTGCGTGCGAAAGTTCATCACAGCAATGTTTTCATTCCCAAGCTTGATTGCCAGGCCGGACATCCGCATGAGACCAATCGCCTTTGCCGCATTGGTGTATACTGGCGGCGTGTCTGACGTAAACCATTCTTCAACGTTAAAGTCAATAAGATCGTCGGACGCCAGTATCTTGTTAAAGATGCCATCATTGACGTCGGTGTCGGCGTCGATCAATTTGGCAAAATCGGGTTGTTGAACAAAGTCTGCGTCAGGATCGAATAGTACCGGCCGGTGCGTCCGTTTGTCTTTGCTAAGTGCGTGGATAACATAATCTTCAATTCCGAACAAATCTTTCAAATGAGACTTCAGTAGTTTGCCCAGTACCATCTTGTCGCGCACCGAAGCCATGGCATTGCTGAACTCCAGCAGTCTCGTCTTTTCCTGCTCGCGTTCTTTGATCTTTTCATTGGCCAGTATGTTGGAGATCGTAACGGCCAGCTGCGGAGTGACAGCCCTTAGCAAGGTGTCTTTATCTTCGAACGTTACGTTCTTCTCAACAATAAAATGCATGGCTCCGATGGTCTCACCACCGACGCGAAGCGGTACGGCCACTACGCGTTCGATGTTCATAATCTTCCAGAACTGTGCATAGCGGGGAAGCCCGGCGGTAGACTGAATCGATGCTATATCATATTGAATAGGCCTGGTCGAACGCACAATTTCACTAAACAGCGGATCGTCAACATTAAAATTCCCTGCTATGAGATCCTTCAGCTCCTGGCGTTCCCAAATCGCCATGCAGATATCTACAAGGAAGAAACTATAGGTCGTTCGGTCGTCATTGATAATCAGAAAGCCGATTTCCTTCGCCGAAAACAGACCCTTGATGGTGGAGTTAACTACGCCTAATAAATCAGTACGGCTACTTACCGCGGCAATCTGACCCATTGCCGTGTACAGAGCGTCACCTGTGGGAGTTTCATGTGTCTGCTGTGCCATGATCGGTGGCGTCAATATCGAATTATTAACCTGGTTTTTAAAGCATTGGTGCAAAGTAATTTCCCCTGGAACGGCGATACGAACTGAGCACGACACGACGACATCATGGTAAATGTATCTCTACGAATCCGCGACTGAAGTGAATAAACTGATCGCTGTTGCGGATAGGCACACGGTTGACTCAAATGAGCAAATACAATGAATGCGACTGACAATCCGGTTCGTGTTCGTTGAGCGAATTTTACTGAGGCCAGGCTGAGACACATGCCTGGTAAAAATTAACCAAGTCAGAAAACTTAACCACTAACAATGATGGAAGATTATTTGCCTGTCGCTGGAAGGATCATGTTCTGTGCTGTGTTCCTGATCACGTCTCCAAACGCTTTTAAGAAGCAAACTATTCAATACGCCGGGATGAAGGGAGTGCCTTTCCCATCCCTGGCCGTCCCGCTGTCGGGAATAATAGAAATCGCTGGATCACTTTCAATCATCCTGAATTACCATCCGCAATTGGGAGGTAGCCTGATTGTCATGTATTTGTTACCCGTTACACTCTCAATGCACAATTTCTGGTCATTCACTGATCCAATGACCAGACAGATTGAGTTCGCCAACTTCTTAAAGAACCTGTCCATCATGGGTGGAGCTGTGCTCATCGTTGCCTGGGCCTGATCGCTTTAATAACTCTTGCATCGCGACAACCTGCCGTATGAAATTTATCGCGCTCGACTTCATTCGCTTATACCTGAGGTTGCTGTATTCTGCAACATTGATTTTGATGTGGTCTGCCGGTAAATGCAACGGTCAGGGTGGAGTTTCCCGAATGCTCAGGGTCTACGAAGACAACGACTTTATTAACATCCATTTTTCCGGTACAGATAAAGCTTATACACACGGACTTCGGCTGGATTTTTTTGCCACGAGAAACAAACGCAACGCGAGGTCAGGGAGATGGTGGATGATTGCGTCCGGTGATTCAAGCATCATCACCTCGGGTTGGGGCTTGATGCAGGCTATGGTCACACCTGCGGTATTAAGTAACACGGGGATAACTCCCGGCGACTATCGATATGCCTGTTCGATTACGGCACACTATAGTCATCACACGGCTATTCCGGAAAAGAAGGTTAACCTTCAGGCTGACTACGTAGTCGGAATAATGGGACCCGCAGCGCTGGGCCGGCAAACGCAAGCCGCTATTCATCATCTGATAAACGATGAGCCCCCGCGCGGCTGGAATACACAGTTAAAAACAAGTGTGCTGGTCAACGTCAATGTGATGGGAGAGAGGCAGGTAATGAACATTGGTAACATAGTAGAGTGTATTGCCGGAGGCAAGCTATACCTGGGTACTGCCCGCACTGGGTTGTCAGGCTATGGACTTTTGAGAATCGGTAGGCTGGGTTCGTATTTCTCGGGTTATAATAGTCAGTATCTGTCAGGGGCCGGCCCGAAGTGCTGGCAGCTATATGCTGTGCTTCGCCCGTCTTTGGACGTTACATTCCGGAACGCGCTTATTCAGGGTGGCATTATCCGACCGGAACGCGATAGAGTGCTTAAGGAGAATGGTGAATGGACAGAGATAGATTCCGTCGCACTTAATCGCTTTGGTGCAGCACTCGATTACGGAGTAGTGCTTGCCCTCGAACGTTTTTGTATAACGTTCATGCAGATGAATCTTTACCCAATGATTCAATCGCAGTCCCGCCATGAGGTTGGAAACATCTCAGTTTACATACCCATGAAGGCAAAGCATTGAGTTCACACATAAACGCATGGGGACAAGGCATTGGGTTTATTACACATTAGAATCTGGAATTATGATCTTTAGTAAAATACAACTATTCAAATTATCTGTGATATGTTGCCTGATCGTCCCGGCAGTATCGGCACAACCTGTTAAAGACGAGATATCGATCATCGAGGGTGGTTATGGCCTTCAGAAAAGGCAACTCGTCGCGGAATGCATGAAACTTTCCAATGATGAAGCAACTGCATTTTGGAGAATATACGACAAGTATGAGAATGAGCGACGGAAACTGGGAGAGGAGCGGCTAATGCTTACGCACGACTATATTATCGCGTATCCTCTACTCACCGCAGAACAATCGTCGAGCATAACTTTGAGGTGTTTCAGAAACGATGAGGAACTATGGAGGCTTCACAAGAAGTACTATAAGCAAATCAGGAGGTCAGTGTCACCGATGCGCGCCGCGCAGTTTGTACAACTGGAGAACTACCTGCAGCACGTTGTACGAGTCGATCTTCAAAACAAAATCCCGTTCATTGGAGAAATTGCGGATTCGGAGTTACTACAGCAATAGTGCGCGGCAACCAGCGATCTCCTCCGTTTCTTCAGGGCAGTTCTTTACATGCATGCGACTACTAAATTTTCAGCGGACATCAAAGAAGGTAATTGGCGTCGGAAGTCTTGCTGGATGGACGAAATAAGGTGATGATGTTGAAAGTGAAGAGATAAAAGATAAGTGCCCCGCAGAGTCAGCTTCGCGAGTTGAATTCCGCAGCCGTTGAAACTCAAGTACTTTTCATACATATAAGCCAAATCCATTCATGTCGCAACTCTCTCGATGAATCTTCTTAGATACTCCCTATCGCAACAGAATACATATTGATCGCTGTTTTTCAACGTATCTTGGTTGTAAACATACATATCCTCTGGGCTTGCACTATAATAGTTCAAGTGCCTGTCCCTCTCGTCTGAGGGTGGTTCTTGAATCATTTGGAACATTAGGGCTTGATTGCTGCTGATCGGATAGAATGCAGCGATCATGTCGTTCAATCTAAAGCTATGCGTCAAGAATATTGGTTCATTGGGGTGACGCAAAATCGAAAATCCAGGGTTGTCTGAGGCTAGGAAATATTCACCTTCTGGTGCATTGATAACCACCACTCTCATCTGCGCTAAGCGAAACAATGCGTGGTTGGCGGTTTCACTTATCCCAGATAATGCTTCGATGATCGATTGTTGTTGGGTGGTTTTAGCGTCAAATGGTATGTGTGGTACATCTTTTCTGAGGTTATCCCAGTAGTCATCTGTAAAATAGTAATCAAAATTGGGATCACTCCTGAATCGATCGAGCCTCGGATCGTCCTTTTTGAGTTCTTTCCTAAATGACTCAAACGCTTTCATTCTCATTTCAAGTCCACTAATTTTATCCACTTCCTTTACACCTTTAATGTACGTGGGTGTCCTTAGCTTCTGTAAAATATAACCGCGACAGATCAGTAGGAATACTGGAATAGGGATTGTTGCTGGCTTGGTTGCGAATTCAGCTACTATAGCCTGAATATTGTCCTCAAAGTCCTTGAACGCGTGTTGTTCGATTAGTGATGGATTCGTTGTTCCGTAACGGCTCATTACGGACTGGTCAAGGTCATAGAAATAGTTTTCGTAGCAGACCTGTGAAGGGCATGATTTACCGATAGACCTATACTGGGTCCTCCACTTCCAAAACATAATCCCTCCCTTACCGTCGGGTATTGTGAAGCTATTCAAGTAGCATTCAGGTACGTAGTGATCGTGACGGTTGGGCTTTGTCTTTGACATAACGTGATTCCCTAAAATAGGGGAAAATATCTGGATCCTGGAGGTGCATAATCTCCAGGAGATTATGAGTGACTGGCAATCAACGAAATTGTATTACGATCCCAAAAGCGAGAGTCGACTTATGCGGGCAAACATAAAGGGCAGATTGAAGGACCCAGGGTGTCAGGATGGTGAAAACGTGATAAGGTGGGTGCCTCTATAATGCAGTTGGGCAGCTGCAATAAACGAGGAGCTCTTAAATATACTACACAGCTTCATCGCTAATCAGCACAAAATGCAATATCAAAGGAAATCAATTTTCCGAAAGATTACCCAGCGTGTTAGACAATGGCGCGTTTGATTATTGCAGTGTTTTTTTCTTCTCTCAATGCGCGCTGACACTGATGCCTGAAGCTATCTTATTTCGTTTTGCGTGGATCAGTCGGTCAGATAGGTAAGCACAGGTCTTTTGGAGGAATTTACCACACCCCGGGCGATCCCTCTCGTTAGCAGACTGACTACCCCCGAATGCGCATGTGATGCAATGCTAATAAGGTCGGCATTAATATAGTCGGCGAAGTACAGAATGCCTTCTTCTTCCGTTTCGTCATTGAGGATGTTGATGGTATAGTTGGTTAACTCAAGTTGTTTAACGAATGTTTGCATTTGAAGCCGGCTCTGCCTGTCAGGCATAAAGTTTGACTTTGTATTGACCCGCACGAGATGTATGGTGGAGTCGTACAATTTCTGAACATGCTTGAGTACATTTGAAAATGATCTTTCCTCGTGTGAAACATTGGTGGCATAAACGATACTTTTATATGCCTTCGCGGTTGGCTGCTCATGCACTGCCAACACAGGACACCTGGAGTTATTGATGGCCTTTTCCGTGTTCGATCCGTTCAGCAGTCGCCCCAGGTGGTCGTGACTTTGCGTGCCCATAACAATAAGACCGAAAGAACCATCTGACGCGATCGAGTTTATTTCTTCATGAGGCGTACCCATTCGTAAACTTACTTCCGCCTTTACTCCACGGGCCTCAACCTGCTGTGCGGCAATCTCCAGATCCTTAAGGCTTTTCTTTATTATAGCCACTGTAAACAACTTTTCTTCCCAGCCGTTCGTGAGCTCCCACTCGCCGGTAGTGTTGAATGATTGATCCGGCGGACCTTCAATGACGTGCAGCAGATGGATGCTGGTCTTCGATTGTAAGGCGATGTCTGTTGCAACTTCTACTGCCCAGGCGGAAGGATCTGAGAAGTCTGTGGGTACTAAGATTTTATTCATAGCTGAATGGTGACTCGCCCTTGCGGTCGATGGTTAGTCATTGTAGTAATGTAAGGTAGTCCACTCTTGCATTTCTACCGATGAACGAAAGGCGGAAGCTGATGCATAATCCGACGATGCTACTAAAGAACTTGTTAATAATACTCAGGTCTTTCGCAGTGACGTTTTTAGAGGTAACTTGGACTATGGGTAGCAGTGGAAATTTCTGTACTACCTCGCTCGTTGTCCCCGGCTATGTGTTCAATATCCGCTCCCTATGCTGAAATATATTGCGACAATTCTATGTTCGATTTTTTGCGGACAACTATGCGGCCAGGAGAACTCGGGGGTAAATACTGTTTCGCATTATAGTCTTGCACAAAAGAGGCTTCTTTTGCTGAGTACAGCTAGTTTCATCCATCGCGTCATTCAGGATGACGTTGATAGAGATAGCGTGCTGATCCTGGCTTGCCAGATTACGGGACTTCCGTTTCTGCTGGCGTATGACGAGCATATTGGAAGAGGATCACCAGGCGCAAAACTGATTAATAATGGAAGAATTAAAGAAGCTGTTCGGTTACAAACGAAACTGAACGCAGAACAGAGAATGCAGCTTCAGGCTGAACTGGCCATTTGGTATCTGCATAAGCCAGGCGCCAGCACGAGTGACATGGACAGCGCAAATATTTTCATCCAGATGTTAATGCCTGTAAATACCGACAGCAAACATTGGCGAGACATTTATGCGCTGCTGAAAGGGGAGTATTTCAGGCAACTGCAAAAAGAAGACGATAGCAAGAAGGTGTTTGATGAACTCTGGGTAAGGGTAGCAAGTGACGACACCACCACCCTACCGGCAACCACTTTGCACAATGTTGCATCCCTAAGCGGTGATGATAATTTTACCAGGGTCCAGTTGTTAAACAAAGCATTGACGCATTGCCAGCAATACGGTCATGTTGAAAAAGAGATTGAAATACTATGGTCGTTGTTGGACGTTAACTTCGGCTTCGATCCCGTACCCTTAGAGCAATACCTAAGCAGAATTGACTCTCTACAGCGGTCTAGCGGATTCAGGCATTTGCTGTACGTGGACTACTCGTTCGCTTTCACCAGCGTCTTGCGGGCTAAATATTTGGAGGCAACTAATTATGCCAGGACTGCATTGCAAAATTATGAATGGTCGGGAATGACAAATTTATCCGCTCCTTTTTTCTCGCGCATAGGCCTTTCTTACAGGGCGCTGGGAATGAATGACGAGTCACTAACTTGGTTTAAAAAAGCGCTCGACCTAAGAAGGTCAGAGCCGCAGTTCTCCTGGTATAAAAGTTTGTTTTATACGGCCAGTCTTCAAGTTGACATGGGTCGAATAGATGATGCGATTTCACTTCTTAATCAAATAACGAAGGAATATCCACCGTTGTCGCCATGGCAAGATGCTCAACTAAGTACTCTATACGGCTACTGTTACGGTAAAAAGGGCGAGCTTGGAATGGCTGGTACGCACTATGGTCGTATCCTTGAAATAATCGACAAGAGTCCGAACATTGAAAATAGGATGCCGTTCGAAAACCTCGCTGAGGCGGGTAGGTTATTTGTGCAGCTATCCAACGAAAAGATGGCTCGTTTGTTTCTGGAAAAAGCACTTGCAATCAAATCATCGAGTCCGCACGTTGAAATGGAGAAGCACTATCTCATGTATAAAATAGACTCAATGGCAAGGGACTACAGATCTGCACTTCAACACCATGTGCAATACAAGTTCTTTGCCGACTCTGCGGCAAGCGCCTTCCAACGCAGGGCGTTCGATCAACTGACAGCGAAATATAACTCGGAAAAGAAAGATCAGGACATTAAAATGCTCAAGGAGCATGAACTGGTTCTTCAGGGAAATGCTGAGAGAGATCAATTAACGCGGCAAATCCTGATCGCAGTAGCTGTTCTCTTACTCGTGATCGCAGCACTGCTTTTTAACCGCTATAAGCTAAAGCAGCGTTCCAGCGCGAAGATCGATGCCAAGAATGCCGAACTTCAGCAAGCCATCACGGACAAGGAGTGGTTGTTGAAAGAAGTGCACCACCGCGTAAAGAACAACCTGCAGATCATGATCAGCCTGCTCAACACGCAGTCCAACTATCTCAGTGACGAAGGTGCGCTCCAGGCCATCCGTGAAAGCCAGGAACGGATGTACGCGATATCATTGATTCATCAGAAACTATACAGCGCTGAGGACACATCGTTCATTAATGTCAGAGAGTACATACATGACCTGGTAAAGCAATTTAAGTCAGGTCTCGCCGGACAAACTTCGATCACTTTTGACATTGAAGCAGACGAGCTCCGCCTGGATGTGGCGCAGGCTGTTCCTCTGGGACTGATCCTGAACGAAGCTATTTCCAATTCTATTAAGTACGCGTTTCCAAATCGCGCACGCGGACGTGTGAAGATATCTGTTACCCGCACAGAAGACGGATTGCATAAACTTAGTATCACTGACGATGGAGTAGGCCTTCCGTTGTCACAGAACAATAACGATCATGAATCCTTTGGCATTCGGCTGATGCAGGGCCTTAGCAGACAACTCGGCGGCTCGCTGACGGTCGAGTCGCGGAGTGGGGTGAGTGTGGAGGTGAGTTTTAGGCCGGCGGTTTTAGTTAAGTAACTCAACCAGCTATAAGGTGGCATTGTGCCTACTATTTTGGAAATAACTTAGATAACGAATAAGTGGGATACTGCTATTATGTTTTGCTTACCGTCCTCACCCATATGTTAAATATCCGCATTCATTTGCTAAGAAGCATAGCGATTGTTCTATGTTTGATTGTCTGCGGACCGCTATATGCCCAAAACGACTCCGGCGTAAATACTACGTCGCATTATAGCCTGGCACAAAAGAGACTACTACTGCTGAGCACAGCAAGCTTTATCCATCGCGTCTTTCAGGACGACATTGATGGAGATAGCGTGATGGTTTTGGCCTGCCAGATTACCGGACTTCCATTTCTCCTGGCATATAACGAGAATTTGAGAGGAGAATCTCCGGGCGCAGAATTGATTAACAACGGAAAAATCGTAGATGCTGTCGGCCTGCTGAAGACGCTGAGTGCCGACCAGAGAACCCAGCTTCAGGCTGAATTGGCCACCTGGTATTTGCATAAACCAGGAGCCCGCATAAGTGACATGGACAGTGCAAATTCCTTTATCCAGAGGTTATCGCCGCCTCACGTACCCACAAACAGTGATCATTGGCGAGACGTGTATGCGATTCTGAGAGGTGAATACTTCAGGCAGCTGGGAAGTTTAGCCGAGAGTAGGAAGGTGTTTGATGAGTTGTTGCTGAGAACAAATGTCGACTCCACGACGCTACCCGCATACACTTGCCAGTACCTCGCACTGTTGAGTGGCGACGAGGATTCAACTAAAGTCCAATTGCTAAATAGGGCATTAAGACAGTGCGAGCAGTATAGCCATGTTGAGAAGGAAATCGAGATACTATGGGTATTGTTGGATGTGGAGTTTGGATTTGATCCCGTTCCAATAGAGCGATATCTTAACAGGATCGACTCTTTGCAGCGATCTATCGACTTCAAACATTCACTCTACGTCGACTACTCATTCGCTTTCACCAGTGTGTTGCGGGCCAAGTATTTGGAAGCGGCTGATTATGCTAAGGCTGCACTGGCGAATTATGAATGGTCTGGAATGACGAAATTCTCTGCCCCATTTCTATCGCGCGTCGGTATTTCTTACAATCCATTGGGAATGCCTGACCAGGCGATGATCTGGTACAACAAAGCGTTAGATACTAGAAAAGTCGAATCTCAGATATTTTGGTATAAGAGTTTATTCTTCAAAACGTATCTCCTGGCTTTGTTAAATCGCGGTGTCGAAGCGCTCTCAGTCATGAATGCGATCACGAATGAATATCCTCCTCTGTCTCCGTGGCAGGAAGCTCAAATGCATGCAATAAAAGGTTCTTGCTACCGTCGTCTAGGCAGGTTGGATATGGCTGTCCAGGAATACACAATCGTACTGGACCTCATGAACCGCCATCCCAGCTTGGACAAGACCCTGCCCTTCGAAACTATCCACGAAGCGGGTCGGTTTTTCGTTCAGATTGGAAAGGAAAATATGGCTCGGCTATTCCTTCAAAGGGCAATGGCAATAAAATCTAAGAGTCCGCATATTGAAATGGAAAAACACTATCTGATGTTTAAGATTGATTCGATGTCGGGACTTTTCCCGGCGGCCCTTAAGCATCATATCCAGTATAAATTCTTTTCAGATTCGGTAGCCAGTGCTTCTCAACGACGCAGGTTTGCCGAGCTGAATGTTAAGTATGAGACCGAGAAGAAAGACCAGGACATTAAGCTGCTAAGGGAACATGAACTTGTTCTGAAGGCGGAGGCTGAAAGAGATCAACTTACCAGAAGAATACTGATTGGAGTGGCAGGGTTACTGCTGGTGATTGCTGCACTGTTTTTTAACCGATACAAACTCAAACAACGTGCAAGCGCGAAGATCGATGCCAAGAATGCCGAACTTCAGCAAGCCATCACCGACAAGGAGTGGTTGTTGAAAGAGGTGCACCACCGCGTAAAGAACAACCTGCAGATTATGATCAGCCTGCTTAACACGCAGTCCAACTATCTGAACGATGAGAGCGCGCTCCAGGCCATCCGTGAAAGCCAGGAGCGGATGTACGCGATATCATTGATTCATCAGAAACTATACAGCGCTGACGACACATCGTTTATCAATGTCAGAGAGTACATACATGACCTGGTAAAGCAATTTAAGTCAGGTCTCGCCGGACAAACTTCGATCACTTTTGACATTGAAGCAGACGAGCTCCGCCTGGATGTGGCGCAGGCTGTTCCTCTGGGACTGATCCTGAACGAAGCTATTTCCAATTCTATTAAGTATGCGTTTCCAAATCGCGCACGCGGACGTGTAAGGATATCTGTTACCCGCACAGAAGACGGATTGTATAAACTTAGTATCACTGACGATGGGGTAGGCCTTCCGTTGTCACAGAACAATAACGACCATGAATCCTTTGGCATTCGGTTGATGCAGGGCTTGAGCAGGCAACTCGGCGGCGCGCTGACGGTCGAGTCGGGAAGTGGAGTGAGTGTGGAGGTGAGTTTTAAGCCGGCGGTTGTGGTGGTGTAGGTGTTGATGTTATTAGCTCCGTCAGTTATAAGCTGATTGGCCTCGTTCTCCTCTCCACCAAATGGATTGAGGGTTCGAATCCCGCCCTCTCCGTTGACATCGCTGTAAGTAATGGAAATTCAGTTGCTTACGTGATTTATGGTGCCATTTTAGGGTACCAAGTAATGTAAATTCAACTATTTTTTCTTCTGACTTTAGCAAATACCCTTATAGCGGCCATCGAATAATCGTCATGCTTGTACTCAATCGTACCTTGCCGGCAGTGGATCACAAAGCCAAAAGCTTTTGAACCTGCAATAGTACGGTTGCCCTTGATCGAAGCCAACCCATAGAAACAGATAATCAGTGATGAAGTGGTCAGGCTCGTTGTTGATTATCAGCGTGTAATACAAAGAACCTCCATGAGTTTGGACGGCCTTTAGTTGCCGTGGTGTAGTTTCTGGAAATGGCATAGCAGCACAAGCGTTTAAGTTTGCGTTGCCTTTGCCATAGACAGTGTCAATATAGTATCTTAGTTTCAAACACCTCAAAAACGAATAGCAAGATGGATCAGTATTTCAATACCATTGAGTATACGGTAGATTGGCGAATGCTAATCAGCTTAATTTCCTTAGCAGTTCTGGTTTTTAAAGGAATTGACAAACTTACTCAGGATTCGAACAAGAATATCAGCATTAAACAAGTCTCGCTCGAAAAACTTCTTGACAAGCCAAACGAGTTGGTTAATGAATTGAATATACTTTTGAATGGGCAACAAATTCAGGGACTAAATAAACTTGAAATAGGAATTCAAAACGAAGGTAAAGAAACGGTTAACGCCACAGACTTTCACATCCTACCAAGAATGGTTCTTGAAGGCTTTGTGAATATTTTTAGCATCAACGTTTCGACTTCCAATGAGTTTACGACCTGCGCAGTCAATTTGATCAACAACAACGAGATAGAATTAAGCATTAACACCTTGGAACCAAAAGACTATTTACGGCTCGAAATCCTGTTCGAAGGTCTATCAGAAGTTCACAACTACCGCCTTCGCTATCGATTCAAAGAACGTAAGCTGGAGGAAGAGGAATACTTGAAAAATTGGCGAATAGACAAGCATTTAGGACAGAAAAGGGACTATGACGCGTTTATGTATATCCTTGTATTCTTAGGTCCAATATTTATTGGCATTACACATTTCATACTTCGTTACGGCGTTAATATTGATACGTCTAATTCCGACAAATTCGCAATCGGATGGAAAGTCCTATACTTTATTCCGGCTGGACTTGTGTGTCTACATTTGATGCTTAAGTGGAATAAAAACATAAGGGCATTTCACTATGGTTACAAGAATGTGAAACAATGGTTTTCTTCAACCACAGAGCACTAGAAATCTGAGAAGGCCGGAAACGAAAATACGGGAAAACCTGATAACCAATGGCAAAGAAAAACAATTCATTAAATAAGTTGGGCGACCTTTCCGTGATGTTTACTAATGTGGTTCCTTTATATTATCCGACAATTCACACCACTCGCATAAATAACAGACTGCAGAACTAATACTCATATGCCGAAATCCAAAACATCAATTGACACAACGCTAAAGCGACTACTAACCAAAAAGCAAATTACACCGCAAGACGTTCAAGAAATAGTCGATGCAGCAACGGAACGCGTTGACTCATTTTATTTTGCAGCCAATCGAATCAGCGATGCTATTTTGACATGCTTAAGACTGAATAAGTTGCTTAAGCCTGAGTTTGCGGAAGCAAACAAACTTAAAGCTGAGGCAATAGCAACTATTAAGAATGAAGCAGGAAAGAATGCGATGGTAGCCTCTGTATCAGCCATAGAGGTTTTCTTTAAAGATTTGATAACAGAGAACGTT
Source organism: Chryseolinea sp. T2 (assembly GCF_037203685.1). Taxonomy (NCBI): domain Bacteria; kingdom Pseudomonadati; phylum Bacteroidota; class Cytophagia; order Cytophagales; family Fulvivirgaceae; genus Chryseolinea; species Chryseolinea sp. T2. The sequence continues at coordinate 231,995 of NZ_JBBCAU010000010.1, forward strand.
GACGGTTGGAGTTCTGCCGGATATGACGAATTGCTTAAGGACAAAATCACTCTGTATGAAGCCTATCACCTGTTTAAGCACGAGAATCTTTCGCGCGAAAGTATTATAGCGGAACATTATAACTTCAGTACCATCGAAAACATTGCTGCGACTATGGACACTCTCACTGGCGGCGGCTTCTATAAGAAGATGATGGATACCAAAGTAGGCAATAAGGGCGAGACATTTGAGAATACATTTTTGGCTGGCCTGCGTGAACTTTATGACCTTAGAAATAGAATTGTACACGAACATAACAAGGGGATTGAAATTAGCTATGAGCAGGCTCTGAGTCTCCCAACTAATGCATTGATTTTTCTGTTGCGTGTCTCTGCTTACATCATTGAAAAGACTCCATTCTAAGCTAGTCTTTTTAACACGTCTTCAAGTTTCCAGTACGCTTCTGTTTTTGGTGCGAACTTGGTATCAATTCAGCGGTTTTCAAGAGTATACTTTTTTCGTTTGTTCTTCAATGCGTTGGCGAATAGCTGCTAATTGTTCTTCAACCAAATTAATCTAAGTAAGGATAATCACCGTCGTAAATGACTCTATAAACCTGCTTTGTACGCAGCTTCTTCAATTCGTCCTTGGCATAGTCGACAACGAGACGACGACGAAACAGCTTGCGAGCTTCGGCCGTATCTCTGCAACCTGCTGATCAGTTAAACCGATTTCGTCCCAAGCATACGTGAACTGTACGTTGTCAACGTTAGGTAACACCTCAACTTTAAGTGTGGCCCTAAACTGTCTAAGAAACGTGAATTTTAACTTGTCTTGGTTGACCAATGCTATCATTTCACTTTCTTATTTCCCTTAGTTATCCGATTCGCGGCACTTACAAGTGCTGCAATTTCCATCCCCAAGTTCCCATTTTTTTCACTATCTTCCGTATTCACCCCGTTACGCCTCATGAACAAACCTGAAAAACGCAGTCCGAACCCCGGAACCACCAAGCCCTATCCATCACTTCGCTTCAGGCATATGTGCAAACTGGCAGAACAAGTCTATGAACTACGTGCTGGCCAATCCCTAAAGCGGGATGAGTTGTTCAGCATGCTCAACCACGGTAATCCTGATAAAGTCAACAGTCAAATTCGTAACATGATCAAGTATGGTTTGTTAGACTCATCACCTGATGCCGAATCTTTCGAATTGTCTGATAGGGCAAAGACCATGTTGAATGGTCAAAGCTCGCCGGCAAGGCAAATGCAGCTAAAGTTCGATATGGCAGTAAGCCGTATCGCAGTATTTAAGATGTTGTATGATTGTTACGTAGACCAACAGGTTCCCGATATTTCAACTGTGGCCGAGCAGTTAAGAGAAATGGACCGCACCGTCAACCGCGCCTCACTTGGTATCGTCGAAACTTTCATCGATAACGTCAAATATCTTGGACTCTTTAAGGTGGTAGGTAAAACCGAAAGGCTGGTTTCGATCGGACAGCATATCACTGATTTGTCGTTGGCTAGCAACTCACAATCCGTCGTGTCTCCGGGTACATTAACAATTAACAGTAACCGTGCTGGCTTCCGAGCCGTGGATGAGTCAGATAACGTCGGTTTTTATCTGGCACCAGTCAACGCACACAATGACGAGGTTTCAAAGCACGCCCACGCAGTTCTCCATTCTATCATTGAACCTGCCCTCAAGGGGCTTGATCTCAAAGTGGCAGTCAGTAGTGGCGTGAGTGGTTCCGAGGGAATTACCGGCGATTTCATTAAAAAGATTATCCAGTCGAAAATTGTTGTTGCAGATCTGTCATTTCATAGTCCGCATGTTTTTTACGCTTTGGCATTAAGACACGCTGCAAGACTGCCGGTAATTCAGTTGATTCGGAAGACCGATAATTTGTTTTTCAACTTTGATCAATCAAGTACCATCGCCATAGAAACATCCGATATCTATACAATGATGGCTAACATCGAATCATATCGGGATCAGGTTTTGGCATCGGCCCGTAAAGCTATTCATGATGCTGAGTCTATTGGCAACCCTATATCGCAAGTATTTCCAAACATGAAATTCAAGGTAGAATTGTAGGCGCCCTATGATACAGTCTATTGAATTACCTCCCTCTGCCTTGATTTTAATAGGATGCGTCGTAGCATTGGGCTTTCTGATTGCTCTTTTAACCCGGCGGATTAAACCAATATTGCGAGCGATGGTTAAGATAGTATTTATTGCCTTGCTGATTTTTCCATTTATAGCACTTGGCCTGGGCGTTTCTATTGCAGACGTCGATCTCTCTGTACACATACACACGGCGAAGTTCCCTTCGTCGTTTGTGAAGTTCATCTGGTTATTCTTTGTTGTGCTGAACATATGCTATTGGCTGCCCGAGTTTGTGAAGTCCATTAAAAAACGGAAAGGGTCATCTGACCAGCGACCGCAGTAGCTCATAGTCAGTGTTAAGATCCCTGCATCTCAACTTGCTGGATTAGATTAAAGAAAACCGAAACAACTCAGGTCTCATTCTGTCACCACAAGAACCTGAGCCTTCTATCCATATTGAGTTTATAGTTCCTCACCACCTGTCATTTCCTCGATGTTCTCTTCCGCATAGCACGTGCCCACGCCTTTAGCCAGGTACCTCTTGTATACGGTCAGAAAATACTGATACAGGCACCGATACCCCAGACGCTGATAGCACGCTGCGGTGAGAAATCGAGAGTCATTGAGAACTCCTTCAGCGCGATCCAATGTAAGATTACAATCGCTGCCACTGCCACATGGTCCTGCATGAATTTCACGCGCAGGTTCGCACATCAGCTTGTTAAGGACTTCGAGGGCGTGCACGTATTCGCCGTTATAAAAAAGTATTTGTGCGCAGGTCCATCGTGTCAATGGACAACCGCCGCAGATTGATATGGCTTTATTGATACTTTGCAGCGCCAGGTCAAAATCGCCTTTTCCATAGTAGGCCCCGGCGAGTACGCCCTGAAGCCAATGATCGGGCTCGGTCTTACGAAGCAGGGAATTTATGATGTCGATCAATGTATCCCAGTCGCCGCTTTCTGAAAGTTCGTCCATGACATCCAAAAACAGTTCCTGACTTATTGTTCTGTTAACCCTGATTTTCGGATGCGAAGTGTATTTATTGCTTGGCTTTTTGTTTTTCATTTTAACTGTGAGTTAGAAATTGAGGAGTAACGTTCTTGTAGAATAGATGATGGTTTGCTTATTCGGGAACCTCGATAACTTCAGTGCTGGGCCTTGGGAAGGCAGGGGACAAGTCCATAAATTACTTGTCCCTTGCCGTTGCCAGGTGTTACCACGAACATGCCGGCGGAAATGGCCTGACTATTGAAGCTTCACGATGCATGCGTTATAAGGTGATCGTCTTCGATCCTTTGTTGCCGGCAAAGTCCTGGGCGATTGCCGTTATAGTACAACCCTTCGTCGCCGCGATTTTTTGTGTCGTTACATAGTCCCAGAAGCAACTTGAGTCCATCATCTGAGATGCCTCTCCGCTTTCGATAAGTTTACCAGCCGAGTCGTGAATTTGGACCATGACGGCAACGACCCAAAAGTCATCTTTTGCGTGTATGCCGACCGTTTCTCCGGCCTGCCCCTGATAACTCTTAGTGAAAATTGATCCGATCTTTGGAGCGGTTAGATAATCACTCACTGCGACGAGATAGGGGGAGTTCATCTTCGAGTTCACACCCGATTCGTACAGCTCTTTGATAGCTATGTCCTTCATTTGTTCCCGCGCATAGAAGGCCGCATCTGAGAATCTGTTTCGTACTGCCTTTTGATTTGTACTTACGGACTTCGTTTTTCGGGGTCTGTTTGCCACGACCACGCCGTTAGGTGTATTCCGGAATACGAGATTTCCCACGCGGCCGCTGATACCCTGGTATGGGCTGCCTGTTGTTCTTATTCTTGCCATAAATGCTGATTCTAAATGGTTTGTTTGATTGTTGAATTGTTTGACTGTTTTTTGCTTGCATTCCGAAACAGAAGTTGATCACCTTTGCTGCTGCCGAAATAGTATCCATAGATATCCTTGGCTATGGCCGCTGCCATGCCGGTAAGGTTACCAATGATGAAACTTTCGTCTGCGTCCAGAAGGCCAACTCCGTTCGCCAGAATGTATCCGGTCATCGAGAAGAAAGCAACGATGGCCATATACGCCAGCACGTCCTGAGTGAAGTTCAGACTTCCGCTTTTCTTTACGTCAACTTCGCGTTGTCGTGCCGATTGAAGATCTGCCAGCGCCGACTTTGCCATTACCTCCGTGTGCTGAATTTCCAGCTCACGAAGTTTGATGTGCAGTGCTTCCTTTTCCTCATTCGTAGTGACCACCTCATCGATGAGTTCTTTAATTCTTCCGAACAGCTTGCCCGAAAGAATGTCGCCTATGATGTCTTTCATGTTTAATAAAGATTGTGTTTAGAAATAGCAGCCCCGTTCCCGACCGGTCAGGTTCGGGGCTGCATGTTTTTCAACTCACTACACGGTTACCGTGTCAGACACCTCGTTACCGGGAATGTCTTTCGCAGTAGCAGTAATGGAAGTTCCAGCAAGCGATGCGTTCACGACTTTTGCCGTGTAGACCCACTCAGGTTGCAGACTACCGGCGACGAGGGATGCCTCGCCGCTTTCTAGTTCACTTCCTGTCGCACTCTTGATGACAATCCAGACTGAAGCAACCCGGAAGTCGTCCGATGCACGTGCTTTGATCACGTCACCTACGGCTCCGCGATATTGCCTGGCATCAATGCCACGAATTCTGGGCTTTGTCAGAAAATCCGAAATGGCCACCGAGTATGGTGAGGTCAACCTTGGCGTTATAGCCGCTTGATACATAGCCAGAGCTTCTGGTACTTTCATCTGCTCACGCGCGTAATAAGCTGCATCCGAAAATTTGTCTCGCACCGCGAGCTGAGTAGCGCTCGGCGGTTTCGTCGTCTTCTTTGGCTTGTTAGCCACAACTGTCCCTAACTTTGATTGGCGGATCACAATGTTGTTACCCAGCTTTCCGCTCACGCCGTTGAGGACGTTGTTGTTTACTGCTTTTGGCATAAAAATTTGGGTTTAAAATTTCGCAACAACACCGACGTAGACTCGGCCGTTAATCATGACACCAGCTGCTGCTTGATACAAAACTGCAACAACCCAAAAAACTGGTTTTGCACTTTTGACCAATCGTGGCCAAACTTTTCCAAACTTTTCATTCTCTCCTCTGAGAATTTTTTCAGACAATTTTGGGTTGCAATAAAAAAAGCTGAATCTGCTGTATTTGAAATGCAGTGAAAAAGAGATGATGATGATAACGAAACATCCATCGATTCCTCATCTCACAGATTATACGATACATTGATGAGTCTTGATTGTAGTAATGCAGCGTCACGGTATTCGATAACGTGGATGAGAGTGTTTCGTGATAAGTATAATGTGATTCTTGCTTGGCGATGTATTTGCCTACGTACATCATTTCATCCCTCAGTCAAATTTTACCTTCTTTAAGAGCAGCTGCGATTCATTGCTCAGACAATCTCCAGTCGATAACTTGGGTTTAGTAAGATTGTCATGCGCACCTTAAACTTTGTCGTGCTGCCAATATGCCAATACGACCATCGCCCGTAATATTTTGAGAGTTGTATTGAAAAGTTGTTAACACCCGCTCCACACTTTTACTCGTAATCCATTACACTTGGATTACACTTGCCGTACGCTTGGTGTACACCTGGCATGCTGCTCCTCAACTCAAATCAATTCCTAACGGTTGTTAAGGAGTGCGCTCCTGATTCAAAAAAAAATATTTGAAATCTTCATAACCCAAATCACCCGCCTTGCGTTACGAAAACTTAGATGCCACGGATAGACGGCTATCGACATTGATGTTGGTACGTTGGATTAAGATGTCGCAGATTAGCCGCAGTTGTTAGAAAGGTGCTCGAAAATGGCTGACGATGAATTGCTCGTCGTCAACTGGTGAAACTAGTTATATGGGTTGTGAGGACAGTTCCCAGTGGTTATTCAACTCGTTGAAACTTAATCAAAACTAGTTTCATATGGATTCCAACAAAAAAAAGAAGAAGAAGAAAAACGTTTCAAACGTTTCACAGCTCGCCAACCTCTATCAGGTAAGCCGGCCAACCATGCGCAAATGGATTCAGCCTTTACTTGGTCAACTCGGAGAAATCACGGGTAGATTATTCAACAGCAGACAGACACGGATTATCATTGGCCATCTTGGTGATCCCGAGTAGAACAAGACGCTAGCGCGACGCGCGGATTATCAGGAAAATTGCTCGTCACCCCAACTTCTTTCAAAGCAATCGGCCCACTAGTATCTGGGAAAAGTTTGAAAAAGTTTGGCCATGATTGGTAAGCACTGGAAAACCTGATTTTCTCGATGTATCATCTTCGCGCCATGCAACAGAACTACCATTCCCATGACAGCTCAGGCAATTGGATTGCCTTCCTGTTCGGCGCGACGTTCAACATCGTCACGCACGTGATTGATTCCGGTCCTGCCAGCTATTTAGTACACGCTATTGCTGGAGGTATCATCTGTCTGACCTTTAAAATGCTTGGCGACTTGTTTGCCCCTTTGGTCCGGCGTATTGGCATTCGTTTATCGAGATGGCTCGAAAGCCTTGTTGACCAATGATCAAAACAGTTGTTAAACATTAAAACTTCAAGCAGATGACACGCAAAGAATACATCATCAAGTACGCGCCCTTCGTAATAAGCGCGCTGAAAGGCACCAAACTCTTTCCGTCAGTTATGATGGCGCAAGCCCTCATCGAAAGTTCAAACAAAGCCGGCATCCCTGGTGAAAGCCTCCTGGCATCGAAGTATAACAATCACTTCGGTATCAAGGCCGACGCCTCATGGGTAGGAGACAAGATTGATCTGAAAACTACGGAGTATGTTAAAGGCGTCGTCAAGACCGTAAAAGCCTGGTTCAGGGTATATGAACATGCACACCACTCTTTCGAGGACAGAATTGTCTTCCTCACAGCGAACCCTCGCTATCAAAAGGGCGGTGTGTTTAACGCTCTTGATGCTTCCCAGCAAACTCTCGCACTACAACGATCAGGCTATGCAACCGACCCAGCCTACGCTTCAAAGCTGATGTCACTCATCACGCGACTTGGACTGGAAGAACTCGACAAAATAGGAGCAGATGTGCTCGACCTGGTGAGGTTCATTAACCGAAGGGGAGGATAAATTAAGAATTAAGAGTTAAGAATTAGCTATCACGACCAGCGGTCGTGGCTTTCAATCAGGCGCAGGCTGGCTGCTAATTCTTAACTCTTAATTCTTAATTCTTAATTTCTCTCGACCCGCTCAAACCTTTTAAACAGAAACACCTTGAGTATTAAAGATTATATTTCCCGCTTCCGTGGTTTTATCAAGGCCCGGCTCCGCACAACCGGTATCTTGCCGTCCGTTGTGATGGCGCATGCGATCTACGAGTCAGCCGATGAAACAGCAAATGCAGGCGAAGGCGTTCACGCCAGCGTTTATAATAATGACACCCGCATGCGCGCTGATTCGAAATGGAAAGGCCCCAAAGTACGCTTGCCCATCCGGACCATCAGTCCAAAGGCTAAGGGTCGGATGGCCTGGTTCAGGGTATACGTCACGGGTGAACAATCCGTCGCCGACCGGATCGACATGCTGCTGAGCAAACGCAAGTCGTGGCCCACGATGTTGTTTTATGACGACACTTTAAAGATGCAGTCAGAAATCTTACAGGCTGCCGTCGTCTCAAACGACCCGCGCTATGGCGAACGCATCGTCCAGATTGTTAACAAGCACAAGCTTTATTGGATGGACACGCGTTGGATCCTGGAATACGTCCTCCGGACCGTAGTCACCATTAGCCTCGTTAGACTTTGCATCTACCTGCTGGGCTTTTGGGACCAGATAGTACCGTGGCGATGAGAATTAAGAATTAAGAGTTAAGAATTATGAATTAGCCGCCAGCCTGCGGCTGATGAAAGCCACGACCGAAGGTCGTGCCTGCTAATTCTTAACTCTTAATTCTTAATTCTTAATTCCTATGTTATCCAATGCAGCGTCTTCCCCTCCACCGGATTTACAAACGGTGTCTTGTTTTGTACTGACATCGACCACGCCCGCTTCAACTCAAAGTACCATCTCGCCTGCGCATCGGGTTCCCCCAATAGCATTAGCGTTGGCTTGCTTTGCAGTCCTTCATTGAGCTTCCTAAACACTCCGAGGTCCTGGTGTATGAACTGTTTACCAAGAAACCTCAGGGGCCACCATAGGTATTTTATAACACTAATGGACGTATAAAAGATGTGATTTAACTCAGTCTCATTTTCATTGATAGGAGTGAGGCACGTAATCGAAACGATCTCACGGTCACCAACCTTGATATGTTCCGTGCGCACTCCGGGCAACTGGAAATTGATCTCAGTCGAGGTTCCGCCCTTCAGCACCGAATAACCCTTCGAGTTCGATGACGGCGCATGACGCACCATCTTAAAACCCATGCCATCGGGCTCGAACTTCTTTTCCTTCAGCTTCAGCTTCTTGGCGGATCGCCAGTACCACGACTGATGTACAAACGTAACGTGTGCCGGATCAATAAGTCCGATAACGGAGTGATCGATATCCGCGGGCATGGTCACGGTCTCTACATGCAGAAAGTCTTTGTCTTTCGGGACAAGCAGATCAGGCAGTCGCTCATCCGCATCCGCTATTTGCAGTTTGTTATGGGGAATGTACACCCAGATGGTGCCATTGATCTCCCGTACGGGATACTGAAATACCTTTATCTTGGAAGCATTGAATTTCTCATCAAACAATGCCGGGATCCCCAGGCATGTTCCTGCCGTATCAAACCTCCAGCCATGATAACAGCATTGGATCTCCTTGCCATCGTACCAGCCCTGAGAAAGTGGCACGCCCCGGTGAGGGCAGTTGTCGCGTAACGCAAACGGCTTACCGTCAGGATCGCGCCCGAACACAATCTTCTCGCCTACGATCTCCCGACCCTGAAGCTTGCCCTTTTCAAGCTTCGACCCATGCATGACGAAGTACCAGAGATTTTTCAGAAAGAGGGATTCGTTCATGCTGCAGTTCTAAAGAGAGCAAGGAAGGCCTATTTGGTCAGGTTTCCAAATTCAACAGGACATCGATTGAACCATAAATTTTCTCGACCTCCAATGCTTATCGCAATCGTTTTCTGTAATTTTCATGCTTTATTATTAAACTTTTAATCCTTTACTTGAAACCAAACTGTAAATCTGAATGAAAAGAAAATTGCGTATGGGAATGGTCGGTGGCGGCCTTACCTCATTTATCGGTCCTGTTCATAGAAAGGCAGCTGGTATCGATGGAGAAATTGAGCTCGTGTGTGGTGCCTTCAGCATCGTTCCGGGTGAATCAAAAGCAACAGGTGACGCTCTTTACCTGAATCCCAATCGCGTTTATGAAACGTACCAGGAAATGTTCGAAGCCGAGAAGAAGCTTCCTGCTGACCAACGCATAGATTTCGTTTCTGTAGTTACCCCCAACCACGTGCACTTCGGCCCCTCCAAGATGGCCCTCGAAAGCGGCTTTCACGTTGTTGTTGAAAAGCCAATCTCTTTCAACCTCGATGAAGCCAAAGAACTTCAGCAGCTGGTAAGCAAGACCGGCCTCCTCCTCGGACTTACTCATACTTATACCGGCTATCCGCTCGTGAAAGAAGCACGAAAGATGGTCGCAGACGGAAAGTTTGGCAAGATCAGAAAAGTGTTCGTTGAATATCCTCAGGGATGGCTCTCTACTCTTCTCGAAGGCACCGGCAACCTCCAGGCTTCATGGCGCACAGACCCTAAGCAATCTGGTATGGGTGGCGCTATCGGCGATATCGGAACTCACGCGGCTAACCTCGCTGAATATATCACAGGCTTGAAGATCACCGAAGTATGCGCGATGCTTAATACAGTCGTGCCAGGTCGCTTGCTTGACGACGACAGCTCTATGTTGATCAAATTCGACAACGGAGCGTCTGGCGTGCTCATGGCTACTCAGGTGGCAGCAGGTGAAGAGAACAACCTCAACATCCGTATCTATGGAGAGAAGGGTGGTCTCGAGTGGAAACAGGAAGAACCAAACTCCATGATCCTCAAGTGGCTCGATCGTCCGAAGGAGATCATCCGCACGGGTATGGGCTACATTTCTCAGGATGCTAAGAACTTCACCCGCACTCCTGCAGGTCACCCTGAAGGATACCTGGAGGCATTTGCTAACATATATCGTGCGTTTACGAAAGCAGTGCGCGACTACAAGCCGGGCGTGAAACTGAATACTAAGGATTATGATTTCCCAGGTGTTGATGACGGTGTTCACGGCATGAGCTTCGTTCAAACAGTTGTCGAGTCCAGCAAGTCCAATCAGAAGTGGACAAAGCTCGACTGATCTTATCCTGATACTTATTCTAATACACCTTTAACGACTCTGGCTCTTAATGAAAACAATAAAAGGACCGGCGATATTCCTGGCCCAGTTCATGGGCGACGCGGCGCCATTCGATAATCTGAAGTCAATCTGCAAGTGGGCAGCTTCACTCGGCTATATCGGAGTTCAAATTCCAACATGGGATGCACGCTGCATAGATCTTAAGCTGGCTGCGGAAAGCAAAGACTACTGTGATGAATTCAAAGGCATCGTAGAGTCTGCCGGACTACAGGTAACTGAACTGTCAACTCACCTTCAGGGACAGCTCGTAGCTGTTCATCCTGCATATAATGAACTGTTCGATTCGTTCGCTCCGAAGTCGGTGCGAAAGGATCCTAAGGCGCGCACTGCGTGGGCGGTTGATCAGTTAAAGTCTGCAGCTAAGGCAAGTAAGAACCTTGGCCTTAACGCGCACTGTACTTTCTCAGGCGCACTCATGTGGCATACGTTTTATGCATGGCCACAGCGCCCTGCAGGACTTGTTGAAGATGGATTTAAAGAACTGGCAAAACGCTGGCTGCCGATATTGAATACATTCGATAAAGCCGGTGTTGATCTTTGTTATGAGATCCACCCTGGAGAAGATCTCCACGATGGTGCATCTTTCGAACGCTTCTGGGAAGCGGTTGGAAAGCATACACGCTGCAACATCCTCTACGATCCAAGCCACTTCGTATTGCAGCAGCTGGATTATCTCCAGTACATCGACTTCTATCATCAGTTCATTAAGATGTTCCACGTAAAGGATGCCGAGTTCAATCCAACCGGAAGAAGCGGCGTGTATGGTGGATACCAGGATTGGGTTAACCGCCCGGGCCGCTTCCGTTCATTGGGCGACGGACAGGTTGACTTTAAGTCGATCTTCTCCAAGCTTACTCAATACGGTTACGAGGGATGGGCTGTTCTCGAATGGGAGTGCGCTATCAAGCATCCGGAACAGGGTGCTGCCGAAGGTGCGCCATTCATTAAGGACCATATTATCCGCGTGACGGAAAAGGCGTTCGATGACTTCGCCGGTACAGAAAAGAATTCGAAGCTGAACAGAACTGTTCTCGGAATTTAATCTCCGGGAAGAATCAAATAAGAACTAATAGTATAACAAATAACCAATAACCCAATGAAGAAGATTTTTTTGGCGATTGCATTGGTAAGTGCGGCCACCTTTGCACTTACATCATGTGGTTCTAAGAAGGAAGAAGCGAAGGAAGAAGACAAGGATGCTTACGATGCTTATGAAACAGCAGAGCCCAAGAAAGAGTCTGCAGATGATCTCATTGCACAGGGTAAGGCACTTGTAGATGCAAGCGACTGCAAAACCTGTCACCATCCTACGAACAAGATCATCGGTCCTTCGCATACCGATGTTGCTAAGAAGTATGAATTCACTCATGCCAACGTAGGGCTACTGGCCAAGAAGATAATTGAAGGCGGCAGTGGCGTATGGGGTGAGATTCCAATGTCACCACATGCTATCCCAATGGCAGATGCAGAAAAGATGGCGATGTATGTCCTCTCACTCGACGGTGAGAAGATCAAAGACTGAGACATCACGGCAAATATCATTTGAAGTTTGATCTGAAAGAGGCCTCGCATTTTTGCGGGGCCTTTATGCAGATCGTGTAGAACGTATAGCGAACATTAAAACTTACACCCAGAAATCATGAAAAGAATTTACTTGACCTCTATAGTTGCTGCTGCACTTTGCGTAGCAGGTTCACTTCAGGTGGCGGCTCAGAACACGCTTACCGCAAAGGAGAAGAAGGAGGGATGGACACTTTTGTTTGACGGCAAGTCAACATCAGGATGGAGAACATTCAACACACAATCAGCAGGTTCCGGTTGGAAGATTGAAGACGGCGCACTGACGCTCAACAGCGAATCGAAAGAAGGTCGCGGCGATCTGCTCACCGACAAGACATACGAAAACTACGAGTTTAGCATCGAGTGGAAGATTTCCAACTGCGGAAACAGCGGCATCATCTTTAACGTCGTTGAAGATCCAAAGTACAAGGCAACCTATGTTACAGGTCCTGAAATGCAGGTAATCGATAACACCTGCCATCCTGATTCAAAGATCATCAAGCACCGCGCAGGCGATCTCTACGATCTTATCTCCAGCTCAAAGGAAACAGTAAAGCCCGCTGGCGAATGGAACGTTGCTAAGATCGTTTCAGATCACGGTAAGATGCAGTTCTGGCTCAATGGCGAGAAGATTGTGACCTTCACGATGCACGATGCCGCATGGGACCAGATGGTGGCCGGCAGCAAGTTTAAGAGCATGCCTGACTTTGGTAAAGCCACCGGCGGACACATCGCCCTACAGGACCACGGTAACCAGGTTTGGTACCGCAACATCAAGATCAGAGAATTGAAATAATTCTCCCGAAAACATTTTACGCGCCTCCTTTTATGAAATCATATTTATCCATCGTGGTATTGTTTTGCCTTTTGCTTTCCTGTGGGAAGAAGGATCAGGCAAGGGTACTGGTATTTTCGAAAACAAAGGGCTATCGCCACGAGTCCATCGATACGGGGAAAGTCGTATTGATGCAGCTCGGGAAAACGCATGGCTTTGAAGTTGACACAACGGAAGATGCCAGCCTTTTTAATGAAGAAACCCTCAAACGTTACCAGGCCGTTATTTTCCTCAGCACAACCATGGATGTGCTGGACGTTCCCCAGCAGGATGATTTCAAACGCTTCATAGAGGCAGGGGGCGGTTTCGTGGGTATTCACGCTGCAGCGGATACGGAATACGAGTGGCCGTGGTATGGCCGCCTTGTCGGCGCGTGGTTTAAAAGCCATCCAAAGACACAACAGGCCACTGTAAAAAAGGTCAAAGCATTTGGAGAGGATGGCGTTCCTGAAAGCTGGACACGCACCGACGAATGGTACAACTATAAGAAGATCTCCCCCGACATTCAGGTCATCCTGAACCTCGATGAGTCATCTTATGAAGGTGGCGAGAATGGCGACAGCCATCCGATTGCCTGGTATCACGACTTCGAAGGTGGCCGATCATTCTACACGGGCATGGGGCACACGAAGGAAAGTTATGCCGACGCCGTATATCTTGGTCATTTGCTCCAGGGCATACGTTATGCCATCGGCGACAACGTTAAGCTCGACTACAGCAAGGCAAAGACGAAGCGTGCACCAGACGAGAACCGATTCACAAAGACGGTCCTCGACTTCAACCTCGACGAGCCCACGGAGATGGCAGTACTGCCCGATGGACGCGTGATGTTTCTCGAACGCAAGGGTACCGTTAAAATGTACGATCCCGCTGAAGGCAAGATCAAACTGATCAACACTTTCACTCCGGGAACAAAGTTTGAAGACGGCATGATCGGCCTTGCACTTGACCCTAAGTTTGCTGACAATCATTACGTGTACATCTTCTATTCGCATCCCGAGCGCTCGGCAAACATCGTAAGCCGGTTCGTGTTTGCAGATGGCAAGATCGATCAGTCATCGGAGAAGGAAATCATTGAAGTCGTAACACAGCGCGAAACGTGCTGCCATACGGGTGGATCTATGGCATTCGGTCCCGATGGCAATCTTTATGTATCAACAGGTGATAACACCAGTCCTTTTGCTTCTGATGGTTACAGCCCTTCCGATGAAATCCCTGGAAGATCACCCTTCGATGCGCAGAAGTCTTCGGGTAATACCAACGACCTCCGTGGTAAGATCCTCCGCATTCATATTGAACCGGATGGAACTTATACCATCCCTGAAGGAAATCTCTTCGCCAAAGGAGAGGAGAAGACGCGCCCCGAGATTTATGTAATGGGATGCCGCAATCCGTATCGCATTTCATTGGATGAAAAGACTGGCTTCCTTTATTGGGGCGAAGTTGGCCCCGATGCCGGACAAAACGATTCGCTCCGCGGACCTCGTGGCTATGATGAAGTGAACCAGGCCCAGAAGGCAGGTAACTTTGGCTGGCCTTACTTTGTCGGCAACAACTATGCATACGCCAAATACGACTTCGCTAAGAAGGCAGTATTGCAGAAGTGGGATCCTAAAGCGCCACTCAACGAGTCTCCCAACAACACAGGAAAGAGAGAATTGCCTCCTGCAAATGCCGCGTTTGTATGGTATCCTTATGCTAAGTCGGAAGACTTCCCGATGGTGAAGGAAGGCGGACGCAACGCTATGGCTGGACCCGTTTATTACAGCGAGCACTACAAGAATGTAGCCACTGCCTTCCCTGATTACTTCGATGGCAAGTTCCTCATGTACGACTGGATCAGAGGATGGATGTTCCTCGTGACGATGAACCAGGACGGAGCACAGGAGGACATCGAGGCCTTCATGCCGAACACAAAATTCAACAACATCAGCGACATGGCTTATGGTCCCGATGGACGGCTGTACATGATTGAGTATGGAACTGCATGGTTCAAACAGAACATCGATGCACGTCTCGTTCGGATTGATTTCAACGGAGGCAATAGGCCACCAGTTGTAGCCTTCTCATCAGACAAGACCTCGGGCGCCGTACCATTGCAGGTTGCTTTTACATCCAAAGGATCATCAGATCCTGATGGGGATAAGCTGACCTATGAGCTTGAAGTTGATGGTAAGAAGATCCCTTCTGAGAATGGCGACTTCAACGTTGCACTCGATAAGGCCGGAGTCATCAACGCGAAGCTGACAGTTACGGATGATAAAGGCATGGCCGTATCAAGCATCATTCCGATCACTGCGGGCAACCAGCCTCCGGTGGTTAAGGCGAGCATTACCAGTGGCAACAAAACATTTTATTTCCCAGGTACGCCGGTTGGTTATGACGTAAGTGTTACCGACAAAGAGGATGGAGCAACGTCTGATGGCAAGATTGCTAAAGACGCCGTCATCGTGACCTTCGATTACCTCAAAGGCTATGACATGACCCACATCGCGCAGGGCCATCAGCAGGCAGCCATCGAGTTGCCGGGCAAAGCGCTTATCGCAAAGAGCGACTGTAAGGCATGTCACATCATCGATCAAAAGTCCGCTGGTCCTGCATACAAAGATGTAGCGTCGAAGTATAAGGGACAGAAAGACGCCGTAGATCTGCTGGCAGCTAAGGTCATCAAAGGTGGAGCAGGCGTCTGGGGAACAACGGAGATGGCCGCGCATCCCCAGGTGAGCGTTGACGATGCTCGCCAGATGGTTCAATATATCCTTTCTCTGGCCGACGATAAGGAGCAGCGGAGGCTTCCGCTGAGCGGAACGGTGACGCCCGGTAATGAAACCGACGGAGCCTATGTGCTCACGGCCAGCTACAACGATAAGGCTCAGGGCGCAGTTCCCTCGCTTTCCGCAACCGATGCGGTATTGCTCCGAAGCAACGTGCTCAGTGCCAATGCAGTATCAGAGCTTCAAACCGCACGAAAGATCAACTACCAGGGCCAATGGGGACTGGAGAACCTGCGCGACGGCTCCTATGCCGTATATAAGAATCTTGACATGAGCGGTATCAAAAAAGCGACAGCGACAACTTATATTGTGGATAAGAACACCAACACTGGTGGTGACATCGAGATCCGTCTGGACAAGCCCGATGGCAAGCTCATTGGAAAAGTAACTTTCTCCAAAGTCGGGGTAGCTGCTGTATCCACAAGTTTGCAGGCTGAAACCGGCAACCACGATCTGTACCTTGTATTCAGGAGCCCGGATGCAAAGGAAAAGTCGATGTTCTATTTCAGCACCCTCAAGTTGGAGAACAAATAGCCCATTCAACTACACCCAAACCAAACCTGATATGAAACGAAGAGAGTTTGTACAAACAGCATCCTTTGCAGCCGTAGGCTTGCTGTCCCTTCCGTCTTTTCTGGCGGCCGGAAAATCGCAGAAGGGCATGGGACTTGCCTTATATGCTGTTCGCGAGTCTATCATGAAGGACCCCAAAGGCGTACTGCAAAAAGTAGCCGGCTTTGGTTATAAAGATCTTGAAACGTTTAGCTATAAAGATGGCCAGATCTTCGGAATGAACTTTTCGGACTTCTGTAATCACGCCAAGAGCCTTGGCATGAAGGTTACCAGCGGACACTATGGTCTGGCCCAGATAACAGGAGATACCTGGCTGAAGGCTGTTGACGATGCCAAGAAGAACGGTCAGGAGTTCATGGTGATGCCCTATCTGGTAGAAGCCGATCGTAAGTCAATCGATGACTATAAGAAGATCTGCGCTGCTCTTAATGCAGCAGGAGAGGTCTGCAATAAGAACGGTATTCGCTTCCAGTATCATAACCACGCCTTCGAATTCGAAACCTTGGATGGTCAGATTCCATTTGATGTGATGCTGAAAGAACTCGATCCCAAGAAGGTAGGAATAGAATTAGACCTTTACTGGATCATCCGCGGCGGGCACGATCCTGTGAAGTACTTCAACGCATTCCCGGGCCGGTTCGAGCAGTGGCACATTAAAGACATGAGCAAGGACGACAATACTAAAAATTCCAATGTTGGCGACGGCTCAATCGACTTCAAGAGCTTGTTCGCACAGGCCAAGAAGGCTGGTATGAAGCATTGGTATGTTGAGTATGATACGTTCCCCGGCGATCCTATTGAAAGCGTAGCAGCGTCGGCGAAATATCTCAAGACCCTGCACTAAAGCACTAAACTGAAAACACAAAAGGTCGCCCGAAATGGCGATCTTTGTGTTTATATATTAATCTGACTATGAAAGTTGTCAATTTTCTGCTCGCCGTCATGTTTCTGATTTTTGCCTTTGTGCAAATCAATGACCCCGATCCGCTGATATGGATATTGATCTATGGGGCAATGGCGGTGGTGTGTGTGATGGCAATATTCTCGTATTATCCTTTGAGGTTTCTTGTTGTTCTATTGGTTGCTTACCTGGCATACAGCGTATTCTACTTCAAGGGTGTGATGGAATGGTTAAGACAGGACAACAAAGCCCTCTTGTTTGACGACATCGCTAAGATGGAACATTGGTATATTGAAGAAGCCCGCGAGTTCTTAGGCCTTCTTATTTGTATGATTGTAGTGGTTATTTATATCGTTCAGGCGAGGAAACGCAGCGTGGCCTGAGGATAATCACCATATCATCAACGATTTTGAAGAGACAGCGCAAAAAGCTGTCTTTTCTTTTTAAATTCAAGCCCTATGAGAGGTCTTATACCTTGCCTTGCTACTATTGTTTTGCTGGTCGCCTGCTCGAAGCAGAAAGAAAAAATCCCACCACTCATGTCAAACGACAACGGTTCAGGAAAAATCGCGATATATCAGGTGATGACGCGTTTGTTTGGTAACAAGAACACGAACAACAAACCCAACGGTACGCGTGATGAAAACGGTGTCGGTAAGTTCAACGACATCGATGCGCGCGCCCTGAAGGCAATCAAAGAGATGGGCATAACCCACGTTTGGTACACGGGAGTGATTGAGCATGCCCTGTTAACTGATTACTCGGCACAGGGAATTCCTGCCGACGATCCCGATGTGGTGAAAGGCATCGCGGGTTCTCCATACGCGATCAAAGACTACTATGATGTCAATCCTGATCTTGCCGTAAGCCCGGCGAACAGGATGGCAGAGTTTGAACAACTCGTGCGCCGTACGCATGAGAACGGTCTGAAGGTCATTATCGATTTTGTTCCTAACCACGTGGCGCGTCGTTACCATTCTGATAAGAAACCCGCTGGCGTTGTCGACCTCGGCGGGAAAGACATCGATACGCTTGCATTCAGTGCTTCCAATAATTTCTATTATATACCCGGAAGCACCTTTCAGCCACCGAAGCGCAGTGCATCAGCATTCGCTGAGTTCGATGGAAAGTTTGATGAGACGCCGGCAAAGGTTACCGGCAATAACGTCTTTTCCGCTTCACCCAGTCTTACGGATTGGTACGAAACGGTAAAGCTCAACTATGGCGTCGACTATCAGCATAACAATGCAACACACTTTGATCCGGTGCCGGACACATGGATCAAGATGCGTGACATACTTAAGTTCTGGGCTTCAAAGAATGTAGACGGCTTTCGCTGCGATATGGCCGAAATGGTTCCTGTCGAATTCTGGCACTGGGTAATTCCTCAGGTCAAGTCCGAGAACCATGAGCTGATCTTCATTGCCGAAATTTATAATCCGGCATTATACAGAAGCTACCTGGAACAGGGCGGATTCAACTATCTCTACGACAAGGTCCAGTTGTATGATACGCTGCGGTTGTTAACATCCGGCCAGCGGTCCACCCGTGAAATAGTGGATATCCGCCAGTCACTGCATGGTATCAATCACAACATGCTTCACTTCCTGGAGAACCACGACGAGCAAAGAATAGCATCGAGATTTTTTGCTGGAGATCCATGGAAAGCAGTACCAGCCATGGTCGTGAGCGCGACGTTAGATAGGGGAGCCGTTATGATCTACTTTGGCCAGGAGGTAGGTGAGCCGGGCGCAGGTAACGAAGGATTTCAGGGCGACGACGGACGCACAACTATTTACGATTACTGGGGTGTGCCTGAGCATCAGAAGTGGATGAACCACGGTAGATTCAATGGTGATTCTTTATCTGCCGAACAAAAGCAGTTAAGAATGTTTTACAGCGACCTCACAACACTCGCGACCACTAATGAAGCTATATCTTCAGGTGAGTACGCCGACCTCACAGTCCATAATCAAGCCAACGGAAACTTTAACGACAAGGTGCACGCTTTTGTCAGGTATGCAGGTGAAGAAAGACTTCTGATCGTGACCACCTACAGCGCTGAGCCACTTACTATAAAAGTCCAGATTCCTCAGGACATCGTCACCCAAATGGGGCTTGACAACAGCAGCGCATATATAGCACGTGATCTGCTGTGGCGGGATGCCGAAGTTGGCTTCAGTGCCGACTACACATTCGAATTGAAGTGTAAGCCCTTTAGTTCTTTTATATTTAAGATTAAGTAATTAACAGTATCCGCTGAGGATGCTGTTTTCATTATACGAGCTACAACCATGATCAAGATACCAGGAACATCGCGTGTCATCATTGAGAATGTTCAGCCGTTCATCGACAATGGCCTCTATCCTGCGAAGCGCACGGTAGGAGAGCAGGTGGATGTTACGGCCGATATTCTCGGAGATGGTCACGATCATATCCGCGCGCGCGTGCTTTTCAAAAAGTCGTCAGAGTCGAACTGGCATGAGACTGAAATGACTCACCTCGGAAACGACTTTTGGAAAGGAACATTTGATACAACTGAAAAGGGCATCTATCACTTTAAAGTCACGGCATGGATCGATCATTTCGATACCTGGTACGATGGCTTCAAAAAGAAGGCAGCAGCGAATGTTGATGTTCAGCTTGAGTTGAGAGAAGGTGTCGTGTTTCTGAAGACTTTGGAAACGCGCAAACATAAACTGACTCACGCTATTGCGCGTCTGGAAGGTAGCTACGATGAAGCTGTTGCTTATGTACGGTCGGATGAATTCGCGCATGTTGTTCACGATCATCCTCTGATTGATCACGCAACAACTACCGAGCGCGTATACGAAGTCGTGGTCGAAAGCAAGCGTGTAAACTTCACGGCGTGGTACGAGTTGTTTCCCAGGTCTGCATCACTGGATAACAGGCATGGCACGTTCCGCGATGTGATCAAATTACTACCGCGTATTGAAGCAATGGGCTTCGATGTTCTTTATCTTCCTCCGATCCATCCAATAGGAAAAGTTAACCGCAAGGGTAAGAACAATACGGTAAAGGCGGAGCCGGGTGAACCCGGTTCTCCCTGGGCGATTGGAAGCGATGAAGGCGGACATAAGTCAGTACTTCCCGCGTTAGGCACGCTGGATGACTATAAGATGCTCATCACTGAAGCAAAGTCACATGGACTCGACATCGCGCTCGATCTTGCATTCCAGTGCGCGCCGGATCATCCTTATGTGAAGGAGCATCCGGACTGGTTCAAGCAACGTCCCGACGGTTCTATTCAATACGCTGAGAATCCACCAAAGAAATATCAGGACATCTATCCATTCAACTTCGAATGCAATGACTGGCAGGCGCTGTGGATGGAATTGAAGTCAGTAATTACATTCTGGATCGATCAGGGCGTGACCATCTTTCGCGTCGATAACCCTCATACGAAACCAACGCCGTTCTGGCAGTGGGTTATTGGTGAGGTAAACAAATCATACGCTGATATCATATTTCTGGCGGAAGCATTTACGAGACCCCGCATTATGGCCTCCCTTGCAAAAGCAGGCTTTAATCAATCCTATACTTACTTCACCTGGCGTGTTCACAAACAGGAGATCGTTGAATACATGAACGAGCTTGTGTATGGCCAGTCGCGAAATTACTACCGTCCGAATTTCTGGCCCAATACTCCAGACATTCTTCCATACCATCTGCAGCATCAGGGAGAAAACATATTCATCATGCGTTACGCGTTGGCAGCAACGCTTTCATCGAATTACGGCATGTACGGACCTGCATATGAGTTGTACGACAACCAACCTTTGCCAGGTCGCGAAGAGTACATGAACTCCGAGAAGTTCGAGGTAAAGCACTACGACTGGAAACGCACGACGCGGCTGACCGACATCATTACGCTGGTAAATCGTGCGCGCAAAGAAAACGACGCACTACACTCGACGTGGAACCTGCAGTTCTGCCAGATAGATAATGGTTTCCTCCTCAGTTATCTGAAGGCAACTCCGGACCTGAGCAACATCATTCTGGTCGTCGTTAATCTCGATCCCAATGGAACGCAATCGGGCTACGTACAGCTGCCTAAAGACCGCCTGAAACTTGGAGACCATATTCATGTTCGCGTCCGCGATCTTATAACAGAAGAAGTATACACATGGACTCAGGAGTGGAACTTTATTTCTCTCGATCCATACAAGATGCCATTCCATTTATTCAAGGTGGAGATCGGAGATCCTTTCCAATAGTTGCATGAAGACTTCGCCAAAGGCCAACGAAGCATTATGGTTTAAGGACGCAATCATCTATGAGGTGTCCGTGCGCGCTTTCTATGATGGCGACGGCGACGGCATTGGCGACTTTCAGGGCCTCATAGAAAAGCTTGACTATCTTGAAGACCTTGGCATCAACACGATCTGGTTGTTGCCCTTCTTTCCATCGCCATTGCGCGATGATGGATTCGATGTAACAGAATATTGTGATGTGCACCCTGACTATGGGACGCTGGCAGACTTTAAGCAGTTCCTGAAGGAGGCACACCGTAGAAATATCAAAGTGATCACGGAGTTGATATTGAATCACACTTCGGATCAGCATCCGTGGTTTAAGCGAGCACGAAAAGCGAAAGCCGGATCCAGGTTTCGCGATATGTACGTGTGGAGTGATTCCATCGATCGCTATAAAGAAGCACGCGTTATATTCTCGGCAGAAGATTCAAACTGGACCTGGGACTCTGATGCCCGTGCCTATTACTGGCACCGCTTTTACAAGCACCAGCCCGAGCTAAACTTCGACAGCGTCGATGTCCAGCTCGAGATGATTAAGGTAGTCGACTTCTGGATGAAACTTGGAGTAGATGGGTTTCGTCTCGCATCCGTTGCCTTCCTGTTTGAAGAGGAGGGGACCAGCAGCGAGAATCTACCGCAGACCCATGCCTTCCTGAGAAAGCTTCGCTCGCACATCGACAAGAACTACCGTAACAGGATACTTATTGCAGAAGCGAACCTCTGGCCTGAAGATGCTGCTGCATATTTCGGAGATGGAAGAGAATGCCAGATGAACTTTCACTATCCACTCATGCCGCGGATGTTCCTCGCGCTGAGAACGGAGGATAGTTATCCTATCATTGACATTATTGAACAAACGCCTGAAACTCCTGAGACAAGTCAGTGGGCCGTGTTTCTTCGAAACCACGACGAGCTTGGACTGGAGATGGTGACGGAGGAGGAGAAGGATTATCTGATGAAGGCGTATGCGGACGATGCCGGCACAAAGTTCAACGTTGGCATCAGGCGCAGGCTCGCTCCGTTGATGAACAACGACAGGCGAAAGATTGAACTATTGCACGCCATTCTTTTCTCTCTGCCGGGCACGCCGGTGCTTTACTACGGCGACGAGATTGGAATGGGCGATAATGTATACCTCGGTGATCGCTTCGGTGTGCGTACGCCGATGCAATGGAACATGAATCCTAATGCAGGATTCTCCACGGCCAATCCGCAAAGATTATATCTGCCAATTATTACCGATCCGGTCTACCGCCATGAATCTGTAAATGTGGCCACGCAGGAACAGAACCATTCATCGCTGTTGTGGTGGATCAAGAACGTGATGGCTATGCGCAAGCGCCTCGGCATCTTTGGCAGGGGCTCGATGAAGTTTATAGAATCAACGAATGGACGGGTGATGGCATTCGTTCGCTCGTATGAAGGTCTTCAAATCATCACCGTAGCAAACCTGTCGCAGTTTCCCCAGTCTGCAACGCTGAGGCTAAACGATTATCGCGGCTGCGAAGTGATTGAAGTATTCAGTCAGAACCGCTTCATGAGTGTCGATGTAAATGATTATCCGATCACCATCGGTCCCTATGGTTATTTCTGGTTTCAGCTTGATCCGCCCGAAAAGAAAGATCGCAGTGAGGCAAGCGGCGAGCTTCCGGTGATCACTACGGACACATCATGGGAGAAATTCTTCGATGACTACAGTGAAGTGCGCACGCTTGAACGCAAGATCCTTCCTCCTTTCATGAGGAAGTGTCGCTGGTTTGGCGGAAAGGCAAAAGTGGTGAGCAAAGTGAGCGTCAACAAGGCGATAGCGCTGAAGGTTGAACGCGACATGCATTTCCTTCTGATACTCGAAGTACAATATGTTCAGCGATTGCCCGAACTGTACTTCCTGCCGGTAACATTTATGCCGGAGAAGCTGATGAGTGATCGCGTGGAGTATTCTGCACAGAGTGTTGCTTGTCGGGCCGAAATCCAGGGTGAGCCTGGTTTTATCGTTGACAGCAGCTACGACAAACCATTCCGGGATTTTCTCTTTCTCAGCATGGCAAAGGAAAGCCGCATTCGCGTCGACGAGGGCGGAACACTTCAGTTTCATTCCAGTGTATTCGCGAAGATCGATCAGGACAAGGCCATTGACTCTAAGATCCTCAAGACAGACCAAAGCAATACCTCTGTCATTTATAACAATCAGTACTTTTTCAAGTTCTATAGAAAGCTTGAAAAGGAATTGAACCCTGAGGTCGAGGTAGTGCGATTCCTATCTGAACGTACATCATTTCAAAACTCTCCCCGGTATGCAGGAAGTTTTGAATTCAGGGATCAGCAAGGTAAAGTAATAGTGTTTGGACTCTTGCAGGAGAAGGTCGACAACCAGGGCGAAGCCTGGGGACTCGCCCTGGAAGCTGTTGGGAAATATTATGACAGGATCCTTTCAAAGGATGCGGCGTTAACACCACCACCTCTTGTTAACAGTGTGAGCCTTCGCTTTGATGAAACGCCTCTGCCATTACAGGAGTTGATTGGGCGCGGATTTTACGAGCGTATCGTTCGGCTGGCCCAGCGTACGGCTGAAATGCATCAGGCGCTTGCGTCGGACAAATCAAACGCGGCATTTGCGCCGGAGCAGATCACTCCCAATTACCAACGGTCGCTCTACTCGTCGTTCAGGAAGCTAGTGCGCGATCGCTTTAACCTGCTTGAACATTCTATTTCTAAAATTGATCCGGCAGCACAGGACCTTGCCAAAAAAGTGCTGGCGATGGAGGACGATATTCTTGCCTGTTTTGCACAGGTGAATCAATACAGGATCTCCGGCGAGAAGATCCGTGTTCATGGAGACTATCACCTGGGACAGGTGCTCTTCACAGGGAGTGATTTTGTAATCATTGACTTTGAAGGCGAGCCCGGTGTTTCATTCAACGAGAGAAGGCTTAAGAAAAGTCCATTGAAAGATGTTGCCGGAATGATGAGGTCACTGCATTATGCCGCGCTCGGAAAGATATTGCTAAGCGATACATACCGGAAGGAGGAAATCGGGCGGCTTGAGAAATGGGCAGACCAATGGCAACATTATGTCAACCGGTATTTTCTGGGCGCTTATTTGCAGGCGATGGGGTTAGAGACGCGATTCAGTGCGCAGCATGAGATATTGCTTCTTACACTGCTCCTGGAGAAGGCCATCTACGAATTGGGCTATGAGCTGAATGGCCGGCCGGCATGGACAATTGTTCCGTTGCGGGGGATTTACTATCTCATGCAGCGTTATCTTGCTGAAAAGGAAGACAAGGGGAAATGAGGCGCAGCACCATCTGTGGTGCTTTATACATTATCAACACGACGCTAAAAAAGGAAAGTCATGGCAAAGAAAGGCGCATCCAAAAAATCGATGTCCACTCCATCGGACGCATTTACACTGATCACTGACTTTGATGTGCACCTGTTCAAGACGGGAAAGCACTATAAACTTTACGAAAAGCTGGGCGCTCATTATGTCGACAACGGTACCCATAAGGGTACGTACTTCGCTGTGTGGGCTCCGAACGCTAAAGCCATCTCTGTTATTGGAAATTTTAATCACTGGAAGGAATCAGTACATAAGCTTTCTCCCCGTTGGGATGAGTCTGGAATTTGGGAAGGCCTCTTTACCGACATCAATCACGGCGAAGCATACAAATATGCTATTCATTCCAACACCGGAGAGTTCCTCGAAAAGTCAGACCCTTTCGGGTCTTTATCGGAAGAGCCACCACGCACGGCTTCCATTGTGTGGGAAACCCATTACGAATGGAAAGACTCGGTATGGATGTCGGACCGGAAAAAGAAGGCTACTGCGAAGAAGCCCTATTCAATATATGAAGTGCACCTCGGCTCCTGGCGACGAAAGCAGAAGGATGATGGTGAGTTCGAGTGGCTGACTTATCCCGAACTGGCAGAGCAACTCGTTCCATACGTTAAGGAAATGGGCTTCACGCACGTGGAGTTTCTTCCGGTGATGGAGCATCCCTTTTATGGTTCATGGGGCTATCAGCTCACGGGATACTTTGCGCCAACGAGTCGTTATGGAAGCCCTTCTGATTTCATGTATCTCGTGGATTGCTTTCATCGTGAAGACATTGGGGTCATATTGGATTGGGTTCCATCGCACTTCCCCGGCGACGCTCATGGCCTTTACAAGTTCGATGGAACATTCCTGTATGAGCATGAAGATCCGAGAAAAGGATTCCATCCTGATTGGAAGAGCTACATATTCAATTATGGACGAAATGAAGTAAGGTCATTCCTTATCAGCAATGCTGTGTTCTGGCTGGATCGTTATCATATCGACGGACTTCGTGTCGATGCAGTAGCTTCAATGCTTTATCTGGATTATTCACGGAAAGCCGGTGAGTGGATACCGAACTCGTACGGTGGAAACGAAAATATCGAAGCCATCAGTTTTCTGAAGGAGATGAATGAGGTGGTATATAATCAGTTTCCTGATGCAGTGACGATTGCTGAAGAGTCTACGTCATGGACGGGCGTTTCAAGGCCGACTTATCTTGGCGGGCTTGGCTTCGGACAGAAATGGATGATGGGATGGATGCACGACACGCTCCACTATTTTAGTCAGGATCCCGTGTATAGGAAGTACCACCAGAACGAGATCACCTTCAGCATTGTTTATGCGTTCACAGAAAATTTCATGCTGCCTCTCTCTCACGATGAAGTCGTGCACGGCAAGGGATCCATCGCCGGTAAGATGCCTGGTGACGAGTGGCAGAAGTTCGCCAACCTTCGCTTGTTGTACGGCTATATGTTCACTCACCCTGGAACGAAGCTGCTGTTTATGGGGGGTGAGTTTGGTCAGACGTCTGAATGGAACCATGAGAAAAGCCTCGACTGGCATCTGCTTGACTACGGAGTTCATCAGGGTCTGCAGAAGTTTGTTGCGGACCTCAATCGATTTTACGCCGCTGAAAAGGCGCTTTATCAATATCAGTTTGAGCACAAAGGATTCAGCTGGATTGATTATTCCGATCAGGAGAATAGTGTGATCGCATATCAGCGGCAGGCCGATACTAAAGAAGATCTGATCATTGTGATCTGTAACTTTACTCCGATTGTTCGTCAGCATTACCGGATTGGTGTTCCTCAGCGTGGCTTTTGGAAGGAAGTGCTAAGCTCTGATCACAGTAAATACAACGGCAGCGGTGTGCTTAATGATAATCCGGTGATGACGAGCCCTGTAAAATTCCATGGGAGAGATTATTCGATTTCATTAACTTTACCTCCGCTGGGCATCTCCGTTTGGAAACTTGAACGCGAAGTGAGCGAATTTGATCTCCCTGCTTAGATTTTTTACAAGCATGTGAACTGGGACCCGGCTTGATCTAATATTGAGCCTTGAAGAAACATATTTGCATACACGGGCATTTCTACCAGCCTCCGCGGGAGAATGCGTGGTTAGAAGTAATTGAAGTTCAGGATTCGGCCCATCCTTACCACGATTGGAACGAACGAATATCTGCGGAATGCTATGCGCCTAACACGGCATCGCGTATTCTCAATGGCGGTGGTGTCATTAAGAACATCATCAACAACTATTCAAAGATAAGTTTCAACTACGGCCCGACTTTGTTGTCGTGGATGGAGGTTAATGATCCTACAACCTACCACGCCATACTCGACGCCGACAAAGACAGCGCTCGTCAGTTCAGCGGCCATGGCTCGGCCATGGCGCAGGTATACAACCACATGATCCTTCCCCTTGCCAACGATCGCGACAAGGAAACGCAGATCATCTGGGGCATTAAAGATTTTGAGTTCCGCTTTGGCAGGAAGCCTGAGGGAATGTGGCTGGCAGAAACTGCTGTTGATGTGAAGTCACTGGATCTTCTTGCAAAACACGGCATCACTTTCACAGTGCTGGCGCCGCGCCAGGCGCGCAGCATTCGCAAGATCGGTACAACGGTATGGCAGGACGTTACAACGGAATCGCTGGATACAAAGCGCCCTTACAAATGTGTGCTGCCCTCCGGTCGCGAGATTGCATTGTTTTTCTATGACGGACGCATCTCACAGGGCGTTGCATTCGATGGCCTTTTGTACGATGGTAACAAATTTGCCAACCGGCTTTTAGGTGCCTTTGATCCGGCAGAAGAAGGACCTCAGCTCGTGCACATTGCCACAGATGGAGAAACCTACGGTCACCACCACAAGCATGGCGATATGGCACTTGCATTTTGTGTCGACCATATTACTCGTCTGAAAGACGTAACGCTAACCAATTATCCGGAGTACCTGGAGAAGTTTCCTCCCGCTTACGAAGCCATCGTACACGAAAACAGCTCGTGGAGTTGTGTGCATGGTGTTGAGCGCTGGAGAGACAACTGTGGATGTAATTCCGGCAAGCCGGACTGGCATCAGCTGTGGCGTAAGCCCCTGAGGGAATCGCTCGATTGGCTGCGCGATGAGGTAGCCAAAATATACGAGGAAGAAGGAGGGAAGATACTTCACGATCCATGGAAGGCCCGTGATGAATATATCGACGTGATCCTTTCCAGGAATGAGTCAACGATAGAAGAGTTCCTGAAAAAACATTGCATACAGGAAGTAGAACAGAACCGCGTGTTTCGGTTGATGGAAGTGCAGCGCAATGCACTCCTGATGTATACGAGCTGCGGATGGTTCTTCGACGAGATTTCCGGTATTGAAACAGTCCAGATTCTTCAATACGCCTGCAGGGCGATGCAGCTTTTAAGTCAGACGAGCGACGTAAATCTTGAAGAAGAATTTCTGAAGCGCATTGAAAAGGCGCCAAGCAATGTGCCCTCACTGAGCGACGGCGCTGAGGTCTATCGTAAATTTGTGTTGCCATCGAGGACCAACCTGCAACGCGTGGGAATGCACTTTGCCGTTGCTTCTATCTTCGAGGAAGATCCTGAGTCCACGCCGGTTTTCAACTATACCACAAGCAACGATTATTTCGTCCGTAAAGAAGCCGGTGAACTGAAGATGGTGTTGGGTGTTACCAATGTCAAGTCGAATGTAACCAGGTCCGAAAAACGCTTCGCGTTTGCTGCGATCTACATGGGACAGCACAATATCATTGGGAACATTTCGCTCGATATGCAGAATGAGCGGTTTGCCGATGTACAGGCGCAATTGGAGCGGGCTTTTGATGAAGCGCGCCTGGCGGATGTTCTTGCAATGATGCAGAATAGTTTTGGCGGAGAGAAGTATACGATCTGGCAATTGTTCCGTGATGAGAAGCGCAAGGTCTTTAATCTGATAACTTATCAGAGTATGCGCGACATGGAGAGCTCTCTGCGCAGGATCTATAACCGCGATTATCCGCTTGTGATGGCACTGGCCAACAGCGATACGCCCATACCGAGTGCCTACAGGACCACATTCGCCTACGTATTGAATGAGGACCTGGTGCGCGCATTCGATTCTGAGCGTATGAATGTCGCCCAGATAGAACGCATTATGAGCGACCTGGTGAAATGGAGGCTCGTACTCGAAGATACCGGAAAGCTTGAGCGGCTTGCAGGTGAAAGTATTTTCAGGGAGGTAAAAAGAATTGCTGTGGAAGGAGATAATCATAAAAGAATTCAGCGTCTTAATCGCGTGTTCCCCTTGCTCCTGAAATTCAATCTGAATCCGAACCTGTATAAGAGTCAGAACCTGTACTTCGAAATGGCTTCTGCAAACCGTACGCATCGTGGCCATTCACCCGAATGGATTAAACATTTCATTGCCCTTGGAGATCATTTGCGGGTAAAGCTTGAGTAATTAATGAGAGATCGCCGAACGATCTTTTCTGTTTTCGGTACGCTGATCTGCCTTGCCATAGCAGTGCACGTACTGCTCGCGCTCATCATTATCATCAGTCCTGAGACAAGCAGGGTAAGCCCTGCATTGAAATTCTATCGCCGGTTTGTCGTACTGGGTCCGTTCTTTCAGCAGCCTCGTATCGGGTCAAAGTCGCACCTGATGGTGAGCCAGCAAGTCAATGGCACATGGTCGGTCCCGACAGACTATGCTTGTGAAGATGTCGCGAATCCACATCTGAGCAAAAACCTGGCGCTTCAGCGACGTGCCTTTGAGGTATTCCTGACGGAGAGCGTAAACCATTCGCGCAGAGAAGCTGACCGAACGCGGGCGTTGAACGAACTGAAGATGTACTTAAGAACGCAGGAGCGATTCCGGAATGCCGATTCAATTAATATGGTCAGCATCCGGAGAGGATTTTCTGATGGCGTTGCCGGTGTAGATACGGTGTTTCAATTCAGGTTCCGCAATAGATGAACGTACAACAAAAGGTTGGTGCAGTAGTTGAGGCGGCGCTGAGGCGTCCATTGCAACCTTTGTCTACGCTGGTCTTTTATCGCGCACTTACGGCAGCAGTACTGTTACGTGTGTTGCTAGCATGGCGGTCACAGGCGATGATCGCAGGTGTTCATGAATTCCGGATACCGGATGGACGTATATCCGGACCGTTATTGTGGCCGGCCCGTTTCGCTGCCCATCATCCTCATGCGTTCTTCCTGGCGGTTGTTGTATTTCTGCTGGTGCATCTGTTCCTCCGGTGTAACTACATCACAGCAATATTGTTCAGCCTGCTTGCCTTTAACCTGCTGATTTTTACCATTCCAAGTGGCGATGGCGGAGATGTTCTTACTTTCATGCTGTCGCTGTGGGCGATCTTTCTGATACCGGCTAAATCAAAATCCGGCCTAAGGCCTCAGACCCTTTTATACAACGCCGCCCGGATAGGATGTATGCTGCAGTTCGTATTTCTATACGCCGCCTCTGGTGCAGATAAAATTAAAAGTAACGTTTGGACTACCGGTAAGGCGTTTGATTACATGCGCTATGCAGGAGGGATGCTGAACCCCGATTTTCCTTCATTCCTTGCTACGCCATTGTGGGACTTTGCATTCTCCTGGTCAGCGATACTTCTGGAAACGCTCTTCGGTGTGCTGATATGGTTCAGGTCGTGCCAACCCACGCTGATCTTCATGGCAATAGCGTTCCACCTTGGAATCTGGTGGATGATGGACCTGGGGGATTTTTCAAGAATAATGATCGTCGCGGTATTGATATTTATCCGCGACGATCAGTATGCAGGAATGTTCAGGCCAGCGCTTCTTTCAGCGTAGTGTTATCTAGGTAATTCCATACCAGGCTGCTGGCACCGATGATTGGCGCCGCCTGATTTTGAAGACCTGATGGAAGGACTTTCACCTTGCCGCGGAACAGCGGCATGAGGTTAGCTTCCATGTGTTTAATAGTAGGCTTGAAGATCAGATCTCCTGCGAGTGAAAGTCCACCGAACAGGAAGATTGCTTCAGGATCTGTATGAACCACAGTCTCGGCAAGTTTCATTCCGAGGATACGTCCTGTGTACTCAAATGCTGCCAGAGCAACAACATCACCGCGCACAGCTGATTCAGTGATCATCTTCGTCGTGAGGTTGTCGAAACTGATGCCGCGAAGTTCACTCGGTTCGAGGTGATCGGCCAGCAACTTATATACTGTTCTCTTAATGCCTGTCGCAGATACGTAGGTTTCAAGACATCCGCGCTTTCCACAATTACAATAGCGACCGGCAGGATTTACAGACGTATGTCCGACTTCTCCGGCGATGCCATGCTTACCATTAAGGAGTTGACCGTTGCAAACGAATCCACTTCCCAATCCCGTGCCGAGCGTGATCACGACGAAGTCTTTCATCCCTTTAGCTGATCCGTAAACCATCTCACCAACGGCTGCGGCATTCGCATCGTTAGTTACAATGGCCGGCAGATCAAACTCTTCTTTGAACATGTCTGCTAACGGTATGATACCTTTCCACGGCAGGTTGGTTGCCCGTTCGATTGTACCCTTGTAATAGTTGCCGTTCGCGGCACCTACACCAACGCCAATGATCTTATGAGATCCGGGTATCTGTGCGATCTCTGTTCGCAACGCAGCAGCTAAGCCTTTGAAATAGTCCTTGAATTCTGCGTATTGGGTGGTGGAAATGCTGCCATGAGAAATCACATTTCCTGTGCGGTCAACAATACCATATTTAGTATTGGTGCCACCAATGTCAATGCCGATCGTAAGCTCTCTCATAGTACGAGTTTTAAATTTTTAAAGGATTGTGACTTATATCGAAAGGATCTTGGCGATTCGGAAGGATTCGTCGTCGATATCATGGTGCTTGCCCACGACGTCATCGAATTTGTTGTAGACTATTTTTCTATTGCGCACGCCTACCATCGTATCGAACTCGTTATTGAACAAGCCCTCTACTGCGCCTACACCCATTTGTGAGGCCAAAACTCTGTCGAAGTAAGTCGGAGTGCCACCTCGTTGTAAGTGACCTAAAACGGTAACCTTGATGTCAAAATAGTCGGTGCGTTCGGCAACCTGCTGCGCCAGGGCGTGTGCGCCGCCGATCTTTGATCCTTCGGCAACCACAATGAGATTCGACTTTTTGTTGGTCTTCACGCCTTCACCTAAGAGTGCATATAACTCATCGAATGACATGCTTTCTTCGGGGCATATAATGGCAGCAGCACCACCGGCTATTCCACTGTTCATGGCGATATACCCTGAGTGCCTTCCCATCACTTCAATAAAGAAGAGACGATTATGAGATAATGCAGTGTCTCTGATTCTGTCAATGGCCTCAACAGCAGTATTGGTTGCTGTGTCGTAGCCAATGGTGTAATCAGTCCCTGCAAGGTCGTTGTCGATGGTTCCAGGAATGCAGATCGAAGGAATGTTATATTCCTGATAGAACTTGTTTAGTCCGGTAAACGTACCGTCGCCGCCAATGGCGATGAGCGCGTCAATACCCTGCTTTTTAATATGGTCGTAGGCCTTTGCCCGGCCTTCTGCGGTTCTGAATTCCTTGCTGCGTGCTGACTTCAAAATGGTGCCGCCGCGCTGTATGATGTTTCCAACGGAACGCGCGTCCAGCTTCATGATATCGCCTTCAATCATGCCTTCATATCCGCGCATGATACCCACACAACTCTTCTTATAATAGGTGCAGGCACGAACCACGGCACGGATAGCTGCATTCATTCCCGGAGCATCGCCACCCGACGTGAACACCCCGATCTTCGAAATTTTATTGTCCATTTAAGAATACAATCCAACAAAAATAAGGGACGAGTTCTACTTTACAATCAACAATTTCATCAATTGAATCTCAAACGTTTGAAATTGTTGATCAGGCCGTTGGTTGAGGAGTCGTGGGAGGTAATGGTCGCGTCATTCGTGAGCTCACCAAGGATTTTCTTGGCCAGAACCTTACCAAGTTCAACGCCCCATTGATCAAAGCTGAAGATGTTCCAGATGACGCCCTGAGTAAAAATCTTGTGCTCGTACATGGCTATGAGCGAGCCCAGTGTTCTGGGTGTTAGTTGTTTAAACAGAATGCTGTTGGTGGGACGATTTCCATCAAACACCCGGAATGAGGCCTGAAACTCAAGTTCATCCTTACTCATTCCAGCACCTTTCAATTCTTCTTCCACTTCTTCGCGCGTCTTCCCCTTCATCAGGGCCTCGGTCTGCGCAAAAAAATTCGACATGAGCTTTACATGATGATCGCCAATTGGATTATGGCTGACCGCCGGTGCCAGGAAATCGCACGGTATAAGTTTAGTACCCTGGTGAATGAGTTGATAAAATGCGTGCTGGCCGTTTGTTCCTGGCTCGCCCCAGATGATAGGACCGGTCTGGTAGTGTACGGATTCACCATCGCGGCCTACAGCCTTACCGTTGCTCTCCATGTTGCCTTGCTGAAAGTAAGCAGCGAAGCGATGAAGATATTGGTCG
The DNA here is from genome assembly GCF_037203685.1 of Chryseolinea sp. T2. Taxonomy (NCBI): domain Bacteria; kingdom Pseudomonadati; phylum Bacteroidota; class Cytophagia; order Cytophagales; family Fulvivirgaceae; genus Chryseolinea; species Chryseolinea sp. T2. Next base: position 265,229 of record NZ_JBBCAU010000010.1, read on the forward strand.
TAGGGGAGGATGGCCTCCGATGCAGCGCCAAAGAAGTTGTTATACCAAACACCGAGAAGGGCAAGAATCACAGGGACGTTCTTTTCAAAAGGTGTTTCCCTGAAATGTTTATCCATCGCATGCGCACCTTCAAGGAGTTGCACGAAGTTTTCATAACCGATGGTACATACAATAGAGAGACCAATTGACGACCACAGCGAATAACGTCCGCCCACCCAGTCCCAGAACACAAACATGTTTTCCGCGGCAATGCCAAAGCGGGTTACTTCAGACGTGTTGGTTGATACGGCCACAAAGTGCTTTGCAACGTCTGCCTTACCTGCCGATTTCTCGAGAAGCCATGCACGTGCCGATTCTGCATTCGTCATGGTCTCCTGAGTGGTGAACGTTTTGGAGGCAATGATGAACAGCGTGGTCTCCGGATTGAGATCCTTCAGCGTTTCGGCAATATGAGTACCATCAACATTTGATACAAAGTGCGGCTTGATATGTTTGGCGTAGGGCTTCAGCGCTTCGGTAACCATATAAGGTCCGAGGTCCGAACCACCAATACCTATGTTTACAATATCAGTGATCGATTTGCCTGTATATCCTTTCCACTCACCCGATAACAGACGCGACGAGAAGTCAGACATCTGTTTAAGCACCTTGTTTACCTCTGGCATTACATCAGCGCCATCAGCAAGGACAGGCACCGACGAGCGATTGCGCAGTGCGATATGAAGAACAGAGCGCTTTTCTGTCTGATTGATACGAACGCCGGTGAACATGGCTTCGATAGCGTCTTTCAAATCAACTTCACGCGCCAGCTCCAGCAGATCCTTAATCGTCTCATCCGTTACAATGTTCTTTGAATAGTCGACGAGAATATCTTCGAAGGTCGCGTGAAATCTGTTGAAGCGTTCAGGGTCTTCCTGGAAGAGCTCTCGCATGGTTGTTGCCTGCATGGTGAGAAACTGAACTTCCAATTTTTGCCACGCGCTGGTAGACGTTGGGTTGTGCTGTGGAAACATCGAGATAGTCTTTAGTATTTAGTCGTTAGTCGTTAGTACTGGTAACTTTAGGTTAGTCCTTAGTAGTGAGTCCTTAGTATTGAGTCCTTAGTACTGAGTCCTTAGTACTGAGTAAAACTCAATGTATTCAAATACTCTGTGTTTATTACATCTCAGGATTACTTAGCATTAGTACTTATGCTTTAGTTCTGAATAAACTCAACACTTCAAATACTTAATACCCACTAAGGACTCAGGACTAAATACTAAGGACTCTAAAGTATTTAGTCTTGAGTATTTAGTCCTGAGTAATTCTTTAATTGTTAAATAATGTAAGGCCTCAACATTATCGGAACAGTCCGGCAAAACTCAATTCTACACTACTCAATACCCACTAAGGACTCAGGACTAAATACTAAGGACTCTAAAGTATTTAGTCTTGAGTATTTAGTCCTGAGTAATACAACCTCAATACTTCAACTACTCAAGACCTACTAAGGACTCAGGACTAAAGACTCAGTACTACTTCTTGTATTTATTCAGAAGCATGGCCATTTTCTCCTCCATGCTCATCTCTTTTGGCTTCTCCTTTTGCCTGTTGTCCCGATTGTCGCGGTTATCACGATTATCCCTGCGGTTGTCGCCATGAGGACGATCCTTCTTGCCTTTGCCGCCGCCATCAGATGGTCGTTGAGGTTCCTGGGCAAATGGATCCTTCTTCATAGAAAGTCCGATGCGTTTACGCGGTACGTCGACCTCGACAACAGTCACCATTACTTTTTGCTGTACGCTTACTACCTGCTGAGGATCTTTGATAAAGTTATCCGACAAGTGACTAATGTGAACGAGGCCGTCCTGGTGAACACCGACATCTACGAAGGCACCGAAATTGGTTACGTTCGTTACGAGGCCGGGCAGACGCATACCTATCTTAAGATCACCAATGCTGTTAACGCCATCCGTAAAGCTGAACACTTCGAATACTTTCCGCGGATCACGGCCTGGCTTCTCCAATTCAGCAACAATATCAGTTAATGTCGGGAGTCCGACTTTATCAGATACGTATCGCTTCAGATCGAGCTGAGCACGCAGCTCGGCGCGGGTCATAAGGTCACGTACTTCACAGCCGAGATCTTTTGCCATCGTTTCAACGAGTGCATAACTTTCGGGGTGAACGGCGCTGGCATCAAGTGGATTCTCAGATTCACGAATGCGCAGGAAGCCTGCAGCCTGTTCGAAGACTTTCTCACCCAGTCGGCTGACCTTCATCAGCGACTGACGATCTTTAAAAGGGCCGTTCTGATTCCGGAAGTCAACGATATTACGGGCGAGTGCCGAACTCAGTCCTGATACATAGGAAAGCAATTCCTTGCTCGCGGTATTTACTTCTACTCCAACAGAGTTAACACAGCTCATGACGATGTTGTCGAGGCCGGTTTTCAATCTTGTCTGATCTACGTCGTGCTGATACTGGCCGACGCCGATAGATTTTGCGTCGATCTTTACCAGTTCGGCCAGAGGATCCATCAGTCGTCGCCCGATAGATACAGCGCCGCGCACGGTCAGGTCTTTGTCAGGGAATTCATCACGGGCTACCTCTGATGCAGAGTAAACGGAAGCACCGCTCTCATTAACCATCACGATAGTGACCTTGTGAGGAAGCCCGATAGATTTCACGAATGCTTCGGTTTCACGCCCAGCCGTACCGTTACCTATTGACACAGCTTCGATATCGTACTTCTCGCAAAGCATTTTTATCAGCGCTGATGCCTTGGCAGTTTCTCGCTGCGGCTCATGCGGATAGATCGTGTCGTTATGCAGTAACTTACCCTGACGGTCCAGGCATACCAGTTTACATCCTGTACGGAACCCGGGATCAAGAGCAAGCACATTCTTTTGTCCTAAAGGAGCGGCCAGCAACAATTCACGAAGGTTGTCTGCGAACACGCGAATCGCGTCTTCATCTGCCTTCATCTTTGATTCCATCCGAACTTCGGTTTCGAGCGATGGTTTCAGCAGGCGCTTATAGCTGTCGCGGATAGCGACCTTCACTTCTGCAGCGGCAGCATTATCTATTTTGACAAATACGCGCTCAACAGCACCGATGGCCATTTCTTCGTCGGGGAAAATATCGAGAGCCAGAATGCCTTCCTTCTCTCCGCGACGCATCGCCAGCAGCCGGTGTGAAGGTGTTTTGCCAATGGATTCAGTCCATTCAAAATAGTCTTTGTACTTCTGTCCCTCAGCTTCCTTGCCCTTCAGTACTTTGGATTCGATAACGCCTTCGTTCCAGAAGAGGTCGCGTACGTTCTTTCGCACGATGGGGTTTTCACTTGCCCACTCGGCAATGATGTCGCGGGCACCGGCCAGCGCTTCACTAATGTCGGCGACTCCTTTTTCGCCATCGACAAACGTAGATGCATAATCATTGATATTGAATGACTCCTGATCTACCAGTTTCTGGGCCAGCGGTTCAAGACCCTTTTCACGGGCAACACTTGCCCTGGTCTTTCGCTTCGGCTTAAATGGCAGATAAATATCTTCAAGCTGTGCCAGCGTTTCGGCCGACACGATAGCGCTCATAAGCTCTACAGTAAGTTTTCCCTGCTTTTCGATCGATGAAATGATGGCCTCTCTACGGGCATCCAGCTCCTGCAGTTGCTCCAGCCGATCCTTGACGGCAGCGACCGCCACCTCATCCATGCTTCCGGTGAGCTCCTTACGGTACCGGGATATGAAGGGTATCGTTGCACCTTCTTGTAGTAAGGTGGCTACGGCATTAACATGCTTTACCTGAAGTGATAGTTCTTTAGCAATCTGCTCTACCCAACGCGAAATGTTTTCCTTCTCCATAATAAACGAACAGGTGGCAAAAATAGAATAAGGTTCACAACCTGCAATAGCGTATTTTTAGATTCGACTCTTGCGAATTACTATGAGTATTAAACGAATCGCCCTCATTGCCCACGACAACAAGAAGAAAGAGCTGGTCGAATGGACGAAGATCCATTTAGCCAGCATGCAGAAGTGGGAAATATACGCAACCGGCACCACAGGGCGACTGCTGGCCGACGAGTTGGGTCTGACGGTACATCGGCTTCATAGCGGTCCTCTTGGCGGGGACCAGCAGATCGGCGCACTGATTGCCGAAGGCATGATCGATATCTTAATTTTTTTCTGGGACCCGCTCGAGCCCCTGCCTCACGATCCCGACATCAAGGCCCTTTTGCGACTCGCCGTGGTCTGGAATATTCCGGTGGCCTGCAACAGGGCAACAGCAGATATTCTTTTAAGTTCGGAAAAGTTGTTCTCCTATTCCCGCACGGTTCCGGATTTTACGACCTACCAGAACAGGAAATTATAAGGGCTCCTTACCCTCTTCTGCTCACGTCCACGACCAAGGAGTTAACAATATCTGTCTGACCACTTCGCATTTCGTTCTGCCAGCTGACGAATCAATGCAGTGCGCATTTTCAGGTGACCCGGCTGAACAAATGCCAGGAACTGGTCATGTGAAGCATGAAAGCCCATATAGTAACACCACCAACCAATGGAAAGGCTTGGTATCGCCCTTAGTTCCTCATCGCTTATTGAACGATGCTGACGATATGCATCCAGCAACAGATCGAAAGAGTGATCTGCATCCTGCTGCGTCATTCTGTTAATCTGTACATCAAGAGTAAGTTGTGTCCAGAAAGTCATTAGGTCGTTCACCAACCAGCCCTTGCCGAAGAAGTCAAAGTCGAAGAGTGTGATGTTGTCGTCATCGAAGTGAAAATTTTTTGGAAGGAAATCATAGTGACAATAGCCGGTAGAGAATTGATCGGTAGGAATACTTTCCAAATATTCCCTTGCCTGCCCGGCAACGGATACCCACCACGTTAGTTCATCGGCGAGAGATGCAAACAGATGACGGGTTTTGTTTATAGGTTCAATGAGCGTCGTCGATATGTCAAACGTCCAGCGTGTATTCGACAATCCTGCTACCGATGAGATGTTGTGAAATTTTGCAATCTCACCGCCGAGAACTTTCAATTGAGTGTCACTAAGTTTAACGGGCGATTCTCCTTTGGCATAGCTGAATAGTACGGCATGTCGTTTCCCTTCTGCTGCATCGAGTGCTTGCACATACTGTTCATCCCGGTCAGCTATTGGATAAGAGACAGAAACATTGTTGTCGCGGAGAATGCTCAGCAGTTCAACCTCGCTTTGAATGTGCCCGAAGGTCCTTTGATCGTTTCTGTATATCCGCAGCACAAACTTATTAGTAGATGTGGTGATAAGGTAAGTATCGCCCACACCGCGCTGGATCAACTGACACCGGCTGTCTCCGAGTTCATATTGAGAGGAGACAAAAGAGGCCAGTGCCGCGGGATCGAGTGTGGAGTAAATGGTCGGGAATAGCATTGAAGAGATTGATGTCTATATTAAACGGTCACGTACTTCAAATCGAAGCAGCAAATGTAAATCGTGCTTTGATCATCAGACCATGATGGCTACAATCTTTTATCCGACGAAGAAATGACGCCTGTGTGGGTCACCGTTGCCGATGACTTTGTTGACGATGATAAATCATTTTTAAAACCTATGTGAAAGTCTGGGAATAAACTGCCAGGGTGTGAACGTTAAGGTGTCAACGTTTAATTGGAAGAGCCGGGAAGACCATGGAAAAGTGTGAGAAGAATATGGAATAGATCAGCTGGGCGTTTGGAGCAGAGTGGGAGAGGGTGGGGAAAACACTGATAGGGGAAAAGCGTTGCTGGGGCGCCGAGGATAGTCCGCTACTACATCTCAGAAGATGGAAAACAAACCATTACTGCCCTCTGGTAAGTCTCTGGCTGGACAAAGAATGTGACTTGAGGTCTCCTTGAATCCGATAAAAATGGCCCCAAAAACAAAAACCAACGCTTCCAGCGTTGGCCGCCAAATCAACCAATCAACAAATCACTAAATCAATAAATGAGTAGCGCGGGGGGGAGTTGAACCCCCGACCTTTGGGTTATGAATCCAACGCTCTAACCACCTGAGCTACCGCGCCATTTAAAGTACCGCCCCGACCGGGCTGTTTTTAAGGGAGTGCAAACTTACAAGATTGTCCGGAATTAGCAACAACCCAATGCGATTCAAACTCTCCAATTGTTTTGTCATACTGACTAAAATGCTATAAATTCCCTCACTCAATACTTTTGATGGCAACTGTAAGTACCAAAAAGAAACTTTTCGCAGTCGACTATGAGATTCATGCATCGGTCAAGATGCTTTATCCATATATCCAGACTGCAAGCGGTTTATCCGAATGGTATGCTGAGGATGTAAGAATCAATAACGAAGATAAGACCTTTACTTTTTTTTGGGACGACGAGGGGCACCGGGCCCGCCAGGTGGCTCACCGCACCAATCACTTCGTCAAGTTTGAATTTGTCCCGGAGACAAAAGAGGACGAACGTGATCCTGCTTATATAGAGTTCCGGCTCGAGTCAAATGAACTGACTCAGTCTGTTTACCTCAAAGTATTTGACTATTCCGATTTCGACGACCTGCGCGAACTTCGTTCCTTGTGGGATGGTCTCGTCGAAAACCTTCGAAAGATCGTCGGAGGCTAATTCATTTCTTGATCTGGTGATTTGTTGATCTGGTGATTTGAGGACAACGCCTGAAAGGGGCGTTGGTTTCATTGACAATCTTGACCTCGTTTTACGGCATTATTATTGGTAATTTTGCATTTCAATCAACAAACCTGTCCAGCCGCAAGGCGGGATCAACATATCACCAAACCTGTCCAGCCATAGGCGGGATCAACAAATGTGAAGAAACTGGATAAGCTTGTACTCGACGCTTTTATAGGTCCGTTTGTGATCACCTTTCTCGTCGTTGTATTCATTCTGCTCAACATCAACATGTTGAAGTATTTTGACGACATCATCGGAAAGGGGCTTGACTGGTGGGTGCTTGGAAGGCTCTTCTTTTACTTTGCCATATTCACCATCCCGACGGCCATGCCATTGGCTGTACTGCTGTCATCCCTGATCGCGTTCGGCAACCTTGGCGAACATTTCGAGCTTACTGCAATCAAGAGCGCGGGCATTTCACTGCTGCGTGTACTCCAGCCGATATTCTTTTTCATTTTGCTTCTTACGGCCGCCGCTTTTCACGCGAACAACAACATGGTTCCGCGGGCAGCACTCGAAGCTTATAGCTTGCTCTATGATATAAAGCAAAAGAAGCCGGCGCTCGAACTACGGGAAGGCGAATTCTATCGCGGCATCGACAACATGAGTATCAAGGTGAACAAGAAGTTCCCGAAGGACGAGCAGGCATTGAAAGGAGTGCTTGTCTATGATCACCGGAAAAACAATGGGAACAAGGAAGTGATCGTCGCCGACTCCGGCCGGATGTATACCGTCCTGGGAGATCGCTACCTTAAGTTCGAACTCTATAATGGGTTCAATTACACCGAAGGCGCGTCGACGCAGCGTGGCGTTGGAGCACGAGCAAATAATGAAAAGGAAACGCTAACCCGTAGTCAGTTTCAGAAGGCGCAGTTCGTGTTTGATCTGTCATCTTTCCAGTTGCAGACTACAGATAAAAAATGGTTTCAGGGTAACAGGATCATGCGCAATCTGGGTGAACTTCAATCCGATATGGATTCCCTGCATCGTGAAGTGCTGAACCTTCAGTTAAATCATTTCCTGGGGCGACCTGACTACTTCAACTTCTTCACGCGTGGCGACTCTTTGATCATGCCACCAGAGGTTTACGCGCATAAAGTTTACAGGGACTCTATTGCAAACTTGCCCTATGTGATGAAGTATAAGTCTGGAGGGGCTGCTTCCGTAGACAGTGCTGCACTGAAGCTTGCAAATAACAACAAGACTGTCGTACAGGGAACGCCGGCCAGCGGTGCCGCTGATTCTGCTGCGGCCGCGAAGCCTGTTGCGCCGGCGTTGAATAAAAGGAAGAGATCACAATCATCTTCGAAGCCATGGAAACAAAAGCCATTGTTCGCCATTGATGCAAAGAAGCAGGCCAAAGTAGACAGCGTTTATAATCTGACGCTAACCCGCGAAATGATACAGGGGGCCGCCAATAAGGCGCGCACCATTAAGAGTCAGCTCACCAATGCAAAAGACGGCATTGATAATTTCAGATCGGAGCTGGTTATTTTTGAAATTCAATGGCACAAGATTCTGGCGAGCTCTTTCGCCTGCATCGCCATGTTTCTGATTGGCGCTCCGCTGGGTGCCATCATTAAGAAGGGGGGACTCGGCGTGCCGTTTCTGGTGTCGATCCTGTTCTTTATCGTCTACTATGTGATAGGAATGCAGGGCGAGAAGCTCGCCAAACAAAACACCATATCGGTTATTGCCGGTGTATGGTTGGCAGACGTCGTACTTTTTGTGATAGGATTGTTTTTCCTGAAGCAGGCGAGGAAGGATGCGCGCCTTTTCGAGGCTGATTTCTACTCGGTAATGCTGGATAAAGTAAAGAGGTGGTTTGCCCGAAAGTCTAAGTCGGTGGCCGCCAGTGCTGTGTAGCGTGCGAAACTTTAAGTTTTTTTTGATTTACTGCGTGATTCCCTTACCTTTGCCCCCTGAAATAAAGGAAATAACATTTATTCGAAATGTATCTGACATCAGAAATTAAAAAGGGCCTTTTCGCAAAGCATGGCTTCGGAAAGAAGAAAGAGGAAACCGGATCAGCAGAATCACAGATTGCCCTCTTCACGCACCGCATCAACCATCTCACGGCGCACCTGAAAGAAAACAAGAAAGATTTCTCCACACAGCAAGGCCTGTTGACCCTTGTTGGTAAGCGCAAGAGATTGCTCAACTACCTTCAGAACACAGACATCGCACGGTACAGAGCCATATTGGCCGACCTCGATCTCAGAAAATAATCGGCATTAGTCCGTTAGAGGGAACCCTTTCCAAGGTTCCCTTTTTGCATTTTTTCACATCCGAGTCCTTCACGGTCTCCAATCACATCTCTCTTATGAAACCTACCGTAATAACTAAAACTTGCCAACTCCCTGATGGTCGGGAGATCTCTATAGAAACCGGAAAACTAGCCCGCCAGGCTGATGGTTCTGTTGTGTTGCGCATGGGAAATACCATGATTCTGGCAACAGTAGTTGCCGCCACCGAGCACAAGGAAGGCACTGATTTCCTGCCTTTGTCGGTTGATTACCAGGAAAAATTTGCTTCCACCGGTAAGGTACCAGGTGGTTTTATGAAGCGCGAAAGCAAGCTGTCGGATTATGAAGTTCTCATTAGCCGCCTTGTTGACCGTGCTATACGTCCCTTATTCCCAGCTGATTACCACGCCGAAACACAAGTAATGATTTACTTGATTTCAGGTGATCAGGCTGCGCTTCCTGATGCCCTTGCCGCTTTTGCTGCATCCGCAGCACTTTCTGTATCAGATATTCCGTTCCAGGGTCCTATTTCCGAAGTTCGGGTAGCCCGTGTTGATGGCCAGTTCGTCATCAATCCTACCATGGAACAAAAGGAACGCGCCGACATCGACCTCATCGTAGCGGCCTCTATTGAAAACATCCTCATGGTTGAGGGCGAAATGAAAGAGGTTTCTGAAGACGACATGCTGGAAGCGCTGAAGCGTGCCCACGATGCAATCAAGATACAGTGCGAATTGCAGATCGAATTGACGAAGGCTGCGGGCAAGACCGAGAAGCGCGTATACAGCCACGAAAATAACGATGAGAGCCTCCGCGAGGAGCTCTGGAAGCTGATGTACGAACGTGCCTACCAGGCCGCTCGCGCATTGCATACAAACAAAAAAGTCCGCTCTGATGCGTTCTCCACTATCCTGGACGAGTACCTGGACGGACTCCCTGAGGATACGACGGTTGACAAGGTAATGGTTAAGCGTTACTTTAAGGATATCCAAAAGAAAGCGGCGCGTGACTTAGCGCTTAATGAAGGACTTCGTTTGGATGGTCGTAAAACCACTCAAATCAGGGATATATGGAGTGAAGTAGACTACCTCCCTTCACCCCATGGTTCTGCGATCTTTACAAGAGGCGAAACACAGTCACTCACCACGGTTACGCTCGGTACCAAGCTGGACGAGCAGATGATTGACGGTGCTATGATTGAAGGATTCTCAAAGTTCATCCTGCATTACAATTTCCCGGGCTTTTCTACAGGTGAGGTGAAACCTAACCGCGGCCCCGGACGTCGGGAGGTTGGACACGGTAACCTGGCACTCCGCGCGTTGAAGCAGGTGCTTCCTCCGGACGATAAGAACCCATATACTATCCGTATCGTTTCAGACATACTGGAATCAAATGGCTCGTCTTCAATGGCGACAGTTTGTGCCGGTTCTCTTGCCCTTATGGACGCCGGTGTTCCTGTGAAATCAGCCGTGGCTGGTATCGCTATGGGAATGATCTCCGATAGCTCTACTGGCAAGTATGCTATCCTTTCTGACATTCTTGGTGATGAGGATCACCTTGGAGATATGGACTTCAAGGTTACCGGAACAGAGCAGGGCATCACGGCCTGCCAGATGGACCTTAAAGTGGATGGCCTTACCTATGAGGTAATGCGTCAGGCTCTGCTTCAGGCTAAGGAAGGCAGACTTCACATTCTCAATGAGATGAAGAAGACAATCACTGCACCTCGCCCTGACCTGAAGCCACAAACGCCACGTGCAGAGACCGTAATCATCGAGAAAGAAATGATCGGTGCCATTATCGGCCCTGGCGGAAAAGTTGTTCAGGATATTCAGAATACAACGGGTGCAACTGTTTCGATCGAGGAGGTAAATAACAAGGGCGTTGTCCGTGTGTTTGCCACCAGCAAGTCGGTGATGGAAGCTGCCCTGAAGCGAATCAAAGGAATCGTAGCAATTCCGGAAGTTGGCGAGGTTTATGATGGCAAAGTGAAGTCGATCATGCCTTTCGGCGCATTCGTGGAATTCATGCCAGGCAAGGACGGATTGCTCCATATTTCGGAAATTAAGTGGGAGCGCCTTGAGAACATGGAAGGTGTACTTGAAGTAGGCGAAGAGATCAAAGTGAAACTCATCGAAGTAGACAAAAAGACCGGTAAATTCCGTCTCTCCAGGAAAGTATTGCTTCCACGGCCGCCGCGTCCCGAAACAACGCACGCCTAATTATCGTAAGGATAAATTGACAGGAACTATATTTTGACATTATATTGTTATCGAACACAGAGACTAAAATCAAAGGATGAGACAGCTCAAGATCAGTAAGCAGATAACCAACCGCGAAAGCCAGTCGCTGGACAAATACCTCCAGGAGATTGGTAAGGTTGACCTCCTTACCCCCGACGAAGAGGTAGAGTTGGCAAAGCGTATCAAGGAGGGAGATCAAATTGCCCTTGAGAAGCTCACTAAGGCAAACTTGCGTTTTGTTGTATCAGTAGCTAAACAATATCAGAATCAGGGCTTATCGCTGGGGGACCTCATCAACGAGGGTAACCTCGGTTTGATTAAAGCGGCACAGCGTTTTGATGAAACCCGTGGTTTCAAGTTTATATCGTACGCAGTATGGTGGATCCGTCAGTCCATCCTTCAGGCTCTTGCCGAACAATCACGTATCGTTCGTCTTCCGCTTAACCGCGTTGGTTCTTTGAATAAGATATCAAAGACGTTCTCGGAACTTGAACAGAAGTATGAGCGCGAGCCATCACCTGAAGAACTTGCAGAAGTTCTGGATGTCACAACGGCTGAGGTAGTGGACACGATGAAGATCTCCGGTCGTCACGTATCTATGGACGCTCCGTTTGTACAGGGAGAAGAAAACAGTTTGCTCGATGTTCTTGAAAACGACAGCGAAGAGACACCAGACTCTGGTCTGATGAATGACTCTTTACGTCGTGAAGTACAGAGAGCACTTTCAACGCTTACCCAGCGTGAAGCAGACGTTATCACGTTATACTTTGGCTTGAATGGAGAGCATTCAATGACACTCGAAGAAATCGGTGAGAAGTTTAACCTTACCCGTGAGCGCGTTCGCCAGATCAAAGAGAAAGCCATCCGCAGACTCAGACACACATCCAGGAGCAAGGCTCTCAAGCCTTACCTCGGTTAATAATTTTGCATTTTAAAGATATTTAAAGGGTCTCGAATGAAGAGGCCCTTTATTTTGTTATACAGTTAAACATCGTCCCATGACAACTGAAGAAGTAAAAGTACTGATCATCGGTTCCGGACCGGCTGGTTATACGGCTGCCATATACGCAGCGCGCGCAGGCTTGAACCCCGTGCTGTATACCGGTGGACAACCCGGAGGCCAGCTCACAACTACTAACGACGTCGAGAATTTTCCAGGTTATCCCGAGGGCATTAATGGCCCGCAGATGATGATAGATCTTCAGAAGCAGGCTGAGCGTTTTGGTACGAAGGTTCATTACGGACTTGTTACTTCCGTTGACTTTTCCACTTATCCATTGAAAGTGGTTGTAGATGAAAGCAAAACCGTAATTGCCCATGCAGTGATCATAGCAACTGGTGCTTCAGCCAAGTACCTTGGATTGCCATCCGAAGAGAAGTTCACCAATCGCGGTGTATCGGCGTGTGCAGTATGCGACGGATACTTCTACCGTCAGAAAGATGTTGCCGTTGTTGGTGCGGGAGACTCTGCCGCTGAAGAGGCTACTTACCTTGCAAACTTATGTACGAAGGTTCACCTTATCGTACGCAGAGATGAAATGCGCGCATCGAAAATCATGCAGAATCGCGTGCTTAAAACACCCAACATTCAGATCCACTGGAACTCTGAGACTGATGAAATCCTGGGAGACGATTCAGGTGTAACGGGTGTGCGCCTTCGTGATACACAGACTGGTGAGAAGCGTGAGATTGCTGTTCAGGGATTCTTCCTCGCGATCGGACACAAGCCTAACACAGATATCTTCAAGGAATATATCGACATGGACGAGACTGGCTACATTCAGGTATTGCCGGGCTCTACGCGTACCAATGTTGAAGGTGTTTTCGCCGTTGGCGATGCAGCTGATAATGTCTACAGACAAGCGATTACCGCTGCAGGCACGGGCTGTATGGGAGCACTCGATGCAGAGCGATTCCTGGCATCCAAAGAAGTTGAAGCCGTCCACTAAAGTCTTCAGCAGTAAACAGATATTATCTCAGCAATAACAAAACGCTCGTTTTGAAACTCGATGTACTTGTTTTGGCCGCGCATCCCGACGATGCGGAGATCAGCTGCGGCGGCACGATAGCGAAGCACGTTGCCCTTGGTCACAGTGTTGGAATTGTTGATTTCACAAAAGGAGAATTAGGCACCAGGGGCACCCCTGAGTTACGCGCTGAAGAAGCTGCCGATGCCGCGCGGATACTTCGTGTCAGCGTCCGTGATAATCTTGGATTGAAAGACGGTTTCTTTCAGAATGACCCCGAGCATCAGCTGGCCGTGGTGAAAGCAGTACGCAAATACAAACCGGATATTGTACTGGCGAATGCGGTTTATGACCGGCACATCGATCACGGAAAGGGCGCAGCTCTTGGCTACGACGCTTGCTTTCTGTCGGGCCTTGCCAAAGTCGAGACCGTTGATGAGAATGGAAAAAAGCAAGCACCCTGGAGGCCTTCGGCAGTGTACCACTGCATTCAGAGTTTGTTTATTGAGCCCGACTTTATCGTCGACATCACGGATCACTTTGAGTTGAAGATGGAGGCCGTACGTGCCTTTAAATCACAGTTTTATGATCCCAGTTCGAGCGAGCCGGAGACCTACATTTCCAGCCCTTCATTTCTGCGCATGCTCGAAGCACGCGCTGTGGAGTTTGGCCATGCGATAGGGACAAAGTACGGAGAGGGATTCACCGTCCGGAGATACCCGGGCGTAAACTCCCTCTTCGATCTGATATAGGTCACTGTTCCTCACTCTCACACTGTTCCTCACTGTTCATCGCTCTCACACTGTTCCTCACTCTGTTTTGAGTGTGAGGAACAGTGTGAGAGTGAAGAATTAGGGTGCCAGGCGGTGCGTTCCCCACGCGCCATCAGCAAGTGTAAACACTATCCGGTCGTGAAGCCTGCTCTGCCGGCCCTGCCAGAATTCGATCATGTACGGCGCAACCTGAAAGCCTCCCCATTGTTTGGGCTTGGGTAGTTTGGTAGCACCCTCAAAACGCTTGCTGATTTGCTGTACCCGCTCTTCCAGGATCTCCCTGTTCCCGATCACCGAACTCTGTGGAGATGACCACGCGCCAATCTGAGAGCCTACTGGCCTGCTTTGAAAGTAAGTTTCGGATCTGTAGTCGTCTACACGGGTAACACTTCCTTCAATCCGAACCTGCCGTTCGAGCTCGGGCCAGAAGAACGTTAACGCACAAAATGGATTGTTATCAAGATCTTTACCCTTATGGCTCTGGTAATTTGTGTAAAAGACAAACTGATTATTCTCGACCCCTTTGAGTAAAACGATGCGGCATGATGGGCGATGGTCACTTCCGACTGTTGCCAGACTCATTGCATTTGGTTCGGGTACACCCGCACTCATCGCCTCATTAAACCAGATATTAAATTGTTCTATTGGATCTGCGGAAACGTTTTTAACGTCCAGCGATGTCCTGGAATATTCCTTTCGAATGTCTTCAAGTCGTTGCATACGGTTGCAATTTATTCAAATGTGTGTCGTGGAAATAATGCTTGCTTTCAAGCAAATGAAGTATTTTATTCAAGTACGAAAACATTGATAACATAGTTCGGCAATAATACAGCGAGTGTAAATGGAGTTCTTTAAATACAAGAATAAACTTCAGCCCGAGCGTGGAAGGTTACTGATATCAGAGCCTTTTCTTGCTGATCCGAATTTTGAAAGAACTGTCGTCCTCTTATGTGAACATAATGAAGAAGGATCTTTCGGCTTCGTTGTGAATAAACCGTCGCTATTGAAAATCGGTGAGGTGATGGATGTTATTGGTAGTATTGATGAACGTGTATTCGTAGGAGGTCCGGTACAACAAGACACCCTTCATTTTCTTCATCGCAATACGAACCTCGACAAGGCCGTTAAGATTCGTGAAGAGATTTTCTGGGGTGGTGACTTTGAAAGCCTTATCGCCAGCATCGATACGTCTGAGATAAAGTCCTCAGATGTACGGTTTTATCTGGGGTATAGCGGATGGTCATCAGGCCAGCTTGAATCAGAATTGCAGGAAGATTCCTGGATTGTTTGTGACTATGTCACCGACGACCTGTTGTTTGATACTGAACCAACACTGATGTGGAAAAAGGCTCTGGATAGTATGGGAGGGAGATTTTCGGTATATGCGAACTATCCCACCGACCCCCGGCTTAATTGATCCAATTTGTGTAAATTTACGATATACGCCGTTTAGCAATGGACATGACCATGGAAATGGAACGAGAAAAAAAGGAAGCGCAGGAACAGGAGAAGGAGTTGTCCAACGGACGGACTTTACAATCTGAAGTGGATTTATCTGATCGCGATGAATTTCGCGACGAAGCAGCCGAAGATCATCATGAGGTTGAACACCATGTTGATTATTCACAGTACTCCAAGCATCAGCTTTCCGAGCTGGTAAAAGACCTTACCAAAGAATCAGACTTTAAAAAAGTCGATGTCGTTTTGCGCGAGATCAAACCAATCTTTGATGAATTGCGTGAGAAGGAACGTGCAGAGGCTTTGCAACGCTTCGTTGATAACGGAGGTGTAGCCGAAGACTTCGAATACAAAGGAGATGAGGCCGAAGTTGTTTTCGATGCCAACTTCAAACTTGTACGCGACAGAAGAAATCAACACTTCCGTCAGCAGGAAGAAGCCAAGGTGGATAACCTTAAGAAGAAGCAGGACTTGCTGGAACGCCTTCGCGTACTGTTTGACTCTCCCGATGCAACGAACCAGTTCGATAAATTCAAAGAGCTTCAGAAGGAGTGGAAGGCGATAGGACCAGTTCCTGCCGCTCATGCAAAAACACTTTGGGCGAATTATCACGCACTGACCGACCGCTTCTACGACAATCAGAGTATATACTTTGAGTTAAAGGAACTTGACAGGCGCCGCAACCTCGAGGCAAAAATCGAACTGTGCGCTCGTGCTGAGCGCCTTATTGATGTGTCCGTGATCAAGGATGCCATTGCTGAGCTGAACGAACTTCACCATGAGTTCAAGCACCTTGGCCCTGTACCCAAAGAAGAGAAAGAAGCCGTATGGCAGCGATTCAAAACTGCATCGGATGCGATATACGCCAAACGGGATGGCTACCTGCAGAACCTCCAGCAGGAACTTCAGGAGAACCTGGGCGGCAAAGGAAAGCTTAGCGATGAAGTGCAGGAATTTGTGAACTTTCAGTCTGATCGCATAAAGGACTGGAACCAGAAAACAAAGGACATACTCGAGCTGCAAAAGCGCTGGGAAGTTATCGGTGGTTTGCCTCGGGCAAAAGCCAAAGATGTCAACAAGAAATTCTGGTCTGCATTTAAGACCTTCTTCAATAACAAGAATAACTTCTTCAAGAAGCTTGACGAAGAACGCGAGCACAATCTTCAGCTGAAGAACGAGTTGGTGAAGAAAGCCCTCGAGCTTAAGGAAAGCAGCGATTGGGAGAAGACATCGGCAGAATTGAAGAGCCTGCAACTTCAGTGGAAGGATGTGGGACCTGTTCCTGAAAAGTTTCGGGAGAAAGTGTTCAAGGAATTCAAAGACGCCTGTGACCATTTCTTTGAGCAACGTCGTTCTCAGCATGACAGGGTGGAAACCGAGCAGTCCGAGAACCTCAAAGCAAAGGAAGAGATCTGTACAATACTTGAAAGTCACGCCGCAGGGCGCACGGGTTCACAGGACGTGCTACACGATCTTCAGGACAAGTACGCTACGATCGGCTTTGTTCCCCGCAAAGACATAAATTCTATTCGTCACCGCTATCATGAGGCGGTGGAACGCTTTATCAATTCACTGCCTGGATTATCAGAGGATGAAAAGGGCAAACTTTCTTTGGAGAGCCAGCTGTCGGATCTCAGGAACGATCCTGCTGCCGACCGTAAGATCTATCAAAAGGAGCAACTCATCCGCAAGAAGATTACCAAGGTCGAGAACGATATTGCCTTGTGGCGTAACAATCTTGAATTCTTCGGCAAGTCCAAGAATGCCGATAAGGTGAAGGACGAGTTCAACGACAAGATAAAGGATGCTACGGACCACCTGAAGCAGCTGAAAGAACAGTTGAAAATGTTAAAGCAGGCGTAGCCAGGGGTTCATATTTCCGTCACTTTATATCTATATAAGTTCGAACCCGGCAACCACATTGCTCTGAAACTACCGTGCTGGTTCAAAGGCCGTTTCTTAGTACTTTTGTACAAAATTGCAGGGTATGGCGTATAAGGTTGAGAGCGCGTTGAAGAGGCTTCTATGTGGTATGATGATCGTTGGGATGGTGGCTTGCGACGATGATACTGACCCAGGTCCTGCTCCCGAACCCGAAATTTTTCCTTTCCGGTACCTTTCTGTTGAGGTCCGCACGCCTCTTGAACCCAAGGGCATTGCCGAGATAACCTTCCATGCCGACGACTTAAAGTCCTACGGGTACGTTCTCTGGCAAAGTGGAACGCGACGGATCCAATGTGCCTCCAATTCGTTCATTGACGCGGACGATGAAAAGGTAACGGAAGACAGCAACAGCGTAACCTATAAGACGGATGAGGACGTGATCTTCGACGTCGTTGATATCAATGGTAACATCACCCGGTTTACCCCATCGATTACTGGTGCCACAAGTTTACTGATTCATGGTGCAGGCACAGTTTTGTCTGGCAGTGAACTGTCGACTTACGTATCTGACGTAACCCGGGAAATAAATAAGATGCCCAACACGGTATACGAGGTTAACTAGCTATTCCGTTCTCAGTCCATTTGCCGGGTTTGACCTTGCAGCTTTTATTGTCTGAAAGCTGATAGTAATTACGGCAACCGATAATGCAAGTGCACCGGACATCACGAACACATCCCACGTAAGCGGGATCTTATATTCGTAGTCCTGCAGCCAGATGTTTATCAGATACCATCCGATGGGAACTGCGATGATGAACGAGACTGCAATGAGTCTGACAAAGTTCTGCCCCAGCAGCCTCAATATGCTATTGCCCGAAGCTCCAAGCACAAGACGTACAGCGATTTCTTTTGTTCTTTGTTCGATCATGAAGGCAGACAAAGCGAACAGTCCGAGGCATGCAACAATGATGGCCAGCGCTGCAAACGTAAAGAATATACTTCCTGTTCTTTTTACATCGTCGTACATGATGGCAAAGCTGTCGCTCATGAACGTATAGCGGAAGGGTTGGTTCGGCATGAATTTGTCCCATACCGACTGCGCAGATGTGATCATGGACTGCATCTGATTTCCTTTTCCCTTTACACATACAATGAGCCCACCGGAGCCTTTGCTAAAGAACAGAGGTCTGATCGGGCCTTTCATATTTTCGTAGTGGAAATCCTCTACCACACCTATGATGTTGAATGTTTTCCAGGTCATGATCTTTTCGCCCACAGGCTTCTTTAGGCCAAGCGCTTTTGCCATAGACTGATTGATGATCACCGATGATGAATCTGATGCCATGTCCTGGATAAAGTTTCTGCCTTCGAGCAACTTCATCCCCATGGTTTCCATGTAATCTTCGTCGACGTACCAATGCTGGGCGCCGACAGCCTTGTCGATTTTGGAACGTCCGTCGAGCCACGTGCCGTTCTGGTCCCTGTTAGTACCGGCAACCGGCAGGTAGCTGCTGATGGTCACGTGATCCACATTGGCCAGTTTTTTCAGTTCGGCCTTGAATGACTTATGCTGATCGCCGAGCGTGTTGGCCCCCTGTATCATCAGCACCTGGTCTTTCTCGAAACCAATCTTAGTGTTCATGATGAAATCAATTTGCCGCGAGATCACCAGGGTCCCTATAATAAGAATGATGGAAGTCGAGAATTGAAACACAACCATTGCTCCACGCAGTGTTGAACTTTTACTTCCACGGCTTAAGGTGCCGCGCAGCACCTGAACTGGCTGAAATGCCGACAGGTAGAACGAAGGGTAAAGACCTGCCAGGATGCCGATAACAAATGCTGCGGCAAGGATGCCAGGAACAAACCATATTGTTGTCCATGGCAGCACCAGCGACTTGCCTGCCAGTGAATTGAAGTACGGCATTGCCAGCACGCAAATGATTACGGCAATAGCAAATGATACATAGCTGTACATCAGTGATTCGGCGAGGAACTGGCGCATCACCATTGCTCGTCCTGAACCGACAGCCTTGCGCAGGCCAACTTCTTTGGCGCGATTGGCAGAGCGTGCTGTAGAAAGGTTGATAAAATTGATGCACGCCAGAGCGAGAATGAAAGTGGCAACACCGCCGAATAACCAGAGGTAACGAATATCGCCATGAGAAAACTGGTCGCCGATCTTTTCGGGATTCAGATGCACATCGGAGATCTTCTGCAGTTTATAAAAGTGATGCAGCTTGACGTCCGCGGCGCCTGCATCTCCGGTCTCATTCAAATACGCCACCTGATATTTATCGCGGATCGACAGTAACTTCTTTTCAAGATCCGCGACATTCACTCCAGGACGAAGTCTTACATAGTGGTCGTAATTCCAGCAGCACCAGCTCGTTTGTTCACCCTGCCAGAATTCGACTCCGGTCAACGTCAGAAAGAAGTCATACTGCAGGTGGCTGTGCGTGGGAAAGTTTTCCATTACACCGCCAATGGTGTAAGCGCCTTTGTCTTTGTCATCGTTGAGAATTAAAGTCTTTCCCGTCGGATCCGTGTTGCCGAAATACTTTTCGGACATTCGACGGGAGATTACTATCGTATGCGCCTTATCGAGCGCCTGCTGATGATTGCCATACACCATGGGAATTTCAAGCACGTCGAGGAGGTCGGGGTCTGCATAAGCAAAGCCTTCTTCAAAAGTATTTTCTGTAACATCATCTCTGCGCATGAGATTACTGCCGGCGCTGAACCACTTGTATGGAATCAGTCGCGCTGCTTTTTCCACATCGGGAAATTCTTCTCTGAGAATGCTGGCCACGGATGGAGGCATGGCCATCCAGCTTCCTCCGTCGCTGGTGTTATAGTTGTTGTATAGTCTGAAAATCCTGTCGCCCTGCGCGTAGTGTTTGTCATAGCTCAGCTCATCGGTGATGTAAAGAAAGATAAGGAGGCAGGTGGCAAGTCCCAGGGCAAAACCTCCGATGGTTATAGCCGAGTACATTTTGTGGCGGTTCATGTTTCTGATACCCACCTTGAAATAGTTATTGAGCATGGCCTGTTGATTTATATGGTAGGAAGATTTTCTTTTCTTAATGGCGAATGGCTGAACAAACTGCAGCACATTTAAATAGAACAGTACGTCAGCACGATGTTTGTTCATCCGGGAACGACGATGCTGATACAGTTCTGTAAGATCTCCGAGAACGGCATCCGACAGCTCATCATTGCAGATTGCACGTAATAGTCGAACGCCAAACATTGGTGGCGTAAACTGATGGGGGTGATGTTCGTTACGCATATTATTTTCCGCCCTCCCAGATAATGGATGGAACCTGTTTCCACATTTCGCTCCGCAGCTCCCGGCTTTGATTAAGGGCCTTAATACCAGCACGTGTCAGTTGATACAGTCTTTTATCTCTTCCACCGCGTACACTTGTCGCTCCGCCCATGTGTGACTTCAGAAAGCCCTTTTCTTCAAGGCGTACCAGTGTCTTGTGAACAGAGCTGATCATGATGGATCTGTCTGTTTGTTTTTCCAGTTCCGTCAAAACAGAAAGTCCGTAAGCGTCTTCCATGAGAATGCCTACAGTGAGGAGCACGAGCTCTTCGAATTCGCCCAGATAGGTTCCCTTCATTGTTGTAGTAACATAGTTTTACATAAGACTTACGGTAATAGCTGCGGGTTAATGTTGTGCCACGGCCGAGATATGTTTCACCTTTGCCTATGATACCGGCGATGGGGACGAAGGTTGCACGGTCAGGCAAACTATTTTTAGTTACCGTTCAGATGGAACAGACTATTGCGTCGCGCATTGAATAGTGTCCAGTCCGCTAAAGCGTAGCCTTCGAGAACGAATATTACGGCCAACAGCCCGAATATCTGGTTTTAATCTGCTTATAATCAGGTTCTTACTCTTAGTGCGTAAAAAATACGCTATCAAGTGCGTATTATTTACGCTAAGCTGCTACCTTTAAAACGTTTGCAGGAAATGACACGTAAAACCTCCGCCTCAATTCAACAGCAGTACATCAGGGACGTTTCGGTCGACTGTGTCATGTTCGGCTTCCATGATTATCATCTCAAAGTTCTTCTATTACAATGGCCCGGGGAATCCGGATGGAGTCTTCCAAGAGGGCCGGTGCTGCGGAATGAACCTATCACGGATGCTGCCATTCGGATGCTTCACACAACGACCGGCCTGGACGACGTATTCGTTCAACAGTTTCAGACGTTCAGCCGGCCAGCGGAGAGCGTGCAGCAGGAAACCGCAGCACCATCATCCCGTGACAGCAACCCTCACCGCGCACCCAGTCTCATCACTGTTGGTTTCTATGCGCTTGTTGATTTCGACCGGGTGAAGCCAAAGGTCGAAGGCAATTTCCAGTGGTGTGAAATTACTGAGATGCCCGACTTGCTGTTTGATCATCATGAGGTCGTTGAGTCGGCACTGCTCGCCCTGCGCAAGGACCTGCGCTATCTGCCGATAGCAAAATTGCTGCCCGGCAAGTTTACGCTGCGCGACATGCAGAAGCTATATGAGACAATTCTCAACAGAACGTTCGACCGGCGCAATTTCCATAAGCTATTAATGAGTTATGATTTTCTCAGTAAGCTTCCGGAAAAGAAAACGGGCAGTCAGAACAAATCGCCGCACCTCTATACCATCGATTTTGAAAAGTATGAAAGCGCATTGCAGGATGGCATATCGTATTAGAGCATATTATAAGAATGCACTCGGTGCATCAGCATTGATGCTACAGGTTGCTGTTAGCTGCCTGGTATTGCTTGCTGCTGCTAACGTTTCGGCGTTGCCAGAGAAACGGCCTGGCAAAACGCGCGTATTTGTTATCGGTGCTGTCGACAAATATCATAGTCCAATGGCACAATGTGCCAGGGCCATGTTTGATAAGATTGCAACGGAGAATGGGCTCGACGTTCATTTTACGACGGACACAGCGGAGATCAGCATAGCTACGTTAACGAACTACGATGTATTTGTTCAGCTTCACGTTGCGCCGTACGATCTTTCGGCTTCGCAGCAATTCGCCATCCAGCAATTTATCAGCAGGGGTAAGGGATGGATAGGCATTCACGCGGCGGGACTGATAGGCACCAACCTTCAACCCGCAGACCGCCATAGCTGGCGATGGTACTGGCAATTGCTGGGAGGCGCAAACTATACCCCGCATCCACCCTTGCAGGATGGCACCGTAAGGATTACAGACCGTGCACATCCCGTTGTCGCTAATCTCCCGGAGTCATTTACGCTTCGCGATGAATGGTATGAATTCGATGCGCCGCCGGCGGATGCGCATGTGCTTGCCATTGCAGATGAATCTTCATATCAGCCTAAAACTGCGATGGGCAATCATCCCGTAATATGGACGAACCCAAATTACGAACGCGCGCTTTACATCAGCGTGGGTCACGATGTTTCGTCATGCGGGAACACTGACTATCATGTTCTCATTCGGGATGCAATCAAATGGGCTGCCGACAATGAAGGCCATGAACAACGTGTGATGGACGCGTTCGCGAACAGCCCCGCTTCGGTACTGGTGAACCAGGTAGGATATGATGCTGCTCATTCGAAGCGGGCAATGCTGCGCACAAGGGAGATGATTGCTGCGGCCACCAGCTTTACCGTTGTAGATGCGCTAAGCCTTGAGAAGGTTTTCGAAGGAACGGTAGGTCCAGGCTCACAGGTGAAGGATTGGGGAAACCATTGGTTTGCCTCAGTGGATTTCACATCGTTTACTAAACCCGGCTATTATAAGATAGTCGTCAACACGGGCAACACCGCTGTTGAATCCTTTGCATTTGAAATCGGTAATCAGATGCTGACAAAGCAACTCGTGCCTGCCATCACCAGCTTCTTCGAAGGGCAGAAGGCGCTATCGAAGGAAGAGCTATCTGGTGACACCAACGTGAGGCTATACGGAAGTGACAAGACTGTTGATCTGCGCGGTGGCTGGGCCGATGCATCGGGAGATGTAAGCAAGTACTTTTCTCACCTCGCGTATACAAACTTCATGAATCCACAGCAGACTCCTCTAGTGGACTGGTCGATGATCGATGCAGCTGAAGCAATTCCGAACCTGCTTGAAGGAACAGCTAAGGACTCGCTTATTGCCAAGGCATTCTACGGGGCAGGCTACATAATGAAGTCTCTTTCACCCGAAGGATACTTTTACATGACGCTCTTTTCATATTTCAAGAAGGACCCTTCGGAGCGGCGTGTAGTGGGACTGTTGGCAGACAGCAAGACTACGTCGGACTATCAGTGCGGATATCGCGAAGGCGGAGGGATGGGCGTGGCTGCTCTTGCGCGGATATCGACGTGGAAGCACACGAGTAAATACAAGCCTGAAGAATACCTGCAGGCCGCTGAGCGTGCCTTTGCACATCTTCAGAAGTACAGCATTCAGTATATCGATGACCATAAAGAAAACATCATTGACGACTATACCGCTTTGATGGCTGCGACGGAGTTGTCGCTGGCAACGCGAAAGCCCGCTTATCGCCAGGAAGCGCAGCGTCGTGCACGCCGGCTGGAAAACAGAATTTCAGATGAAGGATTCTTCTGGTCGAATGATGAGAAGACGAGGCCGTTCTGGCATGCTTCGGACGCAGGGCTTCCGGTGATCGCACTGATCCGATATCTCGATCTTGAAAAGAATGCCGCGGAACGCGAGAGGGCCATCGCAGTTATAAGGAAATTCATCGACTATCAGCTTAAGGTTTCAGCTGAAGTGTCAAATCCTTTTCAGTACCCCCGTCAGACATTCCGCATCGGCAAGGTGGTCAAAAATGGATTCTTCATTCCGCATGACAATGAGAGCGGCTGGTGGTGGCAGGGTGAAGATGCGCGGATCGGTTCGCTGACAACGGTATTGCTACGCGGCGGAAGACTTGTCTACCCCGACAAGAATGGAACGGGAGTGAAAGGGGAGATAGCTGAAATGTCCCTTTCGCTGATCAACTGGGTACTCGGATGCAATCCGTATCAGGTATGCATGATGTATGGCTATGGTCAGGTCAACGTGCCATATATGGCAGCGATGTACGGACACGGATCTGGTGTAGGCGGTATATCCAACGGTATAACAGGATCCAAAGAACATAATGACGGATCGGGAATTGACTTCCGATATGAAGACAACGGCAACGAATGGCGCTGGAGTGAACAATGGATACCACACACTGCGTGGTTCCTGCAGGCCCTGACAGCTCTGGAGAGAAAATAGTATTACCATGAGAAAATTTCTGATCGCCGGACACGGGCACTTTGCTTCCGGGCTTAAGTCAGCGCTGGACATCATCACGGGAGAAACAGATCGTATCTGGGTGATCGATGCTTACACTGAGGAGAACAGGTCCATAGAGGACAACGTCAGGGCTATTGCTTCACAGATTAGAAGTGACGACGACCTGGTCGTTTTTACTGACCTGATGGGAGGGAGTATCACCAACCAGGTTGTTCGTAACCTGGACCTGGCGCGTGTGCACGTGCTGTCGGGAACGAACTTTCCCCTTTTGATCGACCTCGTGTTATCCGATCCCGACACACCTACATCGGAAGCGATCGAGTCTGCACTGACAGCCGCCAGAGAACAAATTGTTTACGTGAACAAAATTCTAAAGAACCATACCACCGATGATTAAGCTACTAAGAATAGACGACCGCCTCGTACATGGACAGGTGGCATTTACATGGGTTCCTTCTCTTGGAGTTGATACGCTTTTGGTGGCAAACGACAAGGTGGCGCGCGACGACTTTCAGAAGATGACAATGGGGCTGGCGAAGCCTGCAGGAACGAAACTGCTTATCAAGCCTGTGAGCGAAGCTATGCTCTTTCTCAACGACGACAAGAACAAATCGGCGAAGGTGCTGATATTGGTTAATTCGGTGAAAGATGCGTTCGCGATATGCAACGGTGCTGAGGAGATCCGCTCCGTCAACTTCGGGGGACTTCGTGTGCGCGATGGTGCCACGCTCGTGTCCAAGGCAGTTGCGCTGACCAATGAAGACAAAGAACTTGTAGCAGAGTTACTTCGTCGCGGATTGGAACTGGAGGTGCGTCAGGTACCCTCTGATGCCAAACAAAAACTGGGCGACCTGATCTCACAACAATAAGTCAAAACGGAATTCACTGTGACTGTCTCGTATCTGCTCGTAACGCTTGTAGCCATGTTTGGCCATGCGGAAGACTTTCTGGCCACGTCTCTGCTTAGTCGCCCTTTGGTACTTGGTCCTCTGGTTGGTGCAGTGTTAGGGGACATCACGCAGGGTATTGTGATTGGAGCTAGTCTTGAGGCCATATTCATGGGCAATATCAAAGTAGGTGCGGCGATCCCTCCCGATGTTATAACGGGCGGGGTACTGGGCACGGCCTTCGCGATACTTTCCGGTCAGGGGGCTGCAGTCGCACTTGCACTTGCCGTTCCCATTTCCATTCTGGCTGAAATGCTGATCAGCAGCCTGTTCATATTCCGCTCAGCTTTTAATAAGAAGTTTGCTGAAGCGGCCGATGCCGGAGACTTTGAACGGTTTCAACGATTACACATCGGTTCGGGCCTGCTCAAACCGCTACTGATGGGTGTGGTCGTTTACCTTTCTCTTGAACTTGGAGCGGGAGTTATGAAATCTTTTCTGGAAACAATACCGCCCTGGGTTAACAAGGGCCTGCACGTTGCTGGTAACATGCTGCCAGCGCTGGGCATTGCGCTGCTGATGAACGTTATGTTTAACAAGAAGTTGGCGCCATGGTTCTTCCTGGGCTTTCTTCTCGCCAGTTTCCTGCAATTGCCCATGATCGCCGTTGCTGCTCTGGGCGTGGTGCTCGCATTGATCGTATCAAACTTTTCAGGGAGCAGCGATAGTTTACAGGAGGAAGGGGAGGGCGACAACGGGGTGCCCGCACGCGAGACATCATTCTCCAGTGCCGACATACGAAGCATTTTCTATCGTTCCTTTACGCTTGAGGCCAACTTCAATTTTGAAACCTGCCAGAACACGGGTTTTGCTTATTCGCTCATGCGTATACTGAAGAAGATCTACCCGACACGTGAGCGTATGGCCCTGGCGCTGAAACGACATCTGCAATTCTTCAACACAAGTCCCTATGGCTCCACATTGATCCTCGGCATTGCAGCGGCTATGGAGGAAGAGAACAGCCGCTCGAAGGACTTTGATGATGAATCCATCAACAACGTGAAGCTCGCGCTGATGGGACCGGTTGCCGGTATATTTGATTCGCTGTTCTGGGGGACGCTGAAGGTGATTGCCGCCGGCGTTGGCGTCTCTCTTGCTATGAGCGGAAGCATTCTTGGGCCGCTGTTGTTCATAATGCTCTTCAACGTTCCTCACTTCCTTGTGCGTTATCAGCTCACGTTTATCGGTTACCGCCAGGGACATCGCTTCCTGCAGCGCATTTCCGGAAGTAATGTGATGGATAAGTTAACATCAGGTGCCGCCATCGTGGGACTCATGGTGGTCGGAGCGATGCCCGCTCTGTTAATGTCGGTCTCTACGCCGCTGGCGGTTGCGTCGGGAGTGTCATTGCAGGGCGCATTGGACAAGATTCTACCTCATATCATTCCGCTGGGGTTTACACTGATCACGTATCAGCTGCTTAAGCGACAGGTGAAGACAACGTATCTGCTACTGGCATTGCTGGCTGCCGGTTTTATCGGAAGTGTATTGAACATACTGGCTTGACACAGACTTTGAAAGAGAATCAGAAAATGATCGAAGGAATAGGGGCATCACATGGCATCGCTATTGGCCATGCCTACGTACGTGTGAAAAATCATTCGAAGGAAGCTACCGTAGCGAAAACAGATGATGCAGAGGGAGAAATACAAAAATTCAGGCATGCGGTGAACCGGTCCATCGACGAAGTAGAATCGCTCATACGGAAGTCGCGCATGACAATGACCGATGAGGAACGTGACATACTGGAAATGCAGGTTGAAATGTTGTCTGATCCTCAGCTTCATGCTGATGTGGTTGCACTGATCAACAATGAGAACAGTACGGCGCAGGCAGCGGTAAGTACGGTCTGCGATCAGTTGATCGTTCTGCTTGGAGAACTGGACAGCGACTATCTGCGGGGACGCGCCTCAGACGTGCGTGCTTGCAGCGAACAAATAATCCGGAACATCCGGGGCGAGTCCTTATCACTAACTGATATCCCGGCGGGTAGCGTCCTCGTTGCCGATGACATTACTCCACTTGAGGCCCTGTCTCTGGATCTTACCAATGTATCCGGCATTGTGACCCGTTTCGGCGGGCGTACTTCACATACCGCAATATTGGCAAGGGCAAGAAATATCCCGGCCGTTGTAGGCTGTGGAGACGGATTGAGCATCATTCTCCAGGGCGAGATGCTTATAGCCGACGGCTCGGAAGGTCATGTGTGCGCACGACCTTCGGACGAGACCATGCAGGCATTCGTAATGAGACGGAGGGCGTTCGATCAAGAGCGGAAGGAGTTGTTGTCTCAGACCACAGGCGTTGCCAAAACGATCGATGGTCGTGAGGTCCGTCTGCAGGCGAACATCTCAGGTCCTCAGGATATGAGTGATGCACTTGCTCTGGGAGCAACCGGAGTTGGACTGTTTCGTACCGAGCTCCTGTTTATGAGTCATGGGAATTTTCCAACCGAGGACGAGCAATTCGGATACTATCGAAAAGTAGTGGAGGAAGCAAACGGCCATCCGGTTACCATACGAACTCTGGACATCGGCGGCGACAAGCCGCTGCCATATTTCGATCTTCCGCGGGAGGAAAATCCATTTCTTGGTTATAGGGCCATCCGGATTTCGCTACGTGAGCCAGACAGATTTCTTGAACAGCTGCGGGCGATATTGCGGGCAAGCGCTTACGGTAAAGTCCGGATCATGTTTCCAATGATCGTCGGTTTGCAGGAACTTCGCCAATGTAAGTCACTGCTCCACGAGGCGCGACACCAATTGCTTTCGCAGGGAGTAGCCTTCGATGCTCAAATGCCCGTCGGCGTTATGATCGAGACTCCGGCCGCGGCCATTATGGCTGACCGCCTGGCGAGGGAAGTTGAATTCTTTAGTATAGGTACAAACGATCTTTGCCAGTACACGCTGGCAGTCGACCGTGGAAATAAGATTGTGACATCGCTCTACGAACCGTTGCATCCATCGATGCTGAGGCTCATTGGAAATATTATTGATCAGGCAGCTCTCCATAAGATTGACGTAAGTGTTTGCGGAGAGCTGGCAGGCGATCCGCGTGCAACACTATTACTTATCGGGATGGGATTGGGCTCGTTTTCGATGAGTGCATCCAGCATACCCGTTGTGAAGCGCGCAATTATTCAGGGAACACATATGCGCGCGCTTCAGATAGCTTCCGACGTGCTCGACATGAATGACACGGACCAGATCAACGAATACCTGACAGAGGAAGCATTGAACAGAAACATATGATTTTAAAGGAATATACGGTTACGTCGACGGATGGCATACACGCGCGACCTGCAACAAAGCTCGTAAAGCTTGCCAGGGAATACCGGTCAGTCATCAGTCTGAAGAAAGGAGACAAGCAGGTGCGACTGAACAGCATGCTGAATGTTCTTACTGCCGGAATTAAGGGCGGGGATACCATAACCATCATCGTCGAGGGAGAAGATGAAGAAGCGGCCTCCGCTGCGATCGATCAATTTTTAGCTGAAGAACTAAAGAACCATTAAGATACTTTCATGAAGATTACCATCACTAAGGACGAACATACATTCGACGTCGCGGCCGCCTGGAGAATTATCACGCAAATGCTGGAGAAGCCGAATGCCGTCATCGGACTTTCGACAGGCCAAACGACCATGAACATGCATGCGATCGTCTCTGAGATTCATGCGAAGTATCCGTTCGACGTGTCGCGGATCACGCTGTTCAATGTCGATGAGTTGACGAATCTCCCACGCGAATACTCAGGAAGTTGCTATACCATGATCAAAACGCAGATTGCTGATCCTATTGGAATTCCTGAAGAGAATTTTATCATGCCACCCACCATGTCGGATGATTTTGAAAGGGAGGCAGCGTTGTTTGAGCAAAGACTATCTGAGCGCGGTGGTGCCGACCTGCAGATGCTGGGACTTGGCTCCAATGGTCACATCGGCATAAACCAACCAGGTACACCATTTGAAAGCGAGACCTGGGTGTCGCCCATGGATCCGGACTTCGAAGCAAAAGTCCGCCGTGAGACTCACGTTCCTGATACCACCGTGCTTGGCGGATTAACGCGTGGCATTAAGAACATCATGCATACGCGTAAGGTGATCCTTATTGTGAAAGGCAAACATAAGGCGGACATACTGGCGAAGGCGATCCAGGGCCCCGTGTCGCTTGACATACCGGCGTCAGTGGTCCAGCTGCATCCGAACTGTGAAATTCTGATGGATGCCGATGCTGCGTCTAAACTTGATAGGGCGTTTTTGAGCAAGCACCAGAATTAGGAGAAGTTTCTGTACTTCTGTTCGCTGTTACACTATCATCACTCTCACACTGTTCCTCACTCTGCGAAATTCAGAGTGAGGAACAGTGTGAGAGTGGTGACGTAGGAACAGTGTAAGAGTGACACGAACCAAATGCGCAGAGAGATGTATTGGTAATCTCTGATCAGATCTTGATGAATATCTTTCGGCGATACAAAACATATAAAAACACCCAAACAATTACCAACGCTCCCAGACTTTCAAACACCGGATGCCATGGTTCCGGGGTCCAACTGTACAGGCCTTCAAACAGTAGCTGCGAGGTGTGCCCGAAATCAATAAAACGGTAAGCTAGATAAATTGTGAGGCTGTTCATTCCTATAACGATGAAGAAAAACGTCCACTTACGATACTTCAGAATGTCGATGACCCAGTAGAACAGCGAAAAGCTTAGCAGAGCCATACCGCCGGTCAGACAAATAAAAGAGCTGCTCCAGAGATGTTTGTTAATGGGGAAGTGCAGACCCCACAGAAGTCCGACACCAAGGCAGGATGCACCTGCTATTACCAGGTATCGAAGCTTGTGTTGATCTGAAAGTGTTTCCTTTCGAAGGATGTCGGATGCCAGCGTTCCCAGAAGAGTTAAACATAATGCCGGGATCTGTGTGAATAAACCATTTTCGTCATAGGTCTTTTGCAGCAATCTGCCCGGCAGAAAATGACGATCGATCCATCCATGCAGGTTGCCTTCCATCGAAAGGTTGCCGGCACCATAACCGGGCACAGGTATCAGAAACATGGCAGCGTAATAGAACAACAACAAGCTGACGAACCAGATGATCCTCTTTCGTTCGTTGAAGTTCAGATAAAGTATGGTAACAATGAAGCCAGCGAATCCGATGCGTTGAAGTACGCCGACGAAACGGATCTGCGACCAGTCAAAGTAGGGCGTTGGTGCGTTCTTGTCAAGGATGCCCAGTGCGATCAGGATCATCATCCTCTTAAATGCCTTCCAGTAAATCTGCGATTTGGATAGTCCCTGGTCGAGGCCTTTGTTAACGGAAAATGGCAGTGACATGCCTGCGAGGAACAGGAACAGGGGAAAGATGAAATCGTAGAAGGTGAAGCCGTTCCAGGGCGGATGTTCAAATTGCATGGCCAGTGCGTCTACCCACGGCAAGCCGGTCTTTCCATGCAGGAGGAAGATGAAAGACCCTGCACCGGATATCATCAGCATGTCGAAGCCGCGGAGTGTGTCGATGGAAAGAATTCGTTTTGAGGGAACAGGGGGCTCGGGCGTTTGCATTTCTGGCGAAGGAAAGTAAACTCAATATAGTGATTGCAATCCTTCGGCAGGTAACCGTTCAACACTTCATCGCAGTTCAACACTTCATCGCACAGGGGGCAGGTAACAGAATTTGGTATCTGCTGTGGGTTGCTGGTCTCGCGCAGTTTGACCAGCGGGGTGAATGCCCGTCGTTCATTAGCGAACAACCTCGCCCGAAATGCTACGGCATCGTGACAGCCAATTGACTAGAGCAAAAAAGCTATTGTTCATTTACCGTAAAAACAGAGTTATAATGTTCGCTCGGGCACCGCTCTCACACTCACTCTCACTCTGTTTTTTTTTGGCGTGTGTTTTGACATGGCATCAGAAACTGCGTGTATGTTGTCCGTTAGAAAAAGAAAACCCTTAAGGTGGTTGCTTGTTCTGTTGCCGGTGATGCTGATTGCATTCGTGTATGTCTCAAATAACTCCACGGGGAGAACGGTGTGTAGGTTGTCCGGGAGTATGGCTATCGCCAAAGTCAGGTACGGTCCATTCATTGAATACATCCCACAAACCGGCGAGGTAATTGCCGATTCCGTGCGAGGCTTCAGCGTGCTCGCCGAGATAGATGAGTTGTATATCACAAGGATAACGGAAGGGCTGATCGCAACAACGACACTCGAAAATCGGGATTATGAATTGCAGATAGACCAAGTATCACACGAGGTTGTTGAAGGCAGGTTTGAAATTCGTTTATGCTTCAAAGATACGGTGCCGCCAGCCGCTCAACCTTCAAAACATCTGAGGCTCCGCGTTCAGCTTGGAGGGACTTCTGACCGACTCCTGCTTCCTGTAGGTGGTTTTTATAAAGATACCGGAGGGAAGTGGGTATTCGTGATGGAAGGAAAGGATAAGGCGGTGCGCAGGAGCATAGTGCTGGGACGAAAAATGGGAAGTGAATATTTCGAAGTACTCGATGGACTCAAAGAAGGAGAGCAGGTAATCACCTCGTCGTATGAAAACTTTATGGACCACGAGACTTTGGATTCAGCAGATATTGCACACGGTGAGCCTCGTATCCTGCATATGTAACAGTTAAGTGACAGCCGGGAAATGGTCCTGATCGGCAGAGATGACCGTTTATTGCCCCAGTCACCGTCGGAATACCGTTCTTCGGATTCAAAAAGACTGTATAGTTAAATCCTGATCGGACAACCTGCAATGTGGCCTTAACTGGACGGGTTTTACGTGATAATATTTTAACTTGAGGCTCTGGCGATTATTTAGGAAACCGTTTACTAAAACGACCCCAAAATGAGAAGCAGGAACCGGAAGAAGATCATCAGAGAAGATGCTGTAAAGGTCTGTCGGTATGTAGTCATCATTCTGTCTCTGATGATGCCGACCGATGTGCGTTCACAGGATCCCAACGCGCCTGGCGGGGTGTTCAGTTTAACGGGCACCTCTAATCTGACAGGATGGTTCGAAGCACGGGACATGGATGGCGACGACGTGTTCACAGACAATCCGGCAAATGGTGCGGCCGTTTCGGCCTGGTCGGACAAGAGCAGCAGTGCCAACAACTTATCACAAAGTACAGCAACGAGCAGGCCTGTATACAATACGACCGGAACGTATCCTGCTGTGAACTTTACGTTCAACAGTGTGACGGCGGGACAATCGGATTTCATGACGTTTGCCACGGCCAGTCACTTTGTTCCCGGATCAGCTTACTTTGTATTGCTGCCCTCTGACCCCGGTGCAAACCTGCAGGACCACATTTTGCTCGACGACGCAAACCGCTCTCTGCGCCTCGAGCAATTCAGCAATACTGGTAACATGGGATACACACGTTACGGTGTAAGCGATTATGCCACTGCGCAAGCAACCACGTACGGAAGTTATACCATCGTGTCTTATCACAAGAGTTCGGCAAACAACAACGTGATCATCCGGCAAAACAATGCGAGCGCCACACTCAACATTGCCAGCAGCGCCGATGGTATTCCGCTGACACGGCTCGGAAAAGGTTCAACGGTAGAAGGCGCCAATTACAATTGCGTTGAAGTGTTGGTGTATTCGACTTTGCTAAACAGTACGCAAATGGTCATTCTCGATAACTATCTGTCTTCAAAATATGGCAACATTAGTATTGCATCCGATCAATATGGTATGGACGTAGTGGCCAACGGAAACCATGACTTCGATGTAGCGGGAATCGGAAGGGTGTCTGGAGCAGACAACCACCAGGATAGCCAGAGTAGCATTGTGAGGATAAATACACCATCAAATATTAATAACGGCGAGTACTTGTTTTGGGGACATGACAACGGGGCGCTATCCCCTCAGACTACCGACCTGCCAGCGACTATTCAGGCGCGATTTACGCGTACATGGGGCGTATCAGAGCTGAGTGGCGATGTCGGCACCGTAAGTATACTATTCGATATGGCGGGGTTGGGCCCTGTAACCAATACAGATTTGCGCTTGCTGATAGACGCCAACAATAACGGTGTATTTAATGAAGCCTCGACCACAGTAACAGCAGGGGCAACGGCAGTAACTATTTCCGGCACTACTTACTATCAATTTGCGGGCGTAAACCTGGCGAGTAGCACACGCTTCACTCTGGGCACCATAAACAAATCTCAAACACCCCTGCCGGTGGAATTATTCTCCTTTTCTGCGCGCGTGGAGAACAACGACGTTAATATTTACTGGAAGACTGCCAGCGAGGTTAATAACGACTACTTTGAAGTGCAACGATCGACCAATGGAAAATTCTTTAACAAGATCGATAGTGTGAAGGGTGCCGTTAACAGCAACATCACGAAAGAATATAAAACAACGGATAGATTTCCACCCACAGGACTAACATATTACAGATTAAAGCAAGTGGACCTCGACGGACAGTATGCTTATTCTCCTGTGGTGCATATAGAGATACCGCGTCGGGAATTAACAGTCGATGTTTATCCAAGCTTTACCCGGGCGAACACTTTTGTGAACGTAGCGCTAAGCAACTTTAAGCGCGATGAAACCTTATACGGCGCTATTTATACACTGATGGATTTGCAGGGAAGAACAATGTACCTGCCCTCTGAAAAAATCTCTGATACTCATGCCAGGATTGGGATACCAGCCGATTGCAGTGCTGGCGTGTACATTTTGAAAATTATCTTCAACAACAACACCTACACGAAAAGGATCACTATTCTTTAGAGAAAGGCTCCTGCGTGCTACGAATTTTCCGTGGATAATTGACGTAGCATTTTAAAGGGTAAGTTTTCATTAACGTATTGCTAATGCGTGTTCAGCCTGTTACCTTCAGGCTTACCCACTAATCTTAACCATGCTTTGTAGGTTCTATAGCTCATTACTGCTCCTTGTTGTAGTATCGGTCGGAAGCCACGCCCAACCAACGCCACCGGTATACGACGCTTTGGACTCTATGAAGAACCGCTTCCAGGTGAATACCCATCCGGTCGTGCTTGACGCGCATGAGAAGATCGTACCCTGGACGAAACCAGCAGCAATGGCGTATGATTACTTCCTCCGGCAGCGCTGGAATTTTATCCTCACGAAAGTACCGCAAAGTCCCGGTCCTGCACCGAGATCAGACTATCCGATGTACTACTTCTATTGCGCGTTCCGCGTGAAGGACAATAACCTCGTACCGGACGAATGGATGAATGACGTTGGCGAAAAGCTTCCCAACTGGTTTGAGTCGGCACGATTGTACCATGCATATACCGGTGATGAACGTCCGTTGAAGATCGTCGCTGGCATGGCGGACTATATTCTGAAGCATGGAATAAGTCCTTCGGATTTCGCCTGGCCCGACTTTCCCTATACCTGTGCCAACGCAGGGGATACACTATTCCGGGGATTTACGACGGCGAAACGATTTGTTCTGCATGAGATCCAGGTAGATCATGCCGCGGAAATGGGCTTGACTTTTTACAGGCTGTATCAATACAATGGAAAGAAGGAATACAGGGACGCTGCCATAAAAATCGCCAGCACGTTGCTGGCAAAGATGGTGAAGGGATCCGCTACTCAGTCACCATGGCCTTACCGTGTGGTGATGAGCACCGGGGAGATAACATCAGCTTACGGTGCAAACTGGACGGGTGCTTACCTGCTGTTTGGTGAATTGATAAGAGCAGGAGAGAGCCGGGTAAAAGAATATGAGAAGGGTAAGAAGACGATACGGGAGTTCCTGTTAAGTTATCCCGTCAGGACCGGATACTGGACCGATGGTCATTCCGATACGCCTGTGAACAGCAACACGTATAAAAGCAATCTTAGTGCAAGCAATTACAAACTGATGCTCTTTGATATGCCGGAGTTCGATCCAAAATGGAAAGCATCTGTCCCTAAGCTTCTCTCGTGGACGGAGCAACATTTTGTGGAGCGCAGTATTGGTGGAGAGCCTGGTCATATGTGGGGAGCCAACGTTGTGGGTGAGCAGGACGATTTTCTGGTGAAGATGGATTATCAAACGGCGCGATACGCTGCGGAGTGCGCGCGATGGTACGCAGTTTCAGGTGATAAGGCCTATAAGGAGAAAGCTTATCGTTCACTGAACTGGGTTACGTACTGCAGCGATTCAACGGGCAGGGCATACGAGAGTCCGCTGAGTAAAGATGTGTCGAACTGGTGGTCCGATTGCTACGGCGAGGGACCGCGCATGTTCTATCATGTATTTGCTGCTATTCCCGAGTGGGCCCCACCGCGGCAGGACCACATCCTGTACTCAGCAGGCATCTTAAAGGAAGTCAATTACAATAAGGGTGAAATAGCTTATACAGCAGTTTATGAAACGGGTATCGAATACGTTAAGACATCGTACCCGCCGGGTAGGGTAACCGTTGCTGGAACGCAGTTAAAAGCATCAACCGATCCGAACAAGCCAGGTTATCATGTGAGGAAACTGGAAGGAGGCGACTACGCTGTAACGATAAACAGAATCTCAGCCGGCAGAGTGATCATTACCACAGAATGAATTTCTTACGACCGCTTTATGCATTCCAAATCAACAAACCTGTCCAGTCGTAGGCGGGATCAACAAGCCTGCCCAGCCGTAGGCGGCGTCAACAAACCTGTCCAGCGAAAGGCGGGATCAATAAATAGTGTGTTCGTACTGTTTGCGTTGGTCGCCCTGCCGGCAATAGCGCCTGGTCAAAGTCAAACGCCGGCGCCGGTCCAGCCACCCGTGACTTACATCAAGATCGACGGAGCAAGGAAGTTTCAGACATTCGACGGTATTGGAATCAATGCCAACACAAGGAGCTGGAACGGAAAGGAGCTTGAGCCGGCGCTCGACCTCCTGCTCGATTCCATGCACGCGAAGATATGGCGCGTACTCGTGGAGACCGTGGAGAAATGGGAAGATGTAAACGACAACAGCGATCCGTTCACATTTAACTGGAAGTATTACAACGCGCTTTATGAAACTCCGAAGTTTCAAAAAGTTTGGGGTATGGTAAAGTATCTGAACGATCGGGGTATCAGGGAAAATCTCATGTTCAACTTTATGGGATTTGCGCCTGAGTGGATGGGGGTGAAGGTGATCGCACCGCAGTATGAAGATGAGTACGTAGAGATGATCGTTTCATTCTTTTACTACGCGCTGAAGACGAAGAACCTTCGCTTCGGACTCATCGGTCCAACCAATGAAACAGAACATCATTGTTGTAAGGAGGGACCCCATCTCAACGGTGAACAGCACGCCCGTATCCTGCGCAAGCTTATTGACCGCATGGAGGCACTTAAGATCATGAATGGTATTAAGATCGTTGCACCCGATAACGCGAATACGGAGATAGCTATTAAAGATTACTTGCCAGCCATGATGAAGGACCCTGTCATCATGTCGCATGTGGCGCATCTGGGTGTCCACAGCTACGGCGGCTATCATAAAGGTTTCACTGACTTTGTACAACGCTCTGCCTACCCTAATTCGTCGTGGTGGGTTACCGAATGGAATGCATGGTGCCAGGGCTGCGACGAAGGTATCCTGGGAGAGTATAACTATGCATTTGCCGGCAAAGCAGTGAACCATCTGCTGGACCTGCTTCAGCACGGAGCACAGGCTGCGCTGGCGTGGGAGGGATACGACAGCTACTATGAGCATCATGCGCCATCGCCGTTCAGCTACTGGGGGATGCTCGCGTATAAGCCTGAACCAAAGTCGTATATACCGCGACCCAACTTCTATGCAATACAGCAGGTTTCGCGTTTCGTTCCAACGGGATCACGGCGAATATTTACGACTGACCTCGGCGACTCTATCCGTACGGTTGCGTACTATGATTCAGCCACGCGGCGAATAACACTGGTGGGAGTGAACACCACCAGGAGAATGCTAAGCGCTGATGTGATGCTTTCGAACCTTGCTGCTCCTGATCAGGTTGACATGTACATCACCGACGAGACGCGTCGCGTGTCGAAGGTCAACACCGTTAGAGTGAATGGCAAATCGTTTCGTATAACAGTGCCGCCCGCTGCAATCTTCACAATTACAGGTATGGCAAGCGTTGGGCGTACAGCCGTAGGTGTAAATGCAAAGCCTGCCGACTGGTATTCGGGTGATATTCATGTCCATCGAAACTGCGGCGACGAGCGTGTACTTCCTGAAAGCGAGTTGCCTTCAATGATGGAGGAAAATGATCTCGATGTAATCTCTCTTTTGGCGGACATGGGCAATGGTGAAGTCCTGAATGCGCCTGAAGACCTGAAGAAAGTGAACGGGAAGCTGGCGCCACAGTCGAAAGGCATTCGATTAATTCAATGGGACACTGAATGGCACTTTGATGCCACATATTCCAAATTCGAGCACCAGGCACTCGGCGGACACCTTGTGTTGCTGGGATTGAAGGAGGCGCACCAGATCTGGGAAGAGTCGCCATATAAGATACTGGAGTGGGCACGTAAACAGGGAGCGGTCACAGGGTTCTGCCATTTTCAGTACCTCAACGATCAGGTGCAGAATGAACTGAATTGCTGTATTCCGGTGGATTACCCCGTTGAGGCCGCGCTGGGCACCATTGACTTCGTGTCTGAAGATGTGTTTGGAGTCGGTTCGCCGGGTGCAGGATGGTTTAACAGTGAAGCGGCGATGCATGCCTACTACAGGTTGCTGAACTGCGGCTTTCGCCTCGGGCTTGCTGCCGGAACAGATTATCCATGCAATGAGAATGAACCTTTGGGAACGTTGCTCACTTATGTGAAGGTTAAAGAACAGCCTCTGACGTATAGGGCGTGGGTTGATGGAATCAGGGCCGGACGGACTGTCGTCTCCAGACGCGGTAATGCAGAGTTTCTGGACCTTCAAGTTAACAGCCAGTTCGGGCCGGGTGATGTGATTGCGCTCAGGAAAAGCGGATATGTTGAGCTCGATGTTGCGTGGTCGTCGACGGAGCAGACACCCGGTGTTATCGAGATTGTAAGGAACGGCGTGGTGGTATCGCGTCGTGAGGCAATCGTTCAGCCTGGAGTTCCGGCGCAGATGAAGGCATCGGTTGGTTTCGATAAAAGCGGTTGGTTGTGCGCACGCCGCATGGACGAGACGGGACATGTAACGCATACTGCTCCGGTTTATGTAAGCGTCAGCAACAAACCGGTTCGCGCCAGTGCAGAGGATGCACGTTATTTCGTATCGTGGATTGACAACATCCTGAAGAACACAGAGCCCGGAGGACCGTGGGCGAGGTACTTTACAAAGGACCAGCAGACGGTTCGGGACCGCTATATCAAAGCGCGAAACATCTATGATAAGATATCGAAGGAGGCAGGGGCGAAGTAATTTCAAAGAACAAACATATCCGTCAATATATCTCATCACACACTTCAACTCATACGAATGCGTTCTTTACCGATCCTTTGCGTCATCGTCTTTATCTCGTTGGGTATGTTTTGTTGTTCAAAGCAGAAGGAGACAAAGACCATCCTCCTGTTGACTTCATCAAAACACTTCGGATCATTTGCCGGCGAAATTCTGAAGACGGAAGGTTTTAACCATTACTCAAAGGACTCCATTGGTAGTCCCGCGCTGACCAGCGATACGCTAAACACTTTCGATATCGTCGTCATGACCATGACAGACGTTACCGACCACCAGGTGAAGCTGCTTACGAACTACGTTGAAGGCGGCGGTAGCCTTATCGCCTTCCGGCCGGATAAGAAGCTATATGCGCTGTTTGGCATAAAGGATTCTCAGGACACAACGCACTTTCATTATGTAAAGATCAATGATGACAACGGTCTGGGCAGAGGACTTATTCATGAGAAACTCATTTTTCATGGTGAGTTTGACAGCTACGATGTCGATGGAGGCTCGTCGATCGCCACGTTCCTGGACAAAGATGGCACAGGTTCCAGGCCTGCCGTTGTATCGAATCACCTTGGAAAAGGTCGCACGCTGGCATTTGCGTATAACCTTCCCGAAAGCATCGTATACATGAGACAGGGCAACCCGAAAAGCGCGGGACTTGAGAGAGATGGCATATTGGGAATTCGCGCCATGGATCTGTTCACGCATGGCTTTGTCGACACTACTCAGAACCTGTTGAACCCCGCTGATGAACAGATGAGACTTCTTAGCCATGGCCTGGAACAGATGAGCGGGAAACCCCTGCCGCGCATCTGGTACTTCCCGGATTCATTAAAGTGTGTGGTGACCTTAAACAATGATGGTGAAGATTCAAAGGAAGAAGAGTTTCTGAAACAGTTCAACGATGTGGCCCAACATGGCGGATCGATGACACTTTATGTTAAGGAACCTCAGTTTATTTCTCCCTCCCGCATTTCTTCCTGGATGAAGGACGGATTTGAAATCTCCGGCCACCCTGACGATACACGCCAGGCTGTTAAGCCTGACTGGAAGACTATGGACAGCGTATACACTGTTCTGAAATCAAGGCTTCAAAAGATGTACGGAATACCCACGATGAAAACCATTACCAACCACTGGTTCGTGTGGGTTGGTAACGATGCCCATGGCACTCCGAACTTTGCTGCCCAGGCGAAGCTCGAATCACAACATGGTGTTCAACTCGACTGCAACTACGCTCACTACGACAACGGTTCAGATCAGGGCCACTTCCTTGGCAAAATGGGAGTGGAGCAGGGCAACTACACCGGTACCGGCTTAACGATGAAGTTTGCTAACGGAGATGGAAAGGTCCTCGATATCTATCAGCAATTGAACAACGTCTACGATCAGCAATACATGGAGCACAAGGACCAGGACGGATACTTCGGTGCCTTCCGCGGTTTGATGGACCGAAGCCTGAATAACGAAGTGTATTCATGCATCAGCGTGAGAGCGCACAACAACGAATACTTCTTCTCTGAGATCCCGTTGATGAAAATGATTGACTATGCAAAGTCGAAGGGAGTTCCCGTATGGACTGAATTGAAGTGGCTTGAGTTCTTGCAGACCAAAGATGCGACAACTTTTGACGACATACACTGGGCCGAACCTGAACTAACTTTCACCGTGCATTCTCCTCTGGCCTTTGGCAGAGAACTTTCGTGCCTGATACCCTCTGCTTACAATGATTTAAAGGCAACTTCGGTTCTGCGGGATGGACATTCTGTTCCATTGGATATCGTGAGCATAAAGGGATTTGAATATGTGCGTATCCTTCTTAAGCCCGCTTCAACTCACCGGGTGGAAGTCAAGTTTTCGGAATGACCTGGACGCGGAAACGCACACGTTGAGGCATGAAGATTTCAATCAACGGCCATCATATACGCCGACAAAGGCAGTTCATGGAAGGATGTTGCATACTGGCGGTCTTGCACCGGATAGCGGATCAGTTGTATTTACTTTCTGGACCTGGTCTGAAGTTTGAAGCGCAGCGTATCCTTGAATAGTTCCTTGTTGCTGACGTTGAAATTCTTCAGTTCGGACACAATATTGGGATTTGTCGGGATGTTCTTCGAAACCACCTCATAGGCCATTTCCATGATCGGCTCCCGAAGTTCTGTTCTCTTCAGGTATTCGTGCCTGATGGCCTCGAGGAACGAGTCTGCGTTGGCTGCCGTCACATCCTGCCGATATACGGCGTTCAACTCCGTGTTGAACTGTTTCGAATCTTCAATATTCGAGAAGTAGTTGTTGAGGCAATTCACGGCATCCTTGTTTTGCCTCCATCCCTCGAGCAGCATCGCCTGGCCTGCTTCCGCGTTGTTGATTTTATACTTGCAGATCAATGATGCTTTGACGTACTGACCAGCCGCCTTGTACGAGCTTACCACTTTTTCATACTGTACCAACGCCTCGCGACGGTTCGAAATCAGGCAATAGAGATCGCCAGCCTTTTCATGTTGATTAAGTTCGATATAAAGATCGATTGCTTCGAGCGTGCAGTTACCGTTTTCGTAACATTCAGCTGCTTTCATCTTATCGCCAAGATGCTTCAGGTAAATCGTCGCAGCGTCCTGGTAATGCTTGCCCGCCTCGAGTGTTTGCGCGGCGGAACGGTAGTCCTTCAGCAGCTTCAGGTACACGAACGCTGCTTTCTGATGGTCCTTGTTCTTAATCAATTCATCAGCTGTTAGCCGATACTGTTGCTGCAATTCACTAAAGTGATCACCCAGCTGAGCTGATCCTGATCCTGCATTGGATGCACCTTTTGCCTGCCAGGAGAAGTCAAACCATCGCTTTGACAAGTCGAATCCGGCATTAGCATTGCCACGTGTAACGCCGCTTTCGCCGAGAGGAATAGCATATTGCAGTCCTTCAAGAGGATTCTTTCTCAGGAGGTCCATCAACTTGTCAACGCTCTTTTTATTCCGCTCTTCAAGATCGTTGAAGTCCTGTTGAAGACGCGTGCCGTTGGTGAGTGATTTGAACAGCCTGCGGAAAATTGACGGGTTAGCTTCATCGCTTGCAGATCCCTCGGTTGCAGATCCCTGGCTCGAAGATCCCTTGTCGTTGCTCTTATCACTGTCCGTCTTTTGAAACAGGAGCTGATAAAACTTCAGGCGCATCTGTTCAAGTAAGTTGAGTGGTGCGTCTTCGAACCTTTTCTGTTCCCCCACAGGATTGTTGTTCAGGTTTTCAAGAACTTCTTCCGGCGACATAGGATGTATCCGAAAGCTTCTTATAGTCATGGGAACAAATGAAGATGATGCCGGCCTGATACTGGTGCACGCATCCTTAACAGGTTCTTCAATTAGCTCCAACAGCTTCAGCGGCTCAGAAAGCTCGACCCAACCGAAGTCGGGATGGGCAACATGCATAGCCGAGGCAAATAGTTTATCCATCTCGGCCGGAAGCAGCAACGGTGATAATCGCGATCGTTCGGGAATCATCAGGTTGCGGCAAACATACTGACAGAGCTGATGCTTGCCCCGGCTGTCCGGAGGAATGATATGCTGCGTGACTATCAGATAACCCCAGATGCTGTTTGCCAACGCTCCGGGTATGGGACGGATTTCAACGTCAGCAATTGCGAGCTCCATATGCTGGAGCTCCATAATGCAATCCGCCAGCGAAGCGCCCCTGATGAGCAGCCCGTTCAGGGGATATATATTGTTATCGGCCTCAGATATTCTTATTTCCATAGTTCACAATGGTATTAATGAACCGTCCAAC
Source organism: Chryseolinea sp. T2 (assembly GCF_037203685.1). Taxonomy (NCBI): domain Bacteria; kingdom Pseudomonadati; phylum Bacteroidota; class Cytophagia; order Cytophagales; family Fulvivirgaceae; genus Chryseolinea; species Chryseolinea sp. T2. The sequence goes on from NZ_JBBCAU010000010.1 coordinate 307,810, forward strand.
GTGCTTGTGAAAGAATTTTAAGACGGGGATCTTCTTCATTTCGTGAGCGGCCTGACCTCCCGTAGGTACAACGTCTACTTTAGCTCCCAGGTTCGAAGCCAGCTCCTGAACCGCTATCGCTTCGTGATGCGTGCAGAAGGAAATGAGGGCGACAGGGCAGTGTGTTGCCACATCGAGAACATGGGAGAAGGGGCGTCCGCGACGTTCAAGTAAGCGTATCAGCGCTTCCGGAGAATTGCTGCCTGCACTTTCAAGTATAACCTGATAGGTCGGTTCTTTGAAATAGTAATCATTGCCGGCGAATTCATCAGTTGTTGCTATTCCTAGAGCGGAGTCCAACGTAGTGGGTAGGTAAATAGCTGGAATCATACGATCACTGCTCCTGAGGATCACCAGCCCGGTACGATTTATCTCTACGCTGCTTCCATCTTTAAAAGTGAAGATATTATTCTCACCCGCAACTGCCATGCACGCCGAATTCTGATCTGTCGCTTGAATAAGTTTGAGATGAGCACCGTCCCTGGTAGTACCCAGCGCGTGAACATTAAATACCAATTCCCCAAGTGTATTGATATACACGCGGCTGACGTTCTTAAAGACGCCGTAATTCGAAGTGTATTTCAGAGCTGCTTCGTCGAGGACTTTCTTTCGTTGAGCAAACTTTTTCCGGTCGAAGATATCGGCCTCCTCAACCTCGCCGGTGGTGGATATGCTCCACAGGCCCCGTTGGTTACAGTGATAGAACTTTCCCGAGTCGAAAATGAACGATGGCTCCGTGTGCCGCCATTGGTCGAACACAATGCTTTGTTTTTCTCCATGCTGGAGATTTATCAATGTCAGGTCGCGATTCTGTGCGTTGAACAGAAGCAGAATATATTGTCCTGAATCATTAATGCCAATCTCATGGACATCGGTTTTATAGGGAAGGTCCCTGCATACCAGGTCCCATCCGCGTTTAGTATAACTGGCAGGATGAAAGTGACGAAGCACTGATCGCTCCGTCGTGATCTGAAAGACTTCTCCATCAGGAGCCGGGAGGATGGACTTTACCTTTCGTTCATTGCGCAGTAGAATTGGATAGTCGACGTTGAATTTCGTAACGATCTGCACCTCCTTCTTCGCTGAGTGCTGCTTCTTTTTCGCCCACAGCTTTTCGAGTGGTATCTGGATGTGCTGTATGTGCCGGATACTACGTTCTCTTTTATAAACGTCGATCGTTCCCAATGCATCTGTCAACATCACGTAGTGAATTTTTCCAGGGTGATCATTGATCACCTTCATCAAACCCGGATGCTTCATGGTTGATTTTTCCGTTACCAGGAAGATCTCATTGTTCTTAAGGTTTCCGGCATCATTAAGGAACGCTTCGAGGCTCTTGCCAGGATGAAGATTTCCGTCGAGGATTGCCAATGCGTCAATGATCTGATCGACGTTGTCTTTTGCTATCGGATAGTACTTCTCACCGCCGAGGACGAAAGCCGAGCAGGGAATGTCTGTTTTAGGATGTCTGGCGATGGCGAGCATAACGCTGAACGCCATCAGCCTCGGCGTACCCCAGTTCTTCAGCGTCGCGTCAATGAGCACCAGCCGCTTCAGATTGTTGTGTGCCGGAGGTATTTCGCGATGTATGTACAGCGCCTCATTGTTTGCCAGGCGCGAGAGAAAGGACAGATCGTCGTGCGCAAATTCCGAGATCAACAGTTTATCGAAGTCACCCTTGTTGGTGAGATCTGAAATGCCACCCAGCGGTTGCTGACTCGGAAGACTGCTGTGAACGGGTACATTTAGGCCGCCCCATAGCCATCGTATCAGCGAACCTACCTCGTGGGTCTTATGGTTACTGATCAATTCATCGATCAGATCAACCTTCGCTGTTTCGTCGTTGCCTGTTCGTTCCTCAAAGTCGATTACGATTTGTTTTGGATCCGGAATAGCGCTGATCCTATTGATAATCGACTCGACGTCCGGGAACCTGGACTCAAGCAAGCTGAGGGTACGAAAGTCATCGGTAAATACGCTGCGATGGAACTCCGTCTGAGGATCTCCAACAAGTCCTTTACGGTAATGTTCAAGTACCGATTGAGAATTCTTGACGGACAGATTGTTGTGACTTCTTTCGAAAATAGTTTGGAGTACGAGTATTCGTCTGTCGCTCTCTTTGAATGGCTGAGGCAACGAAGCGAGCAATTTCAGAAAACGGATGGCACGAGACAGATCAACGTCATCACTGGTTTTTAAGGCATTGCAAAGAATCTGGTAGACTACATCGAGCGACGCACTGCCATCATGATTCATGGCGATGTTCGCGAGAAGCAAAGATCCAAATGGCGGAAGACCCTGGCGAGAAAGCTTTTCAATAACAGAGCCCACGTAGTCGGTATAGGCTATAGTCGCTGCTTGAGGGATAGCCACTACGTTGCCTCCGTCTTCCCATTGCCAGAAATATCCGCGGTATGATTGAAAGTATTCTCTCACGCCTGTTGATTAGAGTTTTTCACAACACTCGTCCTGAACGAGCTTCTGCTGAGTGGCACAACATCTGCCTTGGGAACAAGCGAGTAAGTATTGGTAGTGCTCCAGAGTATCCAATGATCACGTCCGGGGTTTATCTTTTGTTGAACGAGGTCAGACAGCGCGAACAGTTCGAAGTCGAATCCTGTCGGTAGCAGCTGGTCTTTTCTTGACCAGTAAGTTTCGCCGGGCACGGGTAACGATGGGGATCCCAGTAAAAGGACCTGCTCGTCCGACAGCAGCGCCCATCGGATCCTGCTCAGCCGGATGTCAGGGGCAGTACTCAGATATTGTTCCAATATTCCACACGTTGTAACGACGGCGCTGGTATCGCGTTCGTTACTGGAGGCGATGATATTTACTTTGATGCGTTCACCAATGCCAAAGTAATTGTGATTCAGGGACGGGATTTTTGCCGGCAACGCCCTATCAATGTTTGTCCATAACACCGATGGGACATTGCGCTCAGGCAGGTTATGCCCAATAAGAAAAAGGCGATTTCCTTTCTCATACCAGGCAGTCTTATACGGCATGGAACGCACTTCGACGGATTGAACCTGTGCATAATCGAGTCCCTTAATCCAGATAGCGTCAGCGTCGAAAGCGATTTTCAGGTTGCTCCAGTGGCGGATGCGTGCAATATCGTCCCGTCGATCAGAGCGAAGGCTGACGTAGTAGCTCAGACTGCCGTCAGCATCTTTTTCCATAACTGATCAATCTCGTTTTGAATGTGGTCCTTGTGCTCGTTCTTCGCTACCCAGTTGCAGCGCGTTTGAACATAACGAAGTTTGTCCTTTACGATGTTCCGCTCCTCGAAGGAGAGGTTGGATGATTCCCATCGCGCGCCCAGCATCTGGACTTCTTTCATGAGTTCTTCGGCATTGGGCACTTTGTTATAACGCGCCTGTGGGTGGGCGTTGGGTTCTTCGTCGCGCTCAATGATTGAGTCTATGATGCCAGCCAGAATTTCGATTTGCTCCTCGGTGTCCCATATGTACTTAAGCACCCAGAGGTCGGACAGGGCAGCCGTTGTGCGGTTGCTGATCAGAGCGCTGGCGGCTATCAGGTTCTGGATTTTTACCGCACGCCGGTCGGAAACCTTTATACCAGTAGTACGCAGGTTGTGGATAACATCGATGAGTTGTTTGCGCACAGGAGCTAAGTCCACCTTTCTGCTCTGCTGTTGCAGGTCTATGATTTCGGCTGGCGTGATGGTTGGCCTTTCAGTGTGGTTGCGCTCCATGTTCCATCCGGACACAAGCACTTCACCCAGGAGGTCGGTATCAACATAGTCGCACTGAATGCGGATCAGAAACCTATCGAGCAGTGCATTCAGTGCCTCGTCTTCCGGCAGTACGTTGCTCGCCGAAACGAACATCAATACCGGGAGCTTTCGCGTTTCCTTGCCCCGTCTGAAGATGCGTTCATTCAATGCCATCAGAAGACTATTCAATATGGCGCTGTTCGCATTGAAAATTTCATCGAGAAACACGATGGAAGCCTCAGGCATCATGCCTTCTGTGTTCGTTACAAGCTCACCTTCTTTCAGTTTCCGTATGTCGAACGGGCCAAAAATCTCGCTCGGCTCCGTGAACCTGGTGAGGAGATATTCAAAATTACGGCCACTCTCAATGCAGTCTGAGAGTTGTCTGATGATTGCGCTCTTTGCAGTGCCAGGAGGTCCCAGCAGGAAAGCGTTTTCCTTTGCAATAAGGCTGATGCCGAGCAGGTCTACGATATCATTTTTGCCAACGAAGGAGTTCTTAACATAGTCCAGAACACTGTTCAGCTTTTCAATACTTTTCATGACTTATTTAAGCTATCTGTAAATTCTTTCCATAATGTGGTCCCATACATACCCATGGAGGCGCGAATAGATCCGGCGAAGACAGGATGAGTTGAAAGTGTAAGATTCCGATAGGAGGTAATACGGTTAACGTATAACGCAAGCAGGCATCGATCGGAGCCAACGGTATTAAAATCAAGCTTCTGATTGTCGAGTGGATAGGACACGGCGGAAAAGTGCCATTGGTAAAGGCGTTCTTCAATCAGTTCGATGAGCGGATCTTCCTGGTCTATCAACTTCAACTGTTGAATCATTGAAGGCAAAAAGCGAAGGCAGAGATCTGCCGATACAATAGCCGATGCATTCATGTTGCCGGTGTACGCCTGCAAAACTGTTCCGAGATCCTCGGGCGCATGGTCACGATATAATATCAACTGCGCGCATCGGTATGCGTCCGTTGCGGCCCAGACGGCAGCACGGCGATCAAAAGAAGGACCTCCCTCGGGAAAATCCAATGCTTCCCTCTTAAACTCTTCTTCGAGGAATGCTGCCACTGCATTTTCATCTTCGACACTGACTGAGAACGTGTTCCCGAAAATAAGGACTTCCTCGTTCTGCCTCAGCCGCCGGATAAAACTCACGAAGGGTGTAGTTGGGTCGGAATTCATGGTTCTGTGTGCAAGATCTTACCTGACGGCCTGTTGAACAACCGTATAGCCGCATCATGTAGTTTTATAAGCGATTTTGCAAAAAACTGAAACGCAGACATCAGAAGATGATGAACTCTGCCTGTAATTAGTTGTATCGCCCGTTGAAAATACATCGTACAGGTTGTTATATTTAGTCTTTAACTGTTAAAAATGATCTCAAAGAACTTAACATCCCTCAATGGAAAGTCTGTCAGAGACTACAATGCAAAAACTGGTGTGCAAAACGTTGATTCTGTCATTTACCGCCTTCGGGTTACCTACGATTCTGCCAACGAAGGTGTGAACGTACCCGATCTGCTGAGGCAGTTCTGTGCGGATAGCAATGCCGTTAATGTCGAAGAATTGATTATCGGGGCCTTTGACTTTGAAGGAGGAGATTCTCAGGACGTTGTTGATGCCTTGGTTGAATGCGCTTCAAAGCTTCCGCAGCTGAGTGTGCTGTTCATCGGCGATATCACTTACGAAGAGAATGAGATTTCCTGGATTAATCAAAGCGACGTCGGTCCGGTGTTACACGCTTATCCCGGGCTGGAGTACTTCAGGGTGCGGGGAGGAAATGGCTTAAGCCTTGGTAAAGTACTTCAGCATAACAAGTTGAAGTTTCTTATCGTAGAATCCGGTGGCCTTCCGTCCAACGTTATTGAACAGGTAAGCCAGGCAAGCTTGCCGAACCTGGAGCACCTTGAACTTTGGCTCGGTTCCGACAACTATGGATTTGAATCAAAGGCGGAGGATTTTCGTGCGATACTCACTGGAGACAAGTTTCCCAGGCTGCGCTATCTCGGTTTGCGCGATAGTGAAATCGCCGATGACCTTGCAGTTGCTCTGCAAAACGCCGGCGTCCTAAATAAAATTGAAAGCCTCGATCTTTCGATGGGCACTCTTACGGATGAAGGAGCGAAGGCACTTATCAACAATCCGGCCATCAAAAAATTGAAAATGCTCGATCTCCATCATCACTTCATGTCTGAAGAAGTAAGCAAGCAGTTCTCTCAGCTCGGAATTACTGTTAATGTTGACGACAGGCAGGAATCCGACGATGGGTATCGCTATGTTCAGGTAGCGGAGTAATATGCATATCGTTCTGGTATGTAACCCGGGGAATCGCAGGGCGAAAATGTTCTGCGATGCCATGCGACGGTTACGACTACCCGATGCACAGGTGCTCAGTTATCAGGACATTCTGGACGGAAACGTGAGCGTCGCTGACTACCTGACGCCCTCTGCGTTGCTGCGTATAGAATCGCCTGGTGAAGACTTCGGGATTGAGAAACGGCTTATTGCCCTGGGCGCCGCCATCAACTGTAACGGGCGGGCTGAGCGCATTTCGTTTGAAGACGCTTTGCGACTCGGGTCCGACCATGGGAGAATAAGATTTCTAAGACAATGGTACCTGGGGTATGATCACCTGCTGCAGCGCCTGGGCATTGACGTGACTCAAAGTGGTTGCCGCGTGTTCAATTCCCCAGAATCCATCGGACTGATGTTTGATAAAGTTCGGTGTCACGACCTGTTGAAGAGCAATGGCGTACCGGTGCCGGAACGAACCATTTCCGCTAAAGGATATGACGAACTCAGGCAGGCGTTGCGAAACCAGCAGTTTAAGAGGGTGTTTGTGAAACCGGCTCATGGCTCGTCCGCTTCCGGCGTAATCGCGTACCGGATGCAGGGCGACAAGGAGGAAGTGTTCACATCGGTCGAGCTGGTTGAGAACGGCAGCGAATATCGTCTTTATAACACGCTCCAGCCCAGGCGTTACAACGATCGGGGGCAAATTCGACGCATCGTGAATTTTATTCTCTCTGAAGGAGCAATTATTGAAGAGTGGATCCCCAAGGAAACTTTGAACAGCAAGTTCTTCGACGTTCGCGTGGTGGTAATTAACGGTAGGGCCAGGGTTGTCCTTCCGAGATTGAGTAATGGAGCGATCACCAATCTCCATTTAGGCAACGAGAGAGGAGAGAGCCTCGAATTACAACAGTTGATGGGTGAACGGTTCGCCGGGCTTGCGGCTTGTGCCGAGCGTGCTGCAGTAACAGCAGGCGCGTTCTATGCTGGCGTCGACGTTCTGGTAACCGCAGGGTCCCATCAACCACGGGTGCTTGAACTGAATGCTTTTGGCGACCTGTTGCCAGGTGTATCTACGAATACCGGCGATGATCTGTATACATGTGCATTAAAGGAGCGATTGAATGAGACATCAGATTTTTGAGTCCGTAGCTGCAGTTTTTTTCGATATTGACAATACGCTGGTCGCAAGAGACATCTCGTTACGGACCATCTTACCGGGCTGGCTTTTGAAGCATGCACCTCATCTCGACGGCGCTGAACTCCCGGACCATGTTGACCAGATCATGGATTATGATCGAAGCGGATTTACTGATCGTCATGAGTTTGCAACATGGATACGGCGACGATACTTAAGGAAAGAGTTCGCGACGAGTCAGATCATTTCTGATTTTGCGAAAGCCATCTCAGAAAACATCAGACGTGATGATAGCGTGATCGACTTCGTGCTTTCACTACGGAAGGGCTATACTACGGGGATTATTTCCAATGGATCCGGGCGTAGCCAGCGCCTGAAGCTTGACAGAGCTGGATTGCAGGGCGCCTTTGATGACGACAAGATCTATATTGAAGGAGAGCGGGGTATGGGCAAGCCCGATCCGGAAATGTTGCTATTGCCTTTTCACGAGCACGGGATCATTCCTGATCGGATTCTTTTCATTGGCGATCATCCGCAGGAAGACATGTCCGGAGCAGCTAGTGTAGGAATGAAGACCTGCTGGATCCGCGGACACCAGGCATTGTCAGAAGTGCCCATTAAGCCCGACGTTATCGTCGAATCTATCCATGATCTTTTTCCTTAACGCGGCGTTCTTATGATAAACATGAACGAAATAGTGGGAACACATTCCATATTGTTCTTAACATTGGATACGCTGCGACACGACGTTGCCGCCAGTGCCTTCGCCGAGGGTACAACACCCAATCTTACTAAGCTCGTTGCCGAAGGATGGGAGGAACGCCATACGCCCGGTACATTTACATGGGCAGCGCATCAGGCATTCTTTGCCGGATTTCTTCCAACACCCGCAGCACCCGGAAGACATCCCCGTTTGTTTGCCGCCGACTTCGAAGGCAGCGAAACGACAACGAAAAATACATTTGTTTTTAAAGAGACAGACATTGTTTCTGCCTTGAGAACATTAAAGTATCGTACCGTTTGTATCGGTGGCGTCGGATTCTTTAACAAACGAACCGCACTTGGTAACGCAATGCCCTCATTGTTTGAAGAAAGCTCCTGGAACGAAACATTTGGAGTTACTGATCCGGAATCCGCCCGCAATCAATTCAGCTATGCGGCGCAATGGATACGTGAAGTAAAAAACGACGAGAAGTTTTTTATGTTCATTAATGTATCGGCGATTCATCAGCCAAACTATTTTTATAAGGCCGGAGAAGCAAGCGATTCACTGGCAACACACCGGTCTGCGCTGGAATACGTTGACAGCTGTTTACCCATTCTGACGGATGCATTGGCTTTGCATGGCGATACGTTTTGTATCTTGTGCGCAGACCACGGAACGGCATACGGAGAAGAGGGATACACTGGTCATCGCTTTTCACATCCGGTCGTACTCACCGTTCCCTATGCAGAGACCATATTAAAGAAACGGGATGAATAGTATCGGAGAAAAGTTTTTAGCGAACCCATATCAGGGCTATGCGTATTCCTATCCGCATAAAACTTCGTATCGTCCGTTTATCGATCCATTGCCTCTTGAAAATGTATGGAGTGATGAGAATCACGAGTCGTTGTTTCTATACCTGCATATTCCATTCTGCGAGATGCGTTGTGGATTCTGCAATCTCTTTACCATGGCCAATCCGCACGAAGGAAAGGTAGGCCAGTATCTTCATGCGTTGGAGCGCCAGGCGCGGGTAGTCAGATCTGTTCTCGGCGATGCAAAGTTCAGCCAGCTGGCCGTCGGAGGAGGAACACCGAGTTTCCTGGAAGAGAATGAACTTGAGAGGCTCTTTTCAATTATCGAAGATACGATGGGCGCGCGGCCATCGGATGTCCCCATGTCCTTTGAAGTCTCGCCGAAGACCGTAACGAAAGCTAAATTGAAATACCTGTTCGACCGGGGTGTAGATCGTGTCAGCATTGGCATTCAGAGCTTCCTGGAGGAGGAGAGTAAGCTGCTTGGACGATCACAACGAAATACAGAAGTGTTTCACGCGCTTGATTCGATAAAGGAGCAGGGGTTCCCTACGCTGAATATCGACCTCATTTATGGCGGGGCAGGCCAGACGTCCGCGACATGGAAGCATACGCTGAACAAAACGCTGAGCTTCGATCCCGGAGAAATTTATCTGTATCCGCTTTACGTGCGCCCGCTCACGGGCCTGGAGAAAATGGGCATGAGCTGGGACAACCATCGTCTTCAGCTTTATCGCGAAGGGCGTGACTTGCTATTGAGCAACGGCTATGAACAGGTTTCAATGAGAATGTTCAGAAAGCGACAGGGATTACATCAGAAGAACAGCATCGGTTATTGTTGCCAGGAGGATGGAATGGTTGGACTTGGATCGGGTGCTCGTTCGTACACAAGAAGGATTCACTATTCAAGCGAATATGCGGTCGGCAGAAAGGGTGTAATGGATATTATTAATCATTATACTCACGAGACCGACGAAGCGTTTTCGTTTGCCCACTACGGCATCTGCCTCAATAACGAAGAACAAAAGAGGCGGTACATGATTAAATCTTTGCTGCATGGCGATGGCTTGAATGAGGCACGATACCGGAACATGTTCACCACAGATGTGATGACGGACTTTCCTCAGTTGCCGCAGCTGTTGGATGCGGGTATGGCATACGTTACGGGTGATGATGAGGTAAAGTTAACGATGGCCGGCATGGAACTTTCGGACAGTATCGGCCCGTGGCTGTACTCAGAAGATGTATACGGTCTTATGAATGTCTACGAACTTCGATGACCTATTCTATACTATATCGCGGACCATTGTCAAGCTGCAACTACGGATGCAATTATTGTCCGTTCAGCAAGACAAAGAATTCGCGCGCCGAACTTGCCGACGATCGCCTTAAGCTGAACCGATTTGTGTCATGGATCGCCTCGCACCCTCAGCACGAAATTAACATACTCTTCACGCCATGGGGCGAGGCATTGATTCGAAAATATTATCAGGATGCGCTCGTCGTGCTCAGTCATTTGCCAAACGTCCGGAGAGTATCCATTCAAACCAATCTGTCGTGTGGAACCGCGTGGCTGGGCAAAGCAAACAAGAAGACGATAACGCTATGGACGACGTATCATCCAACGGAGGTTTCAATGAAATCATTTACTTCGAAGTGCAATGAACTCGACAGGTTGGGAGTAAGGTATTGTGTAGGAGTTGTAGGCTTCAAAGAGTATATCGACGAGGTGCGCCAACTTCGTGCCGCGATACATTCTGATGTTTACCTTTGGGTAAATGCTTATAAGCGCGAGCAGGACTACTACAGCAGCGCCGACGTAGAGGCGTTTAAAAAAATTGATCACCTCTTCGAGTACAATACAAAATATTATCCCAGCGAGGGCAGGAGGTGTGATACGGGGCGGTCTGTTTTCAGTGTTGATGGCAACGGCGACATGTACCGGTGTCATTTCATCAGAACAAGGATAGGTAACATCTATGAGGAGGGATTCGAAAGCAATCTCTTCGAACGGGCATGTACAAATGCAACCTGTGGCTGTCATATTGGTTATATTCACATGCCCGGCCTGAGCATGAATGAAGTATTTGGCGGAGGAGCATTGGAACGGATTCCCGTGACCGCCCCCGCATAGTGAGCCCGTTGTTCGGCGAGCTTCAAGCGTATCGTCTAATTAACCTGCTGAGTGAACATGTACACATTATCCAGTGGACCTGGTCCAAATAATGCCGACGCGGCAAACTCTTCCAACACTTTTTCATAGGTAAGTTCTTCGCGCTGGACGCCTGTGACGGCCAGTGCATTGACCTGATTAGGCGACGGAAGAAACGGATACTTGTTCGTCAGCTCCTGAGGGAACTGTTGAAACTGGAAATCGATGGTCGAGTTTTGCGTCTTCGGCTGAACGACCAGGTGCAAGTAAGCCAGTTCAGCAGTGGTCTGAGCAAACCTTGTGACGACGTAGTCAAAAGAAAGGCTTGAAACAGCTCTGAAGTCGTTCAATGTCTTAAGGCGGGCAATAATATCGAAGTCGGGGAATGAAGGTTGCTCGACAATAGATTTGCCGACGGCTGAAAAGTATCGCGACTTGCCAGGCATTGAACTTTGGACCTGGGTTCTGTAAGAGGAATATCCGTTGTCATAACCGAGCTTCTCCTGTGATCCTCCCTTTTCACTGTAAATACCGCTCATTTCAAAGGGAAGGTTGTCCTTATTGAACGCTTGCAAATAAACGAAGTGATAAACGTTCTCCGGGAGATTCATCGTGAAAGTTTTGTCCGCGATCTTACCCTGCGTTGCAGCATCGATGTTGACCGTCGTAGGAACGGCAAGATTATCGTAGCGGACGTAATATGGGCCGTCACTTTTGTAAAGCGTTACCAATACGTCGGAAGGGCTTTTACCGATATCCACATTGTAACTGTAATTTGATCCTGTAAAGCTGCCGGACAAGCCACCTGTGCCTGTCGAAGAAGAAACTGTCAGAGGCTGGTTCGGAAACGTTCGGCTTGCTGAAGGTGTATAATTGGTGACATTTACGGTCAGCTTTGGATACGTTCCTGGCACTGAAGAGCCTCCTTTCACCAGCCATCGTGATCCGGGAGTAACAGACGTATAAGTATGAGCTTTTATCTGTTTCTGCCCGGTCGATGATTTCGGAATTGAAAGAAAGTGGATCGTAAACAATCCATCGTTCGGAACAGTACCTTTCAGAGTTACCGTTTCTCCACTTTCAAATTCCTGCCATGTAATCCATTCACCGGAATTGGAGCTCGCCAGCACCCAATTGTCATCCTCTGCAGTAGGAAAGGTTTGATCGACCTGCACGGTGAAAAAGTCGGTAGGACCTGCTGGCGCCGGATCATCATTATTGCAGGAAAAACAACACAGGAGTACAAGAGTAAGCGCTAGGCTTCCGAAGATTTGAAATTTCATTGTGAACAACGTTTAAGCTATATGTATTTATGAAGGTAACCTAAGTTTGACAAAGATCCATGACGATTTGATTTGATTTCTTACATTGTGAATATGCCTGCCTGGACCTCGCTATTGCTTATGTTACCTGCTTAGGATCGTTACCGCTTAGAATAGTATGTCTTTTGCATGTTTGCTGTAGTCTGCATTCTTCTTGAATATCTTGCCATTCTCTATAGTGAAAAGGCAAGTGTTCGGCGAAGCTCAATTGCTTTGACAGCCGGCATTACAGGCATGTTTGTCGTTTACCTTTTGTATCGTCGGGTTTACTTGTGAGCTTATGAAATCCAATTTAATGTTAAGGTCAACCTTTCCAATAACGTTGGTACTTTCGTCCTCAACCTTAACAAATGTCCTGTTGGGATTCTTACTGATTGGTCCATTGGCAGGCATGGGATTAGGCTCAATCGTCTATGATGGCGATTTGATGAGCGACATCAATGACCATCAGTCCAGCTCCGCTCTTGCTTTTGCATTAATGCTGAAACAGGGTGCAACAACACTTGTTGGCTTGATCCTGATTCCAATTATCCAGATTCTAGTCATTGAGAGGAAGCCGCTTTCAGGCTTATTTCCGCAAGCGTCGTGGCATCCCACGCTGCTACTATTGGTTTCCATAGCCACGATTCTGCTGATCGTTGCAGTTTCGCCGATCATCATATGGAACGCTGCCTGGGAGCTTCCCGTGGTGCTGAGTGATTTTGAACGTTGGGCGTTAACAGCGCAGGCGCGTAGCGTCCACGTTGTATCGATCTTAACTAGTCAGACAAGCATACCATACATCTTTGGTGCCGCCATTGTTACTGTATTCCTTCCAGCCATCGGTGAGGAGCTTGTCTTTCGTGGAATCATCCAGAATCAGTTAATGGGTAAGTCAAACAACCATCATCTTGCCATCTGGGGTGCCGCAATGATATTTAGTCTTGCTCACTTTCACATTTATGGGCTAGTACCCAGAGTATTGTTTGGTGCATTATTTGGATATGCATACCATTGGTCGGGAAATCTTCTATACCCGATCATCATGCATTTCGTTAACAATGCGTTCGTTCTTATGTTGTCCTATCACACGATGCCTTATTCTGATCAATTTGGCGTGGACCAATCGAATTCGTTACCCACTATCTGGGTGATATTAGCGGCAACGACTTTCGCAGCAACTGTCTTCCTCATTTATCGGATTCGCCTGAAAATCATTGGCAACTGAATCTTTCTGTAACGTTAGTGGATTTAGCAGCAGACCAACGCATGTGTTGCAGGTCTTTTATACCTCCTATAATTCTTCAATTCACAGCAATCCGGTCTGCGATCTCCTGGTAACGTGGATCGTCACGAACGGACTTAAAAAATGGATACTGAATGTAATAAATGATGGGCGCCATCCTCTTCTCAACGCACTGTTCGATATAGTAGATCACCTTGTCCACATCGCCAAGCCCCAGCCAGATTGTTAGCAGGTCGGCATCGATAAGAGTTCCTGGTTCTTCTATCTGTCGTTGCTCCAGTTTGGCCACGCACTCCATGGCTTCTTCGCGCCGGCCGAGTTTACCCAATGCAAAACCAAGGCCCATCAGTCCTTTTAACGGATGATTGGTAAGGCGATGCACTTCCTGAAAATATTCAAGCGCGCCCTGCCAGTTCCCCTTCATGCCCGTGGCCCAGGCTTTGATCTCAATGCTGCTGCGCATTGTCGGATTGATCTCCAGTATTTTATCCGCCTGGCGTATAGCGTCGTCGTAGCGCTCGCCAAAGAGATATACATTGGCCAGCGCATGACTCATGATGGCAGAAAGCGGATCTGATTTAACCGCTTCTTCCATTGCCGCGACGGCCAGGTCGCGTTCTCCTTTGATCACATAGTAAAACGAAAGCAATCTGCTCGCTGCAGTGCTTCCGGGACTTACGCGCTTTGCTTCTTTCAATGCCTCGTATCCTTCTTTCCATTTCCATTCGTACATCAGGAAGGCCGAAGCCTTAGCTACATATCCTTCGGGTATTTTATCATCGAGTTCAATCGCCCGGTCGGCATGTTGTTTAACCAGTTTGAAGGCGTCTTCAGGTACCATATTACCGGATGATCCAAGTGCACTGTAGGTCAGCGCAATCATCGCGTGAGCAAGCGCATAGCCAGGCTCAAGCGCAATGGCCTGTTCGAAACATTCGAGCGCATGGCGGTTGTCGGCAGGAGTGAGGCGGTTCCAGAAGTGAAGTCCGCGGAGATAGTTTGTGTAGGCCTCAACGTTTCTCACGGCCTGTCGCCCGTGGAGGTCGCGCTGGTCAGGATCCAGGTTTTCGCGGAGCTTGTTAGCAATGATTCCGCTGATCTCGTCCTGTACTTCGAAAATGTCTGTCAGCTGGCGGTCGTACGTCTCGCTCCACAGGTGATAGCCGTCGACGGCATTGATCAGCTGCGCCGTGATGCGTACGCGGTTGCCTGATTTCCTCACGCTTCCTTCCAGTACCTTGTCGACATTCAACTGTATGCCGATGTCGCGGATGTCGACGTTCTTTCCTTTGAAGACGAAGACCGACGTTCTGCTCGTTACCTGAAGGCCCTCTACTTTTGTGAGCGCATTTAACAGTTCCTCCGTGATACCATCACTGAAATATTCGTTGTCGATATCGGAACTCATGTTCACGAAGGGCAGTACGGCCACACGATTTGAGGGCTGCTGTGTCTTGCCATGAAGCGACGAGCGCGAAGGCACAACGATACCGGTATTCGCAATGGCAAAGACCTTCATAGGTTTGACAACGTTCTTAAACTCGAAGTGACCCAGCTCCTTCGTTGAAAGCGTATTATGATTTTTGATATCGTCCTGCACTCTTTCAGAAATCAGTACGCTGCCACTGATAGCCAGGGACTCTATACGTGAAGCCAGGTTGACACCGTCGCCATAAACGGCGCCATCTTCGATGTTAATGTCACCGCTGTGAATGCCAATCCTCAGTTCGACGTTTGGTTCCTGTTGAACGTCGCGCTGAATGTCGACAGCGCAGTTTACGGCGTCGAGGGCGCTGTTGAATATGAAGAGACAGCCGTCGCCGTAATGTTGAAGGATCTGCCCCCGATGCATCCCGACCCGATCATCGAGCACGTCCCTGAAACGCGCCCGCTTTTGACGCGCCAGCGATTCGTTGACCTGCATCAACGCTGTATAACCAACCATGTCTGCAAATACAATCGCTGCCAGTTGACGCATGCCTAAAAGTAAATAAAACGGGCACAAACTATTGCCGGCTTTTTTGTTATTTCCGTTGACTATTCAACCCTGTTGCCTTCAGCGATACAAGGCGTCCAGTAACTATTTGAAGTAAGATTATGAAGCACAAGAATAAAAGCCGTCGCGATTTTTTGTCAAAGATAACTGTCGGCGCGGGTATACTGCCTTTGACACTGTTGGATGAGAACCCGACAGTCCAGGTAGCTAAAAAGAAAGTTGTATGTGTAGGAGGGCACCCCGATGATCCCGAAAGCGGCTGCGGTGGCACTTTGGCCAAACTCGCTAAGCAGGGCTATGATGTAACTATAGTTTATCTCACCACAGGCGAGGCCGGAATTGCGGGTAAGAGTCATGCCGAGGCAGCCGCCGTTCGTAAAGCTGAAGCCATCAAGGGCAGCAAGGTGCTGAATGCAAAACCGGTATTCGCCGGACAAATTGACGGCGACACTGTGGTCAACAATGAGTGGATCCGAAAGCTTCACGATATCATCTCCGCTGAAAAGCCAGACATTGTATTTACGCACTGGCCGATCGACTCGCACAAGGATCATCAGGCAGCATCGCTGCTAACCATACAGGCCTGGATGAATTCCGGGAAATCGTTTCAGCTGTTTTTCTTTGAAGTGCTAACGGGAATTCAAACGGCTGTGTTTAGTCCGACAGACTATGTTGATATTTCTGATACGCAGGAACAGAAGAGGCAATCTGTGTACTGCCACACCAGTCAAAATCCCGATGCGATTTATTCGGAAGGTCATGCGGAAATGGAAGCTACCCGGGGGAAGGAGATTGGATCAAGAGCTGCCGAGGGTTTTATAAGAGCGAACGGTAAGGGTGGGACGATGATGGGATTCTAGAGTTTGTTGAGTGGTTGAACTCAGATAATGCGGGAGTTTAACCGCAAAATGTAAAACTCTAAATGTAAAATGTAAAATGTAAAGGTTAACCCATTGGTTGATATGAACAATGCCAATAAAGTTTCATTACGTGATGATGATGTACTAAATCAGCTGATCGTTAGCAACAACGTAACTTAACGGGATGAAAGCTTTTGTGCGGAAGCTAATCCAATTGACGCAGAGACTACGGCGCAATTTCAGATATTGAGAATTCTTGAAAAATGGCCGGGTACGACGTGCTCATTAGATTGTTATAGTGTACACCGGCAATTAAAGATGTTTGTGAGCGCGTGTGGTTGTGCAGGGGATTGATGGCCATGTTTGTCCCGCCATAAGAAACTCTACGGGTACCAGTTCTTATAAATCCTGATAAATGCTATATTCATACTCCACAGAAAACATTATACCGTTGTCCAATATGAAAATCGCGATCCGGGTTCAGCTAATCCTCGTAATCTTGTTGGCCTCTGTCGGTGAGCTAATGGCTCAAAAGGACCACGTTTTTTTGCAGCACGCTCACACATTTCCCAAAGAAGCGATCTGGTGGGACAGTGTTTACTTATATCCCGAATTCAGACCCGGGTTTATAACTTATTTCACTGGTTTTACACCGGAGCGGGATCTCCGGCTTAACTACAATCTTTATTTCGGCCAGATCGATATCATCGATGATCACAATGACACCGTTCAGATTTCACCTTCGAAAACGTTTAAGTCCGTGTCGATTGGTGGCGATGTATTTCTATACGATGCTAAAGAGGGATATCTGCGTGTAATGATCACCGGTGATGTCACGCTCGCCCTCCGTACGTTCTTCCACCTGTCTGAAATCAAATATGGTGGTTTAGGTCCGAAAGAAGATATGGTGGACGTGCGCGGCAGGCCATCCAGCTATGACCGTTATTTCATTAAGGCGTCAATATTCTTTTTCGTTGATAAAGCCGGATCGATCTTTCCGGCTTCACGGGTAGTATTGAAAAAGTTCTTTCCTGAATATAAACATGCTATCCAGGAGTTCTCCAAAAAACATAACACCGATTTCACTGAGGCGGACGACCTGAGACAGATAACGGAGTTCTGTAACGGGCTGCGTCGCATTCCCACTGACAATGCGAAGGGCATGATCGTTCGCGCCAATGAGCGTATAAGCCACACGTTGCGCGACAGCATGTATAGGTTTTCGGAATTTCAGGAAGGCGTGATTTTCTACCAGGATGGTCGCCGCAGACAGTATTCCTCCCTGAATTATAACCTCTTCAATGCAAGGCTGGAGACAATTGAGAATGGCGATACCGTTGGAATTAACACCAATCAGTTTGTCACTACGGTAAACATCGATGGCACGACCTACTTCAGAAGGCCGGAGGGTTTTGTTGAAATACTGTTAAGTGGTCCGGTGAATCTCGGAGTCGTCCGGAAGCTTGTGATGTCACATTCACAGGCCGTGGTGGCATCGTCGAAGTATGGACCCGGTACGACATATGACGAGGACCTGGCGAGCATTGATCAGGCAAGGGTGGACAGGATGTTCACCCGGAAAAACGAATACTTCCTGATGGACGGCAGTGGAACAATGTATCCTCCATCTGTCACATCGATGCGACGTTTGTATCCATCGGCAGGGGCGAAGATTGATGAATATATAAAGGAACATAAGCCTGATTTTGGAAATGAAAAGGCGATGATGGAGATGGTGAGCTACTTTGCGGGGAAGGCGGGGAAGTAGAGGCGGAATTAAGAATTAAGAGTTAAGAATTAGCGATCACGACCTGCGGTTGTGGCCGGATGTATGCTCTAGCCAAACATGTATGACTTGCGTAGTTTACATAAGGGATGCCAGAACCTTAAAACTGTAATCGACCCTTATGTATTGGATAATCGGACTGCCATGTCAGAAATTGTCATAAAACAAGGCCCACTCAAAACTTGTAGGCAGCCGAAAGCCTCCAGTTCGTTCCAGGAAGGGCTATGTAATCGTATTCACCCTTGGTGCCCTGATTATAATCGAAGCCCCCGTAGAAGTTAAACTCATCAGTAATGTTGTCGATATTAAGACCGAGATCAAGGTTCCCTGTGCTATAAGATAGGGCAGCATTCAGGCTCTTGTAGTCAAATAATACCTCGGGATCTTCAGTGTTCTTTTTTGTTGTCCAGCCATGTTGATCTATGTAATACTGACCGCCGACGGCGAATCCGAGGCCATTGAGGAGCCCTGACGATAGTTTATATTTTGCCCAAACATTGATGGTATGAACAGGAGCCTGTCCTTTGCTACCTACGACGGTTGGGTCTGTGTCTTTGGTTACTTTAACGTTGGTATACGCATAGTTTGCTATCACACTGAGGTTCTTGTTCACCGAGCCGGTCACGTCTACTTCAACGCCTTTGCTTTTGATTTGCCCACGCTGAATGCTGAAGCCTACATGCTGAGGATCTGACGTCAGAACGTTGTTCTTGATTATGTTATAAATGGCTACCTGAGTGAACAAACGCTTTTTAAACCACTCGCGCTTGATACCCAGTTCAACATTATTGCCAGTCATTGGTTCGAATCGCTGGCCATCGAATGTGCGTCCGGTCTGAGGGACAAAGGCCTGGTCATACAGAAAATAAACAGAAGTGTTTTCCATAGGCTGGACGAGAATTCCGGCGCGGGGCGTAAACACATGATCATCCTCCATTGAGCTCAGATATCCATACTGATAATACGTGTATCTGCCGCCCAATGTAAGCTGCAGCCAGTCCGTTAGCTGTAAATTGTCCTGGACTGAAATAGCCTCCCAAATGGTGCGCGATGGCCAATCCCAAACAAGTGAAGATTCATCCACAAGTGTATCGATACCAACGCCCAGGCCATACTCAGGATTGTATATGTTAATAGGTAACACACCATAGACATCGGCGGTCTTCCATTTATCTTCAAACATGCCGCCGTCGAATCCGATCAGAAGTTTGTGATTTATTGAGCCCGTATTCACATCGCCATTCAAAAAGATCTGACCTGCAACTACACGGTTGTTCACGGCCATGTAGCGGTAACCCCGGGGCATCATACCATTGTCGTCGATAAGTCCTACCCACGAGCCTGCAAAGAACATGTCACCGTCTTGTTTGCCCAGCGCGTATCCCACCTGAGCAGTGGCCTTCCACGCGTCGTTGATTTTATGCTGCAGATTTATGAACGTAAATTGACTATTGAGATGCACCTGTTTCATGGCAGGATCATCGATGGCAAAAGAACGGGGAAGGAACTTTTGATCGTGCGTGGGAAGGTTCGCAAAAGTACCATTGGCTTTAGCCAGGTCAAAGTTGTACTCAAGAGTAAGAGATGTTTCCTTGTTGAACTCGTATCTCAGAGAAGGAGCAAAGCTAAATCTGTCGTTAACACCATAGTCGAGGTGCGTTCCGGAGTTTTGTCCCATGATGTTTGCCCTGTAGAACAGTTTGTTCTTGTTGCCCACAGGCCCGCCCACATCTACAGACGCACGGAAGAGTCCATAGCTTCCCATCGAAAATGCAGCTCCCGCGTGCGGCGAGGTGAGTGGCTTTTTCGTAACGACATTATACATGCCGCCCGGTTCACCCTGAGCAAGCATAAAGCCGGCGGGTCCTTTAATAAACTCCACACTTTCAACATAACTCATATCTTCCTGAAGCATGCCGTAACTCGCGGGGATAGGCATACCGTTGCGCAATTTGTTGTTATAGGCGCGGGTACCACGGATATTAAAGTCTGTGTAAATGCCAACATAAGGATAGATGGATGTAACGCCGCTAACATTCCGGGCGACATCAGTAGTAACATAAATCTGCTGATCGCGAATTACGGCGCTGGAGACGCCAATGATGCTCTGAGGAGTCTCCATGATTGACGTCGCTATGCGAAGGGAGGGAGAGGGCTCTTCAGTTTTGAATGTTGGAAGCGATGATATAACGACTTCCTGAAGTTGCTGTGCATTCTCACTCAGTACGAGCTCCACGACAGCGGTTTCGCCCGCTCGGATTTCAACAGGTTCTTCCTTTGTCTGAAGGCCGACGAATGATACCACTAGCACATATTGACCGGGTTCGATGTTGTTTATGTGAAAGGCGCCGTTCTTGTCCGTTGTAGTTCCGCGGGACGTTCCTTTGAGTCCGGTGTTTACAAATTCTGCAGGCTGACCATCGCTGGTTCTTATGGTTCCTTTTATTCCTGATATCTGCGCAAAGCATACTGTGGAGAGCATCACGAAGAATAATGTCCCGGCTATGTTGTAAAGATTTTGCATGAGGGCTATTGGTATTTGGCGGGGCAAAGATGAGCCGGTGGTGTGACTCGTCCAATACGCTGTACAAGCTACCCTGTGCGGGGTATGCGTTCCACCACCGTCGTAGAAGTTGAACGATGCCTGGTATCCATATGCAAACCCCATCGCGTGCCCAGTTCCGTACAAAAGTGTGCGGCAGGGAACACTACAGTCATTTCATAATAAGTTGGGGGGCACTATTATGGCTCGCCATAGACATCTTCAGGACAGCAGATTCCAACGCAGTAAGCCCCAAAAACGAGGAAGCCCACAACATCAAGCAGGCATGGCACATTAATTGAATCTCATGGTAGCCTTACCTAACCTCAGCATGCTCAAGAATAATCTCATCATCGCTATCCGGACGCTGCTTAAAGACAAAGTGAGCTTCGCTATCAATGCAGGCGGCCTCGCGGTGAGCTATGCCTGTGTTACATTCATCCTGATATACGTTATTCATGAATACTCGTTTGATCGCTTCCACTCGAATGCAGACAGGATCTTTCGCGTCGCTACCGACGAGTTTCTGCCCAATGGTACAACGAGCTTCCTGAGCAGTGCGCCCGGTCCGGTAGGGCCAGCGTTGCAGCGGACCTTTCCGGGAGTTGAAAATTATACGCGACTTGCCGGAGCAACGATGCTTATACAGTATGGGAAGCACAAGTTTCAGGAAGATCGTATTTACTTTTCCGATCCTTCCATTTTCGATGTGTTCGGATTCCAGCTAACGCAGGGAGATCCGGGAACAGCGTTGGTTAATCCAAATTCAATTGTGCTTACGGAAGCATCAGCGGCACGCTACTTCGGAGAAGGTGATCCAATTGGCAAGTCATTGCTTATCGATCAGCGTGTGATGTTCACCGTCACGGGTGTTGTGGCTGATCCGCCTCTGCAGTCGCATATTGGATTTGACATGTTGATTTCCATGTCGACACGCGGTGCTGATTGGTTGGAAACCTGGGATTGGTCGGCCTATACTTACATCCTTTTCTCGCCCAATACTACCGCTGAAACTATAACACAGAAGCTGAGTCAATTTGTACATGATCAGACTGGCAAGAATATGGCGCCCGACGATAAACGTGCATTCGTTCTGCAGCGTCTGCCGGACCTTCATTTGCATTCAAAACGCAATGGAGAGCCGGGCACACCGGGAAACGCGAAGGCTCTCTATGCGTTCCTGGCTGTTGCCGTTCTCATCATGACAATAGCAGCGGTAAATTTTGTAAACCTGTCGACTGCACAGTCCGTGCGACGCGCTAAAGAAGTTGGTCTTCGCAAGACGATAGGCGCAACACGGTTACAACTGGCGCGACAGTTTCTCTTCGAATCCGTTCTCGTAAGCATTTGCGCCTCGCTGCTGGCACTCGGTATTTGTCAGGCTACACTACCCTGGTTCCGTAATCTCGTAAGTGCGCCGGTCTCGCTGGACGCATTGTTCAGTACCTACGGTATAATCATATATATTCTGATCGTCGTTTCTGTCGGGCTGATCGCTGGCGTTTATCCCGCATTGGTGTTATCGGGCTACAGGCCAGCAGCTGCGCTGAAGGGACAATGGATAACTTCGCCGCGGTCCATCGCCCGCGAAGGGATGATCGTGTTCCAGTTCGCCGTCTCCATCGCGCTGTCAGTATGTACTATCGTTGTGTACAATCAGATTCACTATATGAGAAACCTCGACCTCGGATACAACAAAGACCAGGTCGTTGTAATCTCCATTGGCGATGATGATGAGGTTCAAACTCACATCAATACTGTAATGAACCAACTCAGGCTAAGTCCATTTATTGATGGAGTGAGTGCGTCGTCTCAGATTCCCGGCAGGCAACCATCAACGGTTCGCGTCGAAGTGTTAACGGAAACCGGAACAAGAACAACTGATATGGCGAGGCTATCGGTTGACTATGACTTCCTTGACTTTTATCAACTCTCACTGGTTGGCGGTCGGGGATTCGATCGCGCATTTGCCAGAGATTCACTTGAAGGGCTTGTCGTGAATGAGGCCGCTTGTCGGGCGCTTGGATTGAGTACATCTACAATAATAGGTAAGGAGTTAAATCACGGGAATCTCAAGGGCATAGTAGTCGGGGTTGTGAAAGACTTCCACTATGCGTCATTGCACACTACTCTTGAACCGCTGCTGATGCGAATGCGCCCGAAGAGCCTCGCATACATTTCACTGCGGCTGCCTGCCGGCGATGTTACCGAAGCAATGGCCGATATTGAGAGACGATGGGACGTAGCCGCGCCACACCGCCCGTTCGATTACTTCTTTCTGGATCAGCAATTCGATCTTCAGTATCGGGCGGACATCAAGTTCGGTCAAGTCTTCGCGATTGCCACACTATTGGCAATTATACTGGCAAGCCTGGGATTGTTCGGACTGGTATCATTCACCGTTATACAACGCACCAGGGAGCTTGGGATCAGAAAGGTACTCGGCGCTTCTGTCAACTCAGTTCTGTTGTTGCTTTGCAGAGAATTTTTGAAGCCAATAGCCATGGCGTTGGTGATTGCGTTTCCTTTGACCTGGTTCGTCATGGGTCGATGGCTGCAGGATTTTGCTTATCGCCGGGACATGGAATGGTGGATGTTTATTGGAGCCGCGGGGGCATCCGTACTTGTTGCGTTGATAACGGTCACGGCTAAGGCTCTTCGGGCAGCAAGGGTGAATCCGGTACAACAGCTGCAATAGGTAGCAGCCTCCATATCGCTCCTGTTTTTCTCAGGAGTACTCGTTTCAGACTAACGGGTCTGCTACTTGCCTGGGTCTGTCTTCATGCCAGGACTTCACACTTCCTTTACTAACGATTTTTGGAGTCATGGTGATTAGCATTGGATATTATGTTTTCACGGCGGTTAAGGTAGAGCGCGAATAATAACCATTACCTATCGACAATGTTGGTCAGGCCATAATGAATACATTTTCGGGCTAATTGGCGTGGAATCGGGGAATAAACAGTTTTGATCAAGAGAATTACTAATGCGTACATTATAGAATAAAGCTCTCACAACAAATGAAATCAACAATCCGCAATGTCGCACCAGACTCAGACAAGCAAACAATTCGCCTAAAAAGATAAGTCATTTATTATCGAACGATTTGCAACGTTAGATTCTGATTTGTGTTATTATAGTATGTAATTGGACACTGGCCGGGAACGAACTTTCCTTCCAAATCTGTACGCCTTTACGGCTATGGAGGGT
Source organism: Chryseolinea sp. T2 (assembly GCF_037203685.1). Classification (NCBI taxonomy): domain Bacteria; kingdom Pseudomonadati; phylum Bacteroidota; class Cytophagia; order Cytophagales; family Fulvivirgaceae; genus Chryseolinea; species Chryseolinea sp. T2. The sequence continues at coordinate 331,637 of NZ_JBBCAU010000010.1, forward strand.
TTATGGGCGCGAATACTGGCTCTGAATACTGACGTGATGGCGTCAGATCCGATTGTCAGCATGAGGAGTCAGTTTTCAGATCGGCCATATGGAGAACTTTGAGATTCTAATAGCTGGACTAACTGTATTGATCGCTTTGCTTGCGATTGCAGAGCGGTTTAAACTGCCTCAATCTGTTTTGCTCGTACTGAGTGGTTTAGGGATCGCATTCATTCCGGCTATGCCTGAAGTTAAGCTCAGCCCTGATGTAGTCTTCTTTATTTTCTTGCCGCCTATCTTGTACAATGCAGCATCGAATACATCGTGGAAGGATTTCAAATCAGAGGCAGCACCCATTTCAATACTGGCCATTGCGCTAGTTTTTTTTACAACAGTGACCGTTGGCATAGTCACACATTTACTGATTCCGGGTTTTTCGTGGCCATTGGCATTTTTGCTGGGAGCAATTGTTTCACCTCCGGATGCAGTTGCAACTACGAGCATTACAAAAGGATTGGGACTAAACCGAAGGGTGACTACTATCCTGGAAGGTGAGAGCCTGGTAAACGATGCATCTGCGTTGATCGCCTATCGGTTTTCGATAGCTGCCATTGGCACCGGCAGCTTTATCTTCTGGCAGGCTGGTCTTGACTTTCTTATTGTCGGTCTTGGCGGCATTGTTCTAGGCCTGGTGATGGGCGTCATTGTTATTTACATTCAGAGGAAGGTTGTGAATAATTCGATCATCAACACCTCGATGACTTTAATCACGCCATTTATTGTATACCTGGTAGCTGAACGAATACACACTTCGGGAGTACTCGCAGTGGTCACCACCGGCTTAATGATGTCACGGAGCGCGTCCGAACTATATTCCTATCAGACGCGCATTCGAAATAAGGCGGTTTGGGATACACTCATTTTTTTGCTGAATGGTTTTATATTTATTCTCATAGGGCTACAACTCAGAGGTATCGTTGATGACATTTCCATATATAGCATCAGGCAAATGGTCCTTTATGGATCACTTGTTAGCATCGTGACTATTGTAGTGCGAATTCTATGGGTATTTTCAGCTGCTTTGTTGCCAGTTTCCAGAAATTCCCGGGGAAAAGGAAATGACGCTAGCACATGGAAGAACGTAACGATCGTCGCTTGGACAGGAACACGGGGTATAGTATCTCTGGCGACCGCGCTGGCGATTCCCCTGGTGGTGACAGATGGCAGTGTGTTTCCGCACCGTTCTCTCATTTTGTTTCTTGCGTTTGTGGTGATCTTTGTTACGCTTGTTGTCCAGGGGCTATCTTTACCTATTCTCATCAAGCTTTTGCGTATAAAGAGGAATGATAACCAGCAGGAAGAGCAGGACCTCCGGTTGTTAATGGCCACCAGAGTGGTACATTTTATCGAAACCGGTTTTCCGTATCAGATTAACGACGATGTGAAAGCGCAATTGAAAAGCAGATTTATGCACCTGATAAAAGCGTTCTCGAATAATAGGAACGTTCAGCCCTCCCAGGAGCAACCGCCTGAAATTTCTGAGTTTTTGAGAGCGCAACCGGAGATACAAAATTACGAAAGGCAGCTGTTGATCCAATTGAACAAAGATGGCGTCTTCAGTCAGGATATAATCAGACGCCTCGAGCAAGAGCTGGATCTTGCAGAACTTCAGCTGAAACGAATTACTCAATTGAAGAAAGCAAGGAGAGGAGCTGGTTTTTCAGGATAATGTAGATATGAAACGGTGCTGGCTTTTCGAAGCTGTCGATTGCGAGTTAGAAGGAATGAAACTGAGTTAGCATAGGCCAGCGTCGTTCACGGCGCCACGCTTGTCCTGGTGCGTCTACTCCTCTAATCGTTGTTCAAGTTTCATGTCACCCATCACTCGCACGATCTGTACGCTTATAAGCGCAGCGAAGAAGCACCATAGCGAGACAACGTTAGGCCTGGATGCAAGCCAGGTTATCATAAGCGCTAAAAGGTTGAAGCTCGCCAGAAGCAACACTGACCTGCGGCTTGATACGAATGGTGGTACGATTGTAGTAAGGAAATAAAAAACATTTAGGATCACACCCATAGGTGAATCAATAGCATCGAGTTGGTAATGAATGTGATGGCCTGTAATCGATACATCGGGCGAATGAAAGAAGAGTCGGAACGCCTGCAATGGGGCTACAATGAAACTGCAGAAACATAGTATTTTAAGCGCAGCCCGCAGCCGTGCCTTGGGTTCGATTTTCAGTATCGCGAGCGGTACCCAGACAGGCCAGGCAACCTGAGCGAAGAAAAGGAAAACAGTGACGGGTATATTACGGGACATCCTGTACTCTTCGTGAGCGAAGGTTATCCAAACCCAACCTTCCATAATCTGCTGTAGCGCAAATATTAATGGAATCACGGCGAACATGATTTGCCGCGCATTCGTGATTCTTTTTACGGATACGATGCCGGCAGCAGCCACAGCTGCTCCAGCACCAAAACTCGCAGTTGCTGAAAAACACATATATGTTGCGTTAACGGTCCAAAAATAAAATGAACTACTGCTTGCATGCATTAGCAACGACAGGATCAAAACAAGTCGTCTGTTTCATCCCACTGTACTAGCCTTAAGCATAAAATCGACATTCAAGTGAGTAAAGAATGGGAAACGCTTGCAATACACACATTCATTGAAAGGCACTAAAGCGAAAGTTACCGAAACGCATTGGAACAGGTGTTGCAGATATTCTCAAAGACTTACAAGTTTCACAGAAGCCCGGTGCGGCTGAAGGTATATGCTTGTTTATCGTGCCCCGTGCTGACAGAGCATGGATATATTGCCGACAAAAAAGGATGAAGGCATGTTTCTCCTTGTTGATTTGATCATTGAAAACCTGTGATTTATGTAAGACTTTTTGAAAAGTATATAAGGCAATACACCTTAGTCCAATCATGAGGACGAATTCGACGTCAATGTTGGTTTTTTGGGCGCACGACTGGTAATGGAAAACTAAATAGTACAATCATAGCCAACGTGGAATTTATCGCTAACATCTTGGGTTATACTCTTATATAAGAGAGCGCCTGCTCGTAATTCTACATTTAACTCTTAACTTTGAAATCCTCTCCAACTTTTTCCCGATCCAACCTAGACTTTTCATCAACTTTGAATAGCCGGGTTGGCGCCTATTTCAAGTCGAATAACATCTTACGTACTGGCAATACCGAAATGTTCGTTAAGACCTTTGCCATGTTATTGCTTTATTTTGTTCCATACGGGGTTATCTTATTCGGATTGGTCACCGGTCCTGTAATGCTGCTGATGATGGTTGTTCTTATGAGTTTCGGCCTGGGTGGCATTGGATTATCCGTGATGCACGATGCAAACCACGGTGCATATTCGAAGCGGAAGTGGCTAAATTCACTGGTCGGCTACTCCATCAACCTAATTGGAGCAAATGCTTTCAACTGGAAAATGCAACATAATGTGCTTCATCACACCTATACAAATGTAGATGGTGAAGATGAAGACATCATCTCCCGTGGCGTTCTGCGACTTACACCGCATACAAAGTGGAAATTCATTTATAGGTTTCAGCATATCTATGCATGGTTCCTTTACGGACTGATGACACTGTCTTGGATGTTCGCCAAGGACTTTGCGCGCATAGTAAAATATCATAACAATGGGCTGGCTAAAAAACAGAAGGCATCTATCGTTAAGGAGTGGATCATCCTTGTCGGAACTAAGTTGTTGTATGTGACCTACATCTTCGTTCTTCCCCTGATTTTTACGTCGTTGCCCTGGTGGCAGATACTAATAGGTATTTTTATCATGCATTTTATCGCCGGCTTCATGTTATCGATTATTTTTCAGCCGGCGCACATCAATGAAGACGCAGAATTTCCTGTACCCGACGATTCAAGAATGCTGCCGAATAATTGGGCGATCCATCAGCTGCTCACAACAACGAACTTTGGCCATAATCACGGGATTTTCTCCTGGTATATCGGCGGACTCAACTTTCAAATCGAGCATCATCTGTTTCCCTCCATCTGTCATGTGCATTACAGAAGGATCGCCTCCATAGTGAGATCAACGGCTCAGGAATTCAATCTGCCATATCACTCAACGAAGACGTTCTTTGGCGCATTAAAAGGTCACGGCCGGATTCTGAAGAAACTCGGATTTAAGCCAGCGTCGTATGCGCCCTCAACGCAGCCGGACTGACAATCTGCATCAGTGGGTCAAACCAACTTCAGACCTCGACGGTTTCATTTCAGGTGTCGATTCTTCGTATTATGTAAGCAATTCAGTTAGAAAGCTTGGACTACGCCGCGCGCAGTGAGAACACCTGCAGCGGTTATTCAAGCGACGAAGTGGGGGAGATAGGGTGCAACTTAGCCTTACTGAAGAGAAAGCTCCCTTTCATAGAAGGCCAGTGTAGCCGGCTCGTCGCTGTTGAGGGGACGGCAGTAATAGATTCTTTGCTTATAATCCGACACAACCAACCGGAGTGCCGGATTCACTTTGACGTACACCTGACTGTTCACCGGATAAAGATTGTCGTCGTTCTTGTTTGCTTTCATCGTTGTAATTGTTAGAGGCCAGTAATAGATCGTAAATGTGCGTCGTTAGTATTTCCAAAAAGCCTTGCAAACGCCATCCTGGATTGACAGGTTAGCGCCCGCCTCAGGAACACATAGACACTATCGATAATTGACTGAAGGGATATGCAAATGATAGTAAGCCGGAATTTGCTCATAAGCATTTTATAAAAGTGTTTCGTCCGGAGGTGCAGGAAAATATTGTTGAATTGTCGCCCTGATCCACACCATTATCGGGGAGGCCTTCGCCGTGCTGACGGCCTTGCCGGACCACTTTTGTTGCACACCAGGCGTCAGTTTCTGGGTGTGTCTCAATGCAGTATCCGATCCGTAGTAGCGCTGCCACTGAAGTGTTTGTGCATAAGACGCAGCGGATACCACCCATTTGTGCGTCAGGTTCGACTTGCAGGTCGATAACTGACCTCGAATACACGTTTCCAGGTCTGCAATGAACAGCTTGTTGGCGCGTCGTTGCTGAAAGAGCCGTTCAGTCTGATACGTTTTCATCGATCCGGAGGTGATCAGTCGCACCAGCAGTTCATTGCCATCGAGCCACTCTGTTTTCAGGGAATGGTCCCGTAAGAACGAAATAAGCATCTCTGGTTTGTAATCGCCAGGTATTTCAGCGACCTGGTGAGCCATTACTTTTATTTCTCCAAAGGCCTCCGGATGTTCGAGAGCCGAGAAATAGTTGCTTTCTTTTTTTATACTCAAGGTATTCATGATATATGTTGCGTTTAGGTGCTCACTACATCTCGTATGCGCCATGCAGGCGGTGAGCTTTGCCCTTCCTGATAAGACGGGTCACCTCGTTCCTGCTCTTCATAAGTCGTGAGGCAAGCCTGGTGAGCAGTTCGTCCTCTTTACCAGCCTCATATTTCAGATCTTCTGTGGTGAGCTGTGGGAATTTTGCGCGAAGCCTTTTTGCTTGCCAATCCCAATTACCGCTGATCAACAGCGATTCACCACTCATATTTATATTTTCCATAATGTCTTGTTGATTAGTCACGTAAGAACGCAATCTTACGCCGGTTATTTGTTACACGCGAGCGGCTGAATGTTGCACTTTTCCCACGTTTACCCTATGCGTGGATTGAAGGAGAACCGGTCAGTCGGAGAAACGATATCCGGCAGCTGAAAAAGCTATTTATAGAAATTACATATCCTCCAGGTGCTCGATGCGCTTTTTCCTCAGCTTCTTGAAGAACGAAGGCGAGATGCCTGTGATTTTCTTGAATTGATTTGAAAGATGGGCCACGCTGCTATAATGGAGCTTGTACGATATCTCGGTAAGATTCAATTCGTCGTACAATAGCAGTTCCTTCACACGCTCGATCTTATTGATAATGATGAACTGCTGGATCGTAATCCCTTTCACTTCAGCGAAGACATTCGAAAGGTAGGTGTAGTCGTAATTGAGTTTCTGACTGATGTAGTCGGAATAGTTGACCTTTGGCAGTTCATCGGAATAATGTACCATCTCGACAATTACGTTCTTTATTTTTTCGATGAGGATGCCCCTTTTGTCATCCAGCAACGCCAATCCAGATCTCAGGAGATTTGTCCTCAGCTGTTCGCGTTGTTCGTCTGTAATGTCGTGTTGCATTTCAACCACGCCCAGATCAATTCCCAGATATGGCAGTCCCAGTTTTTGAAGCTCCTCCTGCACCATCATTTTGCATCGAAGGCTCACCATGTACTTTATGTATAGTTTCATACTACCATTTTTCGATTTTGATCAATTTAGTGCATGATATGGTGTATCGTGGACCGGCTGATATCAGTGATTGTTGCAAGTTATCCGAAATACAATGTAACGCTTCCCCTATGGAAATGACGACCTTTATGATGTGGCAATGTAGCATCGACGAGGCTTGGTACTGTATCACGGAAGCAATCATGTGGCACGGAACAGGTATCACCAAAGCGCCGCCTTTCCGGGGCACAGATGCTTTCAATTGCAATACCATATTTTAACAAAACAATTATGACTTTTAGAACAATCTTTTCGATGCTCACCGTTATGGCAGCATGCCTGATCACTTTCCAGTTATTTGCCCAGGCAGAGCCTGCCATGAGCAAGGTCGAATATGATCGTTTGGACAGCCTGTTCGCAGGTTACAAGCAAGACCAGATTCAAACACAGAAGACCGATGATGCCGAAGCCATTAGCGACGTGAAATCAGCGCGAAATGAAACTAAAGCCAAGGCAAAAGATGCAGAACGGGTAAGCGACGAAGCTCAGAACGCTGCAAAGAAGTCACGGAATGCATTGAAAACAGAAAAGAAAGCTCAAAAGTTGCAGAAGCAGGCAGACAAGCAGGCGGAAAAAGCAAAGGTTGCGATACAAAAGTCCGATCTGAATTGAGACGTTTTGCTCACAAGCTTCATCGGCAGCCGTTCACTCTCCGTGACGACGTTGGTTGCAAAATGATAAGTCATTTATTATCGAATGATTTGCAACGTTAAATTCTGGTTGGTGTTCTTATAGAAGATTGGATCTTTCATTGCATCCAAAGAAAGCCCATCGATTCGGTTAAAATCGTTGTATGCAGACGCGCTGTCGATTGATTTGCGCCGTCAGCTTGCGTTCATTTTAGATGAAAGCAGAGGCTCACGCAAACAATATCCGGATTTCGGACAAAGATCACTGGCCTGGAACAAACTCCGAAGGTGCCTTCACTCGGAGCTGGTTCATCAGCGTCGGATTTCGAGTTGTCGATTAAGAGTCAGGCAACATGAAACGGATTTAACAAAACGGATTTAATAATCAGAAGCGCAAAGTAAACAGAGCACATGGAAGAAATAAGGAATCCAGAACAATTATGGACGATGCAGAAATCTAAACTGCGGCTCGCATTTCCTCAGCTGCATGATAAAGACTTCTGTTACGATAACTGCAGAAGGGACGTCATGTTGGAACTCCTTCAGTCCAAACTTGCCAAGTCCAGAGAAGAGCTGAACCTTGTACTATTTGGGTTGTAGTGTAATAAGCCGAATGAATGAATAGATTGTTACCGACGACGTGTTCGCAGCGGAGACGAAGCAGAGCCTGATTGTTTTTGGAAGACGGCTGGAGGCCGACCGTGAGAAGCAACTGACCGTGTCTGTTCGTATGCGATCCGCACTCCAAGCTGCAAAATGCTGACCAGTGGCAGGAGTAAATTTTGGTGAGGCCGAATCGTTGCCATGTGACCTTTTCCCTGGTCACGAATTGGATCTCCGTAAGGAACAGATCCGGCAGATCCGTCATCGCCCATTTCCTCATCGTCCGTTTCATAGGCGACAGGCGACTCTTCTGTAACGACCAGATGAGACCTCAAAATCTCAACAGCAAAAAAGATCGGCCCTTTGAGCTCTTCTCTGTCGCTCAATACATCCCACACGATCGTGTTCGATGATCCGCATGATACATGTTCAATGTCGCCGCTGAGTCCGCTTTTTATTTCCGTCAGATCGCCATTCTGACCCAACAGCAACCTGACATCGTAGTCTTCATTCCCGGAACAATTCCTGATGTTGTAGGTTATATTCACTTTCGATCCTTCAACGCTGAAATCTACCTGACTGATTTCCTGTGCAACGGAAAGGGAAGGAGAGAGGCACAATGCCACTATGGTTAAAGAGATCAACTTCAGAAAGGAAATGTGGTTACGCCCGTAGCTCATAATCAAGTCAACACCTGAGTACTAATTTAACGAATGTGTTGATATAATGCCAAAGGGAAAAGTGCTAAATGGAACTTCCGGGTGGCTGAGGCTTTTCCTTCTGAAAGGGATCACAACCATTTGCGTTCAAAACCGTATGCACTAAAATCTTGACATGCTTCCAGGAAGCATAACGCTAAACTTATCCCCGGACCAATGCGTGTCGTACAGTTCCTGCAGGAGCCATTTCCGTACTACCTGGATTCAGATCGCAAAAATTTCTGGTTTTCAGCTGGCCTGGCGGCATTCGTTACTCTCAACCTTACCCTGTTCCTGCCCATGGAATGGATTCACATTCAAAAGTGGATCATCACAGGAATCATCATTTTTGTCGTGCTCTATGGGCATATTGTCTGGTTGCCTAAGGTCCTTCCGAAGCTTATGGCACCCGAATCGTGGACCGTTGGGAAGTACATGCTAGCGACATTCGTGCAGCTCCTGCTCATCGGTTGGATCGCCTCAGTGGTTCTTTTCAGTCTTAACCTCTACCCGGGCCTGTCATTCAGGATTGTAGTCATCTACTATTTCTTTAACATGGCTTTGTATGGCGGCATTTCGATTATCGTCTTCACGTTTGTGATTCGTACGGTGATGTTAAAGAACAACCTGCGGCAGGCGATGAAGGCTAATGAGGAGCTGCGCCGTTCGTTAAGTACTGCGATACCGGAACCTCAGCACGCAACGCCGGTGGTTACCATTCAGTCCGACACGAGTGAGACCCTCACCATTTCGACCGATCAATTGCTGTATGTGGAAGCCGATGACAATTACGCGACTTTCCATTGGATTGCCGACGGTGCGTTGCAAACAAGAATGTTGCGTGGCAACCTGAAGAATATTGAAGCACAGCTTGATAGTCCCCGTATCGTTCGTTGCCATCGGTCTTATCTGGTCAACGTGAGCGCTATTGTCCAGGTTGAGGGGAACACAAACGGCTATCGGCTGTACCTTCGTGATATTAACATCCCCGTGCCGCTTTCCCGCAGCAAAGGACCACACGTACTGCAGTTGGTGGGCCACCAACCTGCGGATCCCCGTCTCCGGCCTTCTCTCGTTCGCGCCTGAACGTCAGGCTTCGGACGCCAGTCCGTTATTCCCAACAAGATCGATTGGATTTACACACCCGGTTAAATACCGCATTCATTATGCTTTGGACTGATGATATAGGATCCGTTTGAGATGTAATCGATGCTCTGACAGACTTCACGAATCCAACGTTAGAAAACGACATGCTCACCCACATCCTGTCAATTTGCAAGGGTTATCATTCACCCCAATGCTTGTCGTTCGCCCCGGAAACCTCGCTGATCGGCCCAAAAAGGGCGTAGAACTCCCCATTTTCCGCATCGTGGTAGTCGGTCGGAACGCGTCGCCGTTTCTGTTCGCATGTTAAAAACAATCTCTATGAACCACCACCCGGGCCGCGCCATGATCATCGTGCTCATCTTGCTTATGCTCGTCGTTTTAATGAGCAGTGCCTTTGGCCAGGCACCCATCCCTTCCACACAGACGGTCCGCGGTCGGGTGACCGATGCGATAACACAGATCCCTTTGATTGGTGTTTCCGTTCGCGTCGACAGCGAGGTGCCATCGGAGGTATCCAGATCAGGCGCGGTTACCGATGAAGAGGGTAACTTCAGGATCGCCGGTGTAAGCCTTGGCCGCCACTCGGTTACCATTACTTATATCGGCTATGAGCCGGCCGTGATCCGTGATGTGATCGTGACATCGGGAAAGGAAGTTGTGTTGTCGATCGTGATGACGGAACACGTGGAAGCGCTGGAGGAAGTAGTCATTGCCTCAGACGCGCAGGAAGACCAGACGACAACGAACAACGATCTGGCTATGGTAAGCGGCCGTTCTTTTAATCCTGACGAGACTAAAAGGTACGCGGGCGCCATAGGCGACCCGTCACGCATGGCAGCTAACTATGCGGGTGTCGCCGGCGGCAATGATGCCCGGAACGACATCGTTGTACGCGGAAATTCACCCACAGGAATGCTGTGGCAAATGGAAGGCCTTAACATTCCCAACCCTAATCATTTTGGATCGCTGGTGAGCACCGGTGGACCTGTGAGCATGCTGAATCCCAACACCCTCGGTAAGTCCGACTTTCTAACGGGCGCTTTTCCCGCACAATACGGCAACGCAACGGCCGGGGTATTCGACATCCGTCTGAGAAACGGAAACAATGAACGCCGCGAACTGATGGGACAGATCGGCTTCAACGGCTTTGAATTTGGAGCCGAGGGTCCGTTTTCTTCAAAGTCAAAGGCGTCGTATGTAGTGAACTATCGATACTCCACACTTGGTGTGTTTAAAGCACTTGGCCTGAATGTCGGCACGGGCAACAATGTCCCTCTTTACCAGGACCTCAACTTCAAGTTATCGTTTCCGACTTCCAGACGCGGAACCCTTTCGGTGTTTGGACTCGGCGGAAGCAGTCGCATTGACCTGCTCGGCAGTGAAGCGGACCTTGATAGCAACGACGATCTGTATGGTAGCGAAAACGTGGACAGCCATCCGCGATACAGGACGGGTATCGCAGGCGTTGCGTATGAAGTGACGGTTTCACCGACTACATACGTTCGCGCTGTCGCGGGAATTTCCTATACCCATGAATCTATGCGAACCGATTCGCTCGTGCGCAACGATGAGCAGGACGTTGTATCTCAATATCTGCGGAATGAAGGCCGATTCGCGACCACAAAATACAGCCTGAATCTTCTTACGCGAACAAAGTTTGACCGGAAGAATAGTTTAACGTCGGGTATCATGATTGATGTTACCAATGCTGACTTTTTCCAACGCGACATCTATGCGAACGTCAACAAAGATACCACCAGGCTCAACGTTGCAGACATGTCAACGTTATACCAGTTCCATACAACCTGGAAACACCGCTTCAATTCACATTGGTCGTTTCAGGCTGGTGCTCATGGTCAGTACTTTGACCTCAACCAGCAATGGGCGCTCGAACCCAGAGCGGCCGTTCAATTTATTCCCGGGGCAGGCAAGCATATGATTTCATTGGGCTATGGCGGGCTAAATCAAACTCAGCTCCTCACGACACACTACGCTCAAACGATGTACAATGATCAGATGCTGCTCACCAATATCGACCTTAAGTTTTCAACCAGTCACCAGTTGGTGGCGTCGTACGAATGGTTCATTACTGAACGATTGCGTCTGAAGGCTGAGAGTTATTATCAGTCCTTGACGAACATCCCCGTGGAACAATCAATCTCTTCGTATGCAGCGATAAACTCCGGCATTTCTTTCGGCCCCGTGAGCAAAGATAGCCTGGTGAACAAAGGCTCTGGCCACAACTACGGACTAGAACTTACGCTCGAGCGGTTCTTCGATAAAGGATACTTCTTTCTGGTCACTTCTTCTTTGTTCAATTCAAAATACAAGGGGAGCGATGGTATCGAACGAAACACGGCCTATAATACTCAGCACGTAATAAACGTACTCGGTGGAAAGGAGTGGAGTCTCAGAAAAGGCATGTTTCTTTCTGCTAGTTTGAAAGTCACGAGTATTGGCGGGCCCTACCTCACACCCCTTAACCTTGAGGCGTCGAAGGCCATGGGATATGCTGTGTACGATGAGTCAAACGCCTATAGTGAACGGCAGCGATCCTACTTCAGGACTGATCTCAAAGTTGCGTTCAGACATGAATTGAAGAAGAGCACCATGGAGTTTTCCATCGACTTTCAAAATCTCACTAACTCGAAGAATGTTTTTGCGCAGACGTACAATCCCCGCACCAACAGCATGACCGTGTTGTACCAGCAACCGTTCTTTCCGGTGCCGTATTTCAGGATCACCTTTTAGGAGGATACCATCTTAAGAGCCATAATATCGTAAGGACATAACATCTTAATATCGTGTCACGTGCGTTACCGCGACAAAAAGAGTCTTCGGATTCTTTTTGATTATTACTTCTTAAAAATAGAAATATATCACTACATTCGTTTCCACTCAGGTGAACTATGAAAAATTATATAGGCGAATTCGAAGAGCTGGTATTGCTGACAATTGCCAGCCTTGGAGACGAAGCATATGGCGTTAGTATTAAAACCGCGATAGAAGAAAGGGCCTCCAGGGAGCTGAGCATCGGGGCACTGCATTCAACCATCACGCGACTTGAGGAAAAGGGAATGATCAAATCCTGGATGGGTGATCCTACTGCCGAAAGGGGAGGGAGAAGAAAGCGCCACTTCGAACTGACACACGCGGGGAAGGTAGCGCTTCATGAAATGAAGAAACTTCGGGACGATCTATGGAGGATTTCTAAACAGGCACTGGCCATCGGAAAATGAAGAGAGACAAAAGAACAGCACCACGCGCCTCGCATCTCAATTTCTCAGAAGGTTTGCGGGAATCGCCGTGATTGAGGACCTGGAAGGAGATCTCCATGAATTGTACTTAGATGATCGGAAGCGGTTTTCCGCCTGCCGTGCCGACTTCAGATACTGAAGAAAAGTAATCTCAATCGTTACGTCTTACTCATGGCGGAAGAGAAGGGTTACCATAGTATTGTCGTTCCCAATTGCCTGGTATAATGTGGAGCAATGGCTGTCTACGTTTCAATTCCGCATCAACATGACGGCTGGTATGTATGTGCAGGTCCTTTAGCGGTCCGTTGTTTATTTATGCAGACGCGAATGTTATAACACGTCAGCACTCGCAGGCATTAGAAAGAGGAGATGAGCTGACGGAAAATTAGTAGGGCAGGACTGAGCTTATTGAAGTATGATTCGTTGTCGTGGTATTCAGATAGATTGCCGGCGGGTAGTTCCCAGTAAGGCCTAAATAAGGCCGCAACGTTTTGGCTAGTGCCGGGCGGCGCGTAGGCAAACTGTCGGCCACTTTTTCCCAACCCGTTCCCAACGATTTCCTAAGTCTTGCCCAGTCGTTCCCAGTCTTTTTCCCAGATCCGCCCAGACGTTTCCAGTCGTTTTCCCAACTCTTCCCAGACTTTCCCAGACTCTCGATCAATGCTGAGACTGGAACCTGCGGTGGCTGCGTTTAGCTACAGGGTTGTGCCAGTGCGCGACTTACCAGAGACCTATCCTTCCAGACCCAATTTCCGGTTAAGGGAGAGAACAATGGTGAAGTGAAAATAGCAGGTGAGGATGAACCCGAGTCAGGAATGCCGACTGACCGCTGGCCGAGTAGGGGAGAAGATGGATCCCTGGCGCCTCACAAGTCACTATAACCTCACTATAAGCTCACTATAACCTCACTGTAAGGGTTACTTTTTTTTGCCAGCTAAAAACCGCAACTCCTATTTTGCCGTATTGTTAATACCTAAAATAGGAAAAGGTAGCAGCGGTGGCCAAACAAGATTCGTTATTTAAATATCAGGGTACTTTTCGTAAAGTGACCCAGGTGAACAGCAAGACGTGGGGTGAACACCTACGTGCCGCCCGGGGTACTTACAAAAAGGCGGAGCTTAACGACGCATTCAAAAAGTCAGCTGCGGAAACGCCGATCGCGAATATCCTGGCCAAGACGATCAAAGATTTGTTTTTGCCCCACATGAATGACTTCAAGGACGGAAGGATGTGGTCGCGCATGCTTTCTATTTTCAAGCTGCAATTGTCCAAAGAAGTGGATGGTCCTCCGAAGCTTGAAGAATTCGAATTTAATAAAGCTGCCCCGCTCCGCCACCTGATATTATGGAAGGAAGAAGTGGCAGCATCGCTCGATGGCAACGCACTTCAGCTTGCGGTGACAACGCAATGCGTTTCCAAAAGGGTGATGACAGAGAGTTACCGGCAAACGTTCATTGTTACTTTTTATACGCCTAGTCTGAAAGGCATCGGCAAAGCCTTAGCGGATAGTGCGATCATTCCCAGGGATAAAAGTACCTGGTACGATCATCGGGCAAGTTTCGATATTCCGGATGATGCTTCTATCGCTATTGTCGCACTCAAGTGTGAACTGTTCCAGGATGGACAGGTAGTCGACAAACCGAAGAGCGCGATGGACATCGTTAAGTTGTTGTATGTAGGCATTGATTAGGCATGGGGAATGCCCTGGCGCTCCACCTCGTTCCCTTCAATGCTTCAAAAATCGTTGACGCTGATTGCTGTCACCCAGAAGTTCGATAAAGTAAATTCCGTCTGGAAGTTGCGATATATCGATTGATTGCGCTTCGCCACTCATTTGGATGTTTTCTTTGTAGAGAATTCTTCGCCCTGTCAGATCTGTAACCGACCAGGATGTTACGGCCCCGGTCGTTCTGAAGTTTATTTGCTGTGTGGCGGGAATCGGAAACAATTCGAATCCATTGGAGACTTCCGCAAGTCCTGTAATCATGTTCACCGTTGCAATGAACCGATCGCTTTCATTATAGCCATCCGAAACGACAAGTGGTATTTCTAACGGGCCAGTATAGTTTGCCTCAGGAGTAACTACGTTGCCAGATACATTATAATGAGCCCCAGGTCTTATGGCCAATGTGAAGTCGCCGGGAACATTGTCAGGATCACTAACTACAATATTCTCGACATCAATAATGATATCCTGATTTTCGGTGTACTCAATTTCATTCTTCAACCGGGTAATGACGGGCGTTACATTCAAATTATTTCGCAAAGCCCGCCAAACGCTCGAGCCATAAGTGCCCGCGAACGCATTGCCGGCGTTGAAGGCAAGTGGGGCGACGAATCCGTCAGACAATCCATTATTTAACGGATACCAGTTCAAACCCTCGTTGTAAGAAACATATACGCCCATCGTTGTACCGACGTATAAGGCGTTTGACGTCTTTACAACTGATAAAATAGTTTCAACAGGCAATCCCTGAATTTTTGTCCAGGTCTGAAGGTTGTCAGTAACAAACAATCCCTGATAGGTTGCCAGATAAACTTTGCTTTCTCCGATTGCGACCTCATTGGGATAAAAGTAGGTTGGCAACACACGCGAGCTTTCCCAGGTAATACCAAAGTTATTTGAAATAAGAATATTTTCGTTTGCCAGCACAACGATCGTGTCTCCTCTGACGGCTGCGTTAATGATACCCATGCCATTGAAGTGCGTGTCCGTTCGGGTTGCCCAGGTTTCCCCGGCGGAAGTTGAATAGTGCTGCTGACCTTGTTCACAGGCAAATACCCGATCCTTATCGCCGGCGAGTATCTGAAAATAATTATTTGGATCGCCGCCCTGCAGACCACGTTTTAAATTCCAGGTAATACCGCTGTTCGCTGATTTGAAGATGCCTTTGCCGGTAGCAGTGATCACATAGTCAGGTGTGACATGCAGGCCTTTGACTACCACGCCACCGATATATCCGGCGGGCGAATTGTCTTCCAGGCCATCGTTTCTTTTGTTCCAGCTTTGCCCGTTGTCTGAAGATGCAAATACGCCCACGCCCGTTCCTGCGAACAGTTCATCGTTTGTCGCTTTCAATTGTGTGATGATCATATTGAGCAGGCCCTTACTTTTTTCCTGCCAGGTGGTAGCGTTGTCGTTGCTTATGTAAATACCCTCCCTGCCGCCTACGATAATTTTGTTGTCCTCGCAGTAAATTGTATTTACCACGCCTTTGTAGCTTAATGTATTGATTGTTTCCCAGTGCAGACCTTCGTCTTGCGAAACAAACAAAGTTGAATTACCGGCCGGGATGATCACGCGCTCTTCGTGGGCATATATCGAAGTCAACATATAATATCCTGTTGTGCCAATGCTGCTGGTCGTCCAGGTTGCGCCATAGTCCCTCGATATGGCAGTGGGCTGGCCACCCGTAACGTAGATGGCGTTGTCATATCCGGCCATTGAATTGATGGATGTTACGGGGGCATTTATATCGGTGAGGGTTGTACCCTTGTCCGTGCTTTTGTAAACAGCTGCTACGCTGGAGGCGTTTGTGGCGCCGATGAACAAACTATTCCCCACCACCAGGAAGTGGCCGACCTGGCGCAAATCTTTTCCTTTTAATGTCCAGCTGGCTCCTCCGTTAGCGGAGTGGTAGAATCCGCTCTCGGAGCTTCCGGCGTAGACATCGTTGTTATTGGCAAGAAGACTATAAAACGTTTTGCCCTGAAGTTCACTCCCGGCGCGAACCCACGTTCCGCCAAAGTCGGTGGATTTATAAATTCCATTGCCAGCGATTGCCGCAAAAAGGACATTTTCTGATGATGCAAGAGCATAGCAATGAGGATTCAGAGGAAGACCGATGTTTGAAGCATCCCAGTGATCGCCATCGTCGGCGGATCGGTAAACTCCTCCCGGACCTGCATTGACCAATAAATAGTTATCAACCCTAACAATATCATCGACGGAACCTCCGGCGGGGCCAAGGGTTCGATTCCACAGCGCCGATTGAGAATAGCAGCGGAAAGAAACAGGAAGAACGATGAGAATCAGAATGACACACAATCTCATTTGGGCAGAATTTATAAGGATATAAGATACACTTTTATCGCATCACCGCTAACTTTTACATTCCATGCGCGCCAGCAGGAGATGCAAATCACTGTGATGAGCAAGTTGGCATAGCGCCAGTTGATATCGACAGCCATGGATATCGAAAAAAATGTCGCCAACTTGTGCTCCCAAATCTTGTCTGCAATTTAGGAGCAATACATGTACTGGCTTTCATTGTTTTACATTCTGTACCTGGTGGTTATGCTGATTAGTATGCTTGCCGTCGGCTATTCCGGTTTGGTATCGTGGTTTACCACCCAATATCCGGATGCTTATTTGGTGAGCGATTACAGCATGCTCTATTTTACAGTGCCGCACTATTCAGGCGTACGACTGGTAGCGCCATGGTTGATACTCCTTCTTCTTTCTGCGATTGTTGTTTTCATTTTGAAAAGAAGAACAATAGAGGTCTGTTTTGGAGACCTGAAAAGCGACTTGGGAAAAGTATTCGAAATTGTCAGAAGTTCATTTGCCGATGTGAATTTTACTCAAAGAGCAATACTTATTGCCTGCTTGATTTTGCTGCTGGCTGTTAAAGTATATTTCTTTGCTACGCTACCTTATCAGGTGGATGAGGTGTTCAATTTTGTCTTTTTTATAGACAAGGGTCCATTGCACATCAGCATGTATTCAAACAATCATGTGCTCTACAATATTATTTCCTTCTTCTGGTGGAAATTGACGAGCAATCCAATGCTGGCATCCCGGATGACCAGCATCTTATCGGGCATGGCTATTCACACACTTATCTATGCCATGACAAAGTATTTTTATGATTTTAAAGCCGGGATATTCGTTCTCCTGCTTACCGGCCTGACATTTTGGACCAACGCTTATAGCGCGGAAGGCTACTCATACACGTTGATGGCATTGTGCTATCTTGTAAGTGTTATTTCATTGTTGTTCTATTTTAAAGAACGCCGTCGTGGATACGCCCTCTATATCCTGAGCAGCGTACTCGGATTTTATTGTAGCAAATTGTTCATTATCCCGTTCATGTCAACCGTAATGGCATGGATGATAGGGGAGATATACAAGGGCCAGGGAAGGGGTATCCTGGATATCATTTTTGCTACCTTATCTGTTTTCTGTATATCCACATTGCTATATCTACCGATGCTGCTTTGGTCTGGCCTGGATGCATTCTTTGTTACAAGCATGTTGCCGCAGGAACTTGTCAGGGGATTTGCATCGCTTCTCGAAATCTTGAGTGTCATGACAGAAGCAAATAGCAGGAATTATTGGCTGATTGGAATGGTACTGGTTTCCGGTTGTCTGATCTTTTTCAGAAGAATAGATGAAAGGCTTAAGGTTGTCATCGTACTAAATATCACTACTATTTTATCGATCGTTTTATTCATTTTGATATTTCATGTTTACCCTCCGTGTCGGGCTTTTAGTTACACGAATACTGTTTTTTACATTTTGGCTGCTGTTGCGTTGCTTACCATACTGAAAAACTTTTCAGGTTTTAAGCCGCTATATTATCAATTGATGATTGTGACGCTTCTGTCAATAAAATCGTTGGGTACTGTATACATTTTAAATTATGGATGGCAGAACAGCCCTGGTAGTTTTCAGGATCGTAATTTTTACGAGCGCCTTGCTGCTCGCGTGAGCGATATCTTCCTCTATCAGCCTAAGAGCATATTCAGCGACCGGCAGGATGAATACCTTAATTTCTATCTGAGACTGGCTGCGATCCGTGAAGGAAGGGAATTGATTTTTGATTATGACCTCGATGATTTGTCGAAATGCGATGTGTATATTTTACATGATCCGACTATTGCTGCCGATGGGGATCATGTACTTATTAAAGAAGGGAGAAACGAGTTTGGCCGTATCTATGTGCATAAAGGCCACTTAACCCGTTGATTAAACTTGCCTGGAGGACTTACTTACAGAGTTGAGCCTGTCGGGTTTTGCAGAAATTTATCAGACTAGCATGAACGCATTAATCCTTACTAATAGAAGTCGTTGGGTGCCCATAAAGTCCCCCAGATAACCCGTTCAGGTGTGTAAACTCTCATAGGGAATGCGCCCTTTGGATTGAGGCATGGAATGTAGCCACCTTTTGGTTCCAGGCAGGGCATGTCGTCTCCTGAAATTATTTCTTTTGTTGATTTGATTGTTCGGCGCCATGCCGGTGTCATACGCCGTTACCTGATATCATGGAAACAAGAAGTGGCGGTGAATATTCCGGTAATGTTTGACCCACCATTCCGGTAATGGTTTGACCCAGGGATTCCGGTAATCATTTGACCCACC
>NZ_JBBCAU010000011.1:0-206632 GCF_037203685.1 Chryseolinea sp. T2
ACAGGTTCCCCGGCAAAGGAAAAATCCTTAGCTTGTATTGTTTTCATAAGCCTGGAAGATTTATTTAAAATGATATGGTAATTCACTTTAAATATAGTCTCCAGGCTTTCCTTTTTTAAACATACAGGCTCCGGGATCTAAATGAAAGAGCCCGACGTTGGCCGGGCTCTCACTCTCTCATTCATTTATGTTTTAACAGATTACTTAGCCAGATCGTAACGATCCAGGTTCATTACTTTCGCCCAGGCAGCTACGAAGTCTTTTACAAACTTATCTTTTGCATCGGAGCTCGCGTATACTTCGGCGATGGCTCTGAGTTCAGAGTTCGAACCGAATACGAGGTCTGTGCGGGTTGCTGTCCATTTCTTAGCACCACTGGAGCGATCGCTTCCTTCGAACAATATTTTGTGCTCGTGAACCGATTTCCAGGCTGTGCCCATATCCAGAAGGTTAACGAAGAAGTCGTTCGACAATACCCCGGGGCGGCTGGTGAATACACCGTGTTTCGATCCGTCGAAGTTTGTATTCAATACACGCAATCCACCAACAAGGGCAGTAAGTTCAGGTGCAGTGAGTTTCAACAACTGAGCCTTGTCGATCAGTTGCTCTTCAGGAGAAACAGCGCCTACCTTCTTCAGATAGTTACGGAATCCGTCGGCAACTGGCTCGAGGAGAGAGAATGACTCAACATCTGTCTGTTCCTGAGTTGCGTCGCCTCTTCCGGCAGAGAAAGGTACGGTAACGTTCACGCCGCCATCCTTTGCTGCCTTCTCAACACCGGCAGCACCTGCCAGCACGATAAGGTCGGCGAGAGAAATCTTCTTGCCATCCTTTTGAGCGTTGTTGAACTCAGTTTGAATAGCTTCGAGTTTTTCGAGAACCTTAGACAATTGTGAAGGATTGTTTGCTTCCCAATACTTTTGAGGAGAAAGGCGTATACGGGCACCGTTGGCACCACCGCGCTTGTCTGATCCGCGGAATGTCGATGCAGATGCCCATGCTGTAGATACGAGCTGAGATACGCTTAATCCTGACGCAAGAACCTTTGCTTTCAGGGCAGCAACATCAGAATCGTCTACGAGCTTATGATTTACTGCAGGAATAGGATCCTGCCAGATCAATTCTTCTTTCGGAACTTCAGGTCCGAGGTAACGGGCACGAGGACCCATATCGCGGTGGGTAAGCTTGTACCATGCACGGGCGAATGCATCAGCAAACGCGTCAGGATTTTCGAGGAACCGACGTGAGATCTTTTCATAGATCGGATCGAACTTCAACGAGAGATCTGTAGTCAGCATAGTCGGGCGGCGCTTCTTTGAAGAATCGAAAGCATCGGGAATGATTTCTCCGACGCCTTTAGCTACCCACTGATGAGCGCCTGCAGGGCTCTTCGACAATTCCCAATCGAACTTGAAGAGGTTTTCGAAGAAGTTATTGCTCCACTTTGTAGGAGTAGTAGTCCAGGTAACTTCCAGACCGCTGGTGATCGCATGAGCACCTTTTCCTGAGGCAAAGCTGTTGGCCCAGCCCAAACCTTGAGATTCAATTTCAGCAAGTTCAGGATCTGCACCAACGTTTGTAGCAGGAGCAGCGCCGTGAGTCTTACCGAACGAGTGACCGCCGGCAATAAGAGCAACAGTCTCTTCATCGTCCATGGCCATTCTTCCGAATGTTTCGCGAATGTCTTTCGCAGCAGCGATTGGATCAGGATTGCCACCTGGTCCTTCAGGGTTAACATAGATCAATCCCATCTCGATTGCTCCGAGTGGATTCTCGAGCTCACCATTGTTGCGTCGGTCGCCGAGCCATTTTGTTTCGGAACCCCAATACACATCCTGCTCTGGTTCCCATACATCGGGACGTCCGCCGGCGAAACCGAATGTCTTGAATCCCATTGACTCAAGCGCTACGTTACCGGTGAGGATCATGAGGTCGGCCCAGGAGATCTTCTTTCCGTATTTTTGTTTGATAGGCCACAACAATCTGCGCGCCTTATCGAGACTTACGTTGTCAGGCCAGCTGTTGAGTGGAGCAAAGCGTTGCTGTCCGGCACCGGCACCACCGCGACCATCGCCGATACGATAAGTTCCTGCGCTGTGCCACGCCATGCGAATGAAGAGCGGACCGTAGTGTCCGAAGTCTGCAGGCCACCAATCCTGGGAGTCTGTCATTAGGGCGTGAAGATCTTTTTTCAAAGCCTGGTAGTCCAGGCTCTTGAATGCTTCAGCATAGTTGAAGTTCTCATCCATGGGATCAGAGAGCGTTGAATGCTGACGCAGGATGCTCACTTTAAGTTGGTTGGGCCACCAGTCGCGGTTTTGTGTTCCGCCGCCGCCCACATTGTGTTTTTGCATCGCCCCGTGAAAAGGACATTTGCTGATGTCACCAGAATTGTTTTCCATTTGCTGTAGAGTGTTTTCTAAGTGTTCAAAAAACTGTTTTCAAATTACCTGCTTTCGTTTTTAGCGATGCAGGATCCTCTATCGTTTGTTGTTCATGTAGCCAGTCATGAACAAGGCTTATTTGAGGGTTGTCTTTTATTTGATCTGCGAATGTCCGATAACCATCTGGATAGAGCAAATCGATTGACTTTATGGCATTATAGTTAAAATCTATGGTGGGAATTATGAAAGAATTAAGAATTAAGGGCTAAGAATTAAGAATTGGGGGTCCGGCCTGCGGCCGGCGGGAGAGCGCTGCAAATGATGTGAGTCTCAAAAGGTTGGTATATTAGTCTGATTTTGAAAACTATAGACAACTGACCGTTTTATGTTAACGGCCAACGAGAATGTACCATAAATTAATTTTCCTGAGAATATGAGAAATGTTCCTACGTTATACGAATGGGCAGGTGATATGAAGACCTTCGAGGCGCTGTTTGGAAGGTTTTATGATAAAGTGTTAAAGGACGATCTGTTAGGTGAAGTGTTCAGGCACATGTCGCCTCAGCATGTTGAACACGTAGCGCACTTTGTGGCCGAGGTATTCGGCGGACCTAAGTTGTACTCCGGACAGGACGGTGGAAGTCATGCCGAGATGATAGGCAGGCACATCGGCAAAATGCTGACGGAGGAGAAGCGACAACGGTGGGTATACCTGCTTTTGCAGACCGCTGATGAGGTGGGATTGAAAAGTGATCCCGAATTCCGGTCGGCGTTTGTTGGGTATATCGAATGGGGTACCAGGCTGGCAGTAATCAACTCACAACTTATTGAAAATCCATTGAAGGAATCCGAGCCGATGCCGAAGTGGGGATGGGGAGAAACGGGCGGGCCTTATGTGGGGACCGAATAGTAGCCTGTCAAAAGTCCGATGAAGTCTGGACGAGTCCGATTAAAGTCCGATGCCACTCCGATGGAACTCCGATGCGACTCCGATGAAAGTCCGATGGAAGACCGATGGAAGACCGATCCTAGGCCGATGAAGGACTGAAGAAGCGCATGTTACAACAGACAACTTATGCAGTTGTGCACTCTTTATTCTGATCGAACGAACGAAAGGATTTGTTGATGAAATCTGCCTCTTTCAATCAGATGATCGATTCATATCTACACCATGGAAACAAGCGAAGAGAGTTTGTAAAGAGCGAAGAGTGTTTTAATCGATCGCCATCAAACGGAAAGAAACGGCAAACCAGTCTTATTCTTTGCTTTATTTTTGTATGAGCACGGGGCTGATGCGCTGATAACCACAAATGTTATGATCAGGAACTACTTTCTCACCGCCCTTCGACACATACGGAAAAGCAAAGTCAATTTCGCTTTCAAGCTCGGAGGCCTTACGCTTGCGTTGTTCTCGTTTATGGCGATCGCCATCTTTGTGGGCTATCAGCTTTCGTACGACAGGTTTCATGTGGACTATGAGAATGTTTACCGTGTCGCCTGTGAGCGAAAGGATGGAGGCACTGTTGATAAATATGCATTCCTTCCCTTGGGAATTACACCTATGTTATCGCAGCTTCCGGCGGTATCCAAAGCCACCCGCGTTGCCACAGGAAGGCATGCAACTCTTAGAAAAGGCAATCAGGTATTCGATTGTGAAGCGCTCGCTGATGTCGATAGTACCTTCTTTGATGTTTTACTTTTAAGTTTATCAAAGGCGATAAATCGGCGTTGCAAAGACCAAATGCCATCGTGCTCACAAGAGCGATTGCCCTTCGCATGTTTGGTACCGTTGATGTGCTGAATGAGTTAGTCTCTTACAACGGTGAGACCGATATTTTGCAGGTGACTGCAGTTGTGGAAGACACTCCATCCAATTCGCATCTCAACCTGGCAGCATTTAAGCGATTGCGCAGTGAGCGTGACTTCAGCGCAAGGAACATTTCTGATCCGGTGGCCTTCACTGATGAATCGACTTCCTACTATGTAAGACTTCATAAAGGTAGTGCAACGGGTTTTACGAGTCAGGCCAATGCGTTGGTTGAACAGTTTGTGCCACGCGCCGTTCGCGAGGAGTTTGCATTTGCCATTACGCTGCAGCCGCTCGCAGACATTTACCTGAGCAAAGATTATCGGTATGACTCAGCGTCCCATGGCAGCATTGCCTACGTGTATACCTTCTCGGTACTTGCGCTTCTCCTGCTGCTGGTCGCCGCTATAAACTATGTGAATCTATCTATTGCCGACTACTCCGGGCGCGCTACAGAAACAGGTGTTCGCAGGGTGTTGGGTGCGCGGCAGGTTCAGTTGATGTGGCAGGCTTCAATTGAAGCGATTTCATCGGCGGCCCTTTCCTTCATGCTGGCGGTCGTCCTCCTGTATCTGTCGTTTCCCTATATCGCACCGCTGCTGGATGCGGATATGCGCTTCGGGATGATTTTAAATCCGATAACGCTTGGTATTGTTGCTGCCGGATTGATCGGCCTGCTATTTATATCGTGCTGGCTACCCGCACGACATGTAGCCTTTGGACGGGTAGTAAACAGTTTGAAAGGATTGGACCGTAGTTATAATTCTGGCCTGAGCAGAACACTTCTGTTTACTCAGTTTTCTGTTTCTGTCCTCTGCCTGTTTTGCACGCTCGTTGTGGGGAAGCAGATTGCCTTTGTTCATAACAAAGAACTCGGATTTGATCGTCGTGATCTTCTGGTGTTGAGCATGCCCGACGAATTCACGGTAGCCAAGCTTCAAACATTTAAGAATGAGATAAAGAACATCCCGGGTGTTACGGATGTCGCGAATAGCTCATTCCGCATTGGCAACGGTTACTGGAAGGATTGGTATTTTGTAGAGGATGGCAATAGGGTGAAAGAGGTGGAGTTATATGAAGTGTTCTCGGATGATGAGCTGTTTGAAACACTGAAAATTCCCGTGTTACAGGGGCGGACTTTCGATAGCCATATTCCCTCCGACAGTGGCGCGGCCTTCGTGATCAACGAGACGGCTGCACGCCTGCTGGGCTGGGACGATCCTGTAGGCAAACGGATCTACACGCATCCTGAGGAGAAAGGAAAATGGGATGGAACCGTAGTTGGTGTTGTGGCAGTCATAAACATCAGTCCCCTGTATGAAAAGGTTAATCCGCTGGTGATGCGATTGCCGTGGCAGAATGAGTATCCGGATGCATTCATATATGTCCGATACTCAGGAGACCCAACGGCTGTTGCCAAGCAGATTGAAGAGCGGTATAAAGATGTAATGCCCGGGTATCCACTGATGCTGCGATACGTCGATGAACTTTATAACAGCACACACAGAAGTGAGCAACGCGCATTCGATTCGTTGAAGCTCACTACTATTGCCATCGTGCTGGTGGCATTGCTGGGGATCTTTTCGATGGCTGCCTACATGTCGACCCGACGGATGAAAGAGTTTGGTATACGAAAGGTACTGGGTGCGTCGGGCAAACAGATTGCGCGTTTGAATCTGCAGTTCTTTTTGCGGATAGCGTTGCTGGCGAATGTGGTGGTATTGCCAATCGCGTATTGGCTCACAACGGAGTGGCTATCTACTTTTGCCTATCGGACGACTATCACGATCGTACCCTTTTTGGCTGTTGGCGGGATATCAGTAGTTCTTGTTCTTATTTCGGGAGGATACAGCGCTGTGAGATCGGGGAATATGAATCCGGTCGATGTGATTAAGGCGCAGTAGGGTTGACGTCCGAGTTGAATTTGTGTCAGATCGCGTAGGGATCGTCGATCAATAATATGGAATGTATTTCAGATCCCGTAGGGATCATCGATCAATAGAATGGAACGTATTTCAGATCCGTAGGGATCATTGATCAATAGAATGGACGTATTTCAGATCCGTAGGGATCATTGATCAATAGAATGGACGTATTTCAGATCCCGTAGGGATCATCGATCAATAGAAAACGATCATTTAAATGAGCAACTCGTGCGATCTGCAATCGTTCTATGAAACACACACCTTCATCGCACGAAATGCACGAACGAATTAATGTCTGCATTTCGTGTCGAATTGAATTTTGCGTTCTACAATCGGCGAATCTTCGACACGCGGCATGCAGATCATCGCATTTTTTTTCTATTGATCAATGATCCCTACGGGATCCGAAATACATTTCATTTTATCAATCGATGACAGCCTACGGGATCCGAAATACGGGACCAGAACGGCAATGGTTGCTTTTGTCAACTAATTTCATAATTTAGTTGCATGAAACAGCACATACAGGCCATCCGTTCATTCAACCGTTTTTATACCCGCCACCTGGGTCTGCTTAATGACCGCCTGCTCGACAGCAACTATTCACTTGCCGAAGCGCGGATTCTTTTCGAGATAGGAACGCGGCAGCCGATCAGGATGAGTGAACTTTCTGAACTGCTTGGAATTGATAAAGGCTATCTCAGTCGCGTGATCACTGGCTTTGTGAAAAGTGGGGTGGTGCTGAGGCGAACTTCGAAGGATGACAAGCGTTCATCGAATCTGAGTCTTACGAAGAAGGGTGAACAAAAACTCGCATCGCTGCAACTTCAGTCCGATCAGCAAGTCGCCGGCTTTACATCGCGGCTGTCGCGGGAAGAGTTGGAGTCGATGGTGAACTCCATGAATGAGATCAGTCTCATGCTTGATGAAGGCTATGACAAGAAGAAACTTGCGGCAGCAGTTACCTATCGCGACAAGTTGCAGCCCGGTGATCTTGGTTATATGACCTACATGCATGGTAAGTACTATGCGCAGGATGAGGGATATTCGATGGAGTTTGAGGGATATGTAGCTAAAACCTTTTTCGAGTTCGTCGGGCGATATGACGAGAAGAACGATAAGGTCTGGCTGGCGGAATATCAGGGAGAGATCGTCGCCAGCATTGCCATTCTCAGACGTTCGCAGAAAGAGGCCCAACTCCGTTGGTTCCTTGTCAATCCCATGTTCAGAGGTACCGGCGTCGGAAGTCGTTTGTTTGATATGGCGTTGTCTTATTGCCGCTCGCGGTTCAAAAGTGTTTATCTGATGACCGCCGATACGCAACAGCAGGCGATAGCGATGTATAAACGTGCGGGCTTCACGCTAACAAGTTCGGTGGATACGAATCAGTGGGGCATGCGTCTCAAAGAAGAGCGATATGATCTGATTATTTCCTGAAGGTTATTTCATCCAATTGTTACGTCGATCAGATAGTCGGGGGCACGGGTTGGTCAGAGACTTATCAGAGACTTACCAGAGATAAGACTTTGACTCAGAGCTCAGGTTGTTACTTGCTTTTGACTGCAGTACTAAGACGTTACAAATGACATCGTATCAATTCTGTCAGCGTAGTCAGACAAGTGACGGGAGCTTCGACTGTCCGAATTTTATGTTCATTAAAAACAAACGATAGTGTCGCATTAAGACCGGAACTACCCGCAGACAAATGCGCAATTCGCCGCTTTGTTTGCGTAAAACAGCGGGACCTCATTGCCCATTAAAGGTAGATTTGTTCTTAATGAGAACACCCCTGTTGCTGATGGCCGCTGCTGCCATCCTGCTTGGATCCTGCAAGAGATCGGAGCCTGAAGTCACTTCTGTTAATGGAACCGTGGCAACGGTTTTAGATAGCGTGATGACACGCTTGTATGCGAAGATCTCTCCCGAACAGTTCGCCTCCGTAAACGACTCATTTATGATGTCTTTCCTTACGGACCAGGAGAAGCAGGTCCTGGCGACGCGTTATCAGTATTTTAACGTTAATGTACCGGTCACCGTGTCGCTGATGCGCGATCAGGCGCAGGCACATGTTCCTTTCTGGCTTGAGCCGTCGGGATTCAAAAAGACCGACATGCTTGTGAAGAATGAAGAGTATACGTATGAAGTTTGGCAGAAGGACTTCGACAAAGGACTCGTGGAATTGGGTGTAAACGGATTCGACAAGCATCGACCTGTTTACTTTGTCTCTGTGGCACCAAAGGACAAGGGGGCATCTTTAAGTGTGACTGGTATTTATCCATCGATTTATAATTCAGATACACTTCGGGTTGGTGCATTCACCTATCATGACTGGTCGGGTTTGGAATTGACGGAAGTGCCGGAGGCGCTGCAGGGCCAGTTATATTTTACAACGGTACGTGGAAGGGCGCGCGAGGCGCATGTGATCGATGCATTCAGGGCAACGCCTCATCCATCGTCGGAGAAGCCCGATGAGATCTTGTTGACCTGGTCGGAGTCGCCGAAGACAAGCATTAACGTTCAATGGCGAAATGCCGGGAACGTAAATGAAGGTTTCGTACGATACTGGAAGAAGGGTTCGAAGGACACGACACGCGTTGATGCCAGTAAACTTTCTCTGGACGATCGCCTGCTTTACAATGATCGTTATGTGAACCGGTTCACGGCAGCGTTAAAAGGTCTTAATCCGGGAACAAACTATCAATATCAGGCAGGTGCGGGTAGCCCTGCAGTTTGGTCTGATGTTGCTTCCTTCACAACTGAGCCAGAAGGGCTGAAGCCATTTTCGTTCGTATGGTTTGGTGATACACATTATTTCCCTGATTCAGGTAAGATCGTCACGCGCGCCATGCGCGAAAACCCCGACGCCGCCTTTTATTCAGTTGCCGGTGATAATGTGAGCACCGGTTTGTATCGCGATGAATGGGACCGTTATTTCTATCGCTCGGGAGTTGCCTTTGCCAATAAGCCCCTGATGCCTACGCCTGGAAATCACGATCGTCAGGACGGATTGGGTGCTAAGCTTTATACCGATCTGTTTGCTCTGCCCGTGAACAATCCCGATGGAGTTGATCCTGAGCTGTCATATTACTTTGAATACGGTGATGCATTGTTTATCATGATCGACGCCACTTCCGATGTGGATGATCATACGCCCTGGATCGACAAGGTCCTGTCTGGCACTAAGGCGAAATGGAAGTTTGTGATGTTTCACTTCCCTCCCTATAATTTTGAGGAGCCCTATTTAGACATCCAAAAGGAGTGGGTACCATTGTTTGATAAGTATCATGTTGACATGGTGATGGGAGGACATATTCATTATTACATGCGTTCGAAACCTATGAATGCCGGCAAAGTGGTCGATGACTATTCGAAGGGAACGGCGTATGCGATCTCGATC
The DNA here is from genome assembly GCF_037203685.1 of Chryseolinea sp. T2. Classification (NCBI taxonomy): domain Bacteria; kingdom Pseudomonadati; phylum Bacteroidota; class Cytophagia; order Cytophagales; family Fulvivirgaceae; genus Chryseolinea; species Chryseolinea sp. T2. The sequence goes on from NZ_JBBCAU010000011.1 coordinate 9,514, forward strand.
AGCATCCCGAGCAAACATGAGCATCTCGGTCCGGAGCCATACGCAGTGAAGCAGTATCCCGAGGGTTATTTTTATCAGCGCGTGGAAATTGGACCAAATGAGATGAGGTATAAGGCAGTTGATTCGGAGGGAGTAGTGAGGGATCAGTTTGCAATCAAAAAGTAGTTCGCTAATAAACGCTCACCATAAATCACCCACCCTAAACCTAGCACCATGAAGCGATCGATGCTTACACCATTGGCTTTTGTCGTTGCCTTCGGGTCGGCAATGACGTCCTGCCAAAAACCAAAGGGCCAGGTTCAAAAACAACTGGCGGCCGCATCGGCTGATACTGTTTATCGGGATACTGCATTCTGGCAACTGACTCATGATGCACATCCCGTGGTAAAGGGTAAGGAAACACTTCCCGTTCGGGCAGTGTGCGTTGCAAATGATGGTGCAGTGTGGATATCGACGGCGGCTGGCATTTTTGTGAAACATCCAAACTCGCGGGAGTGGAAGGATGGCATTCCAACAACTGAGCAGGGTCCGTCGTTTGCGATCGTTAAAGCAGCTGACGGTGCTTTGTGGATGTCGAACTGGAACAAGGTTTACAGATTAAGTGAAGGTAGGTTGCAGGCAATCGAAGGAATGACTTCGCCAGTGGGCTCACTCGCCCCCGCAAATGAAGGAGTGTACGCCCTGGGACCAAAAGGGGCGTGGCTGATAAAGGGAGAGCCCCCAACACCGCTTAGCTATACCGTTGCAAGGTCCGTGCGGGCCTCGATGAGCGATGGAAAGGGCGGCTTATGGGTTGGAAGTGATGTAGGTATTTATCATGGTGAGGGTGATTCCGTGATGCATACTAACGACACAACGGACCTGATAAGCGCGTACGTGAGAGGTATAGCAACCGATAGTGATGGAAACATTTGGTTCGGTGGTCTCGGTGGAGTGAGCATCCGGACGTCCTCCGGGAAGACGATCAAGATGAGACCCGCAAATGGTTTACCTTCCATACAGGTTAATTGCGTCGAGCAGGCGCCCGATGGGAGCATGTGGATCGGGACGGATGTGGGCGTAGTCCGTTATACAGGATTTAAGAAACATTCTTTGTTGTTTAGCCGCCGCTGGCTGTTGAATGATCGGGTCACTGACATCTCGTTTGCAAAAGATGGTACCGCCTGGATTGCCACCGATGGTGGAGTGAGTGCCATCCATCGCAAGCGAATGACTTTGGCGTCGAAGGAAACTTATTTCTATGATGTGTTGATGCGTCGTCACATCCGCGAGCCATGGATTGCAGGTCAGTGCAAGCTTCCAATTGCCGGCGACACCACGCGTTGGGAAGGTGACGATGACGACAACGACGGAGAATATACCAGCAACTACCTGGCGATGGAGTCGTTTCGGTTTGCTGCAACCAAAGACGAGGATGCAAAGGCAAAAGCAAAGAAGGCCTTCGAGTTTTTGAAGAAGCTCCAGGAAGTGACCGAGACCGACGGATTCTTTGCCCGCACCATAGTGCCTGCCAGCTGGACGGCTATCGATGATGGTAACCGAACCTACACGGCGCGCGAACTTGCCGATGAACTGGTGAAAGAGCCACGCTTCAAACCCGTTGAAGTGCGCTGGAGAAAATCGAAGGATGGCAAGTGGTTGTGGAAAGGTGATACGAGCAGTGACGAGATTTGTGGTCATATGATGGGCTACTTCTTTTATCACGAACTCGTTGCCGATGAGAATGAGAAGAAAGTGATCGCCGCCCATGTGAAACGCATCGTCGATCATCTGATGCGGAACAATTACACATTGACAGATACAGACGGCACTCACACTCGTTGGGGTGTCTGGTCGCCGGACCGGCTGAATCACGATCCCGAGTGGGAACCGGATCGCAGTCTTAATTCTATGGAGCTGCTGGCATTTCTGAAACTTGCATATCATGTAACGCATGAAGATAAGTATCAGAACGAGTATCTGCGCCTTATTAAGGAAGAGCATTACCTCGACAACATGTCGAACGTACCACGACAGAATCCGGGATGGTTTATCTACTTCGATGTTATCCTCGCTGCTTACCAGTATCCTATATTGCTAAAATGTGAGAAGGACCCCGAGTTGCTTAAGTTCTATGAGAAGCACGCGGATGATTGGATCGAACGCAGAAAGAATGACGCTAATCCACTCATCAATTTTATCTACTCCTATTCACGCGGTAAAAAGGCGGAACTCAGTCGTTCAGTCGATTTTCTTATAGACACACCGTTGGATCTCATTGACTGGAAGATCGATCATGAAAAACGCGAAGACATTCAGCTCGTGCGCACTCCGATACTGGATGAGGTTCAGGTGAGTGAGTTGCCGCCAGCTAGTATTCGCGCGACGGTGCGCTGGGACAAGAACCCGTGGTCGCTAAACAATGGAAATCCGAACATGGAGCGAGAGCCCGTGTTCTGGCTCCTTCCGTATTGGATGGGAAGATATCTGACGATGATCGAGTAGCTCAAGATCAGTAGCTTAAAAATATCATGTAGCCTAAAATGATTGAGCTTAAGACGAGTTGCTTGGAAAGATCTGGTAGCTCAGGCAGGCCTGGTAGCATAAGCAGATCAGAAGCTAGGAAACATCGCAGATCGCAATTCAAGTTTGAACGGCTTCCTTTGCGCAAAGGATCACCTCATTGACGTAAAAGCACCTCTTTGCGAAGGAGATATTGGTGTACTTGCATATACCAATATTGTTTCCTTTCCATATGAGAGTATTCGTTCGAAACATGAGCCCAATCGCGCATCAAATTAAACGCATCGATTGGGTATGCATGGACAAGTGTCGGGGCCGTTTCCAACAACTTCTTAAAGGCGCGTTGCCATTATTATTACTGACTGTATTATTGCAATCCTGTTCACAGGAGAAGCAACAGGCGCAACCTGTTTACCACGATGTCGCGTTTAAGCAGGACTTCAGCATCAAATATGACCTCGTGGATACAACTGCTCGTCTTCGGAGAGTTGTTTCCGATCGCAATGGAGTGGTACAGGTAGTGTCATCAAAAGGTTTGTTCAAGCTTTATGCTGGTGAATTTCTTTATCCCGGTTCGCTCGTAGCTGACCGCACCTATCGCCCAATAGCAGACAAGAAAATAAGCGGACTTGATCTTTATCGAGACCAGTTTGTTTACGTCGACGACAAGTCAGTTCTGGCAAATGCATGGGCAGGCAGGTTGTTCGCCCGTCATACAATGCCTGGCGCCAATGTACTGCGTGGAGGACGTTCATTTGATTTCCTCATCACTGATGGAAAGAAGCTGCAGTATGTGAGCGATTCAACGATCGCCTGGCAGGGTGAAGCGGGCCGTGAAGTAACCGATATGGTTTTCGATTCCACGCGCAATGTATTCTGGATACTGGGCAAGACGGGTATTGAGACTTTTGATGTAGAGAAGAGGGCGATCAGTCCCGCGATTGCCGGTGAAAACTTTACCTGTCTTGCGCTGATGCAGGGAGGTGCTAATCTTGTTGTCGGAACTTCCGAAGGCTATACTGTTTACGATGCCGGTAGCAAGGAAGCAAAAGGAGGAATGCGTACTAAACTGCCCTGGACCGAGATCACAACGGTAGAGCTAATCGGTGATCAACTGTGGTTTGGTACCACGCGCGGCGCATTCAAGGTTAATGTTAATGAACAAGCTGGTGATCATGCCGTTTACTATGCGTCGAAACGCTGGTTGCCCTCTGATAATGTTATCGACATTGCCGAAGGCCCTGATCATTCTGTACTGGTGCTCACCACAAAAGGACTCGCGAAGATCGTGTTCAAAGACATGACCCTTCACGACAAGGCGATGTATTTCGAGGAACAGGTGAGAGCGAGACACATCCGTCACGGATTTAATGCAACGATGGGATACATGACCGACGGAAGTCTTGCTACCGGTTCTCTCGAGGATTCAGATAACGACGGACTTTGGACAACCATGTATTTTGGAGCCGAGGTATTTCGCTATGCCGTTACGCATGACCAGGATGCGCTGCTAAACATTCGCGAATGCATGGAGGCAATGGAGCGCTTGTACGAGATCAATAAAGTAAAAGGCTTTCCTTCAAGATCATTTGAACGCAGAGGCTACAAGTACGACGACAAACCCTGGAGACGTGCCACTCATCCTGAATGGGACTGGAAATCTACCACGAGCAGCGACGAGGCCATCGGACATATCTTTGCTTTTGGTGCTGCAGCGGAATTGCTGGATGATGCTGACCTGAAGCAACGTTCGATCGTTCTGATAGACTCATTGATGCAGCACGTACTCGACAATAACATGTATCTCGTTGACTGGAACGGACAGCCAACACTCTGGGGTAAATGGAATCCTGAATACGTAAACGCACGACCAGAAAACGTCGGTGACAGGAAGATCAATGCTTCGAACATAACGGCCATGTTGCAAACGGCCTATCATTTCACGAAGAAGGAAGAATACAAACAAAAGGCATTCGAACTTTTCGAGAAGAACGGATATTATAAAAACCTTATGCGTCCAATGGCACAGGTTGGCAAAGCTCCTGACAATGCTGATGACTGGAGCAAGATGCTTTCTGAATCATGGAACCACTCGGATGATGAAATGTACTTTGTAGGTTACTGGGGATTGTATCGCTATGCATTTAATGATACGTTAAAAGCACGGTTCAAAGAGGCGATCATCGACCACTGGCAGATTGAACGTCCCGAAAAGGAAGGGGCCTGGAACATTTTTACAGCGCTTACCGGAACGCGCGAGTTTGATTTAAATGAAGCAGCGTGGTATCTGCGCGAACATCCAATGGATCTGATTCATTGGAGAATTGAAAACAGTCATCGCAAGGATATTGAAATGATGGAGCCGAATTTCAGGAATCAGTTGACGAAAGAAGTGCTGCCGCCGGATGAGTTGCCCATCAATCGTCACAACGCAAACCGCTTTCAGCTCGACGGAGGAGATAATGGCCAATCGGAATATAGCGCAGGCGATATCTGGCTGTTGCCATACTGGATGGGACGCTATCTGAATGTGATCAGTGCGCCTCAGGCCAAAGCAGGAGCTGCTAAAATGTGATCTGACTACGGCAATGACTATACAACAGGGAAATCGGCTCGTCTTCCTCGACGCTATGAGAGGCTTCACGATCGCGGCGATGATCCTTGTGAACTTTCCGGGAAATGAGGAGCACGTATTCGCGCCACTTCATCATACCATCTGGAATGGTCTTACGCCTACTGATTTAATTGCTCCCTTCTTCCTGTTCATCGTAGGGATTTCCATCGTGCTGTCGTATGGGAAGAAGCGTGATGAGGCGAACAAGAGCGAACTTTACTGGAAGATTGTTTGGCGTGCGCTGAAAATCTTTGCGCTGGGGATCTTTCTCAACCTGCTACCTGATTTCAATTTCCCGGATCTCCGCTACACAGGCACATTGCCGCGTATTGCGCTGGTGTTCCTGCCGTGCGCTTTGCTGTTTCTGAATACAACCTTTCGTCAACAATTGTGGATTGGAATCGGGATCCTTGTAGCCTACTGGCTGGCGATGACACTGATACCAACGCCAGGGGTAGGCGCGGTAGTGCTGGAGCCCGGCGTAAATCTTGCCGCGTGGATCGACTCGAAATATCTGCCAGGGAAGATGTGGCAGGGCACCTGGGATCCTGAAGGAATATTGAGCACGTTCCCTTCCATCGTGTCGGGCATTTCAGGACTGCTTGCCGGACATTTGCTGATCAGCAAGCGATCGCCGGCCGATAAAGTGATCTACCTTATGATAGCTGGGCTTGTATCATCAGGTGCCGGTTACGTGTGGGGTTTAACGTTCCCTGTGAATGAAAACCTCTGGACGAGTTCATTTGTTCTCGTGACTTCGGGCTTTGCAGCATTGATTTTGGGCGCTGCTTACTACGTGATGGATATACGCGGCTTTAAGCAGGGGACGTTCCCCGGAATTGTATTCGGAGCGAACGCCATCAGCACATACGTGCTGGCCGACCTGCTGGCATTGATCTTCTACGTGTTCCCCTGGGGCACAGCCACACTGAATATACACGTCACAGACTGGATGACGTCAATAGGACTTTCTCCAAAGTTATCGAGCTGTTTGTATGCAATGTTGTTTGTCTGCATTAACTTCATTCCGGCCTATATACTGTATCGAAAGAAGATCTTCATCAAAGTATGAAATTCAAATCAAGCATTGCCCGGACATTGTGTTTTGTCGCGATAGTAGTCGTGGTAATCGGATGTAAAAAGCAAACGACGACGTTTCCCGCAGACAAGATAGCGGTGAAGTGGGAACTGGTCACCAACTTCACCGACAGCACTGATGTATTTAATGCTAAGTTCGTTCTTACGAACAACGGAGAGCAGACGCTTGAGTCGAACTGGAACCTGTTCTTCAGCATGGCGCCGCGGCCAATCCTTCAAAACAAAGAGCCACAGGCAGCTATCGTTCACCATATCAATGGAGACTGGTACAAGCTTACGCCCGGTGAGAAGTTTGTACTGGAGCCTGGTAAAACAGTTGAGATTACCTACAGAGGAACAGAGGCGGTGATCAAGAATACGGACCGTCCCCTGGGACTGTATTTCGTTTTCTATGACGGAGAAAAGGAGAAACAAATCACAGAAGTATCTGACTATACGTTGATACCTTTTTCTCAGGCTACTCAGGTTAACCGGCGCGACGACGATCAGACTCCCATCCCGACACCGGATTGGCTATACGCAGATTATAAATCCGTGCGGGCGGTCTCAGACGATAAGATATCACCTGTGATACCTACGCCGGCCAAAGTAAAAAAGGGAACAGGCTATTTTGAAATCAATGACGCGTCAACGCTTTCGTTCGATTCAGCATTTGCCAGAGAGGCTGAGTTTCTGCAGGCACGGATCGCAGAGGCGATGGGCGCACCCATGGATGTTGCTGAAATGCGGGGAACTTCAAACCAACTGCTGTTGCGTGTAGACAAAACGTTAGTCGAATCGCCAGAGGCATATCGGCTTACGATCACCCCCCGCCAGATTGTTATTGAGGCAGGCCAGGCGGCCGGTGCATTTTATGGTATCCAGAGTCTGCGGATGATGTTTCCCATCGACGTTCTTAAGAACCAGGCATCTACCATTCGCATACCCGCTATGGTTATCGAGGATTCACCACGATTTGGATTCAGAAGCGTACACGTGGACGTGAGCAGGAATTTTCAGACGAAGGAATCCATTAAGAGAATGCTCGACCTCTTCTCGTTATACAAGATCAACCGCTTCCTGTTGTACACGACAGAAGATGAAGGCTGGCGTGTTGCCATCGACGGACTTCCGGAATTGACCGAGGTCGGTGCCCGCAGGCAGCATACTAAGTCGTACGGCGATGCAGTATTGCATCCGGCATATGGTTCAGGTCCTTTCGCAGGAAAAGAAGGTACGTATGGTCAGGGTCATTATACGCGTGAAGATTTTATTGAGATCCTTAAGTATGCACAGGCGCGCCATATCAAAGTGATTCCTGAATTGAATTTCCCGGGCCATGCAAGGGCAGCTATTAAGGCAATGGAAGCACGTTATCAGCGATTGATGAAGGAGGGAAAGAAAGAAGAAGCTGAAGAGTATCGTCTGCTCGATCCGGAGGATAAGTCGGTTTATCTGTCCGCGCAGGGATACAAAGACAATGTTGTTTGTGTCGCACGTGAGTCGTCCTTCCATTTTTATGAAAAGGTGGTTGATGAGTTCATTATAATGTATAAGGAAGCAGGGTTGACTCTTGATGAGTTTCATACCGGTGGCGACGAAGTACCCGAAGGTGCATGGACTCAATCTCCGATGGCAGCTGCGCTGTTGAAAGAGCATCCCGAAGTTGGCGATCCGAAGAATCTGCAGATGTGGTTCTTTAAAGAACTCGTGAAGCGCCTGAAGTCAAAGAACCTGGAACTGCATGGCTGGGAAGAAGTAGCGCTGGTTAAAGGAAAGGATGGAAAGTATCATCCAAACAACGAACTGGCTAGTGAACGCATCGTTCCTTATATCTGGAACAATCTTTTCGATCCCGAGTTGAGCTATCGCCTGGCCAATGCAGGATTTAAGATCGTTCTCTGCAATGTGTCGAACTTTTATTTCGATCTCGCCTACGACAAGGATCCGAATGAGCCGGGATTGTACTGGGCCGGATTTGTTAATGAAAAGAATGCCTGGAGCTTTGCTCCGTACGATCTTGCCAAGACAACAACGCACGATGCCATGGGCAGACCACTGAACCTCGTTTATAAGTCATCCGGAGGAAATCAGAAGGAGGTTGTGATAGAACCATTGAAGGAAGATTCAAAGAGAAACATTCTGGGAGTTGAAGCGCAGTTGTGGAGTGAGACTGTAAAGGGACGTGAGATGATGGAGTATTATGTATTGCCCAAGCTCATTGGTTTTTCTGAAAGCGCGTGGTCAAAGCCGCGTCCCTGGGAAACAATTGAATCAAAAGAGCAGCGCGATAAGTCGATGCAGGAAGGCTGGAATTCATTTGCTACTGCACTCGGAACACGCGAACTGCCGAGAATGGGATACCTTAATGAGGGTTATAATTATCGTGTTCCCGTTCCAGGGGCAATCATTGATAAAGGAGTGTTGAAAGCAAACACCGCATATCCTGGTCTTGAAATTCGTTATACGCTTGACGGATCTGAACCGACGCGTGAGTCCTTACTATATAAGCAGGACGTTCCCGTAACCACAGGCGTGACGTTGCGATGTTTCGATGCTGCCGGCAAGGGCAGCCGAAGCATTAAGCTCGCCGGACCGAGTGTCGAATAGCGCAATTCTTCCTTGCGCAAATTGAAACTTTATTGACGCAAATGGGACTGTAATCCGGCAGCATGTTACGATAGCTTTGGTATATCACATTAACAACTGCCGTTGACCATGTTTGTTGGAGTTGATTTGGGAGGTACAAATGTCAGAGCCGCCATTGAAGTTGACGGTGTCATTCATTCACCCAGAAGGAATGCATTTAACACCACGGGTTCACTGGAAGATACCCTTCGCGAGCTGATCGACTTTATCCGACCGTCTGTGCAAAGAGGAGTCAATGGCATTGGCATCGGAGTACCTTCTGTTGTAGATGTTGAAGAGGGCATTGTGTACAATGTCATGAACATTCCTTCATGGGAGCGCGTTCCGCTGAAGCGTATTCTCGAAGATGCATTCTCCGTTCCGGTTCGCGTGAATAATGATGTCAACTGCTTCGTGCTGGGTGAACATCGCTTCGGCGTATTGAAGGGATTTCGCAACGTGGTGGGTATGGCATGCGGTACGGGCCTTGGGCTTGGAGTTATTATTAACGATGCATTATATGTAGGTAACAATTGTGGAGCGGGTGAGATTGGCTTATTGCCTTACCTCGGGCACACTCTTGAATACTATGCAAGTGGCAATTTCTTTCCCGCGTTTCATGGTATGAGCGCTGTCGAGGCGCATGAGCGTGCAAAAGATGACGATCCGATTGCATTGGAGGCGTGGTCGCAGTTCGGGGAGCATTTTGCGCAGGCTATCAAGAACGTGGTACTCACATTTGATCCGGAGGCGGTGGTGTTGGGAGGATCAGTGTCGAAGGCCTATCCCTTCTTTGTTGATAGCATGAAATCGGCTTTGCTCGACTTTCCTTTCGGAGAGTCAATGAAACGATTGAAGATATTCAGATCGCAGAATGAGAATGCGGCATTGCTTGGAGCGGCAGCGCTGTTGCGGGGAAAAAATGGCGAACGTGCGATCGCTTAATAACTAAGTTTCAAGCCAGTGTTAAGCCTTGTTTGCGGATGAGAAGCAAGTTGTTACCGCAACATTAAGCCTTTTAAATCTGCGCAAACGTTGTAATGGTTAACGCAATAAGCGCTTAGTGCTGTTTGTTGAATAACGACCTTTAGATAGTAGTATCCGATATTCCATCATAAGGTGTTTAAACGCCCTCATAGAACGCCGGATCTGTAACCCCAGAACCCTTAAACATTAACCAATACAATCACTTATGAGCGTAAACTTTTACTTAAGAAGGTGCTGCAGAGTGACGGGACAAATGATGCTGCTAACGGCAGCGCTACTGGTCTGTCAGATTTCTGCTTTTGCACAAGCGAAGGTTGCCGGGCGAGTGACCGACGGCCCAAATGGCGACGGTTTGCCAGGCGTAAACGTGTCTGTAAAAGGCACACAACTTGGAGCGATCACCGATTCAGACGGTCGATACAGTTTAGACGCCGGTAACGATGCAACACTGGTATTTTCTTTTATCGGTTATGCCAGTCAGGAAGCGAGCGTAGGCGGACGATCAACAATCGACATCGCTCTTGCAGCAAGCTCCGAACAGTTAGGCGAAGTAGTGGTAACTGCCCTCGGTATTGAGCGTGATGAAAGAACGCTTGGTTATTCAATCGCAAAGGTGAAAGGTGAAGACCTTACTCACGTCGCTCAGGAAAACGTACTGAACAGTTTGGCAGGTCGCGTTCCAGGTGTTACGATCAACTCAACAGGTGGTGCGGGTTCTTCTGTGCAGGTTACGATCCGCGGTGCTAAGTCGCTCGTATCTGGTAACCAGCCTTTGTTCGTTGTTGATGGTGTTCCCATGGTGAACTCGCTCAATAACGTTGGACAGGTCGGTAGCGATAACCGCGTTGACTATGGTAACGCGATATCAGATATCAATCCTGAAAACATCGAAAGCATCAGCGTACTGAAAGGCGCGAGCGCTGCAGCGCTTTATGGTTCACGTGCGGGTAACGGTGTAATCCTGATCACTACCAAGAGCGGAAAGAACGCAAAAGGTATGACGGTGAACGTAAGCTCGAACACTGTATTTGAGATTCCTTATCACTATCTGGACATGCATCACAAGTTTGCATCGGGATATCTGCCGTTTACGCCTGACAACTATCCAGGAGGTACCCTTGAAATCGATGAGACATCAGTTGGTGGTGTAGGGCCTGAACTGGACAAAGGATATAACGCCATTCAATGGAATAGCCCTACGGATGCCGATGGCAATCGCACAGCCACTCCGCTGCGTTCTTACAAGGACAACGTGAAGGACTTTGTGAATACCGGAGTAACTTCTACCAACGATGTTTCTGTTTCCAACAGCAACGATATTTTGAACTACCGGTTGGGCTATACAAACATGTCGAACAAAGGTGTCATTCCTGGTTCGGATTTGTATCGAAACAGCCTCGCATTGAATTCATCTGTGAAAGTTCACGAAAAGGTAAGGGTTAGTACAGCCGTTGATTTCACGAGAACGAACTCAAACAACAGGCCTGCTACCAACCGCGGAACTAACCCTATGCAATGGGCGTATGCGGTTTCTCCTCACATCAATATCAATGAGCTGAGAGATTACTGGAATGTGGAGGGTATCCAGCAACGTACACAGGACGACAATGCCGGTGAGTACAACAACCCTTACTTTTTGGCATATGAGGTACGAAATAATTTCGTGCGCGACCGTGTGCATGGAAACCTAAAAGCAGACTGGCAGATCACACCAGAATTGACTTTGATGGGCCGGTACTCACTGGATACCTATACTGAGCGCCGTGAGACTAAACTTCCAACCAGCTATACCAATCAGGAACGCGGTGGTTATGGTATCAACGATATCAAAACAACAGAGCGCAACATAGACTTCCTTTTGAGCTACGAGAAGAACCTTAGTGCGCTGCACCTGAATGCTTCGGTAGGCGGTAACACGCGATTCTTAAAGTCGACCAACGATTATACCCGTACCAAGAATGGCGGTGGTCTGATTGTACCTGGAGTTTATACACTTGCCAACATATCACCTTCTGATGTGGAATACGGAAGTTACCTGGGCCAAAAGGCTGTCAACAGTCTCTATGGAATGGTGAACCTCGGTTTCAAGGACTTTGTCTTTTTGGATCTTACTGCGCGTAACGACTGGTCAAGTACCTTGCCTGCTGAAAACCGTTCCTTCTTTTATCCTTCAGCAACTCTTAGCGTATTGTTGAATGAAGCGTTTGCTATGCCAACAGCGATCAGCCAGCTTAAACTCCGCGGTAGCATTGCCAAAGTGGGTAATGACACCGATCCTTATAATCTGATCAATACACTCGATGTACTGGAGGCTTGGGGAAATACTCCAAGGTTGTCTAAGTCGAACAGGATCCTCGTGCCAAACTTAAAGCCTGAGATGTCGACGGCTTACGAAGGTGGTCTTGATTTCAATTTGTTCGCCAACAAGGTGAGGTTCGGTGCGACCTACTACTACATCGAGAATGTGAACCAGATCTTCGATAACAATATCGCTTCTTCTACCGGGGCTGACTACCTGAAGTTTAATGCCGGTCTGGTTGCAAGTAAAGGTGTTGAACTTACTCTTGGAGTAACACCAATAGACAAGAACGGATTCCGTTGGGACGCCAATCTGAACTTCTCCAAGAACACAACTACTATCAAGGAGCTTACACAGGGTCAGGACAAGTTCATCTTCTGGCAGGATGCTAAAGGCGGTGCATGGAGCTACGTTGGTGATCGCGTAGGTGATATCTACGACAATCAATTGATTACTGTAGATGATAAAAATTCTCCTTACTATGGATATCCTTTGCTGGATGAGGATGGAAGCTGGCAATCGAAGTCTGCGGCTAACGCGAAGAACAAGATTGGAAACTTTAACCCTGATTTCCTCATGGGCTTGCAGACCAGTCTCAATTACAAGCGATTCACTCTGAGTTTGTCATTTGACTGGAGAGCTGGTGGCGAGTTCGTTTCACAGACGTATCGTTATAGCGAGTCTGACCTTAAATCACAGCGCTTCCTTGACAACCTGATCAATCCAGGTGGACGTTCAGGCGATGAGCTGCGTAACTATCTCGTGGCAAATGCTGATGAGCTGATCAAGGTAAATGGCAACAAGTTCAATATCGTAGGTGGTCCAACTGAAGAGTATGGTGGATTCCCCTTCGAGGCTTATGGCACAACCTTCCCTTATGGTGTGTTTAATCCTGGCGTAATTGCAGAATATGATGACGATGGTAACATCACTGGTTACGTTGAAAACCTTGGTGCCCCTGGAACGAAGATTATTCCTTACGGCGACAACTATCCATGGGACTTCACCCGTGCAGCAACATTCGATGCATCGTTCATCAAGTTGCGCGAGATCTCGCTGGGTTATTCAATCCCTTCAACACTTACTAAGAAACTTGGTTTGAGGAACGCAAACATATCAGTTTACAGCAGAAACATTATGTTGTGGACAGCTGCGAAGATTGGTGTTGACCCGGAAACGGCATATCAGCAGGAGTCTGGCGCACAGGGTGCACAAATCCAGTTCAAGCAAGGTATCGAACGCTACAACGTAATTCCGTGGACGATGCCAGTGGGCTTCAAACTCAATTTCACTTTCTAAAATCTGATCTTATGAAATTTAAGTATATAAGAAATCTGGGTGCATCGGCCATCTTCCTGGGAATGATGTTTGCCTGCGAAGATTTGACGGTGCTCAATGAAAACCCGAACGGATCATATCCAGCAACGGTGAACCCGAACCTGGTGATATCATCCGTGCTGACTGAAGCATCAAAGACTTATGTTAATCTCGGCTACGGGATAATAGGTGGCGTTATGCAGCATACTCAAAAGGATGGATGGTTCAGCGATCACAATAATTACGATTGGGCGAACCAGAGTTGGAGTGATGGATACTATAGCGTTCTTGAAGACAACCAGTTGGTTTATGATCGCGCTGTTGATCTGGGCCTGGAGTTCCATCAGGGAGTATCTCTTGTGGTGAAGGGATTCATGTTCGGATTGATCACTGATCTTTGGGGAGATGCTCCCTATACCAACGCGTTGAAAGGCGACAAGGGTGGCGAATATCTCAAGCCTAGTTTTGACTCACAGGAGACTATCTACGACGGTATTCTTGCCGATCTGGAAACTGCGAACACATTGTTGTCGAAAGCGCCAAATGAGTATGAAGGTATTTCTCCTGATGCCGATGTCATCTACGGAGGCGATGCTTCAGCATGGCGTAAGCTCGCCAACTCTTTGGCACTGCGCTACTACATGCGCATATCGGGCAAGAAAGCCGATGTTGCAAAGGCTGGTATTGAAAAGATCGCCGGCAATCCGTCGCAATATCCAATCATCAGCTCGTCTGACGAGGATGCAGCAATGTCGTTTCCCGGAGCAAGTGCTGGCACAGCATGGCCGAACACAACGAAGTTTGATGCGAGCGAAAGTAACTTCAGCCGTATCAAAATGTGCGCAACATTGCTGGAGAAGCTTCAGGATCTTAGCGACCCTCGTATCGGAGTGTGGGCAGCAAAGGTTAAGATTCCGCTGAAAGTGGATGCAACTCAACCTGCAGGTACAAACAAGATCATGGAGATCGATGGTAAGCAATACCGGGTTTTGTCTCCGGATGTTGTTGGCACTACGTCGATCAATACCGATCCTGAATATGTAGGTCTTCCTGCCGGCATGTCCGGTCTGCCTTTCACTTACAACTTCAACCCTACGAACAATCAGGGTCAGTACAATCCGCACGTGTCACAACTTGCTGATATGTACAAGGCTGCAAGCGGAGACATGCTGCTTGCCCGCTGGATATCAGCAGCTGAAGTACACTTTATTCTTGCCGAAGCAGGCTTGAAAGGCTGGGCGGTTGGTGATACGAAATCGCACTATGAAGCAGCTATTCAGGCTTCACTCGAGTCGTGGGGAGTTGATGATGACTATGACGATTATATCGCCGGAGCCGATGTTGCCTACAAAGGTACCCTCGACCAAATCATGGAACAGAAGTGGATTGCCAGCTGGACAGCGGCAACAGAGTCATGGTTTGACTATAGAAGAACCGGTCTTCCAGCCCTTCAGGCTGGTCCTGCCGGAAAGCGTACACAATTGCCAGTGCGTTTCTACTACATGACGAATGAGCTGTTGCTTAACGAAGCAAATGCAACGAGCGCACTCGAGCAGATTGAGGTAACAAATTATTCTCAGGCTGACGGCGAGAACAGCGCCTGGTCAAAATCCTGGGTGTTGCAGGGAACAGGTAAGCCCTGGTAAAATATCAAAGATTGGGTTTGGTTATTTAGTTAGTTAGTTTATCGGCGGGGCTTCATCGGCCCCGTCGGTTTTTTTTAACCGTAGACTAATGGAATTGGTTTCACACTGGTTCACAACGATAAATAGTAATTGAAACGGGATAAAGAATATCTAAGGAAGAAAGAGATGAGTAGAAAGCATTCGAAGAAGCGGATAGGTGTTGCGTTACTGGTGGGCGGAACGATCCTATCGTTTGTATTGTATACCGGTTTTTTGAGAGAGGTCGGTTTCGATGGAAGCCCTGAAGGACATGATCACTCAGATGTTTATCACGAAGAGAGTCATCTTCATGATCATGAAGAAGGTCATACACACAGCCATAGTGGAGATGTTTCGCATGATGAAGATTCTGAACATGAAGAGGATCACGAACACAACGACGGTCACCATGCAGATCACGAACACAGCCATGCCGCTGAAAGTGTAAGCCGTCAGTTCTATGCGACGCCTGAACCCGACCGCGTTATATTGAACGTAACAGAGACGCCTGAGAAATCCCTGGCTATCAACTGGCGAACAGATACTACAGTCGTTGAGAACTTTCTCGAATGGGCAGTGGCAACTTCCGGCCCCGAGTTTCAGGCAAACGTTTCGAGAGTACCAGCGCGAAAAGAGACGCTCCGGGTAAAGCATGGTGATGAACCCGTAATCAGAGCAAACTATTTTTCGGCTGAGCTTAACAATCTTACTCCCGGCGCACGATATGTATATCGCGTGGGTAGTTCCAGCGGATGGAGCGAATGGCACCAGGTGCGCATGCCTCGTCCCGATAGGCTTGCGTTCATTTATTTTGGTGATGCACAAAATGATATCAAATCATTGTGGTCGCGGGTAATACGCGAGGCGTACAAGACGACTCCCGATGTCGACTTCATGCTGCATGCCGGTGACCTTATCAATCGCCATGACCACGACCTTGAATGGGGAGAGTGGTTTTATGCAGGCAACTTCATTCACGCGACTATCCCGGGCGTTATGACTCCCGGGAATCACGAGTATGGAACGGGGGTAAAGTTATCGCCGAACTGGAGGCCGCAGTTTAATCTTCCTAAGAACGGTCCGAAGGGACTTGAGGAAACCTGTTACGTTGTTAATTATTCTAATCTGAAGGTAATTTCTCTGGATGCCGAACAGATTGATGAGTCGCCTTACTACCAGGAGAAGCAGGCGCGTTGGCTGGATTCTGTACTGACGAATGATCCGCGGAAGTGGACTGCAGTCACGCTTCATTATCCGTTCTTCTCCACGAAGCCAAACCGCGATAATGAGAAACTCAGGGGTACGTTTAAGCCCATCCTCGACAAGCACCGCGTTGATATCGTATTACAGGGACATGATCACGCTTATGGTCGCGGCATGGTGAACAACGTTACGGCTGGTGCAGGTGTGAAAGATACCAAGTCTGGTACCATGTATGTAGTATCGGTGAGCGGTCCGAAGATGTATGACGTATCCAATGATCCGTGGATGCAGCGCAAGGCCCGCAATACGCAGTTGTTTCAGATTATCAGTATTGAGGGAGATAAGCTCACTTACCAGGCTTATACGGCCTCTGGGGAGCTGTATGACGCGTTTGATCTGATCAAATCCGGGAAAAAGCCTAATAAGGTCGTTAACCGCATTCCGGCAACCCCGGAACGCCAGTAGAAGCTGAAAAAAACCGTTGCCTTAACCCGAAAAATAAGATGCGCAAAATGACGGTATTTCGTCCGTCATTTGCGTGATCTTAGTAAGCGCCCTGCGCCTGTCTTTCTAGCTTTGATAAACCCAGGCAGGTCATGAAAAAGTTGTTTACGATTGTTGTCCTCACGTTCGTTCTCGTTGGACAAATCAATGCTCAGTTCCGTGCAGGAGCAGCACTACGGGTGATTACACCCAATCCTTTGCTTCCGGTTTCGGGAGGCATCGGAGTTCCCAAACCATCAACTGAAAAAAAGGGTGACCTTTTCGTAAGGGCCGTCGTCTTTGAAAAGAACGGTACAAAAGTGGCCATCGTCAGTGTCGATAATCTCGGATGGCCCTCTGTTTTAGGTGATCAGACTCGGGCACTCGTAAAAGGAATACCACCTCAGAATATTCTTATCGGCGCAACGCATACGCACAGCGCGCCGGATGCCTACGGCTTTCCCGATGAAACAGGAAAGAGCAATGCAGATCTTAACTATCTGAAAAAGTGCGTCAGCCTCATGGCAGAGGCAATTCAGGAAGCGGAGAAAAATCTGCAGCCCGCATCATTGAAGATTGTGGTAGGAGAGGCCAAAGGAAAGATCGCTTACAATTATTATGCTCCTGAACTTTATGACCCGCGTTGTGGCGTGATACAGGCTATAGCCGAATCCGGTCCGAAGAAAGGCCAGGCCATTGCAACGCTCGTGAACTATGCGATCCATCCGGAGGTAATCGGATCGGGCAGGGGTATTCTAAGCCCCGATCTGTGCGGCCCACTCTATGACCGCATCGAATCACAAGGCGGAGGAATGGCATTGTTCATGAATGGTGCACAGGGCGGGATGGTTACTGCTGATACGCGGGCAGGTGAAGGAAAGGAAAACAATACCTGGGAAGAGTGTCAGCGGATCGGAAACTTACTTGGCGATGAGGCATTGAGGCTCATTGCAAATGCAGAGGTTGAAAAAGACCCGGTGCTGGCCTGTAGCTCAAGCGTTGTTACGTTTCCAATCGACTCGGAGATCATGCGGTACATATTGAAAAATTCGCCGCTTAAATTAAAGGCCTCGCCCGATAACACCGTATCAACTGTGGTTAACTATCTTAAAATCGGCTCGGCCCGCGCACTTACAATTCCTGGTGAGGCCCTTCCCAACGTCGGTTATTATGTGAAGCGCAAGATGAATGCTCCCAAACCTTTTCTGTTTGGCCTCACGAACGATGCATTTGGTTATATGCTTACGCGTGAGGACTTCAATAGTTTTAAGAGATATGAATACGTGAGTCGCACGAGTCTGGGTGAGCGCACCGCCGATATCTACGTTGAAGAAGCCCTTAAACTCGTGGAACGCAACCCATAACAACCCCGATTGTGGGAACATTGAGACTGAATGTTTTGGATCGATCATTTCTGAACAATCGAGAATCTATAAAACAACAAAGCCTAACAAATTCAACGCATATACAATATGAAGAAACTCCGATCAATATGTCTTGTCCTCTCAGCGGTGCTGGTGCTTACAGAAAGCTTCGCTCAAACCGTTCGACCAGAGAATGCTCTCGAGTCGTATCTCAAAACTGATGACAAGCGATATGAGTGGTCGATCCACAAGACTTACACTGTTGGCGATGTAACAGCGACCAGCATTTTACTTACGTCGCAGCAGTGGCATGAATACGTGTGGACACACGAGCTGATTGTACTCGTGCCTAAGGATGTTCAGTTTGATGGAGCCCTGTTGTTTATCAACGGTGGCAGCAACAAGAAGGGCATTCCTAATTGGGTGAAGGAGGATGACGGCCTGGTGAAGTCACTTGCAGAAGTGGCGACCAAGAATAAAGGCATCGTGGCCACCATTCGCCAGACGCCCAACCAGCCCCTCGCAGGCGACCTTACTGAAGATGCCCTGATCTCATACACTTTGCATAACTTCAAGAAGGACGGTGACTATACGTGGCCACTCCTGTTTCCGATGGTAAAGACTGCGGTGAAAGCAATGGATGCCGTTCAGGAGTTTGCAAAGCAGAAAGCCAATGTAAAAGTGAACCGGTTCGTTGTATCCGGCGCATCAAAAAGAGGATGGACAACCTGGCTAACTGGCGCAAGCGATCCAAGAGTAGCAGCAATTGCTCCAATGGTAATCGACATTCTTAACATGCCTGTAAACCTCGAATACCAGGTGAAGATGTTCAAAGGGTACAGCGAACAGATTGAGGACTATGTAAAGCTCGAGATACCGCAGACGGCAACCAGCGAAAAGGGCAGAGCGATCACAACCATGGTTGATCCTTATTCCTATCGCAAGAAGCTTACTATGCCAAAGATGCTCTTCATGGGTACCAACGATGAGTACTGGACTGTTGATGCTGTGAAGCATTACATCGACAGCATACCGGGCAAGAACTTCATTCACTACGTTCCCAATGTTGGTCACGACCTCGGCGACAAGAAGCAGGCACTGACCGCACTCAGTGCATTCTTCGGTGAAACGATCAGCAGCAAGCCATACCCGGCATTGACGCCGAGCATCACTTATTCACCGAAGAAGATAACAGTAAAGATCAAGGCTTCTTCAAGCGAGCTTACCGGTGTATCAATTTGGTCTGCGGACTCGGAGGATACGGACTTCCGCAATGACAAATGGAGTTCGAAGGAAGTAGTGATCAAAAAGAAGTCGGACATGGTGACTGTTGCTCCGGAATATCCTGCTTCGGGATACAGAGCATTCTATGTCGATCTGAAATACAAGGACCCTAATGGTGGCGAGTATACGGAGAGTACGAGGATGTATTTGACGGATACGGATGAGGTCTTTGTGAATTAAGAATTAAGAATTAAGAATTAAGAATTAAGAATTTTGGTTCGAGGGGTAGGCTAGTTTAGATGGATGTATGAAAGAGCTTTTTAAGATGCGGCGTGTTGCTGGTGTGGTTGTGCTGTTGGCGATTGGCTTGGCGGCAGCGGCGCAGGAGAGAGCGGATGTGTTGAGGAAGAAGTTGCTGGATCCCAACGGTGACGTTATGGTGGCGGCGCATCGCGCGGCACATGATAAGTATCCGGAGAACTCGATCGATGCAATCCGCGAGGCGATAAAGCTTCAGGTCGATATTATTGAAATCGACGTTAAAGTATCAAAGGACGGCGTTCCGTTTCTGATGCATGACCGGACCATGAATCGCACAACAAATGGCAAAGGCGATCCCGAAGAGCTCACCTGGGAGCAATTACAGCAGTATAACATTGTCGACAAGGGTAAAGTTACCGAATGGAAGATCCCTTCACTGGAAATGGCGCTCAAGGCTGCGCATGGAAACATTCTTGTTGATCTGGATTTGAAGACCGATCGCATTGATGATGTCGTTCGCGTTGTGGAGAAGACCGATATGCAGGATTACGTTCTCTTCTTTGATAGTGAGTATAGTGTGCTGCAACGTGTAAAAATCAAGAACCCGGATTTTATGATCATGCCGCGTGCTTATCGGATTACACAGGCGGATTCGGCTATCGCGATGTTCGATCCTCCCGTGGTGCATATTGACTTCGATTTTTATACACCCAAAACAGTAAGTGTGATCAAAGGGAGTATGGCGCGCGTGTGGATCAATGCCCTTGGCGAACCAGACCAGATCCTCAGAGATGGAAAGGCGAAGAAGGCACTTAAGAAGGTCCTGTATAATGGTGCCAATATCATTCAGACCGACGAGCCAGGTGCATTCGTCATGACTTTGCAAAAAGAAAAAATAGCAGCACATGACTAAAAATACATGGCGATGCGTTCCGTACACTAGTGCATGCGTTGTGCTGGTGATTATATTAACGGCGTGTACAAAGAAGTCTATCGAGCAAGCTCCCTTTCACGGGCAGATCGTATTTCCTTATCAGTCGGAACATGTGCACGGTTCTAC
This sequence comes from Chryseolinea sp. T2, assembly GCF_037203685.1. Taxonomy (NCBI): domain Bacteria; kingdom Pseudomonadati; phylum Bacteroidota; class Cytophagia; order Cytophagales; family Fulvivirgaceae; genus Chryseolinea; species Chryseolinea sp. T2. The sequence continues at coordinate 30,197 of NZ_JBBCAU010000011.1, forward strand.
GATCGTTGAGCTTCCCAATGGTGACATACTCACCGCCTGGTTTCAGGGTTCAGGTGAGAGGTGGGCGGATGATGTACGGATCATGGGTTCAAGATTAATCAAGGGTGATACGACGTGGTCGGCGCCTTTCGTCATGGCCGACGTAGATGGATTCCCCGATATCAATCCAATTTTGTTTATGGACCACAGCAAGCGCCTGTGGATGATGTGGTATCCCGTGCTCGCGAATCAGTGGGAGACTTCGATACCTATGTACCGGTTAAGCGAGGACTACAATTCTCCGGGAGCACCAAAGTGGAATTGGCAGGACGTTTTGTTCGTAAAAGTTGGTGATAAGACGGAGCGCGGCATTCAGCCCAACGATAAGTTCGTAAAGCAGGTAGATGAACAGCTTCGCGATTACGAAGCGTATCTGAATTCAACGCTGAAGCAAAGCATGGGCGACAGCGCCTGGAAGGCATTGCTTCCTGAATGGAATCGCTATAAGGTGAAGATGGATAGCCTGTCGCGCGGGCAAAACATGGTACGCGGTGGTAAACTAAAGACGAACACCGGATGGGATGAGTCCTCCGGTTTAGGATATCCGCTTACGCGACGCATCGGCTGGCAGACAAAGAACAAGGCCGTTTTTTCAGGTGAGCGTATGATCGTACCGTTGTACTCCGACGGCTTTGACTGTACGTTGTTCGCACTCACTGATGACGGCGGCAAGACCTGGACGTATAGCAACCCCGTATTGGGTGGCGCAGGTATTCAGGCAACCATAGTACGCGCAGCTGATGGGACTTTGTCGGCCTACCTTCGTGACAACGGACCACCACCAAGTCGAATGCAGCGCACAGACTCTCATGACAATGGTGTCACCTGGAGTATCCCTAAAGATGATTTGCTGCCCAATCCCGGTGCAGGCTTTGATGCAGTAACCCTTCCGAACGGTGAATGGCTTATGGTGTTTAACGATACCGAGTATGAGCGTTTCAATCTGTCGGTGGCCATATCCGATGATGCCGGCAAGACGTGGAAGTGGAAGAAGGCAATTGAAAACGATACGCGCAACGAGAAGCAGACTTCCAGTCACTATCCATCGGTCGTGGTGGGTGCAGATGGAAGGATTCATGTGTCTTACAGCTACCATCGCGATGACGTTACTCCTGGTAAGACTGTGAAGTATGTGACCTTCACAACAGATTGGGTAAAAAATCAGTGAGCCCTAAAAAGTCTCAGCTATGCAATCAAACACTACGAAGAAAAATGAAGTTATAACGGCATGCCTGCTGTCTGCACTTGCGTTTGGCACCGCCTGGGCTGTACGCGGAAAGTTTGGCCATGAGCAGGGAGCTGCCTGGGCAGGAGGCATCGGGGCAATGGGTGTGATTCTCGTCGCTAAACGCGCTGATTGGTATAACCGTATGTGGGAGATCGTTCTTGCCTCGGCTTTCGGCTGGGGCCTGAGTGGCATGATCAGTTACGGTGCCGTTGTTGGTTACGCAAGAGCCGATGATTTCATTAATATCTTCTATGGGCTGTCGATGTTGTTTGTGATTGGAAGCCTGTATGGATTTCTCGGAGGGGGGCTGTTCGCACTTTCGCTGAGTGACACCAAAGAGGACCGTGTTCCGTGGGCAGTGCTGCTCACAGAAATGTTAGCCTTCGGGTTGCTTACCTATGGACTTTTAATCAATCAATTGGGATGGCTGATGACTCCGCCGCGGTCTGAGTTGTGGGCGGCGTGTCTGGGTGCCTGCATTCCTGTGGGGTGGTATGCCTTCAGAACAAACAAGCGGCAGGTTCTGCGTGTAGCCATCTGGTCAGCCCTTGGCAGCGGATGGGGATTTGCATTTGGAAACTTCCTTCAGGTGATGGCTAACGCTGTCAACTTTCCGATGAACCCCTGGAACATCATGGAGTATTCTATAGGCTTCTTCGGCGGGTTGGGAATGTGTTACAGCACGCTGACATCGACGTGGCCGGTGCTTGAAGTTAGAACGTCAGGTGCAAACAAGATTGCTGCGGCTCTTGTGCTAATCGTAATCCCCTTTGTCGTGTGGGACCAGTCATTTAACCCGAAACAATTGGATCATATATTAAAGCTTGGCGGTACAGAAAGTTTAATCACTGTGTTTCAATGGATCGCTATAATTACGATAACACTGATGGCTGTTGCTTTATGGCGTACTGTTTCAAAGAAGGTCACTGATTATTCGACAGTACAAAGGACATTTGTTCTGTTTGCGGGAGCTTATATTCTGTTGAGCTTCCTGCTTACCGGCATTGCCGTGCACCCTGTAGAGCAGTACCTTTATCTGGTTAACGTGGCCGTCATCCTGATTGTGGCCGCCCGAATGCACTCTCCATTCACGACGAGAAACGAGCCAGCGACAACCTGGTTGGTAACTGCGATGAGCGCTGTAGCAGTTATCGCGCTGCTCACGTTGGTTGTGCTGACCTGCAATCCGAAGATGCTGGATACAGTGGGGAGGTTTTGATTTAGAATTTTTAATCGATAGTGATGAACGCAACTTCAAAGGAATCTCAGAAAATGGTCACCAAAACTTTTGCGTGGCCAGTGTTTGATGAAAGCGATGTTAATGCCGTTACCGATGTAGCCCGAAGCGGTGCCTGGGGCAATCCCGACTGCAGTGGACTGGTGGAGAAGTTTGAAAAGGAGTTTGCTGCCTTTTGTGGAAGTAAATACGCGGTGACTTGCGCCAACGGTTCGGTGTCACTCCGACTAGCGCTTATTGCCGCTGGTGTACGTCCAGGCGATGAAGTGATCGTGCCGCCGTATACTTTTATTGCTACAGCTTCTGTTGTTATTGAATGTAATTGCGTGCCGGTATTCGTTGATATCGACCCCAATACTTACAATATTGATCCAGACAGGATTGCTGAGGCGATAACACCACGTACGAAGGCGATCATCCCTGTTCACTTTGCAGGTCTGTCATGCGACATGGACCGCATCATGGCCATAGCAGAAAAGCATAACCTTACCGTTATCGAAGATGCAGCCCATGCTCACGGTGGCATATACAAAGGCAAAAGGCTCGGCACCATCGGTCATGCTGGGAGTTTCAGCTTTCAGTCTTCAAAGAATCTCAATTCAGGAGAAGGAGGTATCGTTGTTACCAACGATGAGAAGTTGTATGATCGCATAAACAGCCTGCGCAACGTAGGACGGGTAAAAGGTGGAATGTGGTATGAGCACCACTTCCTCGGATGTAATTACCGCATCACTCAGTTTCAGGCTGCACTATTGTCCAGCCAGCTGAAACGCCTCGAAGCTCAGACGACAACCCGCGATGGCAACGGCCGTTACCTCAATCAATTGCTGCAGGATGTAAAAGGCGTGACGCCATTGTTGCTTCCAGACGACGCAGACGTTCATACCTTCCATTTGTACATGTTCCGTTACGATGAGTCGCATTTTAAAGGAATGCCTAAGCGCGATTTTGTGGCCCGACTGATCGAAGAGGGTGTTCCTGCTTCAGCCGGTTATCCTTATCCATTGTATAAGCAAACTGTTTTTCAGGAGAAGAACTTTATGTGCTATGCGATCCCGGAAGACGTGGACTACACGAAGGTCTTTTGTCCGGTGGCCGAGCGGGCGTGCGCTACGGAGGCCGTGTGGATACTGCAGCACGCTATGCTGGGAACGCGGGAAGATATGGAAGCATTTGCCAGGGCGATAGGGAAGGTCCAGAGAGAGGTGTTGCAGTGATCAGACTTTCACAATAACTGTGAATGATACACGTGTGATTTCGTGCTCGCCGTTCTCTATAGATCTTCTATAGTGCTTCTATAGCTGCTCTATACTTTCTCTATATGCGCTCTATACTTTTCTATACCTGCTCTATACTTCTCTAGAGTTCTCTATACCTTGTCCGATCCGGATTTAACTATACAGTCTTTTTGGATCCGGACTGGGCTATACACTGGTCCGGAATTTGGTAACACAGATGATCGAATTTGCCTATACGATTCATCAGTGAAGCGTTGTCGGCACGGGATTATTAATTCCAGAAACAACAGGAACTGATGGAGCTTAGAACGCCTGGGATAAGCTGAGATAAACAGCGAGTGCCCCGAAGGGCACTCACAGACGAAGAACTCCAAATACTTCGTGCCTCGTATCGACGATTCCTTTATGAGGCTTGTTTCGTGATGAGAAACTTTTTCCGGTACTCCATTGGCGTCAGACCCTTGATCTGTTTGAATTGACGAGCAATATTTTTGCTGTCGCTGAGTCCAAGGTCGAGAGCGATCTCAAATATTGACAATTCAGTCTCCAGAAGTTTCTTGGTGAATTGTTCGATCCGTTGTTTGTAGATGTATTCGTACACCGGATATCCGGTTGTCTGCGCGAATCTCTTTTCCAACGACCTTCTCGACAAGGGAACTTCTTTTAATATCTGATCAACCTTTAGATTCTTGTCGAGGTTTTGATGAATGAACTTCAACGCTGTAACAATGTAAGCATCCTTGCTCGCGAAGAAATCGGTTGACAATCGTGTCACTACCTGAGTTGCCTGGACAATGATGTCGGCCTGATTTCCACAGTCCTTGTTTCTGATCATTCTGTCCATGAGACGAGCAGCTTCGTATCCACCTTTCTCAGTATCAAGCGCAATGCTTGACAGAGGAGGATCGGAAAGTTCGCAGACCATCTCATCATTGTCGACACCGAGAACGGCTACTTCATCAGGGATCCTGATGCCAGCGTGACGTGCTGCTTCCGTGATGTGGTGCCCCTGGTTATCATCACAAGTCATTACCCCAATTGGTTTCGGCAGCGACTGGAGCCACTCGCTCAATTCCGAAGGCTTGTAATACCAGAGATCTTCTTCGGTTCTGGAGTCCTTGTGTTCATAATAATGGACGTCGTAGCCGGCGGAACGGATTCGTTCTTCGAAGCCCTGGGCACGCTCGCGTGACCAAACGATGTTGTTAAACCCGTAGAAGGCAAAGTTTGTAAACCCCTTTTTCAACAGATAGTCGGCACCTAATCTTCCCGTTTCAAAATACGAGCTGGTGATGTTCGGCACAGTGTGGAGTCGCTCCTTGTAGTCCTGCGCGACAACCGGAATACCGGCCTTCGTGAACACCTGCGCCTCTTCGTCGTCTTCAAAACGACCAATTACGCCATCGGCTTCCCATTCTTTGGCCCATTTCAGCATTCCCTTGAGACCCAATTTTTCACGATAGTTGTTGGGCATTCTGCAAAAAGTCCACGGACCGTGGTCCTTCGAATAGCGGGTAATTCCACGCAACAGGTCTTTTCCGTATTGCTCTTCGAAATCGCTTAGTAGAATGATCTTGATCATAATAACAGCGTTTAAATGGTGGGTATTTAAATTACGGTAGTGCTTAATTTCTTCGGCGTATAGGCAAACAGTGGTGTGGCCTTTAATTTCTGAAACAGTACTTCGCTGTCGGCAGGTGTAAGGCTGTTGAGTGGACGACGAACCGGTCCGCAGTCAACACCCAGAAACTTCATTATTTCTTTGCCCGAAATGATGTTGTTGTAAGCAAGAATGATGTGGTAGATCGCATCAGCATCGGCCTGCAGTTTTGCAACGGCCTCTGAGTCGCCGCTCTCAATTGCATCAACTGCCTGCAGGTAGAGCGCATTCATATAATTATAGGTGCTACCCACCCAATGCCTGTTGCCACCCGGATAGAGCATGGTAAATACTTCATCGGTTCCCCAATAGAGTGAATACTTTCCTTTGGCAAAGTGGAGGCAGTGCTGGTAATCAACGAGGTCGTTGGCGCTGTTCTTGATACCCGCAAAATTCGGTATGCGCTTGGCGGCCAGCTCAATGAATCGAATCATGGGAAAGTGCACGCCTGTAAGCGAAGGAATATGATAGTAGAAGAACGGAATTGATGGAGCTGCTGCAGCAACGTAAACGCATTGATTGATCAGATCATTGATATCCTTTGGCCTGAAGTAGAACGTAGGCACCATCGCAATTCCATGTGCGCCACGCGACTGAGCATGTTCGGCCATTGATGCAGCTTCGAGGAGATTACTGCTGCCCACATGGACTACGATCTTAAGATTGTCGCGCCTGTTGTTTTGTTCGTTCATCCAGGCATCGGCAAGCTGAATGCGCTCAGCTGTACTTAAAGACATACACTCACCTGTGGTGCCATTCAGAAAGATTCCGTTTGCCCGAACGTCATGGCAATGAGTATACAGATCGGGAATGCGGGAAAGGTTCAACGAACCATCTGGCAACATGGGTGTAAAGGATGCGCAGAGGATCTCAACAGTATTCTTTTTCATTTGTATTTTTTTGCGTAGGTGGCGTCTCACATGCAGTCTGACCGTCAACTGAGATCATGATACCATTGGAAGCCAATCGTCAGGTATCATGGTGTGTCCTGCCCTCCGTAAGAAGGACATTTCAACGTGTTTGCGGAGTTGCGGTAGTTGGTGTGTTTGACGAAATGAAGTTCAGAATACTGTCAGGCGTTTTCAATGGAGCCGTTTATTGAAAAGATGTATAAAATTCTGGTTTCGTCTGAATGGATTATTTACCTTCATTGCAAAACACCTTCTATTATTAAAGTGTTATCAGTAGGTTATGCTACCAGGAGCCACTGCTCACTGCCGTTACGCTGCAGTACCAGATAATATCTATCGACGCATTAAAAACAATGCGCTTTGCAGCAACTTCTATGTTGCTGAAATCGGATTTGACGAAGAGAGTATTTATTCTCCTTCTCTGACAAACCGAAAGCCCGATGAGTACCTTCTCTTCTATGTTGCTAAAGGGAGAGGATCATATCGGTCAAAGCGTTCTCTTTATGAAATGGAAGAGAATGACTATTTCGTAATGCCTGTCCGACTGGTCACTGCCATTCAAAGTTTTCCCGGAGAAACATGGACGATATTCTGGGCTGTATTCGCCGGCGATCATGCAACTGATGTGTCGCGGTATCTTATGGGGAAAGATTTCAAACCGAAAAAAGCCAAGCCGCTTGTGGGTCGTGTAGCGCAGTTTAATGATATTTTACATCACATGGACCTGATGGACAATGTTGAGAATCTTGTGTATCTCAACAGTCGGTTTTATTCGTTTGTTTGTTCCTTCAAGTTGAAAGTTCTCGCAGCACGAATACATAGTAAGAAGGACCGGGCAATTCATACCATAGAGTTTATGCGGGCCAATCTCGACAAGGCAATAACGCTTGAACAACTGGCGTCGAGGGCCGGACTTTCAGTGTCTCATTATTGTGCTGTGTTTAAGAAGAGGACGTCGCAGACGCCCATGCAGTTATTCACTTCTATGAAAATCCAGCGTGCGTGCCAGTGGTTGCTGAACCGAAACGTGACGATCAAGGCGATCGCCTATAGTCTCGGCTTCTTTGATCAATATCACTTCTCTAAAGTATTTAAGGAGGTGATGGGAGTTTCTCCAAAACTTTATAAAAAGCAGCGAAGCGCCAAACCGGCTATTTCGCAAATTGAGGGTTATTAATCGTTAAATGCCCGCATAGTCGTGATGAATTATCACACCTTGAACTTATCGTCCATCTTAGGAATCGCGTGCCCGAGGTACAGCGTCCGGTTTTGAATGCGTATGAAGAACACACTCATTGTCATCCTCATCTTTCTGATCTTTTCGGTCATCTCATTTCTGACAAATATTCTGGGACCTTTGGTTCCTGATATTATCACAAGCTTTGATCTGAGTATTGGTCTCGCCGGTTTCCTTCCTTTTTCCTTTTTTGTTGCCTATGGCGTGATGTCGGTACCAGGCGGATTGCTAATTGAGCGCTATTCAGAGAAGACTGTAATTCTAATTGGCTTTATCGTTGCTTTCGTAGCCGCACTCTTCTTCGCTGTGTTGCCTGCCTTCGGTACGGCGCTCTTTTCTCTTTTTACAATTGGTATTGGAATGGCGATGCTGCAAGTGGTGATCAATCCGCTGCTCCGTCATGCCGGAGGTGACAAACATTTCGCTTTTAATTCGGTGCTTGCAAACTTCTTCTTTGGTGCAGCCTCGTTTCTCAGTCCACTTTTATACAGCTACCTGGTGAATAATATTCAAACAGGATCAGCGGACCCGTTTGTTGCCCTGTTTGATGACCTCGTTTCACCCAACCTTAAATGGGTTTCATTGTATTGGGTATTCGCAGCCACGAGCCTGGTGATGATACTCATTGTTTATCTCGTAAAGTTTCCGAAAGTTGAGCTTAAGGACGATGAAAGAATTGAGACGGGTGGAGTATTGTTTAAGCTTCTTAAGAACCGGACCGTAATTTTATATTTTATTGGTATCTTTTGTTATGTCGGCACGGAACAGGGTATTGCCAACTGGACGTCGAAGTTTCTTCAGATCTATCATGGCGTTGATCCTGCAACGCAGGGGGCAGACGTCATATCTTCATTCTGGGGACTGATCACAGTTGGTTGCTTTGTCGGGTTGTTGCTGTTGAAGTTGTTCGATAGCCGGTCAGTGCTTGTCGTGTTCGCCATCGGCGCGCTTACGGCTCTGCTATCTGCATTGTTCGGTGGTAAGGACGTTGCACTATGGGCATTCCCGACGACAGGTTTCTTTCTTTCGATCATGTGGTCGGTGGTCTTTTCGCTGGGCATGAATTCTCTTCCATCACATCATGGTACTTTTTCAGGGATCTTATGTACAGGTATTGTGGGAGGTGCTGTTGTACCTTTGATTATCGGAGGCATTGCTGAACTGATTGGACTTCAGTTCGCGATGCTGATCATGGTTTTCACGCTAGGATATGTTCTTAGTGTGGGCATATGGGCAAAACCTCTCGTGAACAATGCCACAGTGAAATTCAGTGAACTCTTCTCTCGTAAAACCGTGTCTGAGTCATGAGCGAATTACCTATTGTAGATATTGCAATCATTGGCCTTTATCTGCTGGCGATGATCGGCATAGGATTCTATTTTTCGAGGAAGAACAAGAATGCCGACCAATTTACCAAGGCCTCGGGCCATATTCCGGGATGGGCGTTGGGACTAAGCTTCTACGCAACGTTTTTAAGCAGCAACACATTTCTTGGTGTTCCGGGAAAAGCCTTTGGCAGTAACTGGAACTCCTTTGTTTTCAGTTTGTCGATGCCGCTGGCTGCCTGGGTAGCGGCGAAGTATTTTGTCCCGTTCTATCGTAAGACCGGAGAGATCAGTGCATACACACATCTCGAGCATCGGTTTGGTGCGTGGGCCCGCACTTATACCATGGCGTGTTTCGTGCTGACACAACTTGCCCGTATGGGCTCTATTTTCTTCGGAATAGCTCTGACGATCGAAGCACTTACCGGGATCGATATGCGCACGATCATGATGGTAAGCGGTATATGTATCATCACGTATACTCTATTGGGCGGCATGGAGGCAGTAATATGGACAGAAGTTGTTCAGGCCATCATTAAAACAATCGGAGCTGCCGCCGTTGTTTGGCTGGTCATGTCCCGTATGGAAAACGGCATCTCGGATGTTTGGCATATCGGTGGTGTGAATGAAAAATTCAGCCTTGGTAGTTACAGTCTTTCTGATTGGAGCTCATCAACGTTTTGGGTTGTGCTGTTATACGGGTTTTTCATTAACCTCAATAATTTTGGAATCGATCAGAATTACGTTCAACGTTATCACGCCGCCCGTTCTGAGAAGGAAGCAGCGCGAAGCATATGGTTGTGTGTATATTGGTACGTGCCGGTTTCGCTGGTGTTCTTTTTCATAGGCAGTGCCTTGTTTGCCTATTTTGATCAGCATCCCGAACTTATTCAGCATGTCAAGGAACAGGTTGCATTGGAGAAAGGAATCGCGGTTGGAGCCCTGGTTCCATCGGACTATGGCGATAAAGTGTTACCTCACTTCATGGTTACCAGCGTGCCCCATGGTCTTCTTGGGCTGATCATTGCCGCGATTTTGTCTGCAGCGATGAGCACAATCAGCAGCGGTATGAACAGTAGCGCAACCGTATTTCTCAAAGATATTTATCAGCGATACATTGATAAGAGCATCACGCCGCGCCGTGAAATGATGGTGCTATATGTCTCGACGGCCACGATGGGCGTGCTTGCAATTGTTGCAGGCATAGCCATGATTGGTGTAAAAAGCATTCTTGATCTTTGGTGGCAGCTGGCGGGTATTTTCTCCGGCGGTATGCTTGGACTTTTTCTGCTGGGCATGCTGAGCCGTACCGCGGGCAACTTTGAGGCTAAGCTCGCGACAGTGATTGGCATCATTGTTATTCTGTGGATGACCTTTTCATTCATGTTGCCGGAAGAGTTGAACGCAATAAGAAATCCGTTTCACTTGAATATGGTCATCGTTGTGGGGACACTATCCATATTTCTTGTGGGTGCCATTACAGCCAGACTCCGTAGACCTACGGCACAACATGCCTGAACGATTTCCGGCAAAACATTTTTGAACGTTCGCACAACCAATCCTGCCTTATGATCACCGCAGGCGGTGTTTGTTTTCCATTGAGGGCCAGCGAGATGCGATGGTATTGGAAATACGTGGGATAAGCGATAAATTGGGAGGAGTGGCATTGTTTAACTGCCGTTACCCACCCGACTTTAAGCCCAGCTGACCTATTTCTTTATTGATGACTAGCAACAGGTTCGAAAAATATGCGATTCATGCCTTGATGATATCCATAGCTGGTTTGCTATTGCTCAACATCTTTTTGATTTATCGCAACAGCCGGGTCATCGAATTGAACAAGCAACTGCAGGAAGAGGCGGAAAAGATCAAAGTAAACACGCTCGATATCATCCGGACTATCCATCAGATTGACATGGGTTTGAGGGCATATGCATTGATTGAATCGCCGGTGCAGTACAAAGTTGTTACAGATGGCTATCCAAGACTGGACACGATCTTTGTCAACCTGCGACGTTCACTTTCGAGGCAGGATTTTCCCATGCATAGTCTTCAGTCGCTGGAAGATTCTACGTATCAATATCTCGATACGGTGAACGCGATGATTGACATGCTGCACGCAAAGAACCTTGAGGGATTTAAGAACGTGCTCAGGAAAGACCTTGGCTATTTTACTTATAAACACTATCTCCGCTTTTCTGCCGAGGTCACTTCCTTTGAAGATAATATAGCCACCAACGCAAAGGCCCGCTACAACCGCGCCCTGGAAAACAGCTATTGGCTGCAGATTGCGTTGTTCCTTATCACAGTGCCTGCCCTGATGATGATGATGCGGCTTTTCGATCGCAACGTAAAAATATCGCGCATGCTGGGAGAGGCCGAACGGGCGGCCATCAATTCACTGGCATCTCAAAAGGAGGATCTGGAACGACAAGTGGCGGCACGCACAAATGACATCGTGGAACAAAATCGCGAGATCATTGCGCAGAACGAAGAGATCCGACAGCATAATGAACAGATCATGCTGCATCAAAAGGAGATCGATCGCCAGCGCATCGATGTTCTTGATAAGAACGAAAGGTTGCAAGAGGCTTATGAAACGATCGAGCGCCAGAACCTCATCATTCAACAGAAGAACAGGGAATTGATGGCCGAAGTTGATCATCAGACACAATACCTCAGAATGAAGAACCAGGAGCTTGCTGAACAGAATGCAAGACTGGAACAATTTGCATACATCATTTCTCACAATCTCCGTGCGCCTATGGCAAGATTGGTGGGATTGGCCAGCGTGCTGAGAAAGTCAGGTGACGAGGAGGAAAAATCGGACATCATCGATCTTATGGTGAGGTCCACAGCGGATTTTGATGAGGTGTTCAGAGACCTATCAATGATACTCAGTATTCAGAAATTGAGCCCTGCAGTGTATACAACGATACCCCTGGATCAGGTCACGCAAAAGGTGATGAATCAACTTTCGTCTGAAATCAGGGATACGAGCGTAGAAGTTAAGACTGATTTTTCAGAGGTTCCTTTGCTGCATTCGCTTCCTCAGTATGTCGAAAGCATTTTCTTTAACTTGATTAGCAATTCAATTAAGTACAGAAGTCCCGATCGTTCACCCATCATAAACGTGCGTTCACGTCGGGACAACGGCTCGACACAGATCATATTCTCAGATAACGGCCTCGGTATTGATTTGAACCGTCATCGCGATACCGTATTTAATTTGTACAAGCGTTTCCATTTTCACGTGGAGGGCAAAGGATTGGGACTCTACCTGGTACGGACGCAGGTAGAAGCGTTAGGCGGAACCATTCGTATCGAAAGCGATCCGAAAATAGGTTCGATATTCACCATTTCACTACAGCACTACGATTAATCTGTTCCATCAATCGCATTCCTGTTTACTGATTAATTGCTTTCAGCAAGGTATTTCCACAACATCTCCGGCATGTGTGTGTTCGCGCTTTCATTACGACCGGCTACACGCGTCTTCATCTGAGCTGCCGTCAATACGTTCTCGTGAAACAGATAGGCAATGGTTTCTGCATCGGACACATCCAGCAGACCAGATGGTGCGTTGCTGAAAAATTCTATCAGACGTTGCGAATGGCCGGGATAGAGTTTCACTGAACGTGCATTCTTTGACAATACATCGTATTGCAGCAAGAGCGCAGGTAGGCCTGGCGTTGATGAATAACTATTGTATAATCTTTTCCAGAGATCGAAGAATCGATCCTTGAAGGGCCGCACGCTTGAACGTGTTGCTTCGTCGATTATATCATTTATGCTGCCAACGGTGTATTCAATCAGATCGGCAAGTAAATGTGTTCTGTTTTCAAAAATGTATGCCACGGTTGCTTCGCTCATTCGAGCTTGAAAGGCGATCTCCTGCATGGTAGCATTTAAGAATCTTCCATTGCCGATGAGTTGCATGGAAGCATCGAAGAGCAATTTCCTTTCCTGTACAGTGCTTTTTGGACTTAACGTCTTTTGCATTGTTAATGAGTTAGTGGTGTTATTCAGAGAGCGGTTTCCTGTAATCTTGCGTTCAAAAAAATCAGACGCCGCCTTTAATTGGTGTACCATGCAAAATTAACACCATTTGGCTTATGAATGTTCGTCAAAGACGTTATAGTGCCATGTTTCCAAAATAAGCAACGTTTGCGTAGACTTCGAATGTTGCAGTTTAAAGGCAGATGTAAGAAAGTCTATTTAAAGTAAAACTTTACGTGAGGTATTAATCCACACGTGAAAAGCACTAACTCGGAGTTATCTTAGTGAAATGGATCTGCCACTTTTAAACGGACTTGTACTTGCCGGCGGTCTGAGTACTCGTATGGGAAGCGATAAATCGTTGATCGCTTATCATGGAAAGCCTCAACGCGAATATCTTTTCGAGTTGCTTCGACTTGTATGCAAAGATGTTTGTGTTTCGTGCCGGCGCGATACCGATGTTCCTTCATCCTTGAATCCGCTTCCCGATAAATTCGAGATCAGGAGTCCATTGAATGGAATTCTTTCCGCGTTCGAAGTTCGTTCCGATCGTGCGTGGCTAACTGTACCCGTCGACCTTCCTAATATTTCAGGCGAGGTGTTTAAAAGTATTGTATCTCATCGCGATGCCACTAAGCTCGCTACCTGTTTTTTTGATTCATCGGCTGGAAGCATTGAGCCACTGCTCGCCATATGGGAGCCCGGCTCTCAAGCTTTGCTTGCTGCAAATGCAGCGAAAGGCGACATCAGTCCGCGTTCATTTCTTTTGACTCATGATGTTAAGGTGGTTTATGGAATGGATCACTCCATATTTCTGAACGTTAATGATCCCACATCACGCGACGCTTATGCTTCGGCGAATTTGGGCAAGTAGTGAAGGCTGATCATGCCAGGTTAAATTCCACGAGCGCCCTTCGGAAATTCTTATGCTCATGTTCACTTGAACTCAGTTTGATCAGTGCAAAGCGCTGTAGTTCACGAAGCCCGTTCCATTGCAAATAGGAAATATAACTTTGAAGTTCATCCAGTCGGGTACGGACAATTTCGGGCACATCTTTACCGTATTCCCACGGGGCGTCAACTATGGGTGCCAACGGTGTGGCTGTTTGTCCAGTGTGATGCCAGATCAGCCCTTTCAGATATCGCCTGTACGTCTCAATGTCAGCCTTCGTTACACAGGGCATTGTTGCGAGCGCCTCGCGTTCAGGGGGACTGAAGCGGCTCCATTCCCTGAGTTTTAATTTTATTCCACACGCATCAAGTTTGTATCTGACAATCATAGGTATGCACCTGATGTTGTCTTCAATAAAGTCTTCTTCAAACTGAAAGTATTCTTTCGATACAGATTGGAATATGGTATTCATAAGTGGTTCGGTAAAAGTGATGGTTGATAGGTACGTACAATTGGTTCAATAGATGAAAGGGTATTTTCAACTACGTTACCAACGATGATTACAGCCGGAGCCGATATCTGATGCGTTTCAGCGTCGGCGGTTATGTTATTTGCATTGGAATACACTTCTCGTTGGCCCGGTGTTGACGCATGTTGTACGATTGCCATGGGCTCCAGTGGCGATCTGTACCGGGCTACCAGCGCAGCTATTTCTGCCAGTTTACCTAAGCCCATAAGAATGACAATTGTAGCGCTGGATTGTGCCGCATAGGTAATGTCGGTGCTGAGTCCGCCATCGGATAGGGTTCCCGTTACTACCCAAAAGCTTTCATTAACTCCGCGTTGCGTGACCGAGATGCCGGCGAGGGCAGGGGCAGCCAGAGCGCTGGTAATTCCCGGAACGATTTCAGCGTGGATACCGAACCGTAACAGGTATGCAGCCTCCTCGTGACCCCGACCGAAGACAAAGGGATCACCGCCCTTAAGTCTTACCACAAGGAAATGGTGATGAGCATGCCAAAGGATAAGTCTGTTGATCTCGTCCTGACTGAGTGAGGCATTCCCTTTGCGCTTTCCTACGTAGACAAGTTTGCACCCGGGCCGGCAGCGCTCCAATATTTCAGTATTTACGAGCGCGTCATATAGAACCACATCGGCTTCTCTCAGTAGGCGATCGGCTTTAATAGTGAGCAGCTCGGGATCGCCGGGACCTGCGCCCATCAGCACTACTCGTGATTTTTCGTCGTCCGTACTCATTTACTTAAATTAATTACGTAATAATACGCAGAAAATGATTTGATCTCAAATCTAAAGTACGTATAATTACGTAAAATTATACTAAACCACTACTTAAAACGATTGCACATGACCCGGATTATCATCGTAGGAAATGGGATGGTGGGCTACAAGCTTTGCGAGAAGCTGAAGAAGCATCAGGTTTCGGCCCATATTATAGTATATGGCGAAGAGCCAAGACCGGCATATGATCGAGTCCATCTAAGTAGCTACTTCAACGGGAAAACGGAGGAGGATCTGCAGATGGCTCCAATCTCCTGGTATAAAGAGCAGGGCGTTGAACTGCATCTCGGCGAGCTGGTCACTCAGATTGATCGTGAGCATCGGACAATCATTACCCACACCGGGCGCACAGATAACTATGACTATCTCGTATTGGCTACTGGCTCCAGCGCCTTTGTACCACAGGTTAAGGGTGTCGAGCGCGATGGTGTATTCGTATATCGTACGATTGATGACTTGAATCAGATCATCAACTTTGGCAAGACCGTTTCGCGTGCGGCAGTTATAGGTGGTGGATTGTTGGGACTTGAAGCGGCCAAGGCTTTGCAGGACCTGGGATTACAAACTCACGTAGTTGAATTCGCGCCCAGGCTGATGCCCAGGCAGCTTGATGAAACCGGAGCTTCAGTACTTCAGCAGAAGCTCGAATCTCTTGGGCTCTCTGTGCACCTTAAGAAGTCGACACGGGAAATTGCAGGTAATGGTGTGGTAGGAGGACTTGACTTTGAAGATGGAACGTTCCTCGACGTTGAAATGGTTGTGATATCGGCGGGCATTCGTCCCCGTGATGAATTGGCTAAGAGATCGGGCCTTGAAACGCATCCGAGAGGCGGGGTGATTGTAGATGACCTGATGAAAACCAATGATGCGCATATCTATGCCGTTGGAGAGGTGGCAGTACACCGGAACTTCATATATGGACTTGTGGCCCCCGGTTACGAAATGGCCGAGGTGGTCGCTCATCAGCTGGCAAACAAGGAGCTTCGGACATTTACGGGTTTCGATATGTCGACGAAGCTGAAGTTGTTGGGTGTCGACGTGGGAAGCTTCGGGGATGCTTTAGGTGAAACACCTGGTGCTGTACCGATCATTTTTCAGGACAGACACAACGGGACCTATAAGCGAATAAATATTTCTTCTGATGGAAAGCGATTGCTTGGCGGTATCCTCGTTGGAGATGCTTCTCAGTATGGAGCCTTTCATCAGATGGCGCTTAATCAGTTAGCGCTTCCCCCTAAGCCTGAATCATTGATCATCGGCACGGGCGACAAGAACAATGCGACAGATGGTGTGAAGGCATTACCCGACACTGCAATGATCTGCGCATGCGAAAATGTTTCCAAAGGCGATATAGCGAATGCTGTAAGGGAGAAGGGAGCAAGCTCTGTAGACCATATCAAGAAATTCACAAAGGCGTGTACCGGATGTGGCGGATGCACATCGATGGTTAACGATATCGTGAAGTATACGCTCGAGTCGCTCGGTCACAAAGTGAAAAAATCACTCTGTGAACATTTCGATTACTCCCGCCAGGAGCTTTACGACATCATCAGTATAAAAGGCATTCGTACATATGATGACCTTCTTGAAGCATGCGGAAAAGGTGATGGCTGCGAAATCTGCAAGCCCGCCGTTGCTTCACTCATGGCCAGCATTTGGAATGAGACGATTCTTTCGCAGGCAACTATACAGGACACCAACGACCGCTTCCTTGCAAACATTCAGCGCGGGGGTACCTACTCCGTTGTGCCCCGTATTGCCGGTGGTGAGATTACACCGGCCAAGCTGATCGCCATCGGTCGCATTGCGCAGAAATATGATTTGTATACAAAGATCACCGGTGGTCAGCGTATCGACATGTTTGGTGCCCGCGTGGAACAACTTCCTGAAATATGGGAAGAGCTGATCAGTGAAGGATTTGAGAGTGGTCATGCTTATGGTAAGGCGCTCCGAACAGTTAAGAGTTGCGTCGGATCCACCTGGTGCCGCTATGGCGTTCAGGATTCAGTTTCATTTGCCATATACATTGAAGAACGATATAAGGGCCTGCGTGCACCCCATAAGTTGAAGGGAGCAGTATCAGGATGCATACGCGAGTGTGCTGAAGCGCAATCCAAAGACTTTGGGGTGATTGCAACTGAGAAGGGATGGAATTTATACGTGTGTGGAAATGGAGGATCGAGGCCTCAGCACGCAAAACTACTTGTAAGTGACGTAGACACGGACACTTGCGTAAAGCTGATCGATCGTTTCCTGATGTTCTATATTAAAACAGCGGATCCTCTTACGCGTACTGCAACATGGCTCAATAAGATGGAAGGAGGAATGGAATATCTGAGAGATGTTATTGTGAACGATTCTCTTGGCATGGCCGAATCACTTGAGCAGGACATGGTAGAATTGTTGAAGCATTATGAGTGCGAATGGAAGAAGGTTGTGGAAGATCCATCACTGCGGGCGCAATTCAGACACTTCATCAATGACGATGAGCAGGATCCAACGATATCATTTGTTGGAATGCGTGAGCAGAAATCTCCTCCAGACTGGAACAAGAAGTAATCTTAATCTAAGAGACGATGAAAGAAATTAAAATGCTGTCGACAGCAGACGATACTCAGGTAAAGGTTTGGTTTAGGGCCGCCAGGGCGGCGGATTTTCCGGAGAACGGCGGTGCGTGCGTCCGATACAAGGACGCACAAATCGCCGTATTTAACTTCTCGCGCCGGAGCGAATGGTATGCCTGTCAAAATCTTTGCCCTCATAAGATGCAGATGGTTCTGTCGCGCGGTATCATTGGCTCTACTGAAGGCGAGCCGAAGGTCGCCTGTCCTTTTCACAAACGCACCTTTTCTCTTCGAACGGGTGCTTGCATGAATTCAGCAGACGAGGGCATTGTTACTTTCCCTGTAAAAGTCGAGGATGGTTACGTTTTAATTGGGTTCGCTCAGTAGTGCAATTGTAACAGGGACGCGATTCTACGTGAATTCTAAGTAGTCGGGTTCGTGAATTTGTGTAACTTGAAATCGCATGCGACTCACTCAGGACTTCTATGGTAACTCGCGACCCAAGTTCCGTCATCTTGGGAGATGGTACATACTTGCGTTAAGCGCAATTGCCGCCATCTCTATTCTTGGGCAGATTCTTATTCAACGCCATCTGGCAGATCAGTTCTACGACTCACAAGTTGTGAATCTGGCTGGCAAGCAACGTATGCTAAGTCAGCGGATTGCAAAAGTAACTCTTATGTTACGGAGTTATCAATCAAGCGAAGAACGTGAGAAAATTGCTGATGATCTTTCCGAGACGCTTCACCTGTGGCAGGTAACCCAGGCCGGGCTTCAAAGAGGCAACGACAGTTTGCACCTGCCCGGAGAGAACTCAGAGGCGATCAATGAGATATTCAAGTCTATTGAAACTCCGTTCAATGAAATGCAGACCGGAGCGAAAGGCATCATAGAACAGCTGGCCTTTCATCAACAGGTGGCGATGGGTTATCTTCAGCCACACATCAACAGAGTACTTAATAATGAGACTGCATTTCTTGCAGGCATGGACAGAATCGTCCAGCAATATGCTGATGAAGCCAATCATAAGGTAACAACCTTAAGCAGGTTGGAGTATCTTCTGCTGATTGTGTCTTTACTGGTCATTGCCGCTGAAGTGATGTATATCTTCAGGCCTACTGCGGTGCATGTAGCCCGCACGGTAAAGAAGCTTCGTGCCTCCGAGAAGAATGCCCGTAAACTATTGAAGGAAGTTGGCGCACTGTATTCCTCACTGGAGCGATCGTATGAACAACTTTCTGTAATTAATCAGCCGGTGGAAAATCCGCGTCTGTACGCGAAGGCGGATGCCGGAGGAAACGTGACTTTTGTAAGTGATGTCTTCCATGAACTTAATGGCGGTGTTGGTAAATCAGATCGACTCTGCGATCTGTTCAAAGGGATGGCTCACCCTGACGATTGGATGGATGAAATTGTCGATACAGTGTCGGAGGGTAACTCATGGCAGGGCGAGGTCAGGTTTCATACACTTAGCGGTGCTGAATGCTGGGCCATGCTCATCATTCAACCAGTGTATACAGACGAAGGAGAACAGGAATTGTTGATGATGGGATCAAACACCACCACGCGTAAGCAGGCCGAACTGACCATGAACAAGAAGAACAGGGCTGAGATTGACAAGCTCGTGAATCAGCAAAAGTTCCGTTCGGTTCTTATACTAGAAGGGCAGGAAGAGGAGCGCAAGCGTATTGCCATGGATATTCACGATGGGATCGGTCAAATGCTGACTTCGTTGAAATATCAGATTGAGTCAATGGTTCCGACCGACGTCAAAGTAAAAGAACGAATTGAGGAAGTCGACAAACTCATTAAAGAAACGATCAAAGAGGTTCGTCGCGTAACGTTTAACCTTAAGCCTACTGTGTTGGGTGATTACGGTTTGCAGGCCGGTCTCAAAGTGTATATTCAGGAAATGGGCAAGCTTACTGACGTAGCTCTGGTTTACGAGACGCATGGACAGATGGAGCGCCTTCCTCAGAAGATTGAAAACAATGCCTTCCGGATTATTCAGGAAGCAGTCAACAACGCGATCAAATACGCCAATGCAAGTCAGATAACGGTGGCTTTGGAAAAGAATGATGATGAGTGCGTCATAACGGTTACTGATAATGGACAGGGTTTCGACACCCGCCTGATCGAAGAGCGGAGTGTTAACATTGAGTCTGGCCGCGGTTTCTTTAATATGTATGAACGTACCGAGTATATCAACGGTAAGATTGAAATTGAGTCCCATCCTGGAGAAGGGACACGCGTGTTGCTCAGAGTACCCATTCAAACTGCCGGGGGAACAAAAGTGGCACAAAGAACGGAACAGGTAGCCGGATAGTTATAGATAGCGAATTGAGAGATGAGTAAAATAAATGTCTTACTGGCCGATGATCATGTACTGGTACGCAATGGTATTAAATCCATGCTGGAGTCGGAGGCTGATATTAGTGTAGTAGGTGAGGCAAGCGATGGCGCCGAAGCCGTTGAATCGGTGAAGAAATTGAAGCCGGATATTGTCATACTCGATATCAGAATGCCTCGCATGACCGGACTTGAAGCGGCAGCAAAGCTCCGGCAGGCAGTTCCTGGCGTGAAGTCGGTAATCTTATCGATGCACGATTCCGAAGAGTATGTTATTGAAGCGCTCAACGCCGGAGCATTTGGGTACCTTTTAAAGGATACCGACAAGTTTGAATTCATCAAAGCGTTAAAACAAATCAATACCGGGACTAAGTACTTCAGCGGAGCGGTGTCCAACGTACTGGCCAACCGCATTCTGAATTCCCGCCCTGCTCTTCCCGCGACCAGCACGAAGCCGGACCCGTATCATCTGACGCGGCGTGAAAAGGAGATCCTGCGCCTCGTTGTCGACGGGAAGCAAAACAAGGAGATAGCAGAGTCTATGGGAAAAAGCGTGAGGACGATCGAAACCCACCGTTTCAACATTATGAAGAAAATGGACGTGAATAATGCAGTAGACATGATTAACAAATCGCTGCGTGAGAATTTGCTTTAGCTACCCTACGTAATTTCAATCGTGTTCTGAGAAAAATAGCAGTAAATACGTAAATTAATACGTATTAAATACGTAGAAGATCTGGAAATGTGTACATTTATTACGTATTAAATACGTAATAATGAAAGCAACCCTTCAAGCAACCCGGATCAACCTGTTTGACTTCTCGTCGGTGCCGATGCGCACTTTCCATCTAACGTGGATTACCTTCTTCTGCTGCTTTTTTGGCTGGTTTGGAATCGCGCCACTGATGCCGTTGGTGCGTGAGGATCTTGGTCTGACCAAGGCGCAAATCGGAAACGTAATCGTCGCCTCGGTCTCCATTACCATCTTCGCGAGATTGTTGTTCGGATGGCTTTGCGATAAGATCGGCCCGCGGTTGTCCTACACCATATTACTGCTTCTGGGTTCATTGCCGGTAACCTTCATAGGACTTAGCAATAGCTATGAATCGTTTCTTCTGTTCAGACTGGCAATTGGTGTAATTGGTGCGTCATTCGTCGTCACCCAATATCACACGTCCGTTATGTTTGCTCCCAACGTAGTGGGTACTGCAAATGCAACCGCTGCCGGATGGGGTAACATGGGCGGCGGAGCTACGCTGATTATGATGCCTTTGATATGCGCTGGCTTTATTGCGTTGGGATATGCCGATGCAACTGCCTGGAGACTGAGTATGGTCGTGCCCGGTATCGCTCTGTTTGTCATGGGTATTGTTTATTATACATGCACGCAGGATTATCCGCAGGGTAACAAAAAAGATATTCAGAAGGAAATCACTAAGACCAATAACGATGGCGCTACACGCATGTCGATCTGGTCGATATGTAGAGACTACCGGGTGTGGGTACTTTTCCTAGCTTATGGCGCCTGTTTTGGAATAGAGATAACTATCGACAACATCGCCACACTGTACTTTGTGGACAATTTCAAGTTGGGTATCAAGGAGGCAGGGTTGATCGCGGGGATGTTTGGTATGATGAATATTTTCGCCCGTGCGCTCGGAGGCATCTTTGCCGATAAAGCAGGAAAGAAATTCGGACTTCGCGGTCGTGTCATGTTGCTTGGGATGTTCTTGCTGCTTGAGGGTATTGGAATCATGCTCTTCAGCGCGACTACAACGCTCTTTGCCTCTATCGTTCTTATGCTGGTATTTGCATTGTTCCTGAAGATGTCGAACGGGGCAACATATGCTGTGGTACCTTTTATTAACAAGCGTGCAATTGGAATGGTATCCGGAGTTGTTGGAGCAGGAGGAAACGTCGGTGCCGTGCTCGCTGGGTTTCTGTTTAAGTCTGAGGAGCTGTCGTATCGCGAAAGCCTGTTCATCATTGGCGTGGCTGTGGTATTTGTAGCGGTCATTTCATTTGCACTCACAGCGTTAACTGCGAGGTCGTCAGCACCAGAGAGTTTGCAGCCTGTGTTGGAACCAGTAAAAGCTTAACGGAATGTTCAGTAATTCTACTGGTAACTGCACGCATAGTGCTCAACCTCCACTATCACGCGCGCGAGGTGTTCTGAAATCTTTCTACCATGCCAGAACCGGGAAGGTGATTGCTTCATGTTGCCTGGTTTTCGTGGTTATGATTGCCGCAGCTCCCTGCTTTGCTCAGCTTTCGGTTTCTGCACAGCTTCGTACACGCTCGGAATTGAGAGATGGCCAGGGAACACCTTCTGTAGCGGATACGGTTCCTGCATTCTTTACGTCGCAGCGCACGAGAGTAAGCATCGGATTTACAGGATATAGATTCAAACTTTACTCTGTCATTCAGGACGTACGCGTCTGGGGGCAGGATGCATCAACAGTAAATCGTGTAACAACTTCCGGTCAAAGCACCCTGATGCTTCATGAAGCCTGGGGCGAGATCAGTTTGCTCGACACAGCGAACCACGTGAATCAGTTTACGCTAAAAGTCGGGCGTCAGGAATTAAATTACGATGATGCGCGGCTCGTTGGTAACCTCGATTGGCTTCAACAGGCACGCCGGCATGATGCAGTTTTGCTGAAGTTTGAGAACAAAGACATCGTAGCTCATGCGGGAGCTGCCTTTAACCAGAATGAAGAGCGGAAATCAAACACCATTTACAACGGCGTACCTACCGGATATTCGGCAGGTACGAATGGCATAGGTACGATGTACAAGTCAATGCAGTTCCTTTACGCAGCAAGGAAATTCAAGGCATCTACGCTGTCGTTCTTATTCTTCAAGGATGACTTCAGTAAATTCCACGCAGACAACAGTAATCCGCAGCAGCCGAAGCCGGTTTATGAGTCGGGTGTTTGGAGTCGGTTTACAACCGGAGCGCATTTTACGGGCGCTCTTACCAAGAGAATTAACGCCAGCGCCGATGCGTTCTACCAGGGCGGCAGCTATCGCGAGGGGACATCTTTGAATGAATATTTCTTTTCGTTCGCTGCGATGTATACTCAGTCAAAGCATTTCAGCATCGGACCGGGAGTGGATCTCACATCAGGAAATAACGGCTCAGATCCGTCAAAGAAATATCAGCGATTTGATCCACTATATGGTACACCCCACAAGTTTTGGGGATATATGGATTACTTCTACGCAGCTGACGGTTTTGGCCCCAATGGTTTATTAGATCTCTACCTCAAAACGAGATTTACGCCTACTGAAAAGTCTTACATCACTTTTGACGTCCATCAGTTCTCACTGCCCAATGCCGTAACCGACGAGCAGGGCAACGTAATGAACAAATCATTGGGCATTGAGTTCGATCTCGTTGGATCATTTGCTCTCACCAAAATAGTAAGCATCGAAGGCGGCTACTCTTTTATGCACATGAGTTCAACTATGTTGAACCCGCAGGTTAAGAATGTTGCCGATGCAGGCAGGGGGGCACAATGGGCCTGGCTCATGATTAACATTAAGCCTTCCTTTTCGTTCGACAAATCCCCTGGCAAATAACCGTAACGTTATGAAATCGGATCACCAATCGCGTAAAACTACTTGTTCCTATTGTGGTGTTGGCTGTGGCATGATAGTGTCGAAGGACAGGAAGGGTAAGTTGCACGTGGAGGGCGACAAGGACCATCCTGTCAATCGCGGAATGCTCTGCTCAAAGGGCATGAACCTTCACTACGCGATGCAGGATAAGAGTGATCGGTTGCTTTATCCGGAGATGCGCGCGGCTCGTTCACATCCCTTCCAGAGGGTAAGCTGGGATACGGCGATGCAACGAACCGTAGCGGTATTTAAGTCGATCATTCGGGCTCACGGTCCTGATGCAGTTGCATTCTATGTTTCAGGTCAGTGCCTTACGGAAGAGTACTACGTGGCCAATAAGCTTGTAAAAGGCTTTTTAGGTACGAACAACATAGATACCAATTCACGTCTATGCATGAGCAGTGCGGTCTCGGCGTATGCTGGCATGCTTGGAGAAGACGCCGTACCCATTGCGTACGAAGACATCGAGCTGTCCGATTGTATGCTGATTGCAGGGGCCAATCCCGCGTGGTGTCATCCGATACTATTCAGGCGGATGGAGAAACACAAGCAATTGAATCCGGATGTAAGGGTAATTGTTGTTGACCCGAGAAGGACTCAGAGTGCCGCATGGGCAGATCTACATTTGCAGATACAGCCGGGAACTGACGTTGTTCTGTACAATGCTATTGGCCGGATTCTCATTGAGAGCAATGCCATAGATGAATCGTTTATACTTGATCATACTGAGAATTTTGATGCGTACCGTGAAACGGCATTTACACACAGCGTGTCCGAGGCGTCAGCGATTTGTGATGTCGATGAACGCGATATAAGACTTGCTGCTACATACATCGCTCAAGCTAAAGGTTTCCTCACACTCTGGGCGATGGGGCTTAACCAAAGCGTGGTTGGTGTGAAAAAGAATCACGCCTTAATCAGTCTTAACCTGATCACTGGTCATATTGGGAAGCCGGGCTCCGGACCTTTCTCGCTGACGGGTCAGCCCAACGCAATGGGCGGCCGTGAAGTTGGCGGACTTGCGACCATGCTGGCTGCACACCGCAGTATTCAGAATCAGGCACATCGTGAGGAAGTTGCTGAATTCTGGGGCGTTCAGAAAGTGAGCGAAAAGCCAGGACTCACGGCTACACAAATGATCGAAGCACTTGAAGACGGTCGACTGAAAGCCATTTGGATAATCTGTACAAATCCCCTGGTAAGTTTGCCGGACACTACGCGTGTAGAGGCAGCGTTGCGCAAGGCACGCTTTGTTGTTGTTCAGGATATTTCCCGGAAGTCTGACAGCATACCTTTTGCAGACGTTGTGTTTCCTGCTGCAGGGCATTTCGAAAAGGAAGGAACAATGACAAACTCCGAGCGTCGCGTAAGTCACTTGCAGAAGATCGTGGACCCTCCCGGTGAAGCCCTTCCCGACGCTGATATTCTTTGCCGTTTTGCGAAAGGAATGGGCTTTCACGGATTTGACTATAAGTCGGCAGAAGAAGTTTTTCTGGAACACGCACGCCTGACGAAAAATACGCGGATCGATGTTAGTGGGGTGACGTATGACTCCCTTCGGAACCAGGGCTCCGTTCAGTGGCCTGTGCCACACGAAGGGCATACCGGAACCCCACGCTTGTTCGAAAACAAAAAGTTTTTCACACCTTCCGGGAAAGCGCGCTTCTTTGCCGTCGCCCCTGCCAACGAGCTATCAGAACCTCTGACACCGAATTTTCCCTTTATACTTACAACGGGACGGATACGCGATCAGTGGCACACGATGACGAAAACAGGCAAGGTAAATCGTCTCAGGCAGCACATCAGTAAACCATTCCTCGAGATTCATCCGGAAGATGCAGCGAATCGCGGCATCGGAGAGGGCGATCCTGTTGTGATCAGCAATGGGCGCGGCGAGGTTCGGGTATGTGCCCGCATCAGCACAGACATTAAACCAGGTACCCTATTCCTTCCCATGCATTGGGGAAAGTCTTTTGCGAATGCACTCGCCAGAGCAAACAACCTGACGGATATACGCGTCGACCCCACGTCCAAGGAACCGGACTTTAAATTCTCGGCAGTTGATGTGCGCCTGTACGAAAAGCCGAAGGAACGCATCCTGGTTGTTGGAGCCGGAGCAGCTGCGTACCGCTTCATTTGTTCCTACAGGGCACGAAACAGCGAAGATGAAATTACGGTCATCTCAAAAGAGCGTGACCCATTTTACAACCGCGTCCTCCTTCCTGAATATGTAAATGGAAATCTTTCGTGGGAGAAGCTAAGAAAGTTCCAGGCTGGTGAATTCGAAGTGCTCGATGTGAATATCGAACTCGAAAATGAAGTAGTTGGAATTGATCGGTTCTCACGCGTAGCAATTGATAAATATGGCCGTAAGCATCATTACGATAAGCTCGTACTCGCAACAGGTACGCGTGCGCATATTCCTAATGATGCTCCGGTGAAACTACCCGGTGTATTCACCATGCGCACACGGGCAGATGCCGA
Organism: Chryseolinea sp. T2; assembly: GCF_037203685.1. Lineage (NCBI taxonomy): Bacteria > Pseudomonadati > Bacteroidota > Cytophagia > Cytophagales > Fulvivirgaceae > Chryseolinea > Chryseolinea sp. T2. The sequence goes on from NZ_JBBCAU010000011.1 coordinate 56,283, forward strand.
CCGGTTGAGACAATTCGTTAAAGCGCCCGGCCACGTATTGATTGTAGGTGGTGGTTTACTCGGGCTTGAACTGGCTGTATCGTTGCGCGAGATGGATATCGCCGTTTCAGTTGTGCAGCTCGGTAGCCGTTTGATGGAACGGCAAATTGATACGCTTGCAGCCGAACTGCTTCTTGAGTTTATAGAAGAATCAGACATCGCCGTTTACCTTAATGACCAGGTCCAGTCTGTTCGCTTTGAGGAGACGACCGAGACGTTGTCGATTCAATTCCGCAGTGGAAAGATCATACCTGCAAACGCCCTGGTGTACGCGGTAGGTACTCGTCCGAATATCGAATTTGCTGTTTCCGCAGGCATTGAATCAGGACGGGGCATTGTCGTTAACGACAACCTGCAGTCAAGCGATCCTAACATCTTTGCCATTGGAGAGATAGCTGAACATCGTGGCAATATGCTTGGCATCACTGCTGCTGCGGAAAAGCAGGCCGATGTACTTGCACGCTTCCTGCTGGGTGACGCTCAATCGATGTACACCGGCACTGTGCCAATGAATATATTGAAGCTGTCGGGACTACACCTGTGTTCCATCGGCATACCCGATATTCCGGGCGATGGTCAGGGATACGAAGAGATCCTCTTTGTTGATCGTACGCAGCGTTACTATAAGAAGTGCATTATCAAAGATGATCGCCTGGTAGGCGCAATCCTCATTGGCGATAAAACCGAGTTCGCCGAATTCAAGCAGTTGATTGAAGATGGACTGGAGCTGTCTGAACGCCGTCTCCAGTTGCTCCGATCCGGCACTACAGCGCCTCCGGTGATCGGTAAACTCGTTTGTACCTGTAACCAGGTTGGTTCAGGAAATATCGAACAAATAATTGCCACTGGCTGCAATACGCTATCTGATATCTGCCAGCGCTCAGGTGCTGGACTTGGATGTGGTAGCTGCAAGCCGGAAATTCAGGCTATCTTGCAAGCAATGAAAGTAAATGTCTGAGATGAGTTTGAACGTTGCCCATAGCCGCGAGGTGCCGCGTCGCGAGAAGAGCGAGCTTATACGCGCGTTTGTGAAGGGCGGATTTCTTTCACCGGCTGCGCTTCTCAAAATCATGGAGTTGTCCAAAAGCATGGGCAACAAATACGTGCTGTTTGGTTCGCGGCAGGACATCATGTTTCCAAAGAACAACGTTTCTGAAGAACAGCTTGACGCGGTCTTCAATGCTATCAAAATAGAACATGAGTTGTCGGGCGATATTTCTGTCCATCAAAATATTGTTACCTCTTATGTTGCTGTTAATGTTGTTGAGACTACCAGCTGGGTAAAGGAAGACACTTACAACGTGCTGATGGACGGTTTTGAGTTCACACCACGTCTGAAGATCAACATAGTTGATCCCATGCAACGACTGGTGCCATTGTTTTCCGGCGAGTTGAACTTCATCGCTTCGCGTGAGGAGAACTACTGGTACCTTTATATCCGTGATCCGCGTAAAGGTAACGTTCTGGAATGCTGGCCACGACTGGTGTTCGGCCAGGACATTCCAAAGATCTCCAAAGAACTTGAAAGCCTGTTTCTTGAATTCCGGCCCTTCACAACGGAGGAGCTATATCTTATGTTGCTGAACAACTACGTTCGCATCACCTATAAGCCCATTACGGAAAAACTCAAACTTCAGGACACGGCGTTTCCCATCTACGAGGGACTGAATGCCATGCTCAACAACCAGTACTGGCTCGGTCTGTACTGGCGGAACAACGAGTATGATATTGAATTCATGAGCGCCGCCTGCAAACTTTGTCAGGAGACGAACATCAGCAAGATCAACATCATTCCATGGAAGGCGTTTATCATTAAGGGGATTAAGTCGAGCGACAGATTGCGCTGGCAAAAGGTGATGGGAAAATTTGGTATCAATGAACGCCATTCTTCGCTGGAACTGAACTGGCATCTGCCTGTAATAGATGCCGAGGCGCTGGAGTTGAAAAGATTTCTCGTTCGCGAACTCGATCTGCAGGATATAAGCATTCACGGTTTGACGTTTACCATCAAGACGAATCGCGACATGTTCCTGTTCACATCTGTTGTGATTGAGAAGAGTCTTACCGGATATGGTGGATACAACATCCTCTATGCAAAGAATTTTAATCCAAATACGGTTACGTATCTGCCATATGCCAAGCATGTTCGGAAGGAGGTGATACCGTCTCTTCTGGTTGAGCTAAGCAAGTTGTACTTCCGTCAATTGAATCCGGAAAAAGAGCCGTTGAAAGAGATCCGGGACGAGCCGAATGCCGGAGGAAAGAATACGATGCCCGTGTATCAATGTACAAATTGTCTAACGGTGTATGATCCCCGTTATGGTGATGAACTTGCAGGAATTCAACCTGGGGTGAGCTTTGCCGAACTGCCCGATTCGTACCGCTGCCACGTCTGCGATACAGGCAAAAAGTACTTCGCCGTTGTGGGGGCTCATGCCTGACCTGACTTTTTTTACTTTATCGAACATTAAAAGTTGCTGTCCCTGCTTAAAGCAGGTCGTAGGCAGGGGCTGGTTTTATAAGCTCCACGATATACCTTTGTACAATCCGGCCGCTCAAACCGCTGGAACCTGTCATGAAATATGATCTTGCCTGGCTGAAACGGAAATACGATGGTGGTGACCGGCCTGAATTTGTATTCTTTGGCGATGAATCTGCATCCAATGAGACGCCTGGTGTTGCCACATTGACGCAATGGTTTCCCAGCCCCTTTCGTGTTGACAGCGACCAGTATCATAATGCTGCCCACTGGATGATGGTACAGAAAGCACGGTTATTTAACGATCCACAGGCCGCATCGGAGCTCCTCAGTTTGTCGGACAACAAAGAGATTGGTGAAAGAGGGAAGCAGATTTCAGGGTTTGATCAAAAGCACTGGGACGACCATCGATATAACATCGTGCTTCAAGGTAATTTGCACAAGTTTTCTCAACACCAGACGCTTCATGCGTATATTTCGGGTACGTATCCAATGGTGCTTACCGAGGCAAATCCAAAGGACAGTATCTGGGGAATAGGCATGCCTGCCGGCGCGCCTGGAATTACTGATCCATATCAGTGGAAGGGTCTGAACCTTTTGGGATTTGCCTTAATGGAGGTCAGAGATATTTTGGCTGGCATCGTGGAGGCGGCTTCTTCAGCACTTTGAGTGCGCATACAGCTAGCGTTGCTGGCTGTAATAATTGCAATAGCTGGCTTATTATGGAAGAACAACTTGAAGGAAAGGTGAACAACCGATCGATGCCACCGAGTAGCGTAATTCCGGTTTTGACATGCCGTGATTTCGACGCCACGATCAGCTGGCTCTGTGATATGTTCGGATTTCGCGAGAGATGGCGCGTAGGTGAGCATCGTGCTCAGCTGACGTTGGGCAACAGCACCATTGTTGTTACCAAACAGGCTACGGACCTTGAAATTCATAACAGTGCAATGCTGGTTCGCGTCGATGATGTGATGGAGCACTTCAAGCAATTGAATGAAAAAGGTGTGGCAGTACTGCGTGCACCCCAGGTGTTCCCTTACGGTGAGATGCAATACACGGTAGAGGATCTCGACGGAACAGTCTGGACGTTCAGTGAATCAGTAAAAGACGTTCTGCCGGAAGAGTGGGGCGGAGTCAGTTCAAACCTTGACTGAATTATTTCATGGATATACAACTCATTCCTGTTCGTGATGAACATCTTGACGCTATCCGGGAGATTTATCAATACTATGTTGATCATTCCACCGCGACATTTCATACGGGGAATGTAACGTCGAACGAACTGAGGGAAAAGATTCTTATCAATCATCCGAAGTACAGATCTTTTGTAGTTGAAGCGGATGGCTTAATACGCGGCTATTGTTATCTTTCCCAGTACAACAAGCGACAGGCATACGACCGTACTGCGGAACTCAGCATCTACTTATCACAGGACTTTCAGGGACGGGGAGCGGGTAGGGAAGTTCTCAGGCAATTGGAAGACATGGCTAAGGACGTAGGCATAGTCGTGTTGCTGGCCATTATATCGGGAGATAATGAGCAAAGCATTCGTATGTTTGCTACCGCAGGTTACTTCAAGTGTGGTGAGCTTAAAGAGGTAGGCGAGAAGTTTGGAAGAATGCTCAATGTCGTGTTTTATCAAAAGATACTTATCTGATTTTTGTTATGCTCAGGATTAACGCCACCAACATTGATGAGTTTATAGCAGCATTTCCGCCGGCCACGCAGGAGAAGCTTCGTAAGATGCGCGAGACAATAAGAAAGGCAGCGCCAGCTGCAACGGAAGAGATCAAGTATGGTATTCCAACTTTCGTGCTTAATGGCAACCTTGTCCACTTCGCGGGGTACCAACACCATATTGGATTTTATCCTGCGCCCTCGGGCATCGTTGAATTCAGGAAGGAGTTGGCTCCTTACGAATCAGCCAAAGGTTCTGTAAAATTTCCACTTGACAAGCCGCTGCCACTCTCGCTGATATCGCAGATTGTGAAGTTCAGGGTGGCGGAAAACATGGCCAAACGATCCAAGCTTAAGGAGGTGAAGAAAGCTGCTTCACCATCGGCTACGGCTAAGGCCCTTGCCAAAAAGAAGACAGGTTCAAAGGTTAATAAGCGGGCAAAGGCGACTAAGGGTAAGAAGACGGTTGCTCGTAAAAGAGCCAAATAGCAGAAGCCTGATCAATGAGGCATTACATTAGGAGTCTTACGCCGGCACCATCACGCAATGTCTTCTGAATTTCAGCTACCCTATCCGTTGAGCGGATAAGATCAGATATCTCCTCAGCGGTTGCATTCGCGGCGACGTGCGCCTGGTAACTAAAGCCATAACCTGATTCTCCTTCACCGCCGAACTCCGCCCAGGCATCGACAGTTACTTTGTTGAGTTTCATTCCTCTCTTAAGGGCCTCGCGATAAAGGTCATTGCAGAAACACGTTGCTAATGCAAGGCAAAGAAACTCACCACCATTCACCGACGATCCGTTTCCCGATGATTTTGCGGCGACATTTAATGTCTTTTCACTTTCGTTGGTTTTCACTATAACAAAGTGGTGATTGCCTTCATTGGTTACGGAAGCAGTGATTTTCATACAAGGTTTTCATGGTAAGTTAAGAAACCTCTGTCCGTTCACCATTTGATTTTCGTTCTATCCAGTAGTAGAGCGCAGTCAGGACAAACGGAGTGAAGATCAATGTTGAAGTTAATCCACCTATGATTACTGTAGCCAGTGGTCGCTGAATGTCGGAGCCAATGCCCGACGATCGGGCCGCTGGAATAAGACCTATGATGGCAACGATCATCATCATCATAATAGACCGAAGCTGACCGGTACTGGCACTGATAATCGTTGACTCGAGCGTATTATCATCCAGACTCCGTTCGCGATTTATCGCTGAGATCAGCAGGACACCTGCCATCACTGACAATCCAAATAACGATACAAAGCCCACGCCTGCCGAAACGTTAAAGTGATAGTCGCGCATCCACAGCGCGATGATACCTCCTGCAAGCGCAAACAACACGCAGACGAGCGTAAGCAAAGCGTACTTTAGATTTTTGTACAGCATAAACAAAACTACCAGTACGATAACGACAGTAAGTGGGATAGCGATCATCAGTTGTTTTCCGGCACGCTGCAGGTTCTCAAACTGACCGCCGTAGTCAATAGTGTAACCCTGTTCTAATTTGATTGCACGTTCGATCTTTTGGCGCGCCTCAGCAACGAAGCCGCCCTGATCGCGACCCTGCACGTTTGTTTTTACGATGAGCAGCCGTTTCCCATTCGCTCTGTACAGGTTTGTTTCGCCATCTAGCAATTTGATTACGGCAAGCTGATCCAGAGGCACCAGCTCCCCCGTTGCAGAAGGCACCTGAATGGCTTTGATCATGTTGATGTTGTTCCTGTTCTCCGGCACGTAGCGCAATACTATATCGTATCGCTTATCGCGATCATACACGGTTCCGACGGTCTTCCCACCAATAGTAGCCTCGACAATATTCTGTATGTCTGCGATATTGATACCATAGCGTGCAGCCTCGGTCCTGTTGATCTGAATATTCAGCTGAGCCTGCTGACCTTCCTGCTCCATGCCTACATCGGTAGCGCCATTCATATTTCGAATGATATGCCTGACGGTATCCGCGATAACGCGCATTTTCTGAATGTCGTAACCCTGAATGTTGATCGCGAGATCAGCAGCGGAACCGGTAACGGTTTCCATCACGTTATCGATGATGGGCTGCCCGAATGAAATGAACGCCGATGGTATCTCTCGTCTCATCTCCTGGCGCAGCACGTTAATAAGCTCCTGCTTGGTGGTGTCTTGCGCCCACTCTTTATAGTCCTTTAGCACCATCATGCACTCCGTGCGATTGGAGGGAAACGGATCCGTTCCATCATCGTTTCGACCAGACTGCGTAACCACATTAGCTATCTGAGGATGATGAGATGCAACCCGCCTGATAACGGGTGCGATCTTCTGCGTCTCATTTACTGATGTACCTGCCGGAAGGAATGCCCGCATCCAAATTGAGCCTTCGTCAAGAGGAGGAAGAAACTCTGTACCCAACCGTGGAAAGAAAGAAATCATAACCAATACGATGGCAAATCCGGATATGACGACCACCTTATGCGCTTTAAGTATTTTTCCCAGCGACTTACGATAGCTGCGCTCGAACCAGGCGATCAGATCAATCTTTTTTCTCCACTCTGGCACTTCGTTGTGGACGTCGCTTTTGAGATGCTTATTGTAGGCAATAGAGATCAGCACGGGAATAACCGTAAGGGCGCAGATCATCGCCCCGACAACAGCAAAGGCAAGTGTGAGTGCCATAGGCGAGAATAACTTGCCCTCTACACGCTGCATGGTGAGGATAGGCATGTAGGCCAGAACAATGATCGTTACCGAGAAGAATATTTCTCTTCCTACTTCCTGGGCTGCCGACATGGTGAGTTTAATAACACCTTCCCTTCGTTCCTCTGCCGAGGCCGTTTTGAACTTGTGCACCAGGTGCGCTGCCATAACACAAGCGCCATCAACGATAATACCGAAGTCTATCGCTCCGAGCGACAACAGGTTCGCCGGAATTCCATTGATCTTCATGAGAAGAAATGCAAACAGCAAGGCGAATGGAATGGTAAATGCTACCACCAGCGCCGTTCTGATGTTACCGAGGAACAGCACAAGGACGATCACAACTATTGAAACACCTTCGAGCAGAGTATGAGATACTGTTTCGAGTGTGTTATCCACGAGCGAAGTGCGGTCATATATAGGCGTTAGTTTCACTCCCTGCGGAAACTCGTTCTGCCTTAGCTCTTCCATTTTCTCCTTAAGCGCGAGTAATACTTCCGACGGGTTTTCACCGCGACGCATGGATACGATCCCTTCTATTCCGGAGTTAACATTTTTGCCCTCTTTGAACAGTGCGTACCCCAGTATGCCCTGGGGCGGCGGAGGACCAATTTCAATGCTGGCAATATCTTTCACGAACACAGGGACGCCATTGACAGAAGTGAGCACAATGTTACCGATATCCTCTCCGTTGCGTATGGCACCAATGCCGCGTACTGCCAGTCCCTGTCCGCCGCGTTCCACGATATTGCCGCCGGTGTTGAGGTTATTATTTTCAATGGCAGTAATTACATCAGGAATGCTGAGCTTGAACTTTCGAAGTTTCTCCGGCGAGGTGAATACGTGGAATTCCTTAACCGGACCTCCGAATGTCACAACGTCGGCGATGCCCGGAACCTGCAGAAGTGATGGAACAATAACCCAATCCTGAAGGTCGCGAAGATCAGTAGGGGTTACGTTGGGTTCGGCTTCAAGCACGTAGCGATAGATTTCTCCAACCGCCGTAGTCAGTGGACCCATTTCGGGCGTTACACCATCGGGTAATTCTGCACTGGCAAGTCGTTCGATGACCTGTTGTCTTGCAAAGTAATCATCTGTACCATCGGAGAAGGACAATTGCACCTGCGCCAAACCAAATACGGTACGTGAACGACGGGCAATAACTTTGGGAACGTTGTTCAATGCACGTTCGATTGGGATAGTCACCTGTTGCTCGACCTCTTCGGCCGCACGGCCGGGATACTTGGCGATAATGGTTACGTTAGTGTCTGCGATGTCGGGATACGCCTCTATCCGGAGTAGCTCGAATGATACAATGCCAACGGCCATCAGCACCAGAGACGCGACAACAACAGCCGTACGGTTCGACAGAGAAAGAATAAGCAATCTTCTGATCATGGATCAAGCGTTCTCGGCGTGTAGAAGAAAGATCGGTTTGTTGGGAAGAATTTTTCGAAGCTCGCCAACGACTTTCCGGACTTTTGTTTCTTCATCCATGAACAGAATCATGGCTGGAGTCTCGTCAAAAGAAAAGAGTTCTCTGGGATACTTTACCCGGTGATTTTTTCCAAAGCCTGCGTAGCCTCTGAATGAAGTCGCACCTGCAATGTTTTGCTGGGACAGAAACTTGATAACATAGTCGTGCAGCGATTGATCTCCCCGCATTTCGTCAAGGTCTATAAATAGCTGAGCCTGTAGCATAGCCGTTGTGTTAGTATCCAAACGAGATTCCCTTCAATTCCATAGCGCCTTTAGTGACAACGCGCTCACCTGGCGAGAGGCCGTGCAGAACTATCGCCTTGTCGTCGATCTGCTGGCCCAGCAATACTTCACGTCGTTCGAAGACAGTGTTACTCACCGCAGCGAATACAAAGTCCTTACCCTGTACGTTAACCACTGCAGACACGGGAACAGAGAGCGCATTCGTTGCCTTCATGTCGAAAGAGACTGTCGCAAACATTCCTACCTGGAACTTGTTTGATGGATTGGGCAATGAAACCCTGGCCTTTACAAGACGGGTAACGTTGTCTACTTCAGCACCAAGTCCGCTGACGCGGGCTGCGATAGTCTCATTAGGATACGCAGTAAACCGTACGTTGCATGATGTTCCCGCCTTCAGTTGTTGAATCTGACTTTCAGGTACCTCGCAAAGCAGCCATGCTTCCTCACGCGAAGGGCGTTTCAATGCATCTGGATCAAGTCCTGCTATGCGAAGTTTTGCTTCCTGTTCAGTAATCGCTGCTTCTTCGTTAGCCAGTTGTGTCTCGGCATCGAGGACCTCTTTTCCAGTAGCCGCACCGTGCTGTGAAAGATCCTGTACCCGATCAAGGTTCAGTTTGTTCGTTCGTATGTTAATTAAATGCTGTAAAAATGCAGAGTATGTTGATCCGAGATCGGGATTGTCAAAGAGCACTGTCCCTCTTCCGTCCCGTGTTGCAGGACGCGCAATGGTCACGGCCACAGAGGCAGGCGCTTCAAAACTCCCTGCAAGGTTTTCCGCCTTCACCGAATCAACATTAAAGAACGAGAGCGTTCGATGATCATTCGTAAAAGTTATTTTGGCGCCACCGTCGTCTACAACAGGAAGTGGCGTGGACGGACTTATCTGCACTTCTTTTTTCTTGCAGGCAAGCGCCAGCGAAGCGATCATGAGGATGACTACTTTATTATTCATGTGATCCTTATTCGGCTAATTGATTAATCATCCCTGTGGCGTAAAAAAGATTCACGTAGCTTCGTCTGAACGCCTCCATAGTTGCATAATAACGTTGTTGGGTATCCAGCCACGACCGCTGTGCTTCGAGATAGTCGATCACCGACGTTGCGCCCTTCAGATAAGAATACCGAACACTATTCAGAATGCGCCCGGCCTTATCAAGGTTCTGCTGGTATGCGCTTAGATTGGCCTTTTGAGTTGTATAAGTTCTATAGGCAGCTACTACTTCTGTTTCTGCCTGTCGTTCCGTAGCCAGCAGGTTTTGTTCCGCCCGCAGTTCAAGTACCTGGGCCTTTTCACGGTTACCCTGGTTACGATTAAAAATGGGTATCTCTACAGTTCCATAAAAACCAACATAGGGTGTTGTGTTTTGCGGATTGTAAACAGCACCCACTTCGGGCTGAGGATAGGCCAATGATTTTTGAAGATTGATATTCGTTCGGTTTACATCAATTGACTTTCGTGCCGATAAAATGTCTGAACGCCGCTCGGTTCCCGCTGCCAGAAGACTGTCAATAGGAAGTGCTACGGATTGAAATGTTGGATCCTCCAACTGTATGGAGAGGCTGTCCGATGTTCCGAGCAGATAACGCAGCGACTGAAGCTCATTGAGCAGCGCCTGTCGTGCTGTAACGATGTCCCTGTTGTACTGTTCGGCAAGTAATTGAGTACGGGCAAGGTCGGTGTCCGTAATTACTTTGTTCTTTAGTCTGTAGGTGTTAATCATGACGAGACTATCGATATTCTTTTTTCCTTCTAAAAGAATATTAAGATTAACCTGAGCCGCCCAAACATCAATCCAGGATGATGCGGCACTCAGATATACATTGCGCGCGGCCTCCTGATAGTCGAATTGTGATCGTTCTACATTCTGATCTGCCAGTGTTATTTTGTTTTGTCGTTGACCAGCTACCTGAAAAGGTTTCGTCACCTGATACCAGTATTGCGTGTTCCTTGCACTAAAGAAGCTGGTGTTTGGTGCCTGATCAACTTCGTTAGCCATGTGAAGCAATTGCAGATTGAGTACCGGATTGGGTTTGATCGCAGCAGTAGTACGATCGGCACGGGCTGATGAAATGTCCTGTTCAAGGACACGCAGATCAGGATTGTGCTGCCGGGCGCGTTGTAATGTTTCGCGCAAGTCGATTGCTTGTTGCGCCTTAAGCACAAACGGAATCGAGATTAATAACAGTATTGCCAGTGACCTTAACATGTCGTGCTGGTTTGTTTGATCAGGAGTCGCTGTTTAGATGCGCGGCGGCCTAATGGTCACACGTGTTACCTTCGAAATGTTAAATTAATTCAAATTTGCCTTCCGAACACCAGCTCAATCAATCATTGCCTGCAGCTTCCTGTTAAAATGAATGACTTCAATCATATGAGGATAACATTGAGCCTGTTCGTGCAACAATCTAATTCACAGGCAGGCGGACAGAAAACACACTGCCCTGGCCGCGCTTGCTTTCAACGCTTAACGTTCCACCGGCCACCTCTGTAAGGTCTTTTACAATCGCCAGTCCTAATCCGCTTGAGCCCTCGCCTCCTGTAGGTTTATTGCTTAGCCTAGCAAACTTTGTGAACAACGAGGGAATCTCTTCAGGTACAATTCCGGGACCGTGATCGAGAACGTCAAACGTAATATGCGAGTCAGCTACTGACGCTTTCAATGACACTTCCTGTCCGCGAGATGAAAACTTCAGGGCGTTTGACACCAGGTTTTCAAGGATACGAACAAGATTGGCCGGATCGGTCTGAATTACAACGTCGTCGCTGGATACATGCAGAGGAATACCTTTCTTTATTGCGTGTGCACTGAACTCCTGCTCGATTTGCCCCAGTAGTTTTTTGACTGCGACGGGTTCTTTCCTGAATAAGACTTCTTTACGATCGATCCGATTAATATCCAGGAGATTCGCGATCATGTTGAGCATCGCCTGACAGGCATCTTCTAAATAGTTGAGATAGTCAAGGTCATTTTCTGAGCGATCTTTTTTTTCCAGCTTCATCAGACGAACTAAACCTTGCATGCCGGCGAGGGGCGTCTTTAAGTCGTGAGAGGCGACGCCCAAAAAATGGTCTTTGGATGCGTTTGCTTCTGATAATTGCTGCGTCCTCATTTGCACTTTCTCCTCAAGGGTTTCATTTGCCAGTTCCAACCGGTCAACGAGATGGCTTATCTTACGTAACTCTTTGGATAGGCGCAGAAAGGCGAGTGTACACGTCAGTGCAATGAGACCAAAAGACGAGAACTGAACAATTTCTTCAATACGTGAGTTACGGTCCAGAGTCGCTTCACGTTCAGCAAGAGTAGCTTGCTCATTGTGTACAAACGTCGAAACCAAAAGCCTTACTGTATCCATGTGCGCTTTCCCGATCGGCATGGCTACCCAATGGGAGGCGCTGTCTCTGCCAAAAGCATTATGTATCCTCAAGCTGAGTATTGAAGCGTTCTTACGATTCTCAACAGCAGGGAGAATCCGTTTGTCCAGGAATCGCAGTTGCTGATCATTTGATGCCACGGCCATTCGGAGTTTTTCTGTCTCCTCGGGGATCCGTTCGATAGCTTCAAAGAATGGTTCCAGGAAAATACTGTCACTCGTTATGTTGTACCCGTGCGTTCCCGTCTCCATGTCTTTCACGAGCGAGAAAAGGCGCTCGCACGCATTGATGGCCTGGTAGGTGTCAATCACAAGCTCCTGCGTCTCGGCCTTTTCACGGGTGCTCAGGTACGCCACAAAAGAGCATACTATGGATAAACCGATGCTCACGATCAGCATAATAAACACCTTGTCTTTTCTTCGGCTCATGGGCTTTAAGCAAAAATCGCGGTTGCGGTGCAATCCTGGAAACGAATATGCGGCTTGACTTCGAAATGTTAAAAGCCAAGAGAAAAAAATGCTCGCGATCATGTGACCGCCGGTGTAATCTGCATCCAAAGTACGAAGGTTGGCCCGATGATGAAGTTGATTCTTATACCGGCGATGCTTCTTGGCTTTGTGGAGGGAGGTGCACAACATGTGAACCTCAGACTGAGAGCAGAGGAGAATGAAGTACCAAGGAAGGTCGTGGGAGCATTCAGGCAGGAATTCGGAAAAGAAACCGAAGCCACCTGGGCAATCATTTCGTCGTCGTCCCTTCAAGCGGAATTTGGAATTCGGGATAACACAAAGGGAGAGAAATCAACCTATTACGAAGTTTCCTTCTCCGCATCTGACGGAAACAAGGAGGTGGTGTACGATCACTTTGGTCACAATGTGGGTGTGAAAAAAGCAGTCGCCACCGCCTCTTTACCGTCGCCAGTAGCAAGAACGGTTCAGGACATGACAAAAAGTGCTGAAATCGTCTCCGCCGAAGAGGTTCTGGATGCTGCTTCGGCGCCTCCATATTATCTCATTGTAGTTCGCAGGGAAGGTGATTTACAATCGATTGTAGTTCGCGCTTCCGGCGAAATAGTAAAGACAAATTAGTTGTTTAGTTTGTAGGGTTAGGGGTAGTAAAGGTCACCTGGACGAGGTGACCTTTCTTTTTTTATATGGCGCTTTTGAAGTCTATGCTAAGGTCAGTCCGCCTTTCGTCCTCTTATCCATTTCAGGTTCTTATCGCTAACAGCCTTCAGGTAGATGCTGTGTGTTTTCCGTCTGATTCATAAATTTGCGGGATACGCATGGAGAAGATAAAAGTATTCGTTGCGGACGACCACAAAATTGTCAGGGTCGGCCTTCGCGGCATGTTAAATCTGCAGGCCGATATGACAGTTGTTGGTGAGGCCGAGGATGGACACGGTGTCCTGGAGGCCATCGATAAGCAGGTGATTGATGTCATCCTAATGGATATCGACATGGGAACGACCAATGGAATAGAAACCACCCGCCAGGTCAAAAGCAGGTGTCCCGATATCAGTGTTATCGGCATTACCATGCATGAAGAACAGCAGCAAATTGTTGCCATGTTGCAGGCAGGTGCATCCGGCTACCTCCTTAAGAATGTTGGACCTGAGCAATTGTCTGCCGCTGTGAGGGCCGTTGCTGATGGTAATAATTACTTCAGCCCTGAAGTCTCTGCCACATTGCTTCAGGTGTTTACAAAAGCACAGCGCCCGCAGCAGTTGAGTCAGACGCTTACGCAAAGGGAAACCGAAGTACTTCGGCTGATTGCTCACGAATTTTCAAATCAGGAGATCGCGGATAAGCTCTTTATAAGTGTGAGGACAGTCGATACCCATAGACGCAACATTCTGGAAAAGATCCAGGCTAAGAACACAGCCGGCATGGTGAAGTATGCGATCCAGCACCAGCTTATTTGAGTCAGATGTGGTGCACTGCGCCGCCTGATTTTTTGATAAGCGGTAATCTCGGGTAATTGATCATATTGTTTCGCAATCATCTGATAATCAGCATTTTTTGGTATGTTCTGCACACATCAGAGGTTCGCTCTACGAGAATTGCGTAGATGATAAAATACGCTTTTTCACCGTTTTAAACTTCTGGATGAGGGTCCAAATTTGCTATCACTAACGCTACCCGAACCAAAAGATGAAGCAGATTGAAAACACTACGGATGCAGAACTTATTGCCCGTATCGTAGAGCATGATAAAGCAGCACTTGGTGAGCTGTATACCCGCTACTTTGGCAAGGTCTATCAAAAATGCATGACCATGATGAAGGATGAGGATGTTGCCTTCGACCTCGCCGAGGAGTCTCTTATGAAAGCCTTTGAAAGTCTTAAAGGTTTTCGCGGCCAGTCGTCTTTCTCGACCTGGCTCTATTCGATCACGCACCGGCATTGTCTGGAAGCAATCCGAAAACAGAAGAAGAAAGTCGTGGATTCGACAGAACAGCTTTCAGAATCGGATCAGCCCGCTTCAGACCTTGGCGAATCGTCTGAAAATGAAGAACAGCACTCGATCATGTTAGCCTTAGTTGACGCCTTGCCAAAGCCTGAGCGCGAATTACTGGTGGCCAAATACACACATGGGGAGACCATAGAACAATTACAGGAATCTTATGCAGCATCTCCAAGTGCAATAAAGATGCGGTTGATGAGGACTAAGGAAAAACTCAACCACCTTTATGCGCTGGCATCTGTTGTTGGTCTCCAGGCCGTGTTGTCGCAGCTGGAACAATTATGACAGGCATGATAGTTGAAGGCGTTTAAGAAGCACCCATGACGAGTGTCTCACTAAACGCAAACGATCATGAAGAAGACGAAGAAACCAGCAGCTAAAGGGGAGCAATCTTTTCCCGGCTATCCAAAGTATCCTGCAACAGAAGACATTGTGTACAGAGCGAAGCGCGTTGAGATGGATCTTGACGGCGACGAGAATGCGCAGGATGTAGATGAGCGCAAGCGTCCGGCACGTCCCTCTGCGGCATCTAAGGGTGGGAGCGAATCTCCGTCCGACGTGACGCGGGATGATCTTCAGGCCCTGAATTCCGAGGAGAGAAGTTTCGAAGGCGATGATGAGGTTTTGAAAGGTCGGGTTTATCCCGTCGATTTCTCCGGAGAAGATCTCGACGTGCCCGGCGCACAGCAAGACCCCGACGAAGAAACGGGCAACGAGGACGAAGAAAACAAATTATATAGCCTCGGCGGCGAAAACCACGAAGACCTCGAAGAGGATCGCACGTAGAGACGCAATGCATTGCGTCTCTACGACATTGCGTCTCCACACATTTGTTACCGCGGCGTCCGCGTATATCCGTGGCGTTGCATTTCTATTGGCATCACGAGAATCTCATTCCCGATTTTAAAGATCGCACGTATTCCTGCTTGTTAAAGGAGTACAGGTGAGGGGCCTTGTGCGCCTTTCCCGTAGGACGCTCACCCGTCTTTCGAAGAATGCCAGTGCCCAGCATTTTCTTTCTGAAGTTTCCACGATCGAGAGGATAGCCCAACAGCGTCTCATAAAGCTTTTGCAGCTCACTCATTGTAAACTTGTGGGGAAGCAAATTCAAACCAACCGGTTGAAAGTTTAGTTGCAGCCTTAGTGTCTTCACCGCCATCTCGATCATTTCCTTATGGTCAAAAAGCAGGTGAGGCAGTTCATCAATATTGCACCATTCACAAACTTCGGTGAAAGTGTCAGCCTGAGGGTTGCGTACCCGCGAGTACTCCACAAGGGCGTAATAACCAACGCACACTACCCGCTGACGAAGCCAGTGTTCAGGTCCGATCTCAACGCCTATGCTGTGTCCAAATTCCTGCATGTCCATGCCAGGAATTTTAGTTCGGTCAATACCTGTAAAGGTGTGGTATTGCTGAAGGAAGATCTTTTCCAGGCCCGTGCGTTCGCGCAGGAGCCTGCCCGCAGCTTCATCAGCTTCTTCTGTCCTTTTCATATAACCTCCCGGCAGGCTCCAGCCCTTGAGGTTTTTCCACTTCAGCAGTAATATCTTAAGCGTGTTGTCGTGAAATCCGAAAATGGCGCAATCAACAGCCACGCTGGGCATATACGTCAGGTGACCATCGCGCACAAATTCTTCGATGTTCATGTAAAGAGGAGTGGTTTAATGCAAGTTGATAAAAAATTTCAAAATTGATGTTTATTGAGTAAATAGTACTCATTAAAAGATACTGTTCCCATCATTTATAAACATCAACCGGACCATGAAACGAAGAGACTTTTTACAACGGACTTCCGTTGCAGCCCTGGCGGCCGCATTGCCCATAACCGTATTTGGATCTGAAAAGAAGTATCCACTGTCGCTCGCACAGTTCTCCCTTGCTTCCGAATTTTTCGCGGGGAAGCACGATACTTTGACATTTCCCGAGCGCGCGCGAAAGGAATTCGGAATCTCAATTGTGGAGTATGTTTCCATGTTCTTCAAAGACAAGGCGACCGACAAAACATTTCTCTCAGAGCTGAAGAAACGCGCGGCCGATAATGGCGTCAAGAACAACCTCATCATGGTAGATGATGAGAACATTGCAGACGTTGATAAAGGCAAGCGTGATCACGCTGTCGAGAGTCACTACAAGTGGGTCGACGCAGCCAAATATCTGGATTGCAATTCAATCCGGGTGAACCTTGGTGCGATGGGACAGGAGGGAACAGCCGACGAAGTTTCAAAAGCTGCCATTGAAGGCTATTCGAAATTGCTTGAATATGCCGACAAAGTTCAGCTCAATGTAATCGTGGAGAATCACGTTGGCCATTCTTGCAATGGCAAGTGGCTCGCAAATGTGATGAAGACCGTGAACCACAAACGAGCCGGTGTACTGCCGGACTTCGGAAACTTCTGTGTCAAAAGAACGATGCCCAAGACGATGGACATCGCTGGATATATGGGAACAGTTTGTCTGGAAGAATATGACAAATACCTGGGCGTTGAAGAGCTGATGCCATATGCAAAAGGGGTGAGCGCCAAATCGCACAAGTTTGATGCAGCGGGAAATGAAACGGAGGTGGACTTCGCCCGCATGTTCCAGATCATTCGAAAGTCGGGGTTCGATGGAATTGTAGGCATTGAGTACGAAGGCGGCTTAATGCAGATGGCAGGCCAGCCCGGTTATCTCGACAATGCCGCAGGCATCCGTGCGACCCGGGCCTTGCTGGAGAAGGTTGGCGCTGTATAATAGCCGCTCTGTTGGGTACATATCGGATGCATATTGGATATATATTGGATATATATTGGATATATATTGGATTTAATTGGATTTGTATTGGATAAAAAGGGTGCCGCTTCTCTGTGGCGCAAGTTGCGAAACCTAAAGTTCGATAAGTACTATCTCTGCTTTTTGCCTCTCCTTATCGCGCCGGTTGCTCCCTGAATGGCGGACGTAACCCAGTAGTGAAACACGGACTTGTGTTTCACACGGGGATGGTTAACCGCGGACTGAGCGTTTTCTTTGCTGTGCTTAAGGATGATGCCATCGGCCAGTAAAGAGAGCACCTCCGTTCCCAGGCTTTTGCGTTCTGGTTCGTCGTGTTTAAACAATTCAAGATGAAGGCCGTCATAACTTATGGTCGCATTTCCGGTAGCTGCCTCGTCGTCGGCATGTATCGAAAGTTTATATTCCTTGAGGTAACCGGACTTTATTCGTAGCGATTGAAGAGGCATCACGATCTCGTTGAATTTCGTCAGATCCATATCACGAACCTGGATGTCCAGTTGAAACTTGTCTTTAGCCAGTGTTTTATAGTTTAGTTGTACTGCTCCGGACTGATACAACTTTGTACTGGCATGCAGCATTATGAAAGATGACAGGCTGTCGAAGCGTGCACTGGCAGCAAGCTTGTCCATTATTATGTAGCCTTCTTCACCGGTCTTGTCGGAGATCTGCCTATACCGGATTCTGCCATCCCGAATGGTGACTGTGGAGACACGGACATTCTCGGGAAGCGGAATAAGTCCATCCAATGTGACGGGCTTCCGATTGGGAGGAGGATCGGGTAGTAGCTTGTTTCGGCGCAGGTCAAAGTCAGCATAGCCAACGTCTACTTCCAGATTGTCTACAGTTCGCTTTCGCAGATATTGTTCAATGAAAAATTCACGGATAGCAACCTGCCCGAAGCGGGTAGCTATTTGAGTCTCTTCTACCTCAAGGGAAGAATACCATTTACGGTTTGGAATAAGCAATACGCTGTCGAAGGCTACGCGGCCAGGTTCCAGCACTACATTACGCATCGTTAAATTGGACTTTTTCAATGCAGTACTCACATAAGAAGCTCTGACAATCTGCTTTTGGCGGTCGGCATGTACAAGTCCGAATTCCACCTTGTGGTTATTCGCAAGGGTGATCTCGCCCGGATGCAGATATAAATGATGCGCGGGAAGTGCGTCGAGCAGACGTGCCTTTGATTCACTTTTCTCCGTCGTTGCCGGAGAGCTCAATGTTGCCACGGGTTTGTAAATATCAATCCGATCGGCCTGAGGATCATCTTTTGTTAGTCGCGCTGATGCAATAGAAATGCTGTCTGCGTTCAACGTACGTGACCCGGAAGACAGATGGACCGCATCAAGCAGCATACGTTCGATCGTCCAGTGCTGCTGATATGCCGGACGACGAACGATCGCCGTACGTGCATCAAGATGATATTTTGGTCCCGACAATTTTATGCTTGTTCCACTTAGCCGGCGAGGATAGTCGACTTCCAGTTGCCCGATGTGCGCGTCGGTATTTTGTGATTTTATTATTACATCCGTTAACTCACCGGAAACATGTCGCGGCCATGACACTGACTCTGCAAATTGCAGTTGATCTGTCCGTAGGTTCCTGGCATTGAACGAAAGTTTGGTGGATTCCAGTGACAGTTTTACCTGCACGGATCCGATATCCAACCGACCCAATGAGAAGGCCTCATGTTTTTGACCACGAGTATTATTTTTAACGGGCAAACGTCCTTCAAGAAGTAATCGATCCGCAGAGATGTATTTCAGCGATCGTATTTTTTGCGTGCTGCCTGATATCTCAGTTTCAAAATTTTCGATGGCAACGGTAAGGCTATCTTTCATGCCTTTGACCTTCCTTGCATTCAGGCGCTCGCCATTAAAAGTGAGATCATTGAGAGTAGCTTGCAGTCCGATTTCTTTAGCGCGCAACTGAGCCTCATCCGCCGACACGCTTTTGAGTTGATACCGGATCAAACCTTCGTCGTTTGTGCGAAAGTGTGTGCCTCTGAATGACAAACCTTTCACTTCAATAGACGTTTTCTTTGAACGGTATGACAGATCGATATCTTTAAGTGACAAGTTATGAACCAGGAGTTCCGGAGCGCGGAGCGCGCTGTCACTGCTTACCGCGCTTTTGGCAAAGTGATGTAAATCGATATTTCCGCCCTCGGCATGTATGGTTGATGCTATGAAACGTTGCTGGAAGATCAGTGCGATGAGGTTGAAGTATCCTATCCGGAGGGTCGATAATGTTGCAATAGGGGAAGGCTCAACAGCGTTCTTGATTGCAATGTTCTTCAACGTCAGATCCCGGTGGCGATCAAATAGAACTTCATCCAGTTCAACTGTCCAGTTGCCAGGCAACGACAATGCAGATCCGTTCAGATTGACCTGCATTTCGCCAATTACAAAATTGCTGCTGTCTTTTGTCACCGCGAAAGTATGCAGGCGAAAATCTACCTGCGGCAGATTGATTGTTACGGTGTCTTCGGCCTGTCGGAGTTCAAGATGAACACGTGCCTTTGAGATCAATGCGCTATCGAGACGGCATTCACCGATGGTCTGTTTAACCATACGGGTCACGATATCACGGTTGATCTCCCGTGACTTGCGCCCCTTCCGCCATTGAAATTTCGCTGTGATAATGGGCTCGACAATTTCGGCCCGCTTTAGATCATAGCGCAGTTCGTTGTACAAAGCCGGATAATCCAGATTACTTAGCTTTAATGCCTTTCCGGTTATTTCGATAATAGAACCTGAAGCTGAATCTGCTGCTGATACGCTAAAGTCTGTGAAAACAAGATGATGTTTCAGGTAATTGTATTCAACCCCCGAAAAATTGAGGTTGGCTTTCCCCAAATCAAGATTTTGTTTTTCAATGTTTATTCTCAGTTGACTGGTATTGCTCAAATCGCGCATGCGCCAGTCTTTAATATTCAAATCTACATACCGAACTCTGAATATCTCTTCGTCGTCCTGTATGAACTGCAGTGTGGCGCGCGACACATTAAGCGATTGAATGTTGAAGCCCGCCAATATGGATTCAATAACAGGATACAAATCGATAATCTGTTTGGTGATCATTGACCGTTCCACGCGGCGATGCCCGGTGACGATCGTGATATGTGGTTCTTTCGCGACGAGTAAGCTGATATCCAGCTGTTTTGAAAAGAGCGATCGGAGGGATCCGAATTGAAGATCAAATTCTGGCACCTGAACAAACTTCACGCCGCTCGTGGTGTCGCTCTTAACGCGTGTAATTTTGACGTCGTGAAATGAAAAGCTCAGCGAACGTAAACGGATTTCCGTCTTTCCGATTGAAAGCGCATAGTGATTGTCAGTTTCAGTTCGAACGAGCTCCTGCAAGGCCTGACGCATTCCGTACAGCCTTCCATAAACAAGCAACAGAGACAGCAGCACAGCAGGGATGACCACAAAGGCCGTGATCCTGACCAACTTTTGATAGTTGAAACTTCTGCGCTCGTTCATAGCATTCGTGCAACGATAGGTCTAGCCGCTCTTTCTCTTTCCTTTTACTCCCGTCGACAATTTAGCCCGGGTCTCTCTAACTGCTATCGCAGGCAGTGATGATTCATTTTCGGTTACAAAGGCCATTACTTCCCTGCGATAAAGACTGATCATGCTGCGCAACAACCAGGATATAGCCTTAGTAATCAGCACATCCCGCTCACCTGACAACACAGCTATGTTTTGAAATGCCATTTGCGATAGCTCTGAGTCCTGTGTATAGCGCACAGGTGCGCATAGAAACACTAACGAAGCACGCCTCTTACCTATATTTTTACTGCTGGCGAATTTTTTGAGTATGGGTTCCCAGTTCTGCCATTGAGCCGGTATCTCCGTTCTCGCATACTTTCCGGTGCAAAGGGTATCAATCTCAGCCCAACCTTCCAGATGGTTTAACCACTTATCGAAGAGTTTTGGATTGAATTTTCGCTGATCCAACCGGGAGTAGTCAAGGAGAAATCCCGCCATCATTTTTTCAGTGCCTGATTCACCCTGGATAAGACTGGTGAGTATTTTCGAGAACTCAACGGCGGAGAGATGTTTATGCGCCCGCATGAATTCCCTGGCAATACCTCGCATCGCTGGATTATCGATCGGATACCGGGGATGTTTGTTTCCAAGGTAACTATCAAGAAACGTGTGCTTTGTAGGTTTGCCAGACCGTTTTTGAATCTGGTCAAGAATGAAACGGTGGAGGTCTTCTTTCAAATGGGTGAATTTTCTTTAATTTAGAAAGTTAAGAATTCACAATGCAAAGACGAAAAGAATTACAACTGCATGTATTGGTTGGATGCGCCGATGCGCGTGACCTGAGCCAGGTTCAACTGGATGCGATATCAGCAACAAGAGAAGACTATCGTAACAACGGTATTGAAGTCGATGTGCACGTTATCCGCGCTGCCGGTTCGTTCATTACCCCGGACGTTGTTATGGATATCAAGCGCACATTGGAAGAGGCTCAGCGTCTCAACAACGAGAACCTTCCTATGCGTTTCTTCGTGCACATTCAAACACACGGACACCTTACAGAAGATTCACAGGAAAACTATATCTGTCATGTTCATGATCTTCACATCGTGCCTGATTCCCCGCTTAATTGCGGTATGCTGGCAGCAACACACGTTGCCATCGAGATTGAACAAATGATCGTGGATGAGCAGCCCGAGATAGAGATCAGAGGCAAGAAAGTGAAGATCACAAACGATACTCAAATAAAACAAATGCTTCGCGAGATCTATGCTTATGACGGGTACCTGGCCGGAGACTGGATCACGAGCATCGATGCATTGCGAACACACCCACGACATCAGCGAACTGTGCTTGAGAAAGCAATCAGTATTGATCCGGAACTCAAAGTCCTTAATATTCTGATTACTTGCGGCATACAGGACTACGCTATACACTCGCTGATTCGCGTTGACGATGGCGAGCCTGCAGTTCCTTTCTGGGATACAGTTCAGCAGGAAATTCGAAAACAATCACAGAACGACCGCACTGCCAAAGAACTACTGATCAATCAAAGTAAGAAGCAGCGACCTTACGCAGGTTTACTCTCTATGAGTGATCCGAAGCAATCATCGCGCTCGCAAGCTGCCAGATACTACATGAAACTTAGAGGCATAGCATACGATGACTATCTTCCAAATACCATCTTTAATATGACGGGCACTTCGTTCGATATTCCATCGACGCCTTTTGGTCCATACGTTATCGCCGGCTTTTACTTCAGCGTTAAGCATCTTTCGCTTACCGACCAGATTGTGATGGGATATGACAAGCACCAAACCTCGCGTATGCTTCAAAAGGTAGAGAACGACCCGATAATGAATATGATCGTCAAAAAATTCAACGTTAATCTTATCCCCCTAAATCTGGTAGACATGGTTTAGAATCATCGCTATCGACCAGCCTTAACGAATGGGTAACAATTAGCTAACCAATGAATTGAATCAAAGTATTAATGTTGGCTAGTGTGAATTGTCGACTTACGCAATCAAGGGCCTTAAGTTTTTTGAGAACTCGCGTGCATCTATCGAAATTTTTTTTGCTAACTTGGAATCGTTTGCAGCGACTAAAGTACTAACCCTTTGACCCGCGACGCGAATTCTGCATTATCTGATGAGGCATTGCTATTGATGCTTCGAAGCGGCCATACGTCGGCACTTCATGAGATTTTTAATCGTTACCACGGACGGCTATATAAAACCGTCATGGGTGTACTGATGGATGGCGAACTGGCCAAAGACATCGTACAGGAAATCTTTATTGATCTCTGGAACCGGCGTGAATCCGCCGATATTCAATTGCTGCAGCCATACCTGATTTCGGCAGTGCGATTAAAAGCACTTTCGGGATTGCGTAAAGGCAAGGTGAAGGCCCAACATCTTGCGATGATGGAACGAATTCAGTTTGTGAACCAGACTGAGGATGCCATTAACGTCCAGGAACTGAACCATTCGTTGCGGCTGGTCTTGTCGCAACTCTCGCCACGCTGCAAGGAAGTATTTGAACTCAGTCGTTTCGAAAACCTCACGCACAAGCAGATCGCGGGCCGTCTGGGCATCACGCCTAAGACGGTAGAAGTGCAGATTCACAAGGCATTAACGTTGCTGCGAAAGAAGCTTGACAAGGCGATAATTATCAGCATCATAGCACTTTTCGGCTAGCTTCAGCTCAAACTCCAGGGTTGCGACTGTACATTGGCGGCCAGCGATCCCCGGAGGGAATTTGTTGTCTGTTGCACGAATTGCATTAGATCCCCGGAGGGGATCCTCTGTTTGTAGCACGTTTTTGGCA
The DNA here is from genome assembly GCF_037203685.1 of Chryseolinea sp. T2. Lineage (NCBI taxonomy): Bacteria > Pseudomonadati > Bacteroidota > Cytophagia > Cytophagales > Fulvivirgaceae > Chryseolinea > Chryseolinea sp. T2. The sequence goes on from NZ_JBBCAU010000011.1 coordinate 79,810, forward strand.
TGTCTTGCTGGCCCTGAAAAACCCTTCCGCGGATTGTTAACGTCCGTTGGATGAAGGTTTGAAAGGTGCGATTTTGCAATGCTATTCATAATTCCCTCGCGTTGGGGATTCTCGCTAATTAAAATGGCTTTGCAGCTTGTTTAATCAGGTTAATTATTTAAATAGTCAGGGCTGCGGCCAGGTTTAGACCCGGGTACGGCAGACTACAAAAGGAAAGATATAAATGACTGACGAAGAATTTGTCCAACTTATTGAGCGGTATACATCCGGACAGGCAACGGAAGGAGAAAAGCGATTGGTGGACGCATTCTTCGAAGGCAACGAAAGGAAACAACCAGAGCCTGAGGCAGTGGTAACTGAGGCAATGTGGCAACATATCGCTGCAGCTGTTGAGAGTGAGCCGATGCCGCGCGCGAGGTCGAATTCCCGGCGCAGTTTAATGGCAATCGCGTGTTGCCTTCTCGTTGTAGCCATATTGGGCTATTTCGGCTATCAGCGGTATACGACGGAATCAAGGGAATTGATCACAAAGACAGCTTTGCCGGGAGAAAAGTCGATTGTCACCCTGGCCGACGGTTCGAAGGTATATTTGAATTCAGGAAGTTCTATTTCTTTTCCCAGGGTCTTTGATCAATCGACACGGGAGATCACCCTTGAAGGCGAGGCTTTTTTTGAAGTTGTGCGAAATCCAAAGCAGCCATTTATTGTAACTACAGGCGATATTGTTACCCGCGTTTTAGGTACTTCTTTTAACATCGAGGCCTTCAGTCATAACGACATCAAAGTGAGTGTCGCAACGGGAAGGGTACAGGTTAGTCAGGGCGGCAAAGACTCGCCGGAGGGTTCGTCTCAAACTGTTTTTCTGGATCCCTCACAGCAGGTAACCTATCAAAATCATCACTTCACCTTAAGTTATGTCGACATCGAAAAAGCAATGGCCTGGAAAAGCAACACGCTCCAATTTGACGAAACTCCTTTGTCATCTGTAGGCGTAGTATTATCACGTTGGTACGGTGTTACTATTGCATTCGATAATGCCGATATCGTCAACTGCCGGATAAATGGTCAGTTCAAGGGCCAGCAGTTGGAAGAAGTGTTGCGAAGCATTCGTTACATGTACAACATTGAATACGAGATAACCACTCCAAACAAAGTTAAACTCTTCGGAAAAGGATGTAAGAATTGAATAGCCTCATTGTCGTGTCTCTTATGACACGCTGCCGGGGAATTCCTTTGAAGATAGTTTGAGATATTGTCTGATTTCAACCATTAATAAACTATGGAAATTATACCACTAGACTGCTAAAGTTTATGTCGCGGCAACGTTTGATCATCATCCTCCTGCAAGTGATGTCAATGCAGTTGTTGATAACCGAAAAAGTAGTTGGGCAGAGCCTCATGTCGACGAAAGTCTCTGCCAAAATTAAAGAGAAAAGAATTGAAGAGATCTTCAAGATAATTGAGGACAAAACAGACTTCGTATTCGTGTTCCCATCGGAAGTAAAAGACGAAGACGATACCTATTCCTTCAATTTCGCCGACGAGAATATGGAAAATGTTCTGCGTCGGCTGCGTCAGGCCGCGCATCTCAAATTCCAGGTTATTGACTATACCATTACCGCTGCACCCGACGCCTCGCTTGCTGTGGCGGCGCAATCTCCTACGAAGGAAGTTAGGGCAACCATTACGGTGTCAGGTACCATAACTGATGGCATCGACAATGCTAAACTTCCTGGGGTAAGCATCCTGGTAAAAGGTTCATCTTACGGAACCTCCTGCGATGGGTACGGTAACTATACGATTGAAGTACCGGATCAGAATTCAATTCTGACGTTTTCATTTATAGGTTATCAAAGTCGTGATATTACTGTAGGCACCCAAACCGTAATCGACGTAGCCCTGAAGCCGGATGTTACCTCGCTCCAGGAGATCATCGTTGTCGGCTATGGAACGCAAAAGAAGAATGATCTTACTGGTTCCGTCGGAACTGTAAAGTCTGAAGATATTCGTGAGCGTCAACTGCCCACCGTTTCTCAGGCACTGGCCGGAAGGGTACCAGGCGTGAACGTTAGTATTAATTCAGGACGGCCTGGAGGGCAATCGAACGTCCGTATCAGAGGCTTCAGCTCCATTAGTACCTCCAATAATCCATTGTATGTGGTAGACGGTGTAATCATGCCCGTAGGGTCACAGACAGATGGATCCTATTTGCTTAACAACGCTATCGACAACATTAACCCGGCTGACATTGCTTCAATTGAAATTTTGAAGGACGCGTCAGCTGCCGCAATTTATGGAGCCCGTGGTGCGAACGGAGTAATACTGATTACCACCAAGCGCGGTAGCACTACGGGCACTAAAGTATCTTACGATATGCAGTTCAGCGTTCCAACCATCGGACCGAACCGGGTTGAGATGCTGAACTCCCAGCAATTCCTGGACACCGAACAATTGGGTTGGGATAACATTAAATATTATGACGCCGCAGGCTGGAATCCAACCGGTGGGCCGAACGGAACTGGCTCTCACTCTTCTGGACGCCAGGACCCGCAAGATGCCCGCAAAGCGCTCACGAATATTGGTGTCTATTCGTTGTTCGATGCGGACGGCAAGCCATTGTACGATACAGATTGGTTAAAAGAATCAACACAAAATAAATTATCTCAGAATCACCAGCTTGCATTAACCGGCGGTAACGCCGACAACAGTTATGGCGTTTTTCTTGGCTTTCGCGGTGACAATGGTCTCTTGCTGAATTCTTACCTCAAGCGTTATTCCGGTCGCTTTGTAATGGACTCACAAGTCAAGTCATGGCTTAAGATGGGTGGCTCACTTGCATACAATTATCAGGAGGAGAACATTGTCGACTATGGTACAGGTGGACTTAATTCAGTTCGCATGATCACTGAAGCTCTGCCCATTCTGCCCGTGCGCTATCCCAACGGAGTATTCTCACACAATAAGAATTATTCCGCTTCAATAGAAGGTGGCCGGAATCCTGTCGATCAGATGCTGAACAACAGTTACGTTCTAATTAGCCGCACAACGCTGGGTAATATGTATGCCAACATCAGGCTGGCAGAGGGGCTCGAATTACGTTCAACGGTTGGCCTGAATATCCTTGAGCGGGAGCGTCAGCGTTATGACAGCCGGCCTGCTCCTCAAACACCAACTTACGTAACCTCCCCAAATGAAAGAGGTACAGCCCGCTTGCGCAGCGAGAGAGAAACTTTCTGGTCGTTTGAAAACTATCTGACGTACAACAAGCGATTTGGCAGCCTGCACTCTTTGACTGCAATGCTTGGTCAATCGGCCCAGGAGACTAACATCTTCTGGTTTCAACAGTCGTCCAGAAATTTTATTTCCGATTTCTTTGAGGTCAACAATATGGGGGCTGCACAGGATTTTGCTGTGGACTCTCCTCCAATAGGTTCAGGAAGGGTAAGGTATGCTTTCAGTTCATACTTCAGTCGCGTGAACTACGGGTTGATGGATAAATATTTGCTGACGGTAACTGGTCGTTTTGATGGATCATCGAAATTCGGCGACGCGAATAAATATGCATTCTTCCCTTCTGCGGCCGTTGCCTGGAGGATTTCGGAGGAACCATTCCTAAAAGGCAATCGGCTAATCTCCAACCTGAAACTTCGTACCAGCTACGGCCTCACGGGCAACTCGGAAATCGCTGCATATTCCGCCCTTCCCACGTTGCGTATAGTCACTGCGGTATTCGGCAACACCAGGCAAACTGGTGTGGCCACAAATCGCCTGGGTAACCCTGACCTGAAATGGGAACGAACAGCTCAGTCTGATATAGGCCTTGAAGTAGGATTGTTTGACAACCAAATCGCTATAGAGGCTGACGTCTATTATAGAAAGACCACGGATATGCTACTGGCGGCTCCACTGCCTGTCACTTCGGGTTACGGTACCATTACGCGCAACGTAGGGTCTATGGAAAACAAGGGCATCGAATTAGCGATAACGACGCAAAATGTCGAAACCGTTGACTTCAGCTGGCGCACCACGTTCAACATGGCAATGAACCGTAACAAGGTGTTGAAGCTCGCCAATCCCGCGCCGATTTTTGGTGTGGGTAACCCGAACTTCACCAACCAGACAGGTGTGATCATGGAAGGTCAGCCCGTTGGCGCTTTCTGGGGATTGGTGCGACAAGGAACCTGGGGTTCAGACGAAGCCGCCGAAGCTGCAAAGTTTGGAACTAACACTTATCGGGGCACTGGTAAGCCTTTGCTCCCAGGTGATGTTAAATACCTGGATGTCGATGGCAACTATGCTATCAATGATAACGATCGCATGATCATAGGTAATGGTAATCCGAAATCGTATGGTTCATTCATCAACAACTGGCAGTACAAAGCTTTCAACATTGTACTGGATATCAGTTACTCTTATGGAAATGATGTGCTGAATATGACAATGCACTCCGCGGAAGACCGTACAGGCCTTGCCAACAGCTATGCGAGTGTATTGAATGCGTGGACAGAGGCTAACGAGGATACTGACATTGCAGCAATCCGTGACTCAAAAGCGGGTTATGTTTCTAACGTCGATACTCATTGGATCGAAGACGGGTCATTCATACGCGGCAGAAATCTCCTCGTAGGCTATACGCTGCCCACACAGTTAATCGAACGAATACATCTGAATCGTGCTCAGGTGTATGTGTCATTACAGAATTTCTTCCTCGAAACGAAGTTCAGCGGAAACGATCCGGAAGTGTCGACCTACACTAATCCCTTTGCTCAGGGGCAGACCTTCTTTGATTATCCAAAACCAACTACCTACATGCTTGGTTTGAGCATAGGACTGTAATTGAAATGAATAGTGCTAATGGTTAACAAGGACAAATGAAAAGACATATCACATTGCTTTGCATCGCCTTGTATGTAGCGACAGGTTGTTCATCATCCTTCCTTGAGGAGCAGGATGCTTCCGACATCGCTCCGGAAACGTTCTTCACGACGCCAGAAGATGCGGAATCAGCCGTTAGAGGCATCTATGAAAATTTCAGATTTCATGGAGATGGTGCAGGCATTTTCAGCGCAAACTTTCAAATGCTGGATGCACTAAGCGGAACGGCGGAAACGGAGACAGGTCAAAATTCAGACTTGAATAATCTGTATAGTTATCAGTACACGGGGGATAATCTCCATCTTCAACAATGGTGGCAACAATGCTATGAAGGTATCGCGAATGCTAACTTATCCATTCAGAAAATTCCCACCATTCCAGCGATACCAGAAGCAGATGCCACGAAGTGGGTGGGGCAGGCGAAATTCCTGCGTGCATTCTATCATTTCTGGATCGTACAACTATGGGGTGATGCTCCGTTGATCACACGTCCTATCTCTTCATGGAACGATCCTGAAGTAAATGCACCTCGTGCCGCTACACAGGCCGTTTATGATTTGATCATACAGGATTTGAAAGATGCAGAAGCGGCTGGTTTTGCTGACACAGACGTCTCCGGATATGCCTCAAAATGTGCAGTGAAGTCTTTGCTCGCAAGAGTTTACCTGGCAATGGCAGGTTTCCCACTTAATAAAGGCGCTTCGTATTACCAGCTGGCAGCGGCCAAGGCTAAAGAAGTAATTGATTTTGCAGTTGCCAATCCAGCCAAGATTGGATTGTTTCCGAACTACGATGGTCTTCACAATCCGGGCAACAACAATCTGTTGGAGCATATTTTTCAGATTCAGTATGCTGCAGGTATCGCGAATGCAAACTATCAGACTTTCTTTCTGCCAAATAATACCAACATCACTGCCTCTGGTGAAGTAGGAACCACAGTTCCCACGGCAAAATTCCTCGCTACATACGAAGAGAACGACCGCCGGATTATGGAAAAAGGATTCTACTTTAAGGAATACTACCTCGGCGGCGGAACAGGCGCCCCCATTACACTTAATCGTCATTACATTTATAAGCACTTTGATGTAGTAGCCAATGGAAAGGCGGCGATAGGCGATCAGCCACCGATTGTCGGATCGGGTAATTCAGGCCTGAATTATCCTTTGATTCGTTATGCGGACGTGTTGCTTATCTATGCTGAAGCTCAGAATGAATCAGGTTTGAACACTGAAGCGTATAACGCATTGAAGTCGATCAGGGATCGGGCTGGCCTGGTAACACCTGATCAGGGAACATATAATCAGGCAACTTTCAGAGAGGCCGTATGGACCGAGCGTTGGCATGAGCTGAGCTACGAGGGTATCACCTGGTTCGATATGCTTCGCTTACGCAAAGTATATGATGTTGATTCAAAGAAATTCGTCGACTTCGCCGGTGCCGTCATCAACGGAGCTCCTTTAGCAACGAAGCATTACCTGCTTCCATTGCCGGCTGCAGATTTCAGAAATAATCCAAACCTGCAGCCCAACAACCCGGGATGGTAGGGCTGGGCGTACGACCTTACCTCATTGCCTTCAGAGCCTGTTCCAGTGGGGAACAGGCTTTTTTTTTGCATACATTGTCTTATTCAATGACTGTACGCTATGGTGAAAACGCCTTTGATAGATAAAAGTGACAAACGCCGTGTCGTTATTCTGGGGGGCGGCTTCGGCGGAGTGGAATTGGCAAAGGCACTGCATCACAGCGATGTGCAGGTGGTCCTCATCGACCGTCAGAATTTCCACACTTTTCAGCCCTTGCTATATCAGGTGGCAACGGCAGGAGTCGAACCGCAGTCCATTGTTTATCCCTTCCGAAAGATTTTCGACGACCATCCAAACTTTTACTTTCGTATGGCGGAGGCGTTGTCAGTTGATACGACCCGACAGATCGTTGAAACGTCTATTGGATATGTTAATTATGACTTCCTGGTCGTAGCGACTGGTGCGTCAACAAACTTTTACGGCAACGCAGAAATACAGCAGAAAGCAATTGCCTTAAAAAACATAGACGATGCGTTGTCACTCCGCAATACTATCCTCTCGAATTTCGAAAAGGCGCTCCAGATTAAGGATGATGCACAATTGAACAGCCTGATGGATTTTGTTATAGTAGGAGGTGGACCAACCGGTGTCGAGATTGCCGGTGCGCTCAGTGAGTTGCGTTCACATGTCTTTCCAAAAGACTATCCCGAATTGAATTTTGTAAAGATGGACATACACCTGGTACAGAGCGGAGACCATTTGCTAAAGGGCATGTCACTGGAAGCCGCCAGGCGATCAAAGGAGATCCTTGAGCGTGCAGGCGTGAAGTTGTGGCTGAATTGTCGCGTGAAATCTTACGATGGATTTACGGTAACACTGGACACAGGCGAGACACTATGTACGCGAACCTTGATCTGGGCCGCGGGTGTTGCGGGAACTTTGATCGATGGATTTCGCCCTGAGGCAGTAAAGCAGAATCGCTTAAAGGTAGATGCTTTCAATAGAGTGGAAGGTTACGATAATGTATTTGCCATCGGCGACATTGCCCTGATGTCTACCACTGAAAATCCGGAAGGCTTCGCCATGATGGCGCAGCCTGCAATTCAACAGGGAGGATGGCTGGGAAAGAACCTGGCCCGACTACTTAATAACGAGCAGCTCGTGCCCTTCAAATATCACGACCATGGCTCAATGGCAACGATTGGCAGAAATAAAGCTGTCGCCGACCTCGTCATATTTGGAAACACATACAAGACGCAGGGCTTCAAAGCCTGGTTTATCTGGATGTTCGTTCACCTGATCTCGCTGATCGGATTTCGCAACAAACTAATCGTTGTAATCAACTGGATGTGGAGCTACTTCACGTATGATACTGGAATCCGTTTGATCATTGGACGCCGGAAAGAAAACACGCCTGTTGAAGCAACAACTACAAAAGCCGTCGTGTAGACGCAGGGTCGGTTCGCTGCAATTCCAATTGTCCCGTAGAAGGCTGTTCTCCCCCGATCAGAGTGAGTTTGGATGCAAACGTGTTCTAACATGCGACAGCATTCGTTAGCGTTTAAACTATTCCCGCACAAACTTGGGGCATGTCTGCACTTTAATATTAACGGTAGATAATTGATATGAGTGGCGATGGTCATGTAAGGGTATTTTTGTAAAGCTTTGATTATTAGCCAGATGTAAAATTGTCCTTTCCCCTACGAAAATAGGACTTAGGCATTTTTTGGCGCTTTTCGCACTGTGAAGTTTTCGATTGCCAGCTTGTTAAATCGATTTCCAACCTGCTATTTTCCTATGAGTACGACTATAATACGTGTGCCCTATACGCAGCGTATTGGGAGCTCATGATCTAAATCAACCCTTAACCCTATTACTATGAGTAGACTCTATGAAAGATTGAGTTTGTCATTGGCCCTGCTGCTGATGATAGTATCGGTGGGCCTGGCGCAAGAACGACTTGTGTCGGGTACAGTCACCGACAATGAAGGAACAACCATGCCTGGCGTCAACGTTCTTGTGAAAGGAACACCAACAGGTACCGTGACGGATGCCAAAGGTGGCTTTTCGATCAACGCCCCATCTAACGCTACGCTGGTGTTTTCATTCGTCGGTTATATTACAGAAGAAAAGCCAGTAGGCGAGCAAACTAAGCTCGATGTTATGCTTACGGCGGATCTTACTGCATTGGATGAAATTGTGGTAATCGGTTATGGTACTGCAAAAAAGTCTGACTTAACCGGTGCTGTAGGCTCTGTAGATGAAGATCAGCTTAAGGAACGTCCTTCCTCATCCCTGAACCAGGGCTTGGCCGGCAAAGTGGCCGGTGTGCAGGTGAATAACAACTCTGGTCGTCCAGGTGGACGGTCAACGGTCCGTATCCGTGGTTTCAGTTCAATCAACTCTTCGAACAACCCATTGTACGTAATTGATGGTGTTCAAATGCCTCAAGGTACAAAAGACCAATTCAGCTCGGCGATAGATTACATCAATCCAAACGACGTGGTATCTATGGAAGTTCTGAAAGATGCCTCATCCACAGCTATCTATGGTGCGCGTGGTGCTAACGGTGTAATCCTGATTACAACCCGTCGTGGAAAATCTGGTGAAGGAAAAGTTACATACGACGTTGACTTTAGCGTTCCTACAAAAGGTCCTAATTCACGCGAAGTGTTGAATGCACAGGAGTATCTGGATACTGAAGACCTCGCATGGCAGAACATGGCGAAATTTGACCCTGTCGGTTGGAATGCCGGTAAATGGGCCTATCTGAACCCTGCTCTGAGAAGAACAGATCCTCGTATTTTTGACTCCAACCAAAAGCCTCTTTACGATACAGACTGGTTGAAGGAAACAACTCAACATCGCTTTTCGCAGAATCACCAATTAGGTTTTAGCGGTGGAAACGAGCGCACTACATACTCCCTTTCACTGGGTTACAGGAATGATGTCGGCTACGTGAAGACATCCTACCTTACCCGGTACTCTGGAAGATTTTCAATAGATGATCAGATCAAAAAATGGTTGAAAATCGGTGGTACTTTAAGCTACAACTATCAGACTGAAAACCTGGTCGACATCAACGACGCAGTAGCGCGTCAGATCGTTGAAGACTTCCCGTTCATGCCAGTAACTTATCCTGATGGCACGTTTGCAAATAACCGTGACTATCCTTATGCCGAAGGTACTTATAGCTCCATGAGCAGACTTTATGGCCGCAAGTATATTCTCAATACTCAAACGCTGATGGGAAGCGTGTTTGCGGACATCAACATAACCAAGGATCTTACCTTTAGAAGCGTGTTGGGAGCCAATGTGGTAACACAGGAAAATAACGAATCGAGCACCAGTTACTTAAGCCCTTCTGGTATTGCTACGGCTGCGACCAGTAACTCAAGAGAACCATTCTGGTCTTTCGAAAATTATCTGACTTATAAGAAGACGTTTAGCGATATCCATGCCTTCACCGGCCTCCTCGGAGCTTCATGGCAGCAAACGAACTACTTCATCATAGATCAGGGATCCCGTAATTTCCCGAGCGACTATTTCCTGTACAACAACATCGGAGCGGGTAGTGATAACAGAACTGTTTTTTCTAACGCGACAAGTCATGCATTGAACTCATACTTTGGACGTTTGGACTACAGTTTAATGGGTAAATATCTCGTGACTTTCACAGGTCGTGCTGACGGTTCTACAAAGTTTGGTGAAAGTAACAAGTACGCTTTCTTCCCTTCGGCAGCATTGGCATGGCGTGTTTCGGATGAATCATTCTTGTCTGACAACCGTACCATCTCCAACCTGAAGCTCCGTACAAGCTATGGTCTGACAGGTAACTCTGAAATACCTCCTTATTCATCTCTTTCCCTGCTGAGTTCGAATTACCGCGCCGTTATAAACGACGTTGGTGTAGGTGGAACTGGTATCAACAGATTGGCTAACCCCGATTTGAGATGGGAAAAAACAGCTCAATTCGACGTAGGTCTTGAGTTAGGTTTGTTCAATAACAGAGTGAACATCGAGACTGACCTCTACTACAGGAAGACTACTGACATGCTGTTGGATGCTCCCGTACCTCAATCAAGCGGATACGCAATCATTCGCAAGAACGTAGGATCTATGGAAAACAAAGGTGTCGAGTTTACCCTCACGTCAGTTAACGTTCAAAACAGCAACTTTACATGGAATACCACCTTCAACATATCGTTCAACACGAACAAGGTGCTTTCGTTGGCTACGCCTTCTGATATCTTTAACGTTGGTGGCCCTAACTTTACCAACCCTACCAACATTATTCGTGTTGGAGAACCTGTGGGTTCTTTCTGGGGCTTGCACAGATTGGGAACATGGAGCGAAGCAGAACGTGAAGAGGCAGCGAAATTCGTGAGCTACAGGAACGGTCTTACAATCCTGCCTGGTGATATCAAGTATGAAGACGTAAATGGTGACTACATCATTAACGACGCAGACAGAATGATCATCGGTAACGGTAGCCCTAAAGCATGGGGTGCGTTTACCAACTCTGTGAAGTTTAAACAACTTGATCTTACTCTCGAACTCCAGTACTCGTATGGCAACGACATCATGGATATGAACCTCCACCCAAGCGAGGATCGTCAGGCACTGGCAAACAGCTACAAAAGCGTGCTGAATGCATGGACTCCTGAAAACCAAAACACGATGATCGCTCAGGTACGCGATACCCGTGCAGGTTATGTAACCAACGTAGACACGCACTGGATTAAAGACGGTTCATTTATCCGCGGAAGAAACCTTGTACTCGGATATAATTTTGAGCCTGCGTTCCTTGACAGAATAAAAATGAGCAAGCTGAGAGTTTTTGCCTCTGTGCAGAACTTCTTCCTGATTGTTGATGATGAACTGTATGGAGATCCCGAGATCACTCCAACCAACCAGGGTGGAACCAACAGCGCCTTCTCACAAGGTATGATGTGGCACGAATATCCTAAGTCAACACTTTGGATGGCCGGCTTGAACATAGGCTTTTAATTAATTAAAAGATGATTGATATGAATAATCGTATTGGATATATAGGCAAAGTATTTCTGTGCGCAGCGTTGTTGATCGGCGTGTCAGGGTGTAAAGAATTCCTCGAGGAAAGTGACCCTTCCAACCTTACGCCAGAAAGCTTTTATACACTGCCAAAGCACGCAGATGCGGCAATCTTTGCCACATACGCCTCGACTCGATTCTATGGTGACGGAGCGGGAATCTTCTCGTCTAACTGGCAGCTGCTGGAGGCGCCCACTGGAACGACGACTACAGAAACAGCGCAAAATTCTGACCTGAACAACTTGTATACGCTTTCCTGGGACCCTAATACGGGTCACATCCAAAACTGGTGGAGAGGTCTCTATATAGTTGTGGCGAATGCGAACCTCGTAATTGAGAACGTTCCAGGCATTACCATGGATGAAGCGGCCAAGACTAAAGTAATTGGCGAAGCGCTTTTTCTCCGTGCCTGGGCTTATTTCTATGCCGTCAGACTTTGGGGTGATATTCCGCTAATACTTTCTCCTCAGTCAGCCAAATCTGAAGACTTCTTCCCTGGCCGTACGCCACAAGCTGAAGTTTATGCTCAGATCGTAGCCGACCTCGTGCAAGCTGAAGCTGCTGGATTACCCTGGACTGATAAGTCAGGACGTGTTTCGCAGTCTGCGATAAAGTCACTTCTGGCCAAGGTTTATCTGACGATGGCAGGTCAACCACTCAACAAAGGTGCAGAGTACTACACGCTGGCCGCTAACAAGTCGAAAGAGGTCATTGACAACGCTGGAACCATTCTTCTCTTTGATAACTATTACAAGGTTCACGATCAGTCGTTGAAGAACGTTGGAGAACATATCTTCATGATTCAGTACAATTTTGATGTAGCTGAAAATCCTATGCAGAACATGTTCCCGAACTTTAAACCAGTGAGTTATCGCGGCCCTTCTGGAACAGGCAGCACCATACCAACACAGGATTTTTATAAATCTTATGATGCCGGTGACCGTAGGACTAAAGATCAGGAAGGTTATTTCTACACGACCTACTATACCAATGGAAATGGCGCACCGTTTTCACTTGGCGCTCCTTACATCTTTAAGCACTTTAACATGACGGCCAACGGTACATCTGGTACTGCAGGCACTGCAAAAGATAACCTCAACGTACCTATGATTCGTTACGCGGAAGTTCTTCTTACATATGCTGAAGCGCAAAATGAAGTAAGCGGTCCTACACAAGCTGCCTACGATGCATTCAAGAAGATCAGAGACAGGGCCCAGCTAACAACACCAGACATTGGTACTTACACAAAAGCATCTTTTCAGCAAGCTGTTTGGAGAGAAAGGTGGTTGGAGTTGTGCTTTGAAGGCATCACCTGGTTTGACATGGTTCGCCTCAGAAAAGTTTATAACCACGACACTAAAGGGTTTGATGACTTTGTCGGACACATAAACAAGAATTCAAATCAGGCGTTGCAGGAGAAACACTTGTTATTCCCGCTCACAAGGCAGGAGATGATTAACAATCCAAGCCTTACGCCACAGAACCCTGGATATACTGGAATTTAATTTTTGTTTGGAGTATTATTATGAAGTTAACCCGCCAACCTTTTGGCGGGTTATTTTTTTTACGTGTAAAGTTAGCAGCCATCAACATGCCGCATTAGCCAGCGCGACAATCCGCCATTTGAAACACCTCCACATGTAGCCTGTTCGTCGCTGTTCCGGGGCATCCTGCATCTTTTTCCGTCGTCCGTAGTGGATACCGCTACCTTTGCTGTCTATATCACAGGATGCGATACATTCTTAACGTCAGTTGCTGCGTCTGAAACCAGCGGGCGATCGTTTGCGACCTGACTTTTAACTATCGCGATCCGTGATAAATCTGCCGACGCATGACATTCACCAAATCGCCCTCACATCTGAAATACATCGTGGTGATCGTCATAGCGCTGATGCACCGGACAACTTTCGCTCAGGACCGTTGTGGAACGGTGGACTTGCTGGTAAAGAAGAGAGGGGCATCCGTCGTTCGCGAAACAGACGAACAATTTGAGCAATGGATGAATGAGCGCACAGCATTGAGAAAGAAGCGTTCCGGAAGGACGTCAGCGTATATCATTCCCGTAGTCTTCCATGTTATCCATAAAGGTGAGTCCGTCGGAAGTGGCGTTAACATTCCCGATGCACAGCTTATTTCACAGATCGCTGTCCTTAACCGCGACTACAACAGAACCAACATAGACGCTTCTTCCACTCCGGCAGAGTTTGCGTCAACTGCTGGATCCATGAACATCGTATTCGTGCTGGCCAAACAAGATCCTAACGGCAATCCGACGTCAGGAATTGTTCGGGTTAAAGGCTCAAAAAGTCAGTATTCAACAAACGATGAGTCGGCTTTAAAGAGCATCAGTTACTGGCCTGCAGAAGATTATCTCAACATTTGGGTAACAGATCTTTCATCAACACTGCTGGGCTATGCGCAGTTTCCGATATCGGATCTTGCTGGCCTTGAGGACGCGGAAGATAACAGACTTACCGATGGTGTGGTGCTCGATTATTCCGTAGTTGGAAGCAACGAGGACGGCACATTTAATTTGTCGTCTAACTTCAATAAGGGCAGATCGGCCACACATGAAGTTGGCCACTTCTTTGGACTGCGTCATATATGGGGTGATGATAATGGCTCGTGCTCAGGAAACGGCGACTACGTGAGCGACACACCAAACCAGGCGAATAGTACAGACGGATGCCCATCTCACCCTCAAACAACATGCAGCCTTCATTCCATGTTTCAAAACTATATGGATTACACTAATGACGCGTGCATGAATCTGTTCACTGCTGGTCAGGTGTCACGAATGACCACGGTAATCGAGAGCAGCCCGCGCAGGGCCAGTTTATTGATTTCGAATGGTGCTTATGATCCAGCCCCGGCAGCTAACGACCTCGCGGTTGTTTCAATCGTATCGCCGTCAGCTAATTTGTGTGAAACGTCCGTCACACCCGTAGTTCGCATAGTTAACAAAGGCAGCAATGTCGTTGCGCGCGCTACCATTGCATTTGCCGCGTCCGGCGACACTGTAGTTTCGAATGTGGTTTTGCCCCATCTACTTTCTTCGGGCGACAGCGCAACGGTATCCCTGGATAACTTTGACTTTACCTCTGGCAACAACAGTCTGCTGGCCACCGTCGTTACAGTCAATGGCGAAGATGACAGCAAACCATCGGACAATTCAGTTACCGGAAGTACCTACGTTTACTTTGCAGCAACTATTCCTTACAGGCAAACTTTCGATCAGGACCCTGAAGACTGGAAACTCCTGGACGAAACGTTGGCTTGGGAAACCAACGCCGGGGCTACGGGATCAACATTATATGTCGATGCATTTAACGCCACCATAAGCGGAGAGGCTACTGCCATTACACCAAGATTTACTCTTAGTACTTCATCAACCTTTTTGATTTTCGATGTAGCATACGCGTCGTTGTCTGCCTCTGACGCCACCCGATTGGCCGTCTACGCACTGGGTGTATGCAGCGACGATATCAGCACTGGAACCTTGCTCTTCAGTAAGACAGGAAGTGATCTTGCCACCAGCCCGGCCAGCAGCTCAGTTTTTGCCCCAACGACCGTTTCCTGGCGTCAGGAGGTAATTGACCTATCGGCTTTGCCGGTCGGTCAACCAGTGCGATTCGCCTTTGTAATGACGACGGCCCAGGGAAACAACCTCTACATCGATAACGTGCATGTGGCCGATGGTGTTGCCGAAGATGTACAGCTCGCAGATGTAACAGATTTCAGTCCTGTGTCCTGCACATCAGAAAGAAATGTAAACATTACCATACGAAATAAGGGCACACATAATCTCGATCAGTTGCAGGTAGGATACTCAGTTAACGGTGTGCTGACCGACGTAAAGACATTCGACAACCTCGCGATTTCGGCCGGTTCAGCGGCCGTTGTTTCAATCAATGACATTTTAGTTACTGAAACCACGAACACAATTGAATTTCAGTTGTTAAGACCTAACGGGTTGTTCGATGTTCAGGCATCCAACGATTCATTCACCATCACAACTGCTGTAAATGGTGATCAGGACATCATTCCGCTTCGACAAACATTCGACAACGGGATGGAAAGCTGGACGAGTATCAGTCCATACGGTGGCACTGGCTGGCAACTAAACACCGGCAATGCAGATGCTACCGTCTCTCTGAATGCGAGTAACGTGGAGGATATACGGTCAGCCTGGCTCGCGAGCCCAGTGTTAGACTTTTCCAGTGCGTCAGAAGCGAGTCTGTTTTTCGACTATGCAAGCCTTCGTGCTGCAACTGGTTCGGGATCCCGGGCTGATTCCAGTGACACACTAAAAATCATGGTGTCCACCGATTGTGGCGCATCTTACGTCGCACAGCGACAGATCCCTTTATCCGTTGCTAATGATTCGGGAGTTCCTGTTGCCTCGATGCAATGAAGTAAACGATATGTAAACCTTAGCGGTTTCGCAGGACAACCCAACGTACGCGTTGCTTTGCAGATCAACCATCCGGGCAACGCCGTCTTCCTCAACAATGTTGAATTCTTCGTCTCCGCTGACTCGACACCCGTGGCAATAGATCAACCCTTTACGGTTTATGGCACCGACCCGTCTATCCCTGGAGATTTCTACATCACCTTCCATCTCGGCGAGCGGCAGGATGTTTCTTACGCATTGTTGGATATGACAGGAAGATCACTCACGACAGTGCAATTGTCCGACGTATTGAATCAAACTTATCAGGTACAACCGCCGGTGAGTGCGGGAATATACCTGCTGCGCATTCAGATCGGCACACAGGCATATACATCGCGCGTATTCATAGAATGACACGGATGAGCCCGGATCGGTCAGTTATTTGACCGACGTGTCATTGTTGATTTCAATCAAATGCCCGTCAGGATCTTTGAAGTAAATCTGCTTCACACCGTCAACACGAACAGTCGGTTCCTTTGCTGTGCCGGGCCAGTTAGTATACTCGACGTGATGTTTGTCGAGGTTTGTTATAAAAGCATCGATGTCTTTCACGCTGAAGCAAAGGTGATCGTTCCGGTCGCGCTCATATTGTTTTTTACCTCCTTCGATCAGGTGTAAATGACCGGCCTTCCCAATGGTGAACCAGGTGTGCTTTCCATCGTGGAAGGGCTCAGGGATTTGTTTCAGACTCAGGATTTCTTCATAGAAAGAAGTGCTCTTCTTCAGATCCGTTACATAAACGCCCACGTGATTGAGTGTAACCGCTATATCCGGGTTATCAGACTGTGCCAGTAGTGACGAGGTTGATGCGCAGCATGCTGCAATAAGTATTGCCGTAATGGTTTTCATTTTGTCTTTCAATTGAATTGATGATCGATGACTGTTGATTTGCCGGAATTCACCAGGTTGTCCCTGAAAGTTAGTGTAAATTATCACGAGTAACCAGATCAGAAATTACCGCTCGTAACATCCATACAGCGTACTTGCCCTGAAGGTGGGTTTCGAGGTCTGCCATCACAAAGCCATCTTTCATCTGTGCGATAGCAGCTGTAATTTCGTCTATCGCCTCTCTGTTGATCAAATCGGTGACCATAACGCGTCTGCCTTCTACGGATTCGGCCAGTTGATTTTCAATCATTGAGTGAGTGACATTAAGCTTTGTGGCAGTTTCGCCGATGTCACTTCCCTCTTTGACCATATGAACAGCGAGATCAGCAAGGTCAGGGTAGCCGGTTGATGAAGCCTTCTTCCTGCCTTTCCTCTTCTTGGACTTCTTCAATGGAACTTCGGCCAGAGCAGAAGCAATGGCCTCCTGTGCCTGTTCATTCGCCCGCTGTGCTTCTGAAAAGTCGAAGGTGTCACTACTATTTACAATGGCTTCGGCCAGAGCAAACACCTTCGCCACCTGCATCCAGTAGTGACCCATCAATTGATCGAGATCCGTCAGGTCATTTATATATTTCTTCCCCCGCTTCGCTTGCGTTGCTATGCGAATATGTTTTACAAGCGATTTGCGTTGTTCGAGGAGAAGTGATTGATAGTACCCCATTCCCTTCGACACCCTCGTGAGGAAGTCATCGAACTTGTCAGCCTCTGCCAACGCACGCAACTGATCCCGATACTTCCTTGTGTTCCCCGCCTCTGAAGCAATGGCGTCTGAGATCTGATGCGGAATATCGTGCATTGTTTTATCAGAGAGCGTAGCTTCAGCTGATGAACTTCTGATAAGATATGCCAGTTCACGTGCAAGCGGCTCAAAGTCGAACGTCTTACCCGTGAGCTCAATGAGGTATCTTTTTTGACGCAGGGATATTTCAGCGTCCAGTGCATCGGGTTTGTTATGATACTCATCGAAGGATACAATGAGCCGGTCCGTGCTGACAACTGATGGATCTATTCGCGTGCGCAAAATGAGACCTTCGATGGATCGAAGCCTTGACAACGCTACATATACCTGCCCGTCTGCGAATGCGGAACCTACATCAATGATCGCCTTTTCAAACGTCAAACCCTGGCTTTTGTGAACAGTTATCGCCCAGGCAAGTTTGACCGGATATTGTGAGAACGTTCCCGTAACGTTTTCCACCAGCTCCTTGGTTGATTCGGAAATAGTGTACTTCTTGTTTTCCCACATCACTTTTTGCAGGGTGTAACTGGCGTTGGTTCCCGCCATGATCACGACAACTGAGTCCCAGTTTATCTCTGACACCGTTGCAAGCTTCCCGTTGAAGTATACACCTGCTTCTGAATCGTTTCTGATGAACATGATTTGGGCTCCAACCTTAAGCTCAAGCCGCGCCGACACTGGATACATTCCCTCAGGAAAGTCATCCTGGATCTCTGCATCAAAAAATCTGGAGACGGAGGGAAGCGCCTCGAGCGCCCGACGATTCATCTCATCAGCCTTGTAATTGTGCGTCGTTAGCGTGATTACTTCCTTTAGCTCACGTATTGTCTCCGGAGTATGATAAAATTCATTTAATGTGTTGATGTCCTCATGCGTTGGACAATTGTGTCGCAGGTTATTCAGCAGATCGATAAAGATCCTGTCGCGTTGACGAAATATCTTATCCAACTCGACATAGCTAAATCCATCCTGCTGTAATGCTTTGGATTCAAAGAACCAGCTCGTGCGATAGAACTGCTGAAGTTTGTACTCTTCTTCTTTCTTAACTACAGGTGGTAGTTGATACAGATCTCCAATCAACAACAACTGAACTCCTCCGAAACGCTGGGCATAGTTATTTCTTGCATAACGCAGTCTGTAGTCGATCGCATCGAGAAGATCCGCCCTGAGCATAGAGACTTCATCTATTATCAGAAGGTCTATTGTTCGCAACACCTGTTTTCGCACACTATTGATAGGATGGCGTTTTGCCAGAACAGTCTCGGTGTACCAGTTGGCATTTTCCGTCGGTGGTTCCGCATAGTTCCTGTCCGGGATAAACATTCCAAACGGCAACAGGAATTGAGAATGGATCGTTGTACCTCCTGCGTTGAGAGCCGCTATCCCTGTGGGAGCCACAATAATGTGCTGCTTATACGTGTGCTCCGGAAGCGAGCGCAGAAAGGTGGTCTTTCCGGTTCCGGCTTTACCTGTGAGGTAAATATGCCGGCCGGTTGTGTTGATCAGGCGTAACGCCTGACTCATTCTTGAGGTGAACTGAAAACTTTCGGGCTGCTGCTCCATGCGCTCCTGGTCCTGCATGCAAGATACTGCCATGATGCAATAACAAAACACCCGTGGTTGCAATTCTCGCCGGCATTAGGTATATCGTTATGGTTTGCCTCAGCGCATGTTCAAAAAAATATTCACAAATCTGACTTTCTGGGTGTTGACTGCGATTACCGCAGGGGCACTACTTGGGCATTTTTACCCGGAGAAGGGCGTAGCGATGGAATTCCTGGGAAAAGGATTCATAAGCATCGTCAAGCTTTTTATCAACCCGATAATTTTCCTCACTATATCGCTCGGCATCAGTGGGATGAATGACCTGAAGAAGGTGGGACGGGTAGGGGGAAAGGCGCTCATTTATTTCGAAGTCATCACAACACTGGCCTTGATTATTGGCATCGTCGTCGCTCACGTCATACAGCCAGGTGTGGGAATTGTGACGAATCAGAGCGAAAGTAAGGACGTGGCAACGTATGCACAAAAAGCAAGCGACTTCAGCTGGTGGCATTTTTTCAGGGACAATGTTACCGTCCAGGTGGTGTTGGCCAGTATCATCGCCGGAATCGTTTTGAGCCATTTGCGTGTACGGGAGCGCATAGTGAAAGTGTTAACCCAATTGTCAAAGTATGTATTTAAAGGGCTGCACTTCGTAATGCTGTTCGCGCCGGTTGGGGCGTTCGGGGGAATGGCATACACTATTGGAAAGTACGGGTTAAGGACGTTGCTTCCGCTGGCGAAACTTATGGTAACTGTTTACACAACGATGGGACTATTCGTCTTTGTTGTTTTGTACCTGGTCCTCCGCTCGTATCGCGTAAGCCTTTGGAAGTTTCTGAAATACATAAGGGAGGAATTGCTCATCGTTTTGGGTACGTCCTCGTCGGAAGCTGCGCTTCCATCCCTCATGGAGAAACTGGAACGAATGGGGTGCTCGAAGCCTGTGGTCGGACTCGTTGTTCCTGCAGGTTATTCATTTAATCTCGACGGCACAACCATCTATTTGTCGATGGCTACCATATTCCTGGCACAGGCTTTTGGGGTTGATCTCAGCATCAATCAAATACTGTCGATTATAGGCATCCTGTTCGTCACGTCGAAAGGAGCGGCTGGTGTTACTGGCAGTGGATTCATAGTGCTGGCTTCAACATTAACAGCAGTGAAGGTTATCCCGATAGAAGGGCTGGCACTCTTACTGGGCGTGGACCGATTCATGTCTGAAGCGCGCGCCATTACAAATTTCATTGGCAACGGAGTCGCTACCGTATGGCTGGCAAACAATGAAAAAGAATTTGATCGTGACAAGATGCATGCTGCCTTTCACGACGTCCCATTCACTGAGAATATAGTGACAGACAACCTCGAGCAGCCCGACAACCCCCTTCCACACCGTCGCCGTTAACATCAGCCGGACTTCTAATTTGTGCGATATGGATACGCGCCTTCACCGTAACAAGGGTTGCAGCCTTGTAACATTACCGTACGAAGCCGTGTATCGTTTTTGATACACACTGATACCATGCTATGATGTATTGAATTGATTATCAGTGAAATAAATGTGGTATGGCCTTTGGATTAGCATGGCAATTCAAATTCCCTGACGACATGTTTCGAAGCAACATCCTACTCAGACTGAGGGCTCTCTGGCGAAACCGTACCCATGCGGCCGTGAACATCCTGGGGCTTTCGCTGGGCATCACCAGTGCCATCATAATTTTTCTAATTCTGAAGTTCGAATGGAGTTTTGATACATATCGTACGGACAGCGATCGTATCTATCGCGTCGTTACCTCTTTCGATTATGGAGAAAGAACCGGTTATAACTCTGGGGCTACCTATCCATTGGTTCCCGCCATGCGCAATGACTTTCCCGATGTTGAATATGCATCTCTCGTTGATGGTCAGCAGGCAGTTGTACGTGTACCCCGGGGCGACGGCCGATACGAGAAATTTCAGGAGGGCGGTATTGTCTTTGTAGACTCTTCCTATTTCGACATCATGCTGCAGGACTGGATTGAAGGTGATCGTCGTTCATTAACAAGACCAAACACTGTTGTGCTTGCCGCGTCTGTGGCTAAGAAATATTTTGGGGATGAAGATCCCATCAATAAGGTCATCAACTACAATAACGAATTCGATATTACGGTAACAGGTGTGGTTAAGGATCCACCGATGAACACGGATTTTAACTTTACGATTTATATCACCAATCAGCTCGGTGCAACAAAGCGCGGATGGGACAATTGGGGAGCCACTGCTTCCAACGTGAATTGCATTGTTAAGCTTCATGAAGGAGTAACACGTCAACAGCTGGAAACAAAAATGAAAGGCTGGCACATGAAGTACTTTACCGGCGACAACGCAGACGATGGCAAGAACAGAACATACTTCCTTCAGCCAATGGCCGAAATGCACTTTAATGAGCACTTCTGGAATCCGGGTGGTCGCGTCGTCTCGAAGTCGTCTTTGCTTACGATGGGACTTATCGGTGCCGTATTACTGCTCACAGCCTGTGTAAACTTCATCAACCTCAATACAGTATTAATTATCGATCGGTCAAAGGAAGCCGGAGTACGAAAAGTGATGGGCTCCAGCAGGTCGCAACTGATTAGCCAGTTCCTCGGTGAAACGATCATGATCACATTTATCGCATTATTGCTCTCTTCGGGACTGGTTGAACTTATGCTCATGCAGCTGTCGCCTTTGCTCGGTTATCGTCTGGCGTACCGCCCATTTTCAGATGCCAGTACATTTATTTATCTGACGGGTGTTGTTTTAATCGTAACGGTCTTAGCTGGGCTGTACCCCGCTATGAAACTGGCGGGTTTCCAACCAGTGAAGGCATTGAAGAACAAGATCGGCGGAGATATTCAGCGCGGCATGACTTTGAGGAGATCGCTTATCGTGTTTCAGCTGCTGACCTCCCAGGTGCTGATTGTCTGTACTATTATCGCCATAGAACAGATCAACCATTTTATGAAGCAGCCGCTTGGTTTGAATAGCCATGCCGTTGTAGAATTTCAGATCCCTGAACGTGGACCGGAAAGAATGCGCACGCTTTCGGAACGTATGTTGGCTATTCAGGGAGTGGAGAATTTTTCAGCCAGTAACACGGGTTCAATCGCTGATGGTCAGTGGTCAGGAGACTATGAAGCAAAAGTGAACGGTAAGCTGATCAAAGATAATGCCGTTGCCAAACTTGCCGATGCGAACTATGTAGAGACCTACGGAATTCAATTGCTGTATGGAGAAAATCTAGTTCCTGCCGATAGTGCCACAAGGTTCATCATCAATGAAACTATGGCAAAGGCATTGGGATATTCCAATCCGCCGGAGGCTATTGGCACGCCTATTAACATGTGGGACCGCAAGGCCGTGGTGACCGGAGTTTTCAGGGATTTTAATGCTAACTCATTGCACGGTAAAATCACTTCGACAATTGTCTTTTGTGATGCAAATGCCTATTACAAAGGAGCTGTACGTCTAAGGACTGAGAACATGACTGAAACACTCAAAAAAGTGCAGACAGTTTGGGAGGATATTTTTGATACGCACATTTATGAATACAAGTTCCTTGACGATACAATTAAAGGATTGTACGACGCCGAGCGCCGCGTGACAAGATTGGTTGCTTTGTTTGCCGGCGTAGCAATTTTTATTGGATGCATTGGGCTATTCGGGCTCATTTCATTTATGGCGCGCAGCAAGACCAAGGAAGTAGGGATCAGGAAGTCACTAGGTGCTTCCGTAGGCCAGGTAGTAATGCTGTTCTCGAAAGAATTTTTGATTCTTGTAGGCGTCTCGTTTGTCTTATCAGTGCCCATAACCTACTACTTCATGAACAAATGGTTGAGCAACTTTGAATACAGGATCTCACTCAATGCTCCGACCTTCCTGATGGGTGTTGCTTTTACTTGCTTTGTTGTATTAGTCACCGTTGGCTTCAGGTCATATAGGGCAGCCGTTGCGAACCCCGTTGATGCCCTTCGGGATGAATAAACTTTATTGTGGTATTTAAGTTGTATTTCAAATGAAGGCGCCATTGGCGTCGCGTACGAGGCCGGAATAAGAAACGGTATCCCGACGAAGGTTGCGGTGACCCCAATGGCTTTCTATTTCATTTCCTGATGCAACTCATTTTCGAACCTGACAATTGCCAGCTTCCGGATGTCAGGTGAGCGTTAGCTTTGGTTACTTTAACAACATAACCATGGCACCCGAAGGATTCACTATTTTTCGAAGCAGACTTGCTGCGGGTCGATTGCTGGGTGAACGCCTCGCAACCAACTTGAAAGGAGAAATTATTGTAGTTACTGTCTCGGCCGGCGGATTTCCAGTGGCTGACAGTGTCGCTGGCATTATGCATGCGGTCACTGTATATCTTCCTACATTATATATTCCCGATCCTGCGAATCCGAAGAAGACTATTGGGGCGGTCAATTTTGGTTGTGCTGTCACGAATGATGAAGGTAACGAGCTGCCCGGAAATTATGTTTACAGGCAGGTGCAGCAGTTGCAGCAAGAGCTTAAAAGCAATTTTGTTGATCAGTCCGCAGTATTCAACAAAGTCCTTTTGAATAATCAGGTGGTAATTGTGAACGACGTTGTAGAGAACGCGGCATCTGTAATTGCTGCCATCAGGTTGATCAGGGGTTATCAGCCGAAGTTGCTGACGCTCGCTACGCCTGTCATTACTGTAGATGCATACATGAAAATAAGGGAGGAGGTTGATGACATTGTTGCGCTTGAGACGGTTTCACCTCACATGGTCGCGCATGCATTTAATAGCGATGACTACCTGGAGTTTATTGATGAGATTCCAACATAGTCTGCTTTTTCTCCGTTCTCGCCATTTCCTACGTATCATCAGTAGGTGAGGATCTATCGTGTTCTGGGAGCCGATGGTCTGCCTGACTGTCTGCCCTCACCAGTCATTGCTTTCAACGTAGCGGTGTATTAGATTGGAGAGCGTATGGCATCAGTGTATGCCGCATATGCCGCTCTCCATGAATGAACATCCAGACCGCTTCCTTACAGGTAAGTCCTGCCATCCTTCTGCCCATAGTGTCATTGTAAAGTTTACTTTGCTGTTATTCGGGTTGCTTTGTAACGGCAACTTTTCAATCAATGCTCAGCTACGACCTGTGGATGATCATGGAAACAGTTCGCGGATGGCATCGTCCGACTGGTTGTTAACACCGGTTAAAGAAAGAGCTGAGGTGTATTCCTCGTCTGATGGAAAGCAATTGGTTTTATTCAACGGGTTAATCAGAAGGGCGTTTGCGCTACAGCCTGGTATTGCCTGCGTTGACTTTCGTAACATGAGCAGTGGCCAGCAATTACTGCGGGCAATCAAACCGGAAGCTTACGTAACACTCGACGGACATCAGTACACCATTGGAGGTCTGAAGGGTCAGCCTGAAAATGCTTATCTGCGTCCGGAATGGATTGACGTCATGAAACCAGCAGGCACCGACTTTGTATTCAGGGGTTACACTATTTCTCTTTTAGCACCGCGTATAAAATGGAAGTCGACTACGTGGACAGGCAATAAGGAAATGCCAACCGGAAAGACACTGACTTTTCGTTTCGAGGGGGCGGCCGAAAACGTGAAGGGTATATCAATAGATGTCCAATACGAACTTTACGATGGTTTGCCTTTGCTCGTTAAGTCGCTTGTCATTAAAAGCACAGCAAAGAAACCAGTCATGATTGATAAGATAGTTAATGAGGTGCTGGCGGTTGTTGAGGAAGAAAGTGCAGTTGAGGGCAATGAGATGAACATGAAGAAGCAGCACGGCATCTACGTTGAGACGAATGTTGCGTATAATAATTCAATGCGCTATGACTTGAGTGATCAGACCACACATTGGTTGCCAGATACTAGTTACACATCGCAGGTGAACTATGCACTGCGAAGCCCCGCTATGTTGCAAGTGTATCCCGAGCATGCGCCGGGTGTGTTGTTGCGTCAGGGTGAGGCACTGACTTCTGTCAGAACCGCTGAGCTATTAATAGATACATACGATCGGGAGCGTCGTGGTTTGATGATAAGGCGAATGTACCGCGTGCTTGCACCCTGGACGACGCAGAATCCGATATTTATGCACCTGGTTAGCAAGAACGATGATGAAGTCAGAACAGCGATCGATCAATGTGCAGATACCGGTTACGAGGCACTGATATTAAGCTTTGGCAGTCATTGCAATATGGAAGATACAACCGCTTCCAATGTGCGAAGATGGAGACAACTGGCCGACTATGCGCACTCCAAACGGATTCAGATCGGAAGCTATGCACTGTTCAGTTCACGCCGCATCAGTGATGAAGATGATGTAATCGATCCCACCACGGGCAAACCCGGTGGAGCATACTTTGGAAATGCCCCGTGTTTTGGAAGTAAATGGGGGCTCGGGTTTCGGGACAAGATAAAATACTTCATTGCCAATACGACTTTCGACATATGGGAAAATGATGGCCCATACGCGGGAGATCTTTGCGCTTCGACAACTCATCCAGGCCATCGCGATGTGAACGATTCGCGATGGCGTCAGTTGGCATTGCAAAAGGAGCTTTATCGATGGTGCAATGAGCACGGTGTCTACATAAATGCGCCGGACTGGTATCATCTCGACGGAACACACAAGAGTGGCCTTGGCTATCGCGAGGTGAATTTCTCATTGCCCCGCGATCAGCAACTAATTCTCAACCGCCAGAATATCTTCGATGGTACCTGGGAAAAAACTCCGTCTATGAGCTGGGGTTTTGTGCCTCTGACTAAATATCAGGGCGGTGGACCTGAAGCTGTTCTCGAGCCTTTGGAACAGCATCTTGATGCATATAAGCAATTGATGATGCAATACTACGGTGCCGGAATACAAGCTTGTTATCGTGGACCAAGATTGTACGATACCGAAAAAACACGGGTAGTCGTTTCTGATGTTGTAACCTGGTACAAAAAGTACCGCGACGTTTTAAATGCGGATCTGATTCATCTCAGACGCGCAGACGGTCGTGACTGGGATGGATGGCTTCACGTTTCTCCGCAGGGAAAAGAGCGTGGCATGCTCTTCTTGTTTAATCCCTTGCAGCAGCCGATCACCAGGCATATCGTTGTCCCACTATACTACACGGGGCTGAAGGACAAGGCAAAACTGCAGGTGGGTGAGGGCACGCCCCAGATTTATTCTCTCAATCGATCTTACGAGATCGAACTCGATGTTACACTTCAGCCGGGAACAACCTGGTGGGCAACCGTGACGCCTCTATAACCTTTGCTACACGACTTGCAGGTGAAAAAGTTGAGCGCACAGCAATTGTTCAAACATCCTTGCTACTTAAGCACGAATAAATGTAGATTGGAACAGTCAATACACACCACTTGCAATACACAACACCTGAATCTTTCTTTATGAGGACACCAACACTCCGCGCTTATCTCGTCCGATTCTTCCTGGCCGCACTGGTTATTCTGTTTAACGCTCCACTGTTTGCCCAGGAGAAACACTTGCCAATAATTGATGTTCACGTTCATATGATGAAGGTGAACCCAGCGTTTGCCAGCGATATGTGCCCGTGGTTTTTGAGGAACATGCCTGGTGGTGATCCGACATTGCCTCCACCATCATTCCTGAATACGGATTGTGCCGAGCCATTGAAGGCAGCAAAGACCGACCAGGAGATGCATGATGCACTGGTTTCTACGATGAAGAAGTTGAATATGACGGTTGTAACCTATGGCGATCCCGGACTCATCAGAAAACTTCAGAAAGCGGTGCCAGGCAGAGTGATTCCTGGTATTGGTGTGAGCTCTTCGAAAGATATGACCGTTAAGGCTTTCCAGGATTCTCTCTCATCTGGATTTTATAAAGTGATGGGCGAGGTTGCACCGCAGTATCAAGGCTTGTCGCCGAGTGATATGTCACTTGACGAATACTTTAGCGTTGCTGAAAAGCTTAACATCCCGGTTGGAATTCATATGGGAACGGGCGGTAACGGTATGGCTAACATAACCTCACCCAAATACCGTGCTTCGCTTGGAAATCCGTTCCTGCTCGAAGACATGCTGGCGCGACACCCTAAATTAAAGATCTGGGTTATGCACGCTGGTTATCCAATGATCGATGAAATGATAGCCTTAATGGGGGCGCACGCTTATGTGTACGTAGACCTTGCAGGCTTTATCTGGAGCTACCCGCAGGCAGAGATTCATGCCTACCTGAATCGACTCGTCCAGGCGGGATTTGGAAAACGAATAATGTATGGAACAGACCTTTTGGTGTGGCCGAAACTGATTGAAACGTCAATCGGTGTTATCGAAAACGCCGATTACCTTTCATTTGATCAGAAGCGCGATATTTTGTTCAACAACGCTGTACGGTTCTTTCGTCTGGATGAAAGTAAATTCAAGTAAGCAGGTCTGAATCTCCTGAGCATGGGCAGCGAAAAGAGTTCTTAGCATCATCAACTCTTTTCGCTGACGACACCCATTGAGCCAAACTTTTCTATTCGCTGCTCAATTCTTTTTTCTGGCTTGATCTTTTTAAGCTCATCCGTGCAACTCAGAATCGCCTTACGAACCTCTGCAATCATGGACTTCGTGTCTGTGTGTGCACCACCAAGAGGTTCTTTTATGATGCCATCAATGAGACGGAGCGACTGCATATCCTTGGCAGTAAGTTTAAGGAGCTCAGCGGCCTGCTCTTTAAAATCCCAGCTTCGCCATAGAATCGTAGAGCAGTTTTCCGGCGATATCACCGAGTACCAGCTGTTCTCGAGCATCAGAACTCTATCGCCGATCGCAATACCTAAAGCGCCCCCAGAGGCGCCTTCTCCAATAACAATGCAGATCACGGGAACTTTCAGCGTAAACATTTCCTGAAGATTACGGGCTATTGCTTCACCCTGACCACGCTCTTCAGCCTCAAGACCAGGGAATGCACCTGGCGTATCAATGAACGTAACGATTGGCTTATTGAATTTTTCGGCGAGCTTCATCAGCCGGAGTGCTTTGCGATAGCCCTCAGGATTGGCCATACCAAAATTCCTGAACTGACGTTGCTTGGTATTGCGACCCTTCTGCTGCCCGATTAGCATATACGTTTGGCCGTCGATCGTGCCAAATCCTCCAACCATGGCGGGATCATCACGAACAGTTCGGTCGCCATGAAGCTCGATGAAATCAGACGTCAATCCGTAGACATAGTCCAGTGTATATGGACGATCGGGGTGGCGGGACAATTGGACGCGTTGCCACCCCGTTAGATTTTCAAACGTCTCCTTCTTAAGGTGCTGAATTTTTTTCTCGAGTACTGAAATCGAGTCTCTCACCTGGGCATCACTGTCAAACGCCAGGTGTTTCATCTGTTCTAATTTTGCTTCGAGCTCAGCAATAGGCTTTTCAAAATCCAGTAGCATAGTCGTCAGTTCTGACCCGCAAATTATCAAGAAATATGATTAATCCTCATGTGCCTTTTAAAGCGTTGCCATGTCGATCACGAAGCGATATCGAACATCACCTTTCAGCATCCGCTCATACGCAGAGTTTATATTTTTGATGTCGATCATTTCAATATCAGAAACAATATTATGAGCAGCGCAGAAATCGAGCATCTCCTGGGTCTCGGGTAAGCCTCCAATTCCAGAACCTGCAATACTCTTGCGTCCTCCCATCAATGCAAAAGCACTTACCGCAGAAGGTGTAGGAGGAGCACCTACACATATGTGTACACCGTCGGTCTTGAGTAACTTCAGGTATTGGTTGTAATCGTGCTCCGCTGAAACAGTGTCGAGGATGAAATCGAACGATCCCCTTGCAGCCTTAAACTGGGCAGGATCTTTTGTGACGACAAACTTATGAGCTCCAAGTTTTTTTGCATCCGCTTCTTTGGACGGTGATGTGCTGAGTACGGTTACTTCCGCACCGAACGCGACTCCGAACTTAACACCCATATGTCCAAGTCCGCCGAGACCAAGCACTGCCAGCTTATGCCCTTTGCCTACTTTCCAGTGACGCAGCGGAGAATAGGTCGTTATTCCGGCGCACAATAGGGGAGCCGTTGCAGCAAGATCCAATGAGGCCGGCACGCGAAGCACAAAGTCTTCGTGGACAACTATCGTTTTGGAATATCCGCCATACGTTGGCGTCTTGCGATCCTGTTCATACCCGTTGTAGGTCTGAGATCCTCCAACGAGACAATATTGTTCAAGCCCACGCTTACAGTTCTCACACGTCCTGCAGGAGTCGACCAGGCATCCGGTGGCCGCGAGATCTCCCTTCCTGAACTTCTTTACCTGGTTCCCCACGGCCACAACACGTCCCACTATTTCGTGGCCCGGTACCATAGGGAAAATAGATCCTCCCCACTCATCTCTGATCTGATGAAGGTCGGAATGACACACACCACAAAAGTCGATGTCGAACTGAACATCATAAGGGCCGACCTCACGGCGATTAAAATTCCACGGAGCAAGTGGTGTCTCCTTTGTTTGCGCTGCGTATCCTTTGGTTGGTATCATATTATTTGGGTTTAATTCTGCTCGAAGTTGGCCCTGACTTTCCCATTGTCAGATGCCTTGACAGGTCGGAGACGAATCTTCAGAATCGTGCCCTGAGGCCTTAGTGTAGAATGATAAACTTCATCACCGTTCCAGAAACGTTGACGCACCCAATTGTTGGCCGTATCGTAGTAGCCTTCTTCAACTGCGATCATTTCTGCATTTGAAAAACCCGAGCCATATGTGGGTCTGAATCTGAACCGGGCATCAAAACCAACAATTAGAAATTCATTTGCACTGAGCTGTCCTATTAATGCGCGTCCGCTTTGGCGACCCTTCTCTCTGTATCGGGGATATCCGTATTCAAAGAGAACGTCATAACCATCGAAGTGAACAAGCTGTTCCATCAATCCCTGTTCTTCACCAACAGCCTTCAACTTTTGCTGACCTTGTAAAGCAAGGATCTGATCTGCCGCCTTCGACAGCAATGCATAGTTCGCAGCAATGTCGTCGAAGCGCTCATCGAGCCGCGTAAAGTTACGTTTATCATTCGGATCGGCATGGAATGGATCTACACCGTAAACTGCAACTCCTTTCGCATCGTGATTTCCGATCGCATAGAAATGAAATCGTGCAAATGAAACACCATTGCCGGTTTCAGGAATCATTAACAGATTGTCTTTTCTTTTGTACAGCTCGCAGGATATATTAAACATGTTGGGATTGCCGAAGTACAGGTCCGGTGCCAGGAACGAAAGATCAGGAGCAGCAAATTTCCAGAGATCAAGCATGTTTGAAGATGGACCACCGCTGGGGTATTCACCCGGGCGTTGAAAAGAATTTTCTCTCGTCCAGGAGTTGGCGTACATCGGAAGATTATGAACTGCCTTTCCGGCCTTTGCTATTTCATTGATGTAGGTTGCAAAATGCCACGAATTGAATGCTTCGGGAGCATCGATACCAAATACCTGTTCCCATGTACCCGCTGATTTGTTCAACGCCTTGACTAGATCGGATGGTACCTCTTGCGCATAAAGTTTGTTGGCTGCCGGAGAGTAATCGCGGTTTGTACCCAGCGAACCGGCCTCATTCTGTACCTGAACCATGATCACTGTCTTTCCTGAAGCATCAAGCGATCGAACGCGTTTCATCAACTCGACAAACGCGCGTTTATCGGCATCGCGGTTTGCTGTGCTCACGGGTGAAAGAATCAACAACTCGTCTCCAGCTGCGCTATTCATCCGCGGATACTTTGCCGGATCCTCAAGCAACCACGCCGGAGCGTACGACGATGTTCCATTCTTCCATGAAGCAAACCAGAGGAGCACAAGTTTAATGTGCTCTTGCTGTGCGTGCTGAATAAGGTCGTCGAGCTCCTTAAAGTTAAATTGCCCTGGTTGTGGTTCAATGTTTTGCCAGTAGATAGGAACTTCAAGCGTATTAGCATTCAATGACCGAAGCTGCAACCAGAATTGATCAGTTATATATGGCCATGCACTGCTGTTCCACAATTGAGCGCCAAGCAGGAGGAAAGGTTTGCCATCAACGATCAGGTTGTGAGTGCCTTTATCAGTAACGACCCTGGGCAACTCTGTCGGCTTTTGACTTGTGGCTTTTTGTCCGAAAGCGCTTGCCGAAAGAAAACAGAAAAGAAGTGCTGTCAGTCGATTGATCATTTTATTCGCGCAATCTTTTTGTTTGACTACTAAACCTTAGGTCTTTCATAAATTGTTCTCTAGGCGAGATACTTTTCAAGGTTCTTCTTAAAGAATGCCGCACTTTTCGTAATGCTGTCCATTGGGTTGATAGCAAAGTTTCCGCCTTGCTCAATGTAATAGTACTGCATGCCTGAGCGGGAAGCGTCGGGGAGTATTTTGGTGTAGTCAATGGAACCATTGCCCATCTCTGTATAATCGCGCGAGACTTTATCCATATCCTTAATGTGCCACATCACAAATCGGCCTGGCTGCAGGCTGAAGAGCTCAGCAGGACTCCGTTTCGAGGAATGCATCACCCAGTAAAGATCCACCTGTAACTTCACCAGCCTGGGGTCAGTTTCTTTCATAATTATATCGTAGCCAATCTGACCATTGTGATCAATGAATTCAAAATCATGATTGTGATAAGCAAACCCAAGTCCCGCTTTGTTCACCTGTTCACCGATTGCGTTTAGCTTGCCCGTTAGCTCCTTGAATTTTTCGATTGATCGCAATGATGGATCCAGCCATGGCCATGTGATGTACTTTTGTCCCAGTCCGCTCGCACCTTCGATACAACGGTCTACAAACCGTTTCATCTCATCAGCAGGTTGAGCGAAGTATCTTGCAAAGTCGTAGTGCCCGCTGGTGGTGGTAAGCTGACTGTCAGCAAGTGCCTGCCTGAAGTCTGATATCGCCATGCCGTAGTACGTTTTTTTCTCCGGATCGAATCCGTAGGTTTCAGTGTCCTGGTAGCCGATTGAACCGACGCGCTTGAGCGTGCCAGCAACGTCCCGGCCAATGATCGAATTGATGGTGAACAGCTGAAGTCCCATCTTATACTTAGACGCATTTGGTTGAGGATTAGCTTGTATCATAGAGGGTAAAGTGACAGCAGAAAGGGCAGCTGCTGTAGAAGTGATAAATTGGCGTCGTGTAACGCAACCGCTACTGGTCATGTTGGTTGGAAGATTTTGGTTAGTTATATCAATTGTGTTGTTACTGCATCCTGTTTTCTCCTTCTCCCGAACGAGTTGCTCCCATATTTGCGCGAATTACATTTTGCCGTATGACATTTTCGAGTTTATGCGCGGTCTGTTCAAGCAACCCAATAATTTTCTGATTCTCTTCAGTCAGCGACTTCTTATCAAGGATATTGATCAGGCCCAAAAGTGTAGCTACCGGCTGTCGGGTTTCGTGAGATTGCGACCAGGCGATATGATTGAGGATATCCGCCTGCTGCGCAGTCCACGTCTCCATTTTCTTCCGGTCGGTGACATTATGAAAATGAAGCAGAACGCCAACTGGTTTATCGTGATCAAATATCGGAGTAAACTCGGTCCGTATCCAAAAGGTCAATGGAGGAAAGAACATTTCACCTTCGTCAATAATCGCTGTTCTTGTTTGTAATGCGCGTTCAAAGTTTTTCTTGAACTTGCTGTGAGTTTCATCGTCTCCCGGAAGCCTGTAATTCATAATGCTGTCTCCAACCTCCATTGGACGGCCATGAATTGTAACACTACCTTCGCGGGCGTACTTGTTCACAAATATCATGCGTGTATCCGGAGCAACGAGCACGATAGCCGACGTGATGTTGTCGAACACTATCCTGAGGATTTGCCGGGACATATCCAACTCCTGAAGCATCTCGGCAATTGCCGGCGCGGGTTGCTTGCTCATATTTCGAGGTATACTTTTGACCAAGGTATACAATAATTCTGCTTTACCGGAACTACATTTACATGACGGTGTTAATTGTTTTTGAATAAAGTAATAACTTCTCATATATGTCAATCTCAAAAGAGTCGGAACTGAAAGGCATGACTCGTGTCAGTCACGCCGTTGCCAGCACACTGAAAGAAATGCAGAAGCATGCCAGGGCCGGAATGAACACAAAGGAACTCGACGACTTTGGCAATGATATTCTCAGGTCTTTAGGCGCCCGCTCTGCTCCACGCCTGACGTATGACTTTCCTGGTGCTACCTGCATTAGTGTGAATGAAGCTTTTTGTCACGGGATACCATCGCCCCAAACAATATTGAGGCAAGGTGATCTTGTGAACATAGACGTATCAGCAGAACTGAATGGTTACTGGTCGGACAACGGAGCATCCTTTGTTATTGGTGATGATGTGAATGGTCATCAGTTGCTTGTAGATGCATCGAAGCATATTTTGTTAAACGCAATTGATCAGATACGAGGAGGAGTGAGGATCTCCGATCTGGGTGGATGGATAGAGCAAAGGGCGAAGCAGCGTGGATTCAAAGTGATACGCAATCTCACCGGACACGGAATAGGACGAAGCCTGCATGAACATCCATCATACATTGCAAACTATCGCGACTCAGGTAATAGTCAGCGATTCACAAAAAATTCTGTAGTTGCCATAGAAACCTTTATTGCCACAGCTTCAACCATGGCGGTCACTGCCAGCGACGGTTGGACTTTAGTAGGAAACCGCGGCGGATTTATGGCACAGCATGAGCATACCATCGTTGTTACAGACGGGAAGCCAATAATACTGACAGCGGAGAATGGTATAGAGTAAGAAACTGACAAACGTCAGATGAAGTCCTGATGAATTGTCATGAGACGATAGTCACTGTGATATTATCTTAAGACCTGTAATAAGGCGCGCAAGTAATCCCGGGATTACATTAGCGATCGTTTTGAATAATGTTAAAACGATCCTTGCGCGGCACCCTTTGTCGTATGCATGGTCACTATTTGATAGTATCAGTTCTTAGCGCCATCTCAGGCGTAGCACTTTGCATACTCGCGCCAGTGCTGAGTCGTAGATATTTTAGAAATAGCTTCATGAAGGACGTGACCGTTCTGCTCAGGACAAATTCGTCCGGCGATAATGAGTTGCTCACGGAGTCTGACCTGGCGCACGTGCCAGAGACTGTTAAAAAATACATACGACAATCCGGGGCCATGAATAAACCCAGGGTATTAAACTTCTCAGTTTTACTTGAAGGTACTCTCCGTCAGGACGAACAATCACCTTGGATGAAATTTCAATCGAAGCAGTACAACGGCATAAGGAATCCATCACGTCTGTTTTTTCTGGATGCAGTAATGAAAAGGCTACCGGTTGCCGGCTATCATCGATTTGTGGATGGCTTGGCATCCATGGAGATCAGACTTCTTTCAATGATCCGCGTTCAGCATGCTGATGGGCCGCTTATGAACATCGCAGAAACCGTGACTGCGTTCAACGATATGTGTGTTATGGCTCCGGCTACACTCATCGATAAACGAATCGCCTGGTTTAATATATCGGACCTGTCCGTAACCGCGACGTTTGTCAACGGAGATGTCTCGATTTCGGCAGACCTGCACTTTAATAGGGACGGAGAACTCATCGAGTTTATGTCGCACGATCGCTACGCCCTTCAGAAAGACGGATCGATGCAACGGTATCCCTGGTTAACCCCGCTGAAAGCCTATCAGAATTTCGCCGGCATGAGACTTTCATCATATGCCGAGGCCATTGTGAAGTACCCTTCCGGAGACTTTTGTTATGGAAAGTTCAAAATAGTAGACGTTCGGTATAACGTTGATGAGTAGATGATGACTTAACCTGACAATATAACTTTGCTACTTTCCAATGATGTTCTTCCGATGCAGCAATCCCCAGTAATGAAGTTCTTCCAGCACGCGTTCAAGGGATCTTCCATGAGAAGTGAGCGCATACTCGACTGTTGGCGGAAAGGTGTCGTAGACATCGCGGGAAATGAGTTTGTTGATTTCCAGCAGTTTCAGTTCTTTCGACAGGGTCTTGTCAGTAATACCTCCTACATCCCGTGAAATTTGCTTGAAACGTCTGGGGCCGGACGTTAGTGAAAATAGTATCAATAGCTTCCATTTTCCCTCGATTGCTTCGAGCGCATCCTTGATTGATAGCATTGTTTTAGGACAACCACCTGCCGTTAACATGTCTTGTACTTTGTCAATGATTAATTGTGCCTCGGATATGCACACAAGCGCGCACTTTCCTACTGGATAGCGCTATCCATCAGGATAGTACTATCTGTTGGATAGCAAAGTTAGATATTTTTGCAGGTAACTATTTTGTAAATGAAAAAGGCAAAGTCAATCGCGCTTTGGGCAATTCAGTCACTGCTTGCCCTCAGCCTCATATGGTCTGCGTGGATGAAGTTATTTACACCCACATCTCACCTGGCTCAAATGTGGTCGTGGGCAGGTGAGGTTTCAGATGCACTGGTAAAATTCACAGGCATAGTTGATTTGACCGGTGCTTTGGGATTGATATTACCGGGTATCTTTAACATCAAATCTCGTCTTACCGCTATCGCTGCTCTTGGTGTTGTGCTCCTGATGATTTGCGCCATAATTTTTCATGTAGCGCGGGGAGAAGCATCTTCAATCGGAGTAAACATCGTTTTCCTCGCTCTTGCTTCCGTCATTTGGTGGTACAGGAGAAGATAGAAAATAGTCAGTATGGTACGGCTAATGTACAGTAAAGGTCGCAGTAACCGACGCAGACATGTAGTCAAACGTTGCAGTCTGTGATGCCGTGATCGTTGTTGTACCCGCTCCGACAATAGTGATGATATTTCCGCCGACTGTGGCCACTGCGACATCAGACGATGTGTATGTTATGGGCGAAGGATTTAGAGTTGTAGGCGCCGTGATGGAAAAAGGTGAATCGCCTGATTTTTTGCCGGGGATGATGAACGTTGACATCTGAGAATTCTGCAACTTGTTTACAGTTGCAACTTCAGAGTATTCGCTGCTGGTTCCGGTTAGATCAACCAGTGTCATTCGATATCTATAGGTTGCTTCCGGCTCTATTGCATTGTCGATGTACGACAACCTGCCCCGGGGCACAGTCGTAAGCTCTTCGTACGCTGATGAATTTACGGCACGCAGAATAAGATAATTTCCGTCGATCTTTGTGCTATCACTCCAGGAAATCAAGGCTGATTTTTCTGACATACGTATAGCTTTTACGTTGTACGGAGTGTCAGGCTGGGGGATTTCTACATCCTCATCACAAGATAACATTACAAACAAAAGTAATACACAACCCAATTTCTTCATGGAGCGAAGATACGATCTGTTCGTTAAATCGCTACAGGTATATCAGCTCTACAACCAGGTTTAATCGCAGGTTAACCACTTCCACGAAACGTCAATTACTCAATCAAAGCAGGGCGCTGCTCGATGGCCCTGGCCTTCGGGACTGTTTACTACTACGTTCGGTACGCAATAGACGTTGCCGGAAGCAAGAGTAAACTAATCAAACTATACCCATCATGAAAAATGTTAACATCAAGAGGCCCGGCCCGGGTATTTTCGGGGTCGTTGGCACCATCATCTTCCTTTTTGCGTGTTCGGATGAGCAGATTTCACCTCGGCGCAATGATCAGGTTCCTTTCGGAAAAGAGCTTCGTTCGGAATCTGGCGATTTTGATCGCATCTTTCAGGGCTTTGATCGTGATTGCAAACCCGGCGGGCCAAACTATAATCTCAACGTTTGGCTGATGGGTGATAAACGTGGCGAACTTGGATTCATTGCGTTCCGTCAGAAAGAGAATGAAACCCAAATGATTCACCTGGACACGTATATCCGCGGCCTTGAACCAAACACCAGTTACATACTTCAACGTGCTGTAGACACCACGTTGGATAACAATTGCACAAGTGCAACATGGCTGACGCTGGGATTGGGCCTTGACCCAAAGCCCATCGTGACGAACAAGTTTGGGTTCGGGCACGAGGAGCTATTCAGAAGCGTTGCAGCAATTCCCGTTGGCTCTACATTTGACATTCATTTTCAAATCCTTAAGGAAACTACCATGGAAGTGGTGCTATCCAGCGACTGCTACCAGTACACGGTCCGATAAATTCTCAGGATGCCACCAGGCCTGCGCCCAGGTGGCATCTTTTCTTCTGTTACGGCGGTTGTAATACTAGCAGCAGATTAATAGCTTTCGGCTTCGAAACGAATGATTTCGGGATTACGCTATGAAATCTATGACCCTGTTACTTTCTCTTGCTTTTATCGTGGTATTGGCCGCCTGCTCAAAAAGTTCAAAGACAGAGAATCCGAGTTCTTATCCCGTGTCCAAAAAAGGGGACACCGTTGATGTTTATTTCGGTGAATCGGTTGCTGATCCATATCGATGGATGGAGAACGATACCAGTGCGGAAGTGGCCGACTGGGTTGCGGAAGAAAACAAGGTGACCTTCGGCTTCCTCGGAAAGATTCCTTATCGGGAGGAGATACGTACTCGTCTGGAAACTTTAAACAATTACGAGAAGTTGGGATCTCCTTTCACAAAAGGCGAGTATATCTATTATTTCAGGAACGAAGGGCTCCAGAATCACAGTGTTCTCTACCGAAGAAAAGGGGAACAGGGAGAACCGGAAGTATTCCTGGACCCAAATACATTTTCATCAGATGGCACGACACGTCTTGCCGATGTATCGTTTTCCAAAGATGGATCACGGTTGGCCTACCTGATTTCCAAAGGAGGTCAGGACTGGACTGAAGCAATTATTATTGACGCGTCTTCCAAAAAGATCCTTGAAGATACAATCCAGGATATCAAGTTCAGCGGCATCGCCTGGCAGGGCAACGATGGTTTTTATTTCAGTACCTACGAAAAACCTAAGGGAAGTCAGTTGTCGGCGAAAACCCAGAGCCACAAATTGTACTACCACCGCGTTGGAACACCCCGCAGCGATGATAAGATCATATTTGGAGATGATAAGAATCCACGCAGGTATGTTAGCGGATCTCTTACTGAAGATGAGCGCTTCCTGGTTGTCTCAGCAGCTACCAGCACCACGGGGAATGAATTGTACATTCAGGATTTGCACGATCCGAAGAGCAGCCTTGTTGTCGTGGTAAATAACTTCGACAACAATCACGGTGTGGTTACAAACAAAGGCAGTCGCATTCTGTTGGAAACAAATCTTAATGCGCCTAACAACCGCCTCGTTGAATTTGATTTTGCGAATCCATTACCACAGAACTGGAAGGACGTAATTCCTGAAACGAAAGACGTGTTGAACACGAGTACCGGAGGTGGCTATCTGTTTGCGAACTATATGATCGATGTGAAATCGCAGATCAGGCAGTACGACCTGAACGGAAAATTGGTGCGGTCAATTGAATTGCCGGGAATTGGGACAGCCGGTGGCTTTAGTGCTGAAGTACATGAGAAGGTTCTCTACTATTCATTTACTTCATTCACCTACCCGACAACAATCTTCAGGTACGATATCGCATCCGGCAAGTCTTCAGTATACTACTCACCAAAAGTTGATTTCAATCCCGAAGACTATGAGACTAAGCAGGTGTTTTATACAAGCAAAGACGGTACGAAGGTGCCAATGTTTATTGTCTACAAAAAGGGAGTTGAACTGAATGGAAAAAATCCTACATGGCTCTACGCTTACGGTGGATTCAATATCAGTCTTACACCTGGGTTCAGTCCATCACGGATGATGTGGCTTGAAAATGGTGGCATCTACGCACAGCCAAATCTTCGTGGCGGCGGCGAGTATGGCGAAAAATGGCACCTCGCCGGCACCAAACTAAACAAGCAGAATGTATTTGATGACTTTATTGCTGCCGGCGAATACCTGATCAAAGAAAAGTATACTTCCAGTCAGTACCTGGCTATAGCCGGGGGATCCAACGGAGGGCTACTGGTAGGAGCAACAATGACACAGCGACCGGATCTCGCTAAGGTCGCGCTGCCTGCCGTCGGCGTAATGGATATGCTGCGTTACCATAAGTTTACAGCAGGGGCCGGCTGGGCGTATGACTACGGAACCGCCGACGACTCGAAGGAAATGTTTGAATATCTTAAGCGGTATTCGCCTGTCCACGCGCTCAAACCCAATACAGCCTACCCGGCAACAATGGTTACGACCGCCGACCACGACGATCGTGTGGTTCCGGCGCATTCTTTTAAGTTTGCAGCCACTCTTCAGGAGGCGAATTCTGGACCTAACCCTGTGCTCATCCGTATCGATACAAAGTCGGGGCACGGGGCTTCTAACTTGTCAAAGGCCATTGAAACGACTGCTGATCAATATGCGTTCGCATGGTACAATATGGGCATTGTGCCCCCCTTGGTGAAGAAGGGACTTTAGGAAGCGTTTAGTCTCGGTAACCTGCCATGCAGGCCCGCGATAGCAATTGTTTTCGGCTGGGGGAATTGGCATCTTTGATGTTGAACATCACCCTGATCCCCGCATGTTGGAATTCCTCGTATTCGTCGTAGCGACGATCGTCCTGGTTATTCTGTTTGGCATCCGAAAATCAAT
Organism: Chryseolinea sp. T2; assembly: GCF_037203685.1. Lineage (NCBI taxonomy): Bacteria > Pseudomonadati > Bacteroidota > Cytophagia > Cytophagales > Fulvivirgaceae > Chryseolinea > Chryseolinea sp. T2. Next base: position 119,414 of record NZ_JBBCAU010000011.1, read on the forward strand.
CACTGACAGATTTAACCTCCTTGATTCTAAACTCGACCATCTTCGTGAAGAATTAAAGAAGGTCCGGCAAAGCCAGGCTGAGGGGAGACCGGCAACATCTGTCACTGCTCCTTTGCCCGCGACTGCTCCGTCACCGACGGAAAAGGCCGAACAGAAACCAGTTGCAGAGAAACCGCCCATTCCCCCTGTACGTACCGAATCGAAACCTATCGTCCCTGAAGCTCTGGTTCCAGCGGAAGAAAAACCAACTGAAAAGATTCCCCAGCCAGTTACTCAACCAGTCGGGCGTGAGCCAGAGGTTGTCCGGATTCCGGCCGCCGTCAGGCCACCCGTTGCTCGTCCTCCGGCGCCAAAAAAGCCTGGCTTCTTCGAGCGAAATCCCGACCTCGAGAAATTTATTGGCGAGAACCTCGCGAACAAGATCGGTATCGGGGTCCTGGTGCTCGGTATCGGTTTCTTTGTAAAGTATGCCATCGATCGTGATTGGATCGGGCCAATAGGTCGTGTCTTTATAGGTATTCTCTGCGGTGGCATATTGCTGGGTGTAGCCCATTGGTTGCGGCGAACATTTGCTGCGTTCAGTTCAGTATTGGTTGGAGGTGGTATCGCCGTTTTATACCTGACTATTGCCATCGCCTTTCATGAATATCAGATTTTTGGACAGACTGCCGCCTTTATTCTCATGCTGATCATAACAGCTTTTGCTGTTGTGTTATCACTCGCGTACAATCGGATCGAACTGGCAGTGCTCTCGATCCTCGGTGGATTTGCATCTCCGTTTATGGTAAGCACTGGTGAAGGAAACTATGTGGTTCTGTTTACCTATGTGTTGATCCTCGATGGCGGGATGCTTGTGCTGGCATACTATAAAAAATGGAACCTTGTCAACATCGTTTGTTACGCATTCACTGTGTTGCTGTTTGGCGGCTGGCTGGGAGCGAAGTACGATACATTGGAGCCAACACCCGTCGTCGGAGCGTTGATCTTTGCAACTTTGTTTTATGTTGTATTCTTTGTGATGAACGTGGTTAACAACATAAAGGAACGAACGCCATTCAAAGCGATCGAGATCAGCATTCTTTTAAGTAACACATTTTGCTACTACGCCGCTGGGATGGTCATTCTGGATACACCATCCGCAAGCATTTACAAAGGACTATTTACGGCCACACTTGCCATCTTTAATTTTGCATTTGCGTTCGCACTTTATAAGAATACCCGAGTCGACAGGAACCTCGTGTTTTTACTAATCGGGTTGGTGCTCACCTTTGTGAGCCTCGCTGCACCTGTCCAGCTTGAAGGGAATTACATTACCATGTTCTGGTCAGCAGAAACAGTATTGTTGCTGTGGCTGTCGCAAAAGTCGGGCATTCGTCTTATGAAAGGAGCATCAGTGGTGCTCATGGTATTGATGCTCTTCAGTCTTGTGATGGATTGGGAACAAATCTACAGCTCGTCAGTGCCACCGCTGATGTCGATCATTTTCAATAAAGGATACCTCACAGGCATATTCTCAGTTGCCTCAATCGTATTTTCAATTATCCTCGTTCGCAGGGAAAAGAATGAAGATATGGAGCTGGTGAAGTATTACACCATCGCTTTATGTGTCGCAGGAGCTGTCATTGCCTATGTAACACACCTGCTCGAGTTGCAGTATCAATTGTTCAACCGTGGCGTGGATTACCCCGCGCAAAATGTGATCATTGGTGCTTACAATCTTGTATTTATCGTAGCACTCTTTATGGCTCAGCGTAAATGGATCCGCGACACCAAAATCAGCTTTGCCTTTAGTGGATTTGGGATATTGGCGATGGCATCCTACGTGTTGTTCTATCACGGTCAGATCATTGACGCAAGAAATGGGTATGTGCTGGGTGAGGCAACAGCTACGGGGTTTGTCTTTCACTACGTGCTGCTTGCAATCATGATTACGGTTGCCATAATCACTTTGCGGAAGGTTCGGGTAAATACTGCCTTCAATCAGGAAACGCGCAATGTGTATGCATGGGTCTTCGTTGGATTCTTTCTCTTTCTGGCCAGCGCAGAACTGGATAACCTGCTCGTAGTACTTTTAGCGAAGAACGAAGAAGACATCTATCATATTCTTTCGCAGAATCACAAGATTGGTTTCCCGATATTGTGGGGACTTGCATCATTCATTCTCATATTCATGGGGTTGAAGAGGAAACAAAAACATATCCGGATTGTTTCACTGTCGTTGTTTCTGTTGACTTTGCTTAAACTTTTCCTCATTGATATCAGGGGAATCTCTGAAGGAGGAAAGATTGCTGCCTTCATTTCGCTGGGAGTGTTGCTGCTGATCGTATCCTTTATGTATCAAAGGTTAAAGAAGATCCTGCTTGCGGATGAACCTGGCAAATCAGTTAATGAAAGTGACGCTCATGATCAGTTATAGAAGTATTGTTGATAACCTTTTTACAGCAGCATTTTGTTTCTCGGTTGCCGTCGCTTCTGGACAGTCATTCGTTTTGGAGCGATCGCTCGAATCCGTGCAGGCCGATGGATTTTACCGTATTGATCTTTCACCTGAAGTAATGCCCAACATAAACGCGGCTCTTTCTAACGTTCGTATCGTTGACGCCAACGACAAGGAAGTGCCGTACCTGTTCATTCAGGAGCAGCCGGCTACATTCAGTGAAGTTTTTCATCCATATAATATTGCGAGCTACGACAAGATCAAAGACTGCTGTACCTCTATCGTCCTTCAGAACCCCGAAGCCAAACCGATCAACAACATCCACCTGGCTATTCGTAACGCCGATGTATCGAAAGCCATGGTTCTCACGGGAAGCGATGACAGGAAGGAATGGTATGCACTTAAATCAAGAACGAGTATCTCAGCGTCCGGAGAAGGAACAAAAACTTCTACCATGAAGCTTGTCGATTTCCCGATGAGCAACTACGCGTACTATAAGATCGATATCGACGATTCTACGTCAGCTCCATTGAATATTACCGCCGCCGGATACTTCGAGGTAAGCGCATCAGAGGGTAAGTACAGTGCTGTTCCTTTTGATTCCCAGAAATCTGACAGTTCCTCTCTTAAACGCACGTATATTAAACTCAGCTTTTCACAGGCACAGTTGGTAGATCGCATCGTCCTTTCTATGAAGGGTAGTCCCTATTTCTTAAGAAGAGGTACGGTGCTCCGCGAAATGAAGCAGAGCAAAAGCAGGAAGCCATATTACGAGCGGCTCGCGTCGTTTATGGTAAGTTCAAGACAACCGGCAATTATCGACTTGACGGATTTACGAAGCAATGAGCTATACCTTGAGATTGAAAATGAGGACAATCCTGCCCTGGAAGTAAAAAGTATTGCAGTTGAACAGTTGAACCGTTACCTGGTTGCCTGGCTTTCTAAGGGAGAACACAAGATTAAGTTCGGCACTCCTGACCTGCAGGCACCCAGCTATGACCTTCTCAATTTTAAAGACTCCATTCCTGACAACCTGGTGCGCCTTAAACCTGGCCCTGCTAAGGCTATCAGGCAGAATCAGCAGAGCGAAAGCCCGACATTCTTTACCAACCGCCTGGTGATCTGGGCCGCAATCATTGTCGTGATCGGAGTGCTGGGACTGCTGGCAGTGAAGATGACCAGAGAGATGTAGATCGATCCTTCCAACGAAATAGTGTGGTTTTTTCTTGCAATGTGCCTGCTGATTGTCTTATTTACTTAACAAAATATAAGGTTATCGTAAATAAAGGATATGACAAGAGAGTTTCTCGGCGAATTTGAGGAGTTGGTCCTGACTATGGTGGCGGCACTTCGCGAGGATGCCTACGGTGCCGCAATTGCCGACGAGATTCAAAGTCGCCTGAATCGCGAGGTGAATCTGAGCGCGGTGCATGTAACCCTGTACCGCCTCGAAGACAAGGGCTATGTCAAGTCGAGTCTTGGAGGAGCAACACAGGAAAGAGGAGGACGACGCAAAAGAATATTCACCGTCACAAGTGCTGGAATGGCCACTCTTAAAGCAATGCGTGCAGCACGCGTTGACCTCTGGAACCTTGTACCTCAGTTGAAACTGATCGTAGGCTGATCGATTAATAAGCGCAGTTCAGGTCGTATGAATGAACAAACTTCGCCGGCATCAAAGGAACCTTCTGAGAACGTCGTCCGCGACTGGTCCCTGCGTTTATTACAACGCGTTTGTCCCTCCTGGCTGTATGAAGAAATTGAGGGCGATCTCATTCAAAGGTATAAAAGAGATGCCCTCAGATCTGGCGAGCCAGCTGCCCGTCGTCGCCTTAGATGGAATGCCATTCGCTTTTTGCGTCCGGGCATACTGATGCGTAATCAATTAAGATTCAACGTAACACCAACTCATATGATCCGTAATTATTTTACAATCGCTCTCCGGATAATGGGACGGAACAAGGGCTACACTGGCATAAATGTGCTGGGCCTTGCCATGGGTATGACAGGTGCGCTTTTACTTGGACTATGGGTCGTTACCGAATTTAGCTATGATCAGTTTCACCAGGACAGCGAGCGACTCAGCATCGTCTGGAACAGGGAGAAACAGCAGGGTGGGGACGTTATGTGTTGGAGTGCAACGCCCAGGGTACTGGCCAGCGCACTAAACGCTGACTTTTCTTCTATAGAATCTACCGCGAGTTTTGCCGATTACAACGAGACATATCTGTTCACAGCCGGTGATCGGAAAGTAATTAAGAATCAGGCAAACTTCGTTGACCCTTCCTTTCTTACAATGTTATCTTTTCCAATGATCAGGGGTGACGTAAAAACTGCGCTGAATGACCCGAACTCGATCGTGCTGACAGAGAAGTTTGCAAAGCAATTGTTCGGTGACCAGGAAGCATTGGGAAGCGCTCTTACAGTTGCTCAGGGAGAGTACAAGATACCGTTTACCGTTAAAGGTATATTGAAGGACTTACCTTCCAACACCGATTTCCATTTTGACTACCTGCTTCCGTTCTCATTTATTGAAACCAATTTTGGTAAGGAAGAAAACTGGGGTAACAACTCGGTGGTTACGCTGGTGAAGATCAAACCAGGAGCGGCCATGGAGGATGTGAGTAAACAGATCCGCGACCTGAAGAAAAAGAACATTCAGGGTGAGCAAACTGAACTCTTTCTATATCCACTTGAGCGTGGGCATTTGTATTCCGGATTTGAAAATGGAGTGCCATCTGGCGGCAGGATCAAAATCATCAGGATGATCGCATTACTTGCGGTCATTCTTGTGCTCATAGCCTGCATCAATTTTATTAATCTGAGCACGGCACGGGCATCCCGGCGAACCAAAGAGATTGCGATACGCAAGGTTACAGGAGCAGTCCGGAGCGCTCTCGTCTTGCAATTTTTGTGTGAGTCTGTTCTTGTCGCATTGTTTGCTGCCGTCATTTCTATTGCAGCCGCATATTTGTTGCTGCCTGCCTTCAACGCCCTGATAGGTCTGTCGCTCAGCATGAACCTGAAGACCATGGCATTCTGGTTGCCCATAGGTACTGCCGTCTTCACTGTGGGACTACTGGCCGGCGGATATCCTTCCCTGTATCTGTCAGCACTGTCACCTCTCAGCATTTTTCGCGGTGGTTGGCTGGAGCTGGGTAAGAGTCGCGTAAGATCTCTGCTGGTCGTCATGCAATTCGGGTTCGCGCTTACATTGATTGTCTCGACCGTTGTTGTTTATAAGCAAACAAGGTTTCTGCAGGAGCGAAGCATTGGCTACAACAGGAATAATCTGATTTATCAATACGTGACAGGAAATCTCCTCAAGGATTTTGTGAACTACCGCGAGGCCTTACTTTCCTCCGGCTACGTTTCATCTGTTACCCGCACCAGTTCTCCTGTAACGCAACGGTTGAGCAATACGGGCGGCATGAGCTGGAATGGAAAGGACCCGTCCGACAATTCGATCATCGAACGCTTCTCCATTGACCAGCACTTGTCCACCACCATGGGTGTCGAAATAGTGCAAGGCAGAGATCTGGACCTTATGAAGTATCCTTCCGATTCAACCGGAGCATTAATAAATGAGGCAGCCGCACAATTGATGAAATTTGATAATCCCATCGGCGAACTGATCAGGGACTCAGGCCGCGAGTGGCACGTCGTTGGTGTTGTAAAGGATTTTGTTTTCACTTCGCCATACCGCCGCGTTGAACCGATTGTTATGCAGGGAGCAAAACTGGGTGAGCATATGGAGGGAGTTGTTCATATCAGATTGAACGATGAGCGTCCTGTAAGCGAGGCGATCGGTGCAATAGGAAAGGTGGCAAACAGATTAAACCCTGATTATCCGTTCGAGTATCAGTTCGTTGATCAGGAATACGCGCGCAAGTTTGCCAATGAAGAAACAACATTGGCGATCACCAGCATCTTTAGCGGTCTCGCCATATTCATAGGATGTCTCGGGTTGCTTGGGTTGTCAACATATTACATAGAGGCTCGCATTAAGGAAATAGGTATTCGTAAAGTGCTGGGAGGATCTATAGCCAGTATCATTGGCTTACTTGCCAGAAGTTCTCTGCGTCCGATACTGTGGGCCATTTTATTATTCAGCCCGGGTTCGTGGTGGGCAATGCACTGGTGGCTGCAAACTTACGAATACAGAACGGGCATCTCGTGGTGGATAATCCCCGTAGCATCAATGACGCTGCTGGCAATGGCCATGGCGACAATAATCTTCCAGATCTATAGGGCCGCGAAGATCAGCCCGACGACAACCTTAAAGGCTGAATAAATATCCGGAGACCAACGTAACAACTAATGATACGGGCCGCATTCTGCCCGCTACCTTGACGCATTCACCCCTTGGTGAGGCGATCCTGCCTTCCTATTTTTGCTTAACGAATTTGGATTATAAGTGAATCTGAATCAACCTATCATCATTAATTCAGGAGTATGTTGCTGGTAAAAAAGAATGCTGTAATCTATGGAGGTGGCGGTTCGCTTGGCTCGGCTATAGCCCAGGCGTTGGCTAATGAAGGAGCGCGTGTATTTGTTGTCGGTCGCACTATGGAATCGGTTCAGCGAACTGCCGATGGCATTACCGGCAGTGGCGGATTGGCCGAGGCCGGACAGGTAGATGCATTGGATGAAGTCCAGGTCAAAGATCATCTCGATGACGTTATACGAAGATTCGGTACGATAGACATTTCGTTTTGTGCCATCGACCTGAACCCTGTTCAGGGATTGCCCCTTGTTGACCTTAAAACGGAAGATTTCGTGAGACCCGTCATGCTTGCAACCCGATCCCTGTTCGTTACGGCAACAGCCGCCGCGCGAATCATGAAGCAACAACGCTCTGGCTTGATTCTAACCCTCACGGCGACATCTTCCAGTATCACTTATCCTTATACCGGAGGATTCGCACCGGCTGGCGCCGTTATTGAGCTCGTCACCAAAAATCTGGCTTCCGAACTCGGCGTGTATGGCATCCGTGCTGTGAACATTCGTTCAGGAGGCTCGCCCGATTCCCGTGTCTTCAAGGACGTCATTGCCAGTAATCCCGAGCTTATGAAAAACGTATTGCAGGGAATGGAGGACGATACTATGCTTAAACGCCTTCCATTGATGAAGGACATTGCACAGGTCGCAGTGTTCCTCTGTTCTGATCACGCGCGACAAATAACTGGCGTTTCCATCGACGTTACCGCAGGCTCCACTTCAGGTCTCAATTACCGGGTTGCCCGCGAGGGGAACTGGCCTCGTGAATATTGATTTATCGTCGCGGACCAGTCTCAAAGCAGACCATCTGATAATACGACAGTCAATCGAGTACGCATCTGTTGTTAATAACAGAATTCCGTTATTCGATAAACAAAGATCCCCGTCGTTATGCGATTCTTATTCCTGCTGCCATTTTTCCTGGCCGTAACGAATGTTCTGGCCCAGGAGGTAGATTTTTATCTTACCCCATCCATTTCCAACCAGGTCCTTGAAAAAAACGGAAGCTACATTAAAGAGTTTCTCGGGAAGGAAACCGGAGTAACGATCAATCTCATTATCCCATCTTCGTACGATGAACTGGTGGACGGCTTTGGAAAGCCTAATCCATGTTTTGCGATCATGAGCAGCCTTAGTTACGTGCATGCAAATAAGAAGCACGAGGCCGTTGTAAAACTGCGTACTGTCCGTTACGGACGCTCTGTATATCAGGGAATGATCGTTGTTAGCGCAAATAGCAACGTGAAGGACATCAAGGATCTCAACGGTAAGTCTATTGCGTTTACAGATGAGTTATCGACATCAGGGTATTTGTATCCGAAAAGCATGATGCAGAAAGCCGGAGTAAAAGCAGGAAACGAAGTGTTCGCCAGGAAGCACGACGAAGTGATTAAACTTGTCTACGAGGGAAAAGCAGATGCGGGTGCAGCCTTTTATTCACCACCGTCCTCGAAAGGCGAAATTCACGACGCACGCGCCCGCGTTAAGGCAAAATATCCAGATGTTGAAAAGAAAGTGATTGTACTTGCAACCACAGACCCTATTCCAAACGACCCGATCGTTTTCTCGAAGAAGTTTGATCCGGAGACGGCAAGAAAACTCTACACGGCTCTTGTAAAACTCTCAACAGATGCGCAGGGGAAGCAGGTGTTATTGGAATTATACGGAACTGAAGGATTCACAAAGGCTTCCGACAGTGATTATAATTCCCTTAGAAGTTTATTAACCAGCCTGAAGTAAATGACTATTAACGCGGTTCAGATCAACGGTTCAACCCGTTGATCTGAATGGGTAACCGCGCCAGCAGGTGTTTCACACAACGTGTTAGCAGCATGTAAATATTGAAGTGGTTACTTCAAAAAGTTCACTTTTGCTTCTATGTTCTGAGCTGTTTTCTTACCCTGTTTCTTTCCTTCCTCACAGGAGTAACGGTAGTGAATACCACCGTACAACCTCGACATTGATATTTCTTCCATCATCGCATCGAACGATTCATAGTGACGCGACCCCAGATTCTCGGGACCGTTGCCAATATCAGCGGTCACTCCATCATATGCTGTGTCGGTGAAAGGAACGTTGCTTCCATAGATTCCTGCGAGTACATACGCCAAACTGCTGCTGAAGATAGCGTGATTGGAAGGGAAGTCGGGGAATCCAGGTGTTGCAAGAAAGGGCTTCCACGCAGGATTAGCTGTCGGATCGATCACCGTACGTATATAGGAGAATGGTCGCTCTGCCCAATGCGTATACTTTGCCTTGAATGAGCCGGTGCTCGCGTCAAGCATCGTGATGCCAAGCTTTGCATACGTATATGCGGCCTTCTCAAGGTCGGGATCAAATTGATTGATCACATCCTTCAATGTTACCAGGTAGTGAGCGCCAGCCGGATATCCTGGATTAGAGTCATTGAAGTATTTCGCAATCAGTTTTTGTTCATGTGTCAGGGATTTCGATACGGTGTAAACTTCATTCATGTTCACATAGTACGGCGAGCTTGCGTCGGTACTGTAGCCCAGGGGTGGCGAAATGGCGTTGTCAAGACTACCGGTTACGATTAAACGATTGTATCCCCAATATGGATTTACCGGCGCTGCACCGGTCTCCGACTTCCAGATTCCATTGCCGGTTGGGACAGTGTACGACGTGGGCCAGGCAGCATTGTCGCTCTTTGCCCAGTCGAAAATAAGATTGGCTACCTCTTCGCCGAATGCCACAGACCTTTCAAATACAGCATCACCAACTTCTGATCGGTACTGGGTGTTAAGCCCATCTCTCAATGCCGTAACGGCCTGTTCATTATAAGCGGCAGTTACAGGACTAAAGAACTTCTGCGTCATAGTGCCCAGTGCTGCATGCGCCGCTGCGGGCCAGTAATACTCCACACCGCTCTCGGGATTAGGCATCGCAGGCATTTCTGTAAGTTGTCCTGACAAGGTGCGATAAGACGGCATTCCCGGTAGTATTGCTTCATACAACGCAACTCCGCAGTAGGCCATATATCGCGATGGGTTAAATCCAAATGGATTGCCGGTAGCGACATATAACATCGACGTCTGCACTTCAAGCCAGCGTTCAACAACTTCTGAAGAGTATTTTCTTGCAGAGGTATCGGGAGCATCATCTTCGTCGCATGCAACCGGAAGAATAATGACAACAATCAGCGTGCAAAGTAGTTTCTTAAGGAAGGGTAAGTTCATAATGTAATGAGTTGAGGGTCTTTTTTGATTTAGTTTTCTATTTAACGGTAGGCATATTCGCCGCTTGCCATGCTTTAAAACCGCCATCGATGTGAGCGATATTGTTGTAGCCCATATCTTCGAGCGTCTGCACGGCCAGCGCACTGCGTCCGCCGGAAGCGCAATACAGGATCAGCCTTTTGCTTTTATCAAATTCGGGTCTGTGATATGGCAGCGTTGAATCAGCATAGAATTCAAGCATGCCGCGTGACGCATGAATGGCGCCTGCTATATAACCTTGACGAAATTCGTCTGCCTCGCGAACGTCAATAAGAACAACGTTTCCCCTGGCAAGCTCTTCGCTTGCCTTCTGCGGAGTAAGGTTTTCAATTTCACTTTTCGCCTGCTTTACAAGATCTGTCGCCGACTTGAAGACAATGATGGGATCAGTTTTCATGATAGGGATTTATTTATGTTTAAATTCTTGGATTTGTCTAACCGTGTAGGCCCACCGGTCGTCGCGCAGATACATGAGCAGACGTATCCAACGCAACGATTCCGGATGGTATTAACCCAAAGTAACAGCCAACTAAAACCATGATATTTTTACCAGTTCGCCAATGTGTTTGTGAATGTGTTGTGAAAACTAACGTGCAGATTTTGCCCTCGCTAACATGAATAGCCCAACGAAGAACATGTCAGAAATAAAGCGGTTGGCCCGCCTGAAGGGCATTCAAAGAATTACTAACGTAGTTCGTCGCAATTTTTTGTCGTATGTCTTTTTGTGCATCCCGGAGGACAGGTATTTCGGCGTATTCACTAACTTAGTAATGCATGAAGCGCCTCAACGAATTCCTAAGCAACGACTTCATTTTTTCTCCACGCTATCGCGTTTGGCGGCATGTGATCTATTGGTCTTTTCATGTTACAATCTGGGCTACCTTTTGGCTCGTGATCGGCGTCCCTTTATCCTTTGGACGCCATCTGCTAAACATGACCATGTGGGTTCCCGTTTTCATCCTATTCAGTTACCCTCTCGTCTATGGCGCAATTCCTCATCTGTTGCTGAAGGGGAGGGTATCGTTGTTCTTTCTTGTCATGCTGGCATGGGGTGCCGTTGGGCTTTTCATCGATGCAGCCTATCGTTCTTATGTCCTCATACCAGTGCAGGAAGCAATGGGTCTGGATAACATCCTTCCAAGGGGACCTTTGCCATTCTGCTATCTGTGCATGACAACTTCTGCCGCGAGCCCGATGATCATCAGATTCTTTAAACTTTGCACACTAAAGCAAAGAGAGTGGATGCAGGCGCAAAAGGAAAAAGTAACGGCAGAGTTACAGTTATTAAAAGCTCAGGTTCATCCGCACTTCCTCTTCAATACGCTCAATAATATTTATTCATTTTCGATGGATAATTCTCCCAAAACGCCTGGGCTTATTCTCAAGTTGTCGTCATTACTTAGTTACATGTTGTATGAATGCGACACAAAGGAAGTGTTTCTCGAAAAGGAGATGGAAGTGATGAAGAATTACATTGACCTGGAAAGAGAACGATATGGCAGCCGCCTTGACATATCGTTCAGTGTTCAGGGTGACGTAAAGGAAAAACTAATCGCCCCATTGTTATTACTGCCATTTTTGGAGAACGCTTTCAAACACGGCATTTCACAGCAGATAGGACGCTACTGGTTAAGTGTTGATGTACTGGTTAAGAACGATGCACTGCGCTGTAAGATCATCAATAGTAAAAATGAGTACGTTGCTTATCGTGAAAATGGTATCGGCATCAGGAACGTCAGGAAGAGATTACAGTTCCTGTATCCTGGAAAGCACGAGCTGAAGATCAGCGATGAAGGCAACTTTTTCGTCGTGTCCATGGCTGTTAAGCTGGTAAGCAGATCAGCATCGATTATTGAGTCTCCAGGACGGCCGATCAATACCGAGTTCATAAAAAATGAAGACCCGCAGCCTGCATATTGACAATGATCTGACGCACAAGCCGGCCGGCTGGATCGAGGCATTAAAGGTCAGACTTGAAGTGCTAAATGATTACAGAAAGTCGCTCGACGCCTTCCTGTTGAACGAGTTTGTGTTCTCACCTCGTTATCGCATAACGAGGCATGTCGTTTACTGGACGTTTCACGTAACTATATGGGCAGTGTTCTGGACGATCATGAACACAGCGCCGGTAACTTTCTGGCGATATGTTTTTAATATGATCTTGTGGGTTCCCATTTTTATTTTGTTTGGATATCCGCTTGCCTATTGGGCCGTACCACGCTTGCTGTTTAAGGGCAAGGTTGTACAGTTCTTTCTGATCGTTCTTGCGTGGGGCGCAGTAGGCCTTTTGATTAATGGCGGCTACCGTACCTACATTTATGTTCCAATACAGATCATGCTTGGCTTTGAATTTATACCCGCGAAGGGATTTCAGCCTCACAGCTATTTGTGCATGACTACTTCTGCCGCCAGTCCCATGATTGTGAAATTCTTTAAACTATGGAGCCACAAGCAAAAGGAGTGGATGGAAACGCAACAGGAAAAAATTGCTGCAGAACTTCAACTGCTGAAAGCTCAGGTTCATCCGCATTTCCTGTTTAACTCCCTCAATAACATCTATTCCTTCTCGGCGGATAATTCGCCGAAGACCCCGGGACTGATCCTTAAACTGTCTTCGTTGCTAAGCTACATGCTTTATGACTGCAACACTGAACAGGTTCGTCTTGAGAAGGAGGTTGAAATGATGAAAAATTACATAGATCTCGAAAGTGAGCGGCATGGCAGCAATGTTGATGTGTCGTGGAGTGTCGATGGCAATATCCGCGACAGCTTCATATCGCCTTTGCTGATGCTTCCATTCCTTGAGAATGCCTTTAAGCACTGTATGGCCGTCGAAGTGGAGCGCCATTGGATCAGCGTTGATATCTCTGTAAAGTCCGGCTTGTTGCGCTGTAAGGTGGCGAATAGTAAAAGCGAATTTATACTCTACGACAGGGACCGTTCCGGTTTGGACATTAGCAACGTAAAGCGGCGGCTGGCCGTGATGTATCCTGAAAATCATGAACTGAAAATGCATGATGAAGGCGACTTCTTTGTGGTGTCATTACTCGTTAAGCTGAATGGATACAGAAAAATATCGTCCTGGTCGTCTCAGTCATCATTGTCATCAATAACTCAAGTCTCGTGAAACTGCGGTGTCTGTTGATTGATGATGAGCCACCAGCATTGAAGGTGCTGTCTAACTATATAGGTACCATCAATGGTCTCGAGATCGCCGGACAGTGCAAGAACGCGCTTGAGGCGTTGGACGTGCTAAGGCACAAGCCTGTCGATGTGATCTTCCTCGATATCAAAATGCCCCACATCATCGGAACCGATTTTCTAAAGAGTCTCTCGCAGCCGCCAAAGGTTATATTCGTTACCGCATATCGTGAATTTGCAGTGGATGGATTCGAGCTCGATGCTGTCGACTACCTGGTGAAGCCAGTATCGTTTGAAAGATTCCTCAAGGCCATCACAAAGCTCAATCGCCTCATGGGACGTGACACGGATTTCATTGCAGAACATGAAGCCCCGAAAACAGCCTCCTTCATCTATCTTAAAGTCGATCGCGACATGAAGAAGATATTCGTGAATGATATCGTCTACATCGAAAGCTGGAAAGATTACGTCAAGGTCTTTCTGAATGGTGGAAAGAATGTGCTGGCAAAGCAATCAATCAGCGCGCTGGAAAACCTCTTATCTGATCATAAGTTCCTGCGGGTGCATCGATCTTACATGGTGTCGTTCGAAAAGATATCAGGTTACAACGGTGTTGCCGTCCAGCTGGCCGGCCATGAGATACCCATAGGCAGACTTTACAAACAGGCTGTGATGGAGCGCCTTCAGGAGTAATCCTACTCCGTTCCCTTCTTCTCGTTCTTCGGCTTTCCGACGGTAGCTCGACAAACAAGACTGGCGCCCGGGCGTTGAGTTGCTCAATTAAAGTGTTAAATTAATGTAGCTCATCCAACCTCCCCAAAACGCATGTTCCGAGGCTTCGGTACAGTATTTTTATTGCTCATTTTTATTTCCTCGACGGCGCAGGATTACAACTTCAAGCGCTATCGGGTAGAAGAGGGATTGCCCAGCGATATCATCAAAGCCTCGATCCAGGATTCATTGGGCTATTTCTGGATTGCAACCGATGAAGGCCTTGTGAAGTATGACGGCATCCGTTTTACCGAATACAGAGCGGCTGTTCACAATCACTATATGAAAGGATTTCTGAAGACCAGGAGTGGAAGACTCCTGGCATTCGGTGATCTTGACGTATTAGAGATAAAAAATCAGGGCCAGAATGTAATCTTCGAACAGGTATGCCAGGTAGTGCGCGATCACGCCAATGATTCATCCCTATCGTATCCAAAGCTGTTATATGAGGATGGTAACGGAACCATATGGGTGAGCGAATCGCAATCCGTAGTCCGGTTGCAGGACAAAACCCTCCGACGATTTGAATTTGATTTAGCGGACAGAACGCCGCGTTTCCTTCGTGCTTTTTCCTTCTTTGAAGATGAAGCAAAGAACCTGTTCACGGTCTCTTATCAGGGTCATGTATTTAAATTCGATGTGGCTAAGGATTCGTTCGAGCCGGTTGGAAGGCAGTTTCCGCGGAATGTTGAATTTGCTTCTGTTATCGGTGGTAGCCTGGTCGTTGGCGTACATGATGGACTCTACACTGCACCGTTGCTAAAGAACGGTGGCTTTGGTGATTTGAAACGCAGATTTCAGGCAGCGGAAGTTTCGTTCATCACAACAATTCGCGATCAGAAAGTGTTTGTAGCCACTCATGGAAATCGTCACTTCGTCTACGATCTGGCCACGGATAGTTACAGCCAGATTCCGCTTGCTATTAATAACGTTAATCATGTTTATGTCAGCAATGAAAGTGACATATGGATCTCTGGAAACGATGGATGGGTCCGGATGAAGGAGAATCTTTTTCAGACGGTTTCGGAAAATATTAATGATTTTATTGAATCGATTGCTGAGGATATTCATGCAGACAAGATTTACTATGCTACTCAATCCACCCTGTACAGCTACGATAAAAAGACGAAGACCAACAGCACCATCTTTGAAATGGAAGATGGATATTTCCAGTCGATACTGGTAACCGATGAAGGCATCTGGGCGGCTAACGCGTTTCAGGTACTGCTGCTGGACGGAGCTCATGTAAAACGTAATTTCGACTTTAGCGCCAACAGAAGGTTTGTGACTCAGTTGAGGAGGGATCGTGACGGCAACATTTGGCTCACTATTCCTGGCAATCACTCCGCATACAGGATCAATCCTCAATATAAACTTGAATCCTTTGAGATACCGATCGGCAGTAAGGGTGTGGTTAATGGTGTATATGTTGGAAAGGACGGCATTTACGCTGCCTCTAATGGCCGAGATTCATATTTGTTCTTCAAGCCTGACAACGCGACGCAGTTCAGAAACATAAGCCTTCCCATCAGCTTTCCGGTTATAGGTGATTTCAATGTTACAGACATGGCCTTCCTTGATGGCAATATTTGGCTCGCGACCAGCGAAGGCTTGCTGAAGTACAGCAATGGTTCGGTGAAGAAGATCATGCTGGGATCGAAGTTCGCAGAGCAGTCAGTGAAGCTCGTAGAAGTTTATGGACGTAACCGGCTGCTGCTTTCAAACGCTTTTGGCGTAATGCTTTTCGACCCTGCAACCGAAACGCACGATTTGTTTAATGAGAGTTCCGGTCTTCCGTCGAATGCTATTGGACACGGAGGGTTACTTGTGGCGCGTGATCAACAGGTTTGGGTGGGAACTTCGAAAGGATTGTGCTATGGTTCACAAATGTCGTCCGGAAGGCAGGAAACGCCCAGACCGCGCTTTATTGAAACACGTATCAACGGACTGCCTAGAGGTATTCAATCAGGCGCTCACGTTGCCTTTCGCGATTTTATTTCGGTGCTGGTTTCCTCTATCACGTTTCCTGAACATGAACTTACAATTCAATACAGAGTTCAGCCAGACACCGCCTGGCTTACTACTCAGGCACAATTAATATCTCTGCCATCGCTTGATCCGGGCGGCCATGTTCTGGAAGTGAAAGCGAAGAAAAGCGGCCCCTATGGTTGGAGTAAAGTATCTTCATTGTCGTTTACAGTAGAACAGCCGTTCTGGCAGAAGCTGTGGTTCTTTGCTCTCATCTTGCTCGCAGTGTCAGTGCTTGTAACGGTGTCGTTCGCGTTCGCTCAGGCGGAGAACAGAAGGAAGAACATTGCACTTCAAAAGCTGATCGACGAAAGAACAATTGCTCTCAAGCAAAGCAACGAAGATCTGATTGCTTTAAATCAGGAGAAGAACAACCTCATTGGAATCGTTGCCCATGACCTGAAGAGTCCGCTGAACCAGGTGCAGGGGTTGATATCTCTTATTAAGATGACCGGCTCAATCGATGAACAGAGCGAGCGATACATCAACGTAATGATGGACAGCACGGTTCGCTTAAATGAAATGGTATCGAAGATTCTCGATGTGAATGCGATTGAATCAAGACAACTGAATCTCACTATGGAGCGCGTATGTATTTCCGACATGGTGCATGCTATCGTTGAACGCTATACCTCAGACGCATCAAAGAAAAACATAAAAATAAATAGAGATGTCGCCCAGAATATCTTCATAACCGCCGACAAGAGCTACACCGGACAGGTCCTCGAAAACATTCTCAGTAATGCTATTAAGTTTTCACCTCATGAGCGGGAAGTCTTTGTATCTCTTGTTGGCGACAACGGCGAAGCGATCTGCGAGGTAAGAGACCAGGGGCCAGGACTTAATGACGATGATAAGAGCCGTTTATTCGGGAAGTATCAACGCCTCAGCGCAAGGCCTACCAACAATGAAAACTCAACAGGACTCGGTCTGTCAATAGCCAGGAAGTTTGTAAATGAAATGGACGGAAAGATATGGTGTGAAAGTGTGGGAGGCAGAGGTGCAAGTTTTTTTGTTTCGTTTAAGAGAATAGCATAATGTCATTTCAATAGGATGAAGGGTGGAAGGAGCAGGAGTAAAGTTTGTAGCTGAGACCGTCGTCTAGCTACACAGTGGTTTTCGGAAATTCGAGCTTCGTGTGCGCGTCAACATCGTCTTCCCAATACGGGAAGAGTTGTTTTTTATTTAGCACACTGTTTGCATTATATCATTCCGAAATCAATAACCACTAACAAACTAAATGAAGAAGTACATTCTGATTGCCATCATGTGCGTATTCATTACGTCATATGGCGAAGCCTCCCCATCTCGTGATGCAAAGCCTCCCCATCGAACAGCCAGAACAAACAAGTACAAAACAAAAAGAACGAAGGTCTATGGCTACGATCGTGCCCGTACTGTTAAAAAGGTCCGCTACCTGAAAGGATATGATTACTATCGCTACGCAAATCGTCCATCGTATTTGAGGATGATGGGCAAGGCGATCAACGGCGATCGCTTTTGGGGTTCTTAAAACTTTTACATTTTACATTCAGAGTTTTACATTTTGCGGTTAAGCCCTTTCAACAACATCTGAGTCGTAAAGGTGAGCAAAACTAACTGCAGTAATTGCATTACCTCTGCGGAGCAACAACCGCAAAATGTAAAACTCTAAATCTAAAATGTAAAACTAGCGACAGCTTTACGGTCGTGCATTCTGCGCACCGAGTGAGATCATATTCGCAAAGAGTCTGTATGCTCCCGGCACACCTGCAGGCAACTGCCTGAAGAACGATATGCCCGTGTATATGTAGTATCCCTTTCCATGTCGTGCAACAAGCATACTGCTGTTGAGTGGTGCTTCACCCGGATCATTGCAGCTGATGATAGGCTCGAACTCCGAACCCCACTTCGACGGGAAGTAAAGTCCACGTTCCTGTATCCATCCGGAAAAATCCTCTTTCACAATCTTGTTGGGAGTGTTAAGAACCGGATGATCAGGAGCAAGGATTCTGACTTCCGAGTCCTCGACCGTAACACGACTTCCGGACAAGGTCACAGCGTAGGGCGCGAGTCGCTCGGTTACTGTACCAGGAGTATTGTATTGAACAATCACCACGCCGCCATTCTTCGAATAGTCGAATAGCGCCTGGTTTTTGTACGCGAGCCAGTCGACGGTATTGAACGCCCTTACACCAACGATCACCGCGTCATACCTTGCGAGGTTCGTTGCCTCCAGGTCGTTCTTTTGAAGCATATCTACCTGGTATCCCATCTGCTGCAGGCTGTTGGGAACTTCGTCGCCGGCGCCCATCACATAGCCTATGCGTTGACCTTTCCGTTTCAGATCCACGTGCACTACTTTGGTCTCCGATTTAGGGAACCACGTCTGACGGGGAATATGATCGTGATCGATGACATGAATGCCTCTCGCCAGCTCGTGCCCATCCACAATAGCCACGGCACCCATCGTTCCTATCGACGCACCATCGGGAGGCATCAGCTGAAAGATGAAATCCTGCTCTTCAGATTTCTGACTGAGCTTGAAATCATAGTGATCAGGAGTTGCCTTCCAGCCGGCCGACGCCTTAGGAACCAGGCGACCGGTAACATTGTCCTGGCCTGCGACCAGTGTTACTTTAATCTCACGACCTGCCTGGTCGGGAAAGACGAGGGCCTTTTGTTCAATGTTTATCATCACGTCCGACTCCATCACTACGGGTGAATAAACTTCGCCTTTTACGCGATCCGATTCTTTGTAGACCACGGGCACATCAACGTCGATAGTTTGATCGATGATCTTCAATGTAACCTTCGCCGTGATCTCTGGTTTGTTTTGTGCTAATCCGATAAGGTTCTGATCTTTCACATCGTACATCCCTTCAGTCCAGGCGTTCGCTAGCCAGTATGGATTTGAAATCGGCCTGTCAGCATTGAGCACCTGCTTGTAAGTTGTTGTGAACGGCACGTTCTCCGCCAGTCGTTTGTTGACGTTGTCGTTGTCTTTCCAGCTCGAAAGTGAAACGCTGACTAGATCCATTGGTGTGCGGCTCCTGTTCACGGCTTCCAGCTGGATGGCTATGCTGTCAGAAGGAGAATACGATTCACGCTTTGCGGTGAATTCAATAAACGATCCCGTAACAGCGAGCAACAGTTCATTTACTTCCCTGAGCTTCGTTTCTTTCCAGTATTGGTCCTTCAATTTAAGGATCTCAGTCCTGGCGCGCAGCAATACTGGAGCAATAGCCGATGGGTTGGCTGGATTGAATTCGTGCAACGCCTGTTGTATGTACTTGCTCACCAGCTTCGCATCGGGCATTCTTGTCCAGGTAGTATTGATTCCGTCAAACATACCCAGCGCCTTTGTGCCGCCCCATTGCTGAAGATACTCGAACGTTTCTCCCCGCGTGCCGGCACGCCCAAATCCCTGACTCTTATGCATGCTCCTGCTTTCCGCAGCGATCTCGTTGTAAGACTTGCCAAAGTAGGGGTTGTACTTGCCGATATCCACCTTGATGAATTTATCAGACTTCAGCTCTTCCGGATTCTTATAAAAGAATATGCTTGCATTCCAGAAAATACGGGTGGGCTGCCAGGGCTTCACATATTTTAATTGCTCAGGAAACGCTGTGCTGTCGCCACTGAGTTTGAATGCCTCCAGGGCCAGTACGGCAGACGCAGTATGCTGACCATGAGTAATACCTGGTTCAAGGTTAAAGCGTGTGATCATCACATCGGGGCGAAACTTCCTGATCACCCATACAAAGTCGGCAAGGATCTTTTGCTTGTCCCACTTGCCAAATGTTTCATCCGGGTTCTTTGAAAAGCCGAAGTCGATCGCTCTTGAAAAAAACTGTTCTCCGCCATCGAGGTTTCGTGCAGCAAGTAGTTCCTGAGTTCTGATGATGCCCAATTCTTCCTGGATTTCGGAACTTATCAGGTTCTGACCGCCACCACCTCGCGTTGCCGACAAATAGCCGGTGCGCAGATTAAGCTCGTTGCTGCAGTAGGCAATGAGTTGTGTGTTCTCATCATCGGGATGTGCAGCAAGATAAAGTACGGAACCAACGGTATTTAATTTATGAAGTCGTTGGTATATGTCGCCGGTGGGGTGCCGCAATGGGGCCTGAGCTCTGCCTGGCACTGCCACAGTACAAAGGAGTGCCGAAAGCAGGAAACCGGAGAGGAGGATTGAATGCTTAATTATGGTATTAAATGAGGTCTGTACGCAAGCAGTATTTATCATCTTTCAGACATTCTTGGGTGGTATGTCGGATGCCAATTTCGTATTTTTTAATGGTCATCCGAATGCCGCCTGGGGAAAATGAAATGTCTTCACTCTCACACTGTTCCTCACTCTGTTTTAATGACGGTGGTGTTCATTTTAGTGTCTGATTACAGGAATATTTAATATCTGATTACAGAATAATCTTCTTATTCCGCAAAGATGAAAATCAACACAGCCCGAATCCCGAACTTTGGCTTGGTGCTGTCGGGACCGCTCAACGGTACGCGTGGACCGAGCACAAGCTGCATTGGTTGCTTGCCAATCTTGGTGATGGCAGATAGCGTTGGGTTGAAGAACAGCAATGTGGTACTGTTTTGCCAGTTCTGCGTTAGTTCCATATTGCCACCAATACTGGCACCGCTGGCAAAGGTTCGGGCAAAGAAGGGTTGTACAAATAGTTGATTTATATCCTGCCGGTCCTCATCCCCGGCGATGCTCCAGATTTGGTTTACCAGGAAACCGAAGGTCATGCCGTGTGTCTGCTTCAGTAGCAATGCCGTTGGTCCAACGCCGAATTTCTTCGTTCCAAGATATTCGTTTGTAGCAGTCGGCACCAGCAGGGCAGGACCAGCACCCCATATAAGTCCGTTCTTCGGCTGGGCAGGCGAAAACCATGCACTGGCAGTTAAGTCACTCAGACCAAACTGATGTGTATTGAACTCCGTTACATTTCTTTGATCAACTACTGGAAGGATGTATCGCGTTATCAGGTTAAGCTTCGCATTGATCTTAATGGGGATAACGGGCTGGATATTCAATGTGTTTTTTGAGCCGCTGTATGCTCCGATGCCCCAGTCGGTGTTATTTTGGAAGGGCAGGCTGATCATACTGGCCACGGGGTTTGCCAGTTTGTCCGCCATTTCCTGCGCGCTCTCCGCGGGCTTTTCCTGTGCCCTTAAGCTCACGGAGGCGAAGGGCAGGAGGAGACTAATTAATGCTACTTTCAATTTAACCTTCATAAAATATTTGCTCTGGACGCTGTTCCCTTCTTCACTCTCACACTGTTCCTCACTCTGATTTTCGTTTCTCACTCTGATTTGTAATAATGCACTTATGATTTCTCTCAATCAACCCGTGAGTCACCGTTAAACCGTTGTGTAACCACAAAATTAGACCAATTTATAAGAAACGGACGGAAATGGGCCGTCTGGCAACGGGCCGGCTTTGTGTATGGAATGCATGAGGCCTATTAACCAGTGGTGGTTCACCTACAGCCTGTTCACCTGACGGATTCTACCCGGAAACGATAGCGATTTGCAAACCTATCGGAAGACGCGGCTTTGGTTCGGATAAATTGTTTCCTTATATGTTAGACAACTATAATAGAAATATTCTATATTTATTAGACAAATCGCATAGAAATGAACAACAAAGACCGGCTTGGTGAGTTTGAGGAATTGATTTTAACCATCGTAGCCGTATTGAACGGCGACGCCTATGGCAATTCAATTGTAACGGAGATTGAAAGTCAGCTGGGCCGCGCCGTGAACCTTGGAGGCGTACATGTAACATTGTACAGGCTCGAGGACAAAGGGTACATAAAATCAAAAGTGGGCGGTGCAACATCCGTAAGAGGAGGGAGAAGAAAGCGTTGCTACAGCATTACAGGCGCCGGCCTTTCACTATTGAAGTCGATTAAGGAAGAACGGCAACATCTCTGGAAGCTGATACCTCAATTAAAGTAAACCCCATGAAGCAAGATGTTAAAATGCCTCGCTGGCTGCTGACATTCCTCCGTTGGATTTGTCCCGACGATCTGATCGAAACCATCGAAGGCGACGTGGTCGAACAATTTGAGTACGATGTCCAACGGGTCGGTCACCCACGCGCACGCCTGAGAGCCATCATTCACACGCTTGATTTCGTAAGGATTGGCATTATTTCCAGACGAAACAAAAAACGTTCAATCGGGCCAATGGTTGGTCACTTCTTTAAATTCTCCCTACGAGGAATGAAAAAGCATCCGGGCTATTCCTTTATCAACATCGCCGGATTGTCTGTTGCATTGGCAACCGTGTTGCTGATCCTTGTGTATGTGAACGACGAACGATCATACGACAAGTTTCATCCTGATGCTGATAAAATTTTCAGAATTGTCAGCACCATCGATATGGGTGGCCAGGTGATGTACACATCGTTTAGTCCCAATGCGCTGTCCGACGCCGTTGCGCACGATTATCCTCAGGTGGAGTTTATCTCCCGGGCTTCATTCTTCGGGACTGATAAGATTGTAGCAACCGACACGAAAGAAGTATTTGCCGTCGGACTCGCAGCTGATGCGGCATTCTTTAAGATCTTCCCTTATAAGTTCATAGAAGGCGATGCCGGCAAACCATTCCCGGATAACGCCTCAGTTGTGATCACAAAAAGTCTTGCCTTGAAGCTGTTCGGTGAAGCGACTAACAACGTGGGAAAGGTTTTTCGTAATGGACTGCATGTGTCTGCAGTCATTGACGACGTTCCTGACAATTCTCATCTGCGATTCGATTACGTTGCGCGCATGATGGATTATGGAAAAGATGCGGCTGTGTGGATCAACTTTGGTTCCTATCACTATGTGAAGTTTAAGGATCCATCTGATGTGGATGAAATGTCGCGAAGCATTAATCAGGTGCTTCTTAGCAAGCTGTCATCCGATCCACGAACATCGGGATTCAAGGGAGAGCTGGTATTTCAGCCGCTTACAGAAATACATCTCGGCGAAACAACCTACACCATGGAACCGGAGGGTAAAGGCAACAAACAGTATGTGGTGATCTTCACCCTTCTGGCCATCTTTATTCTCGCCATTGCCTGCATCAACTTCACAAACCTGACTACTGTGCGCGGGATCCGGCGTGCCAAGGAAATTGGGTTGAGGAAAACTATAGGAGCATATCGCCTCCAGCTAGTAGCACAGCTGCTGGGGGAATCGTTGATGGCGGTCTGCATAGCGATGTTGTTTGCAATCGTGATTTCCGCTCTTGCGCTTGAGCCATTCAATGCTATGGTAGGTAAGAATCTTTCCTTTAATATTCAAACGTTTGGTACCCCATTGCTCATTTCACTTGGTGCCATGGCAGCATCGGGTTTATTATCGGGCATCTATCCTGCGGTCATTCTATCATCTGTTCATCCATCAATGCTGATGAAGGGTGCTCATGGAACCTCATTGGGAGGCGGCACTTTGTCCAGGTCGCTTGTGGTATTGCAGTTCGTTTTTTCAATCCTCATCATTTCCGGAACGCTGGTGGTATACAGTCAGCTGCGATACATCAGAACGAAGAATCTTGGCTATCAACGCGAGAATGTGATCCGTGTTCACGATTGGTCAAAGACCTATCCAACATTCAAATCAGAATTACTTCAGGTTCCGGGCATACAGGCCATATGTGCATTGGATCAAAACCTCATTGACGTTATTGGAGGCGGAGGCATAGATTGGCCAGGCCGGACAACCAACGGAGTCCCCATTGTTAATGGGCTTACTGTAGATTGCGACTTTCTGAAAACGATGAAAATAACTCTAATGAAGGGACGCGATTTCTACAGCGACGCTGAATTGGACACCGCTGCAGTAATTGTTAATGAAGAGGCAGTTAAACTTCTCGGCGTAGCCGACCCCCTGGGACTTAAAATCAGAGGCATTACGAAGGGTAGGCTGGAGGTGGTCGGCATAGTGAAGGACTTTCATTTCAGATCAATTCACGAGAGCGTTACTCCACTTTTCATCAACCAGCGTAACATCGGCAATTTCTACACGAACATGTTGATTCGAATTGAAGGCGATCCGCAGAGGAACATAGATGCAATAGAGAAAGCATGGAAGAAGTTCAATCCGCAAAAGTCGTTTGTCTATAGCTTTCTCGACGATGACTTGCAGGCAATGTATCATTCGGAGGAAATAACGGAGGTGCTCTTCAAAGTATTTGCTGCGATTGGTATCGTTACAGCGTGCCTGGGTTTGTTTGGACTATCGTCGTACACCGCAGAGATGAAGAGTAAAGAGTATTCGATCAGAAAGATCTTTGGAGCATCATCTTCAAACCTGTTCTACTCGTCGACAATTGGGCATTTGGTCCTGGTCCTTATAGCGACTACAATTGCCATGCCCGTTGGCTATTACCTTGCCGACCGATGGTTAAGTTCATTTGCCTATCACGCATCGCTCAGTGTCTGGCCTTTTGCCCTTGGCGGAATGATGGCTACTGCTTTAGCACTCATTACCGTGGGATCACAGGCGATGAAAGTTATAGTCACAAGACCGAGCGTCACACTGAGGTCGGAGTGATGGATTTTTGCGACCCATTCGGTATGAATTCGCAAGTGCAGGGTTAAGAAACCGATGTGTAGTATTAGCGGCGCAGGCATTAATTAACCAACCCGATAAAGGAAGAACCAACAACGCTGGATACTGATACGTCAATTAAAGTAAAACGCAATGAAGCAAGATGCTAAAATGCCCCGTTGGCTGCTGACATTCCTCCGTTGGATTTGTCCTGAAGACCTGATCGAAACCATCGAGGGCGATGTGGTCGAACAATTTGAATACGACGTCCAACGGGTCGGTGAATCACGCGCACGCTTAAGGGCCATCGTACATACATTTGATTTCGTAAGGATTGGTATAATCTCGAGACGCAGCAAGAGACCATCGATCGCACCAATGATAGGCCATTTCCTTAAGTTCTCCGTTCGGGGTATGAAGAAACATCCGGGCTATTCATTCATCAACATCGCCGGATTGTCTGTAGGACTTTCAACTGTATTGCTGATCCTGGTGTATGTAAACGACGAACGGTCATACGATAAATTTCATCCTGATGCCGATAAAATTTTCAGAATTGTAAGTTCGCTCGATATGGGTGGTCAGGTGATGTATACATCGTTTAGCCCCAATGCGCTGTCCGACGCCGTTGCGCACGACTATCCTCAGATCGAGTTGATATCTCGCGCCTCATTGCTCGGGACCGATAAGGCCATAGCTACTGACGCAAAGGAAGTATTTGCCGTAGGGCTCGCTGCTGATGCCGCGTTCTTTAAGATCTTTCCCTATAAATTCATTGAAGGAGATGCCGGCAATCCACTGCCAAATGCCGAATCCGTTGTGATCACCAGGAGCCTTGCACTAAAACTGTTCGGTGAGCCAATAAATAATGTGGGGAAGGTCCTTCGGAATGGACAACACATATCTGCAGTTATTGAAGACATTCCCGCCAACTCTCATCTCCGGTTCGACTTCATCACACGCATATTCGACCTTGGAAAAGATGCAGCCGTATGGAGTAGCTACAGCTCCTATCACTACGTTAAGTTTAAAGATCCGTCGAAGGTCGATGAAGTTTCGCGAAGCATTAATCAGGTTCTTCTGTCCAGGATGGCATCCGATCCCGAAACAGCGGGAGCAAGGGGAGATCTGGTGTTTCAGCCAGTCACGGAAATACATCTTGGAGAGACAACCTACACTTTAGAACCCGAAGGAAAAGGCAACAAACAATACGTGCTGATCTTTACCTTACTGGCCGTCTTTATTCTCGCCATTGCCTGCGTCAACTTTACCAACCTGACTACGGTGCGTGGTATCCGACGTGCAAAGGAAATTGGTTTGAGAAAAACGATAGGAGCTTATCGCCTCCAGTTGGTAGCGCAACTGCTGGGAGAATCGCTGATGGCGGTTTGTATAGCAATGATGTTTGCCATCGTGATTGCAGCTGCGGTGCTCGGACTATTCAATTCAATGGTTGGAAAGGACCTTTCATTTAATATTCAGACTTTTGGAACTCCATTGCTCATTTCGCTTGGTGCCATGGTTTTAGCGGGCTTGTTGTCCGGCATATATCCGGCCGTGATTCTTTCTTCTGTTCATCCTTCATTGCTGATGAAGGGTGCTCATGGTACTACATTGGGAGGTGGCACCTTGTCGAGATCGCTTGTTGTGTTGCAGTTTGTTTTCTCCATCCTCATCATCTCTGGGACACTGGTAGTATATAGCCAGCTGCGGTACATTAGAATGAAAAATCTTGGATACCAGCGCGAGAATGTAATAAGCGTACACGACTGGTCGAAAGACTATAAAACATTCAAATCAGAACTACTTCAGGTACCAGGCATTCAAGCAATTTGCGCAATGGACCAAAACGTCACTGACGTCTTTACTGGCGGCCCCATCGATTGGCCAGGTCGGACAACAAGCGGAGTGCCCATTGTTACTTCGATTAGTGTTGATCAGGATTTTCTCAAAACGATGGAGATATCATTGGTGAAGGGTCGCGACTTCCATAGTGACGCGAGATTGGATACCGCTGCAGTACTGGTCAACGAGGAAGCAGCTAAACTGTTTGGTTTATCTGACCCCCTGGGCCTTAAAATTTTCGGTATTACTAACGAAGGATTGGAAGTTGTCGGCATAGTGAAGGACTTTCATTTCAGATCTATTCACGAAAATGTCGCACCGCTCATCATCAATCAGGGCAACACTCGCGATTTTTACACGAACATGCTGATTCGAATTGAAGGCGATCCGCAGCAGAACTTAGATGCTATTGAAAAAGCATGGAAGAAATTCAATCCGCAGAAGCCGCTTGCCTACAGCTTTCTGGACGACGACTTTCAGTCAATGTATCGTTCAGAGCAAATAACCGAGATGCTCTTCAAAATATTTGGTGCCATAGGCATCGTTACAGCATGCCTGGGTTTGTTTGGTTTGTCGTCGTACACGGCCGAGATGAAGAGTAAAGAGTATTCAATCAGAAGAATATTTGGAGCTTCTTCGTCGAACTTGTTTTACTCATCAACGATGGGACATTTGGTGCTCGTGCTGATCGCGACGGTTATAGCTACGCCGGTTGGCTATTATTTTGCTGATCAATGGTTAAGTTCATTCGCCTATCACGTAACACTCAGTCTTTGGCCATTTGCAGTTGGAGGACTGATGGCTCTTGCCCTGGCATTCGCCACCGTGGGATCGCAGGCGATAAAGGTTGTGGTCACCAGACCGGGCGTCACATTGAGGTCGGAGTGATATAAATTCTGTTCCTCACAAAACAGACGAACTTTCATTTCTACCGCCCGGCGGCAATGCTTGTGTTATTGAATCTTTACGCACATCCACGTTGCTTCAACGCAGAGGTCATCGCCAACGTAACCCTTACCCGACTGCTTGAAGTATTTGTCACTGATCTTGATGTTCGTCACGACCATTACAAATTCTTTGTTTAAAGGGACACCCCTGTGAAAGAGGACCTTTTCAATTCCCGCGAAGCCGAACATGCGTTCACCCAGGCCGGCTTTCTTTATTCCGGCACCGCCGCACTGTGCCATGGCCTCGACGAGTACCATGCCAGGCACAAAAGCAAACTCTGGAAAGCTGCCGCTCAAAAATTCATCTGTATCTGAAAAAGTCTTAACTCCGATAATCTCTGCTGCAGTAGCACTGGTCAGCCGGTCAACATAGAGGAATGGAGCGCGATGGGGAATTAGGGTCTCTACTTCTTTCATGTCATCAATTTAACGATTTGTCACGTTTTGCTGAAATGGTCGCAGCACGCAAACTGCAGATTCATAGCTGAAAAAGGTGGTCGCAATAGATGGTTCCGTATATTTGATATATCACGCGAGATGAAGATAAGTATTTCTTTGCGTCGTTATTGAGTTCGGAAATGAAGAGGTTGATAGTACTGTCGTTGGCTTTATTGGTAACGTCGTCTTGCTGGGACCGGCGGAATATTGTTGTAAAGGGTCTGGTCACCGACGAGGAAAACGGACAGCCTATTCCCAACGCCGAGGTTGTAGTATTGTGCTGGTATATGCACGGGATTGACGAAGCGTCGTTCGTTAAGCAGTCTGTAAAAACAGACAAGTTTGGTAGCTATTACGTCGAGTTCGATAAGGGCCATGAAATTGAGGCAGCGGCAAGAATAACGGGCTTCAATCCGGCTCGCAGCAATCGAGAGTTGGACAGCCGTCATGTTCAAATCGATTTAAAGCTTGCGCGAATCAATGAGAACCCCTCTCTGGTCAGTCACCTCACGATTGATGGTTTGCCCGGTGATGACGATTACCCTTTCCTGAGGATCAGAATAGAAAACTCCCGTAATGGTAACGGTTGGGATATGTTTGGTTTTGAGACATTAGGTTTCGATTTAATGACGCAAAGGGCGAACAGTGATACACTTAACTGTGACCTTTGGTTCAAACCTGTTCATGAACTGGTGCAACCAAAAGTAATCGTTGCACATCGCGGTGGTGGGATTATTCCGGTGTTCACGAAGGATATCAATTCATCATTTCTTTTCGAGAGGCCAATCGCACCGGCTGATGGATACTTGCATGAGTACACGTTGACCGGAACCGAGGAAGGGCTATTTGTTTTGTGCCGGGACGGTAAAACATTTGGTAAAATTATTTTTGAAAAGGTTGAGATAGACCAGGGTTGGGGGGCGGAAATGGACGAAAGTGTATACTATCGCGATATCGGTAAATCCTTTAGCTTCCTTTATCAACCCAATGGTACACGCGACCTTTCATTTTCAAGATCGGATATTGATCTGGAAGATTTTTTAGTCGACGGGAGATTGCGTTAGAAGGTGAATAGTTCAATCGGTGATATGGTTACTTCAGGAATGGTATTAGTGTTTACCTGGAAAAAATCTCTATCCAACTATCCGACAACGTATAAGAGCCGCCCGACGTCTGATCTCTGGCAGCTCTCTCCGCCACAAACGTCAATATCGTATCGCGCTCTGATAACGACCGGTTTGTTGAACGCGTCCAGTGTTCAGGAGCCGGCACGAAGATGATGGCCACACAATCGCCGGCGCCGAACTCAAAGGACAATCTGATGTCGCCCTCCTCATCTTTGTAAACGACAGCGCCGCCCCGGCCCTGGTTATGATATTCAAGCGTAGGTAGCATAGATCAACTGATATTGGAAGGTTGAGGTGTGTTTTAATACCAAAATAGTCAATCAATCGAAACATTTTTGGTTTGTCCCTTAATAAGTAACTTTGATGCTTACGATAATACGATGCAACCTCTCAGGATATCTTCGGCACAATTCGAAAATCGCAGCGGTGACAAAGACTATAACTTATCAGTGATTGAAAAGTTGTCACGTGAAGCTGCTGCCAGTGGTTCTGATGTAATAGCCTTCCATGAGTGCTCGGTGACTGGCTATACGTTCGCCAGGCACTTGTCGAAAGAGCAAATGCTGGATGTTGCCGAGCTGATTCCGGATGGCCCGACCGTTGGCCGCCTCAAAGAGATAGCGGCCCGTTACGACATCGTTTTGCTCGCCGGCCTTTTTGAAAAGGACAAGGATAACTTCCTTTACAAGGCCTATGTCTGCGTTGATAAGAATGGACTGGTGGCCAAGTACCGCAAGCTCCATCCGTTCATCAATCCGCATCTTACTCCCGGGAGTGAATATTGTGTTTTTGATATCAAAGGCTGGAAGTGTGGCATATTGATCTGCTACGATAATAACGTCATCGAAAATGTGAGGGCAACAACACTACTCGGCGCACAGATCATCTTCATGCCTCACGTAACGATGTGCACACCTTCGACACGCCCCGGTGCCGGCTTCGTAGACCCGGACCTTTGGAAAAACCGCGAAGCAGATCCTACCTCACTGCGCATTGAATTCGACGGACTGAAGGGGAGAGCCTGGTTAATGAAATGGCTCCCGGCCCGTGCGTACGACAATGCTATCTATGCCGTCTTCTCAAATCCCATAGGCATGGATGATGACCAACTGAAAAACGGATGTTCCATGATCCTCGATCCTTTTGGTGATGTGATTTCCGAATGTCGTTCATTCGATGACTCATTTTGCACTGCCCTGATTACTCCGGACAAACTAACATTGGCGGGCGGGCATCGATACATACAAGCGCGAAGGCCGCAGCTGTATAAAGATATCATAGGGCAGGAGCATAAGTCACAGCAGCGCGTCGTATGGTTGAAGTCCGAAGCTAAGATTTAGCTTTTCGCAGACTCAATCCACGTTACAACGCCGTCGCTACACGAATAATAGGCGGTCGCTTTATGTTGAGGCATGTCGTGGGCCACTGCTGTAATTACGCTTCCCTTAAGTCTTGTATTCCTAGAGGTAGTTGTATATCGCCATAAACCTCTTTTCCCCCGTGGAGTGGCTTCTCCTTTCTCAATCACCTTCGTGCCAACGGTGATTGTAACAGTTACCGAAACAACTTTGAAGTCGTCCGTTGCCCGAACTCTAATCAAAGCTCCTGGCTGCCCCTTATATTCTTCTGCTTCTATACCATGGATCTTCGGTGGATGACTGTAGTCGCGTACAGCCAGGTTGTAGCCATGCCTTGTAGTGCCTTTTGCACGCCTGTTATATTGGTCAGCAATAGTGGGAATAGCCATCTGATGCTTGGCATAAGAGTTGGCGTCTGTAAAATTGTCCTCGTTCGCCTTTTGCTTCGCGGACGTTTTCTTCCGCTTTGTGGGCATGTTAGCGATCACTTGTCTGCCATCCTTGTAGTCCTTGACAACAATGTTCATACCGATCTGCCCGGATGTGCCTTTTAAAACGACATTATTTTTCGCTCGTGCCATGTATATTCATTAGATAAATCATATTAATCCTCGAGTGAATCCGCTACTTGATTAACTCGACTTGCCATTGCTCTGCATTCGCTCTGTAAGTGCACTTAGCCCATCCACCATAGGTTCACAAAAGGTTCATAGAAGGTTCACTGTAGGTCAAAAATCCTTAAATGATGGGAAATCAGGCTGGAAATTAGGTTGATGGCTTCAGATGTTGCGAAATTGAGCTGGAAAATGGGTGCCCCTTCAACTTTTGTGGCCAAAATCACGCTGATCCACACGTGCGCTTCTTTATCACAATAGCCAGTAACATAGCGCAATGTGGCCCTATGTGAGTGTAACGGACTTCTCGAAAAAAAGTAACGGTCTCCTTATAGAAATTTTTTAAAACCGGCGCAGCTCCTGATGATGATGCTTACTCTATTCAATTCCCGAAACCCGCCCAATTCCAAACTGATCTCCTGCCTTCACCGCCTTAGTGCCATCCATGTGTATCTCAACAACTTTTTCACTCATCACAACACCTCCCTTTTCATCCTTGAGCGTAGCTACAATTTTCCTCGTCTTGAGATCAAATATTTCGCCAGTAGATGGATATGCATGCTTTCCATCAAGACTAAACGTAATCCATCCGGGCTGGTCTCTCACCTCAACGCTCGCTAATTGTTTGGGAGGCATCACGGTGTTATCGAAAATATGCATTCGCTGATTGAAGGCATCACAGATCCAAACTTCCTTTTCGTCTGGTGTAAGACCAATACCATGACTCGGGCAGCCGTGACGCTTTACAGGTCCTTGCTGAAATCCGATTACTTCAACATGATGAAGTTTTTCTCCCGTCTTCAGATCCCCAATTTCAAACCCCAGCAATCCATTGACGTTAACGTAGCAAAGTGTTTGAGAACCGTTGATCGTGAATGGACGCACCGGCTTTTCAAATGGTCCAACTTGTTTGATCATGGTATGTGTTCGCGCATCGGACACACCAAGCGTATTGGTACGCAGCCCCGCCATGTAAACATAGTTGCCATCACCTCCATAAAGAGTATTGTGTGCCCCGGAGTTTGTGAATATCTGCTTAATCACATCTCCTGATACTGCGTCTACAACATTCCAGTTTTCTTTCTCCAGCGTGGGCAGGTAAATCACTTTGCCATCGGGCGAAATAGAAAGCCTGTCGCAACCGCCCTCATACTTTTTCTCCCATACAATCTTCTCGGTAGCCAGATCGATGCGCTGAAGTGCTTCAAGCGTAGTGACATAAATACTATTTGTAGCAAGACTCACTGCCACACCCTTCACATTCGATGGCGTTCCATTTGCCTTTAGCCCACCCGTGCTGATGCGTTTCACCAGCTTGTACTTGTCGGCAATGTCATAAACAAGAATTCCATGGCCGCCGTACTCAAGATAATCCCGGATGCCAGGAGTAGCTACGTACAGGTACCGCTTTACTTTCGCGGCATTAACATCGGCTGATGTCTCCCCGGATAACATTAGGGCTGACGATAGCGTTGCAACGAGCGCGGCAGCGAAGAGAACTGATAGCGTGATTTTTAATAAGGGCTTCATAGCAGTAGCTTAAAATTGTCTTCCGGTAAATTGCGCGTACGCGATGATATCTCCGACAGTTCGCGGATACGTGATTATATTTCTTTGAAAACGCAGTTCATACTCTTTTGTGATGACTGGGTGCTAGTCCCTGCTCTCTGGCAAAAATCGGCTTGTCGTCTGGCCGGCTAAACATGCTGGAAAAATGTCGTATCTTCATTTGCAATCCGATCCCAACTTGCCTTCATGGATGTAAAGATATACGTGCCAGCTGGCGCACTGCAACAGTATGTGATGAACATATCAACTGTAGATGCTGTGTTGCCAGAGGGCATTAAAGACGTAGTAACTCCCTATCCACCTACGCCATTTCAGTCGATGATCTTTTACTGCGATCATCAGGTAGACATGGCAAATATGAAAGACCGACGATTCAGCAGGCAACCACATTCAGTATTGATCGGACCGCAGCTCTCCAGAGTTAATATCAGGGTCACCAACCACCTCCGCGCGATCAGAGTAGATTTTCATCCCGGCGGCATGTACAGGCTATTGGGAATGCCAATGCTTGAACTGTCCGATGCTGGATTCGACGCTATTGACTTTTTCGGAACTGAATTGAAGTCACTTAATGAACATCTCCGGAATCTTGAAAGCCTTGAAGCCGGAAAGGGCGTCGTCGAAAAGTTTCTTATTGCTAAAGCTGCCAAATTGAAACCTGCACTCCCGTTTGATTCAGCGATGCGAGTGCTGCTAAAACACAACGGACTCCTGTCCATAGAAGAAACGGCATCGCTTGCCTGTCTGAGTATAAAACAATTTGAAAGAAAATGCCGGGAACGGATTGGGATGAATCCCAAAATGTACTCGCGTATCCTTCGATTTTCAAAAGCATACCGGCTGCGCGAAACCTATCCTCATCTCAACTGGATCAGCATTGCTTATGAGGCGGGTTACTTTGATCAGATGCACATGATCCGCGACTTCAAAGACTTTGCAGGCGTAAATCCATCGATCATAGAACAGGAACTAGGCTCCACACCTCTCAGAATGCAGAAGGACTTACCGTATTGATGTCCAATTTTTACTATAAGGTAGGATCCGGAGCGACATACCTTTATTTAAAAGGAACGACATGGATACGCTAATAACTGAATCGGTCTTAACTGAATCGGTCTTAACTGAATCGTTGAAACTTCACACGCCATCTTACAGCATTCAGGTATCAAACTACTTTGGCAGACAGAATGCTCGTGATTATTTTCATTGGCTGATCATTCTGTTCCTCATCCTGGGATACTCGGATCTGATGGCTCAATCTTATGCTAACCTGAATAGCCTGAAAGGTCATACACCTGAAGTTTATTATAGCACAGGAGCAGAAGTTAAAGCCCGGCGCATGGCAAAGCAACTTGATCAGGTGATCTCGTTTTATAACAAGCTGATTGGGTTTTCTCCGGTAGTGAAATTGCTCGTACTGTCACCAGATGATTGGAAGACCTATACAACGGGCGCAGTATACGGCATGCCGCACTACGGTGGAAGTCAGACACTTTTTGTTGCTGCCGAAGACAATGAGTTTTGGAGAAGCTTCATACCACCAACTGATAAAATGCCCGCAGCATTTTCAAAGATGGTCTCTGAAACGTACTCAAATGGAAAAGGCGGTTTAACTATGGAACCATTCTTCGACCTGCTTGCGATCCATGAACTGGGCCACGCATTTCATATACAGGACAGCCTGGTGATGCAGCGAAAATGGATGGGTGAATTATTTGCAAACATACTTCTCCATACCTACATCGCTGAGGTGGAGCCGGGACTTTTGCCTGCATTAACACTCTTTCCTGAGATGGTTGTGGCCACTACCAATCGCACAATGTTGAAGTATACTTCCCTCGAAGATCTGGAATTACATTACAATGAAATTGCTCAAAAATTCCCCCGGAACTATGGATGGTATCAATGCCGATGGCATATGGCCGCTGCCAGTATTTACAATGAAGCCGGTGTGGTCGCACTTAAGAATCTATGGCCTGCATTAAAATCACAACGCACGATTCTTGATGATACTTCCTTCACAACAATGTTGAACACAAAGGTTCATACGTCCGTGGCGAATGTGCCTTTGAAATGGAACAATGCCGACTAGGAAGTTACCAGCAGTTTGAGAACAAAAAAAAGTGTGAGCATGATCGCTTTCGCTCTCACACTCACACTCTTTTTCTTTCAGGGCTCGTCAATTATACGGCAGTCCAGTGCCATCCAACAGCCAGGTTTTTGACCATGCGCTATTGTTGGTTGGATCACTACCCTTATATGATGTAGGCACAAGTTTAGAGATTGCCTCATTGGCATGCTCTGTGTTCGTGTTTATGTCATCGTCCAGGCTGTAATAGAAGCGAATTGGCAACTTAGACCGGGCGCCCGAAGGGCCGGCTTCCAGTTTCGGCAGGCCGGTTCTGCGCCAATCAAACCACGCTTCGGTTGCAGCGCTCCAGCTGGCTATCCATTTTTGCTGAATGATGCTTTCAAGTCCATTATATGGCACCCCAGCAATGTAAGTGTCAAATTCATCACCCACGCCCCAGGCGTTGAGTGATTCATGAACTCCGTTGGCATAATAAGTTGATGCTCCTCCAATCCAGCCGTAAGAAGCTGCTTCGGCCAAAATGAAATTTACTTCGGCAGCTGATGAAAGCCGCATCTGCAGCAAATCACCCGTAGCATCCTCGTACATGGTGTTCAATTGCGATATATGTGAGTTGTAGCGGCCTTGTCCGGCGGCGTTGCCTTCCAATTGAAGATTGTAGAACAACGCTCCCCCTATTGCTGGAGGAATACCAATGTAGTCGGTGCTATAATCTATTGGGGTATTATAGGTGTCTTCATAGGTTTTTACCACATCAGCAGAAACTTCCCATGTTTTACCATCGGCACTGATATGACTTACGTCTGTGCCACCTACAAGGACCAGCGGCAGTTCCACTTTATCAAACCAGACGGCAATACGGGGATCGTTCAAATCTTTGAGCACGTTAACCAACGTAGAGCAGGGTTTTCTGCGCATGTATTCACCATCGGGTGAAATGTTGTACACTGTATTCGTAGGCCAGGATGCAGGTATGCCGCCACTTGGGATCGTAGTATTTGCTGTTCCAGGATAGCCCACGTTGGCATCGTCATCGGCAGTGGTAATCAGGGGAAACGTACCTGGGTCATTTACGATTTTGAGAATACCTGATTTTGCAAAATCAGTTTCTTTGGCTTGCAAACGCATGTAGTAACGTAGCGCCAAAGAATTAGCAAACTTTCTCCATTTGGTCAAATCACCCTCGAAGAGCACATCTTGCGTTGCATTGAGGGGTTTTTCACCTTCTTGAGATAAAAGTGAGTTGGCGGTTTCAAGATCGGCAAGAATACCGTGGTAAATGGTCTGTTGTGAGTCAAATGCAGGTTTGAAATACGCTGCACCTTCTTCTGCACGCAGAGCCTCACTATATGGAGCGTCGCCCCACAAGTCGGCAATTAATCCAAAAGTGTAGGCTTTCAAAATCATGGCCACTCCTTCGTGATATACGTAGCCTCCTTTCTGTGCCTTCTTATACAACTCGTCGGCATTGCGTAGAACGCCATAGTAATCTGACCATCCCTGGCCGGGTGAGCTCCAATCGTAGTTGTTGTGGCTACTCGACCAACCCGTCTTCTGCGTGTGTTGTACTACTCCGGCAACATCTCCGAAACCAAGGTTAACCACCTGCGTTCCCAAACCTGTGATCACGGTGGGAAGCAACAGGTTAAGGTCTGTTGACTCCGGAGAGGGCGCATTGGGGTTTATGTTCAACTCATCCAAATCCTTGCATGCGCCAGCCGCCATCAGAATGACCAGCGATAAGGCCATCAATTTCAGCGATAAGGCCATTAATTTATGATTCATCTTTTTCATACTCGCATCTGATTTTAGAATGTAACACCCAGTTTAAAACCTACAGGGACCATCCACGGAGAAACGTTATAACGTTCTACGCCTTGATATAATCCATTACCTGAAGGCTGGAATGCACGTTCAGGATCGACGCCAAATCCACTCGCTGTCCATAACATGATGTTTCGGCTGTAAACCCCGATGTAGGCATTCTCCATCTTCAGCTTCTTTGTCAAAGCTGTTGGAATGTTGTAGCTCAGTGAAATTTCACGAAGCTTAATATAATCGGCATCATAAACCGCGTACGTACCTACAGCCCATGGATTGCTGGAACCCCATGGTTCAAAAATGGTTCCCGGGTTTCCGAGGTTTTCCTGGTACAAAGTAAAATGTCCATCCTCGTCCGTTTCACCGAACACGCCAGGGAAGAAAACGCCATCCTTATTGCCGGGGAATGCCATTACATCACTTTCCGGAAAGCCTCCCGTTTCAGGTGTAGGGCCACCAATAGGATAAACGCGTTCTGGATAAATTAAAGTGTTCGCATTCGCTACTACCCAATCGCGAAGTTCCTGACTTGCTTCACCACCCGATACGCCTGGAGTGACTACCTTGCTAGCCCACCATTCAGTAAGCATGTCATCATTCAGGTAGCGTGACGTCTGTGATACGAATTGCCCGCCATGACGCCAATCGAAGGTTGCGCTGAGTGAGAAGTTTTTCCAGGTAAGAGTGGTCTGCAACCCCATGATGAACTTAGGATTGTAGTTTCCAACCTTAGAATAGATGTTGGAGTTGGTCAACTCAGGATCATCATCAAAACTTCCTGTTAATGGATTTCCAGGAATAATCGGGTAATTATAGTAAGGTGATTCTTTGTCAGTAACCCTAAGCGTTTTGCGTGTGTATAAATTACCTGTCAACCCGTCGGCAATGGTACCATCCGGTAAAGTAGCTCCTTTTACATATCCTCTGTTCGCTACGTTGGCCTGGCTCCAGGGTTGAACATAGTCAATGTTTTCCGCCAGCTCCAATACCTTAGTTTCGTTTTTGGTAAAGTTCAGGTTAAGATCCCATGTCCAGTTGTTAGTTTGAATAGGGGTGCCGCCAATCACAATTTCAACGCCCCGGCTTTGGAGCAAACCTGCATTGATATTAACACTTCCAAACCCTGAGGACTGAGCAATCGGAACCTGGAAGATTTGGTTTTTGTCATCCATGTTGTAAACGGTTCCGTCAAAACGAATGCGGTTGTTAAATAACCTGGCTTCCACACCATATTCCTGCGAAGTAATTTGCTCCGGCAACAAGTTAGGGTTGAGCAATCCACTTTGCTTAGCCAACATGAGGGCTTCGCCCCACTGGCCTGCGTTGGTATAAACCTGGAGCAGGTTGTAGGGGTTGGTATCGTATCCCGTGCGTGCTACACCTGCCCTTACTTTTAGTAAGTCGACGTGATTAATGTTCACAAATTCATTGATCAAAACACTCAATGAAGCAGACGGATAGAAGAATGAACGGCTGGATGCTGGCAATGTACTGCTCCAGTCGTTACGTCCAGTCAAGTCAAGATAGATCGATTCTTTCCATGCCAGGTTGGCCGTACCATAAACGCTGTTGACGCCTTTTTCATAGCTGGCAGAAGAGTAGTTCAATGATGTGTTGGCAATATTGCTTAAGGTGTAAAGATTAGGGATTATCAACCCCGAACCAGGCTTTGATGAGTTGCTAACGTTCGACGATTTGCTATAACGAACGTTGCCCCCCACTGAAACATTCACTGAAAAATCACCAAAGGTGTCTCTGTAGGAAAGTAAGGCATCCGTATTACGTTCAAAGCTGTTGCTGTTGCTGATGCCGTAGGCTCCATTATGCGGTTCCTGCGAATAGCCCAATCCAATTTTTGATTCCCTTACTTCGTCCACTTTATCGATCATCATCCGCCCCATAAGAGAGATTTTTGGAGTAAACTCATATGTGGCCATCACATTGCCGTAAAGCTGATTGCG
This sequence comes from Chryseolinea sp. T2, assembly GCF_037203685.1. Classification (NCBI taxonomy): domain Bacteria; kingdom Pseudomonadati; phylum Bacteroidota; class Cytophagia; order Cytophagales; family Fulvivirgaceae; genus Chryseolinea; species Chryseolinea sp. T2. The sequence continues at coordinate 157,833 of NZ_JBBCAU010000011.1, forward strand.
GTTAAAACCGTTATTTACATCATTGGCCAACATCCAGGGATTGTCGCTATCGCCAGGCACCACGTTTTTAATAGTATTTCCCTGACCGATGTCATAGTCTTTCAGGTCCATGATGTTAACATAAACAGGCGTGTAATAAGCCCATTGCAGCGGGTTTGTTCCCCGGTCGCCGGAAGGCCTGTTTTTAGACCAGCTGTTTGCATAGTTGATATCGGTGCTCACCGTAAACTTTTCGGTTGCCTTTGCTGATGCCGACAACGAGAGGTTGTTTCTGTTGATATCAGAATTGGGAATCAAACCTTTGTTGGTCATGTTGGTCAGGCCCAGACGAAGGTTCAAATACTTTCCACCACTGGAAACCTGTGCGGAGTTGGTGCTCGTGACAGCGTAGTCGTTGAGGAAATTTTTTACGTTGTTGGGATACGATTTCAACTCTGTAGGAATAGGTTGGCCGTTGGCATCCAAAGGCGAATTCCATTGCGCCGCCCAGTAGCCTTTGTTCAATTCTGCACCAACACCGAAAGGTGATATCAGAGCAGGAAATACCGTACTGCCATTTTGCTCTGGTGTCGTAATGATATAACCACCGTACTTGTGTTGTACACCTAAGTAACGTTGAGGTAAGTCAAAACTATTGTTGGTTGATAAGGATACTTTGAGACCCGAACCCGCTTTGGCTTTTTTGGTAGTGATGAGTATCACACCATTCGATGCACGTGAACCGTAAAGCGCAGTAGCACTCGCACCTTTCAGCACCGATACGCTTTCAATGCTTTCCGGATCAATATCAGAAATGGCATTTCCATAATCGACCGTGTTGTTACCGCTACCAAAGCCGCTTACGTTATTAGCGCTGTTGAAGAGGGGCACACCATCAACCACGTATAAGGGTTGGTTATCGTTGCTCAGCGATTTTGCGCCGCGGATAATCACACTTACCGTTGAACCGGCGCCTCCCGTCTCGTTTATCGTAACGCCAGCTACTTTTCCCTGCATGGAAGTCAGGAAGTTTTCCCGAGCCACTTTGGTGAATTCTGCGCCCTTCACTTTTGACACAGCATAACCAAGCGATTTTTCATCCCGTTCGATACCCAGGGCAGTAACCACTACTTCTCCGAGCTGAGTTGCATCGGCCACCATGGATACATCGATGGTAGTTCTCGTTCCTACCGTTATTTCCTGTGTTTCGGAACCGATGAATGAAAATATAAGCACGTCATTCTCGCCAGCAGAAATAGAGAACTTTCCTTCACTATCACTAGTGGTACCAGTCGTAGTTCCTTTCTTAACAATGTTCACACCGGGAACAGCCAAATTGTCGGCATCGATTACTGTTCCGGTAACAATTCGCTCCTGCGCAAAGGCGCTCGAGAACATCACCAGAAAAACGAAAACCAAACTTGTTCGCGTTAATCTTTCGTAGAGTCTTTTCATAAAGGTTAATAAATTCATTAGTCTATTCAATCTTTTCAGTAGACAGTCTTAGACTGCTTTAAACGTCATCACAAGCGCGTGCGAAGCCATGGGGTACTTGCCAGGAACGGCAGCTATGAAGATAACCACACGCATGCTTTTATCTGAGATGCTTTGCAGGATTACTTTGGTCTGAGCATCCAGAAAGCCGACATATCCCCCTCCGGTAAATGCGAGAGTACTTACGCCGGAGTAAGTCACGCCTGCAACGGACGGCACCGCGAAATCTTCTTCCTCAGTGTAGGTGAAGGTAGCGGTCGCGTCCGAAGTGTAGTTGACTGTACATAAGTCGTACACATCCGATACGCCCTTAATCGCCTTTACGCCGGATTTACCTGTTGCCAGAGCGTTCACGTAGCCTCCAAAGGCTTTGTTATCGCCGCTGGGAGCGCCGTTGGCGTCAGCTGCGTATTTGCCATCGAAATAGAAAGTGAACGTATCATCATAGGCTTCGGGATATCCAATGCTGCTAAAGACTCCGGTGCTAAGCGGCTGAACAGATGTGAAATCAGCATCCGCGAGCGCAAACTTGTCGCCACTTGGATGCGAACTGTCAATTTTCCAGGTCTTTCCGCTCGCAGCCGTAGGCCCGCCAGTTAGTAATATGTAGGGGGTCACATCGACTGCCAACTGAGCGGTCTTCTGATCAGTTCCGGTTTTGCCGGTCACACTCAAAGTCACTGTATAATAGCCTCCGCTTGCGTACACGTGCACGGGATCTTTCTCTGTACTCGTTTTCCCGTCCCCAAAATCCCATGAGTACGTATCCACACTGTGCGACAACGCGGTGAATGCTGCCTGCTTTCCAGCTACGCTATAAGAAAGTTCAACCGATGTTGGGAATTCCGAGACACCATCATCATCCGAGCACGCTAACAGAATCACGGCTAGCATGATGGCCGTATAAAATCTTTTGTATAGAATCTTCATTTCTTAGTGGTTTAATTATAAGCTATAATTTGATGGGTGAAATTTTACGAGGTATCATTTTAATCTCTGTTGCTCTTTGCCGTTCGATGGAGTTTCAACTCTATCTATGCTCGGGGGAACCCCTTCCGCTGTCGTGCTGCAAAAGGTATTGAATATTTTTCCGCTGCATAGTATTCAAATATTGTGTTATTGTGATCTATGCTGATCCATCGGAGTTCAGGCTTAATAATCTGCCTGATAAATCCGCCAGACTGAAGCCATGTATTCCGTAGAGATTGTTGGGTCTTAAAGGATTTTCTCTTTGAGTTTGAAAATATTTCTATTTCCATTGATATCAGCCAGTATTTGCGTCAAAAAAGCGTCTTTTTGCGCAAAGCTTGGAATGTTATTTAACCGGCTGTTAGTGAAGAACTTTCAAATTATTCGGTTCCATATTTGTTGTGCAGCCCCATGCTACCAACGAAATCATGGTCATTCTTTGTGGAAGGCGTCCTTTGAAAAGAACGCACGAGCTGTTTGGTTAAGATTTCAGTCTGAATTGTTTCCGTGCACTTATCGTTTTTGCTTGACTTTGTTTTCCAAAACGACCAGCGAAACGGCTTCTTTCAACCATCGCTTGTTTATACCCGTTACATCGCCCATAGGTAATATGCTGACGTTAGATCCTATCACAATATCCACGTCTCCATCTTTATCATAATCATTGGCGTCCATGGCAATCCATCTGCCTATTCCTACCGCAGCGAAAGTTGAAGCATTAAATCTCATATTACCCTGGTTTTGTAAATAGACGAACCCTTCTTCCTGAGCGTTCGCATAGTCGGGAAAATAGGATATGGCCGCAATATCAAGATCACCATCCTGGTCGTAATCTCTGGCTATTGCCTTGTAAGCCCCATTTAATTGGTGAAAAAAATGTTGCTTAAAAGTAAAGTCAGGCTGTCCCAGAAATATATAAATGCCATGATATTCTTTTAAGAAGGGTGTGTAATCGGCATTGTCTCCGCATGTATAAATGATATCCTTAACTCCGTCGTTATTGAAGTCGATGTAATCAAAGAATGTTGATCCATATAATGGTGAAAAACTCAATATCGATCGTGCCGGGTCAAATCCTTTTCCATTGTTATGGAGGTAAAATATTCCTTCATCTGCTTGCGCCATCAATGCTAGAATATCGGGCTTGCCGTCAGCATCGACATCGTCTATCACAACTTTAGTTGCACCTGGCTTTCCGACTAACGGATGAAACTCGTATTTGTCTTTCTTGTTTTCATACCAGCCCAGTGTTCCAGTATATGAACCAAACTCGCAGGCCACGATATCGTCAAGCCCGTCGCCATTCAGATCCTTGTAAACTATATTAACAGGTCTTTTGAGTTTGTCTAAAACAAAGTTGGTTTCAGTTGAAAGATTGTTAAGATCCCGCAAATGCAAGTGACTTACCCATCCATCTCTTGCATCCGTTGGGAATGAGCCCTTCCCGATAGTGGTAAGGGAGTACGATTCATCATTAAGTTTTGTGAATTGAATAGGCAGCGCGGTCATCTTGTATGACTGCACATTTTTTAAGTCTGCGTTTAGAATATTCAACGTATATGAGCGTCCATAGGTCGTGCCGAACGCGATTTGAGATGTCTCCGGTAAGATGGTGACAAAAGATGTTAAAGGCATTGGGGACGGTAGCCGGTAGGGTTTGTATTCAAAATTGGCGAGTCCAACAGGAATGGACGCACTTCTACTGGCGGGTATTGAGGCAGGCGCTCTGGAGATATAATAATCAACAATGCGCTCCCATTCCTCGTTTGATATACTTGGAGTAGATGGAAAGATATTCGCCGCTTTTACAACCTGACCGCCTTCACCAGGCTCAAACAGGTCTTCGGGGCGTTTATTGTTTTTATAGATTCCCATTCTATTTCCCATGGTGGGCAGCACATCTTCTTTCCATGATGATTTTGTCAGTTTCTCTGGCGGGACAAAGGCATGGCAGCTGGTACAGTATCGGGCAGCCAGCTGGGCTCCATCTTCTTTACTGGTGTCTGGTCGGGTTGCTTCGCTGGAGCGTTTACATGAAAGAATGCTTGTGAATAAAAACAGGAAATATATTTTCTTAATCACCATAGTATTCGTAAGATCAAAAAACCACTGGCTTATCAGAATACATGTATCGGATTCGAATAGACCCAGGGAACAAATTCGTCGTTCAGTTTAATGTGCATTTCAATCCTGTACACACCTTTCCTGATTTGTTCAGACCATTGATATTCGTATTGTCCTTCGGAAGAAGTGTCAACAACCTTTCCGTTATAAATAAGTCTGAACTGGCCCGGCAACGGAGAGACAACCTGAAAGGATTTTACCCGATTTAATTCGACCGAATCTCCGAGAATGCCACTAACTTTTCCTTCATTATTCTTCGAACAGAACATAAATCCTTTTGCATCACCAAGACTCTTAAAAGCGATGAAAAGATTTCCTTTCTTCAGGTGATTGCTGATGGAAGGCACCGACAGCGTGTCAGCAAATACATAGTTGGTGACATTATTGAAACTCCCTTCGTAAGTATCAATCATAAACTTGAATATCCAGCCATTTTCATCCGGCTCGTGAAATAGCCAGCGATTCAAAATGGAAGTCTCAACCGTATCAATCGGTTTTGCATTTGGGCCTACCCATTCGACTCGTCCATCTTGGAGGTAACGAGCTCTGAAATTCTGATTCTCGTGCGCGTCGACAGCAGAAAAGCCTACAATTGTTCTCCATTGGTTCAGTGAATCCCAGTGCGCAAGAATGGAAGTTTGTTCATCAAACGATTCGCGCATCGACCATTCTCTGTTTTTTGCACCACTTGCGATAAAGTTACCGATGAGAGGAAGTAATGATTCATCTTTTATATCGGTATGAATGCTATAAATTTCCATTCCCTGGTAGTAGGGATTGCGCCAATTATGATCTTCTTCGCTATGGGCGTAAAAAATTATTCCCCCATCCGAGACTATATTTTTAGCAACCGTGTCTTTATCTAAGCTCCAATCAATTACGGTAGAACGAAGTGGCCACGTGCAAAAGCCTTGCCTTTCCGTGCCTGGCTCAATCAGCACACCATCATAGTAACCCTGATAGCCGCGCGGAATTGTATCACTGTTACTGTGTGCATGATCGGTGAGGAATATAAAATCAATCCCCACTTTTTTTGCTGCCGGAATAATGTCCGATAGAGTTCCCTCGCTATCATGTGACCAAAAACTATGAGAATGAAGGGCGCCGCGATAAATATTAAGTTCGGTTAACGATTCTGGTTCTTTTCTAAGAGACTGGAAGGCCTTTATTTGTTTTTCAAGTTTTGGATACACGACCCACCTGTTCCACAACCCGGGTGAAAATAGAACCAGAAACAACAGCAATAGCAAACCTAATACAGAAAGCGAAAAGTATTTCAGTATCTTTTTTATCATAATGCGTTGCGGATATCAACTGTCCAGCGCGTTTGCGACATAAGTCTTTTGTTCATTTTGTAAGGATACTCAGTCAATACATTATCATTAGTTTGATACGCTTAAATGTTGTCCGTATTCGTAATGACTCTCGAAAGTTGTCGGATCAGGTCCATTGTATATTCCCCCATGTTTGGACCGAACCAGCCCATGAGTTTAGGTTCATACTCATCCAGGTAGAAATATCTGCCAGGGACGATATATCCTATATACCCACCATTAAAACTGGTCACATTTGCCTGATAACCATAGGCAGAAAGTGAGTTTTTTAACTGGAGTGCAAACTCGCCACTGAAGTCGCAGGGAGTTGTAATCCATATCATGTTTCCCATTCGTACGGCCTGCAAATACACATTTCCTGAATTAGGTAATAATGAATTACTCAATGGAGTAGCGAGATTAGTTTCTGTTGTCAACCTGATGTGATATTCTGGCAAATCTATTCTCAATGAGAGCGCAGAAAACTTTACCGTATCTTTTAAGACTATGCCAGGCAGGTGTTCGCTAAGACTGTCGGCCAGGGCTTCTCCTATAAATTTAGGTCTGTCAAATCCATCACCCTTACCTGTTGGACTTTGACTGCCCACCGAACCGGCAAAGAACAGTGCATAATCAGCTGATGTTTCTTCCACTTTCCGCTCCCAATACCCCGGATAGTCTGCACTGATTTGCATATTGTCTGATCCCATGGTGGTGGCGTGTGCGGAATAGGAACCAATAACCGCCTTCTTCTTTCCAATTTGCTGGAGGGTAATGAAACTAAAGTCATTATTTTTATTGCCAGACTCACCGATCAGACGATTACGCGTGTATTGTTCTACAGCAAAATTTCCGGTGCCGATTCGTGCGGGAGATAGGTCAGCAATGGCGGATGTAATCACTTTTGAAATTTGAAGAGCCAGCCATTTCTCTACGAGGTTATTTTCTTCTCCTGAAAACTGTTCTCCAATAAAGCCGGGACCCCAGGCTCCAACGCTGGAATGCGTGTGCGTTGCCGAATAGAATATCTGCTCGCGCGTAATTCCCTTTTTCGAAAGTATTAAAGTTACAGAATCAACAACATTGGGTGGCATGATGAGTAAATCGGATGCTACCAACACAATCGTTTGACGGCCCACTTTGATGGCAGCGGCCTTAACAAAAATACTATCGTGAATACCGGTAGCTGATTTGCCTTTTCGCCCGCCAAATCCGGCCAATGGAAGCTGAGTGAATTTGCCTTCAGCGTAGTTGTCTTCAGCTTCATTGAGTACGGGCGTAATGCTGACTTTCGCAAAGCCGGCATGAATCGAATCCGTGGTAACGACCATGGATTTTTTTATCGTATCAAGCCTGGCGATCGTTTCATTATAGTACCTTTCATTAAAATAGGTTTCTCTTTCAACAAATGAAGTACTGAAGTATAAAACCAAAAAGATGATGAGCAGGAAAACGCCCAAAATGATTCCGGCTCGTTTCAGGTATAGAATAACGCGCTTCATTTCTTGATCTTCGTTTCAAATCTTTTCATGATCTCTTTCCAGTTGGTAATAATGATACCTTCCTTCTGAAAGAATGCTGTAACTATTGGATCGGAAAATAATTCTGCTTCCCAGACTCTTTGCTGCCACGAGCCTGTGATAGATTTTAGATTATCGGTTTGCACCGAAGGGTGAAAAATAATCTCCGTTAGTCCCGGCTTTAAAGATTTTATCATGGTCAGGAATTTGTCGCGCTTTTGTTCGTACGTAGCGCCAGTTTCTACACTGGTGAAATTGTCCAATTTAGGCAACCGGTATTTGGCTGAGACGCTCATCATTTCTTCATCAAATGGAAAGCCCATTCGTCTAAATCGACTTACCACATCGGGATCAGACATGGAGGTAGCATTCGCTGGAATATTATATTCCTCCGCAATCTTATAAAAGGCTTTGGTGTATTCTACAGAACCATACAGGGTGCCCATGTGTGTATCTATGTGAGTAGGCCTGTATCCAAGGGCCAGGCATTTTTCAATCTGTGCGCGAATTTCTGTTTCCACCTCTTGTGCTGATGCGTGAACTACCACATCGGGTACTTCGTGCCATAGTTTTCCATCTGGATCTATTAGGCCGGGCACTTTTGCAGCATCGGTTACAGGAGGCCAACGGTACGTTTGCCACTCACTGGTTAAGGTAAGATGCAGACCAATCTCAGCTTCCGGATGAGTTTTTGCCCACTCAATAAATTCCACAGCATTCGGACAGGGCATCATCACGGCTGCCGACATTATGTTCTTGTTTTCTATATAGCGTATGGCGGCTGCGTTGGCTTCCGGGCACATACCGATATCGTCCATATGGAGAAGTAGTACTTTCTTCCCTTTCGGAAAATTCAGTTTCTCGGCCTGGGTTTTATTTTCCTTATTCGTTTTATCCGATTGCGCCAACACTGGCGGCGCCAATAGAATTGACGCCAACGTAACCATGCTAAGCACGGCAAAATGGAACGCACCTTTCGTTATTTGATTGAATAGAGTCATTCGTTTATTGCTTAAGATACTGGTCAAAAAATCCATTCATCTTTGGAATGGAATAGTCATACACCCGCTGCACCAGGATCATGGCGTGCGGCCACAATGGGAAACGATAGTCAACACAAGGAACTCCCAGACTATCCAATCGTTCTTTTAGCTGATCCGCCTGACTGTTAGGTACCAGTTCATCTGAGGTTCCCTGAATAGTCATGGTTGGTGGAGAGTTTTTATCTATGTATTGCAGAGGAGAAGCTTCCAGGTAAAGTTCTGGAGCTTCAGCATACGTTTTACCAATGAAGGAAATTGCTGTGGGGTGATTCCTGCCAAAGTCTGTAGTCAGATCAACGGGGCCAAAAAAATTAACAATCGCTTTTATGTGATGCTTGTTGGCAACCGTGTCCGGGCTTTCATTACCCCGCTTTTTTTCTTTCCAACCGTAGCCGGCCATCATAGCTAAATGTGCTCCTGCGGATGCTCCAACCAATGCAATACGATCGGGATCATAGCCATATTCGTCTCCGTGGTTGTAAAACCAGTTGACTACATCCGAAATATCTTCAACACATTGTGGGTATGGGCCGAACCGATAGGAAACAGTAGCGGTAATGTATCCCTCTTTAGTAAAGTCAATCATCAGGGGCAGCATGTCGGCCCGGTTACCCTTCTTCCAACCACCTCCATGTAAGAAAACTACGAGAGGTGCGGACCTATCCAGTTTTTTGGGTTTGCAGAAATCTAACTGAAGAGACTCGCCATTAATATTTTTATAATCTATGTTTTTAATATGATCTATATCTTCGGGCACAACAGGGGTCCTTTCAATCAAATCCTCGAGGCCAATCATTATAGCCAGATAGGAGGTTGCAAGGAAGTGATATCCAAGAGGAGGCTTTTCAGGCAACAACGCATCATAAGCTCTTGGTATGAGCATTATCAAACAACTTATTGCAAGCAAAATTAACAGCCCATAAGAAAAGCGTTTGATGAGTTTACGTTTCATGAATAGCTGATTTGCTTACTATCATTTTGACTTTCCGGAACTTGGCATTTGTTTTTTACTGGGCCCGACAAGGGCCCTCCAGAATTATCAATTATCAATTATCAATTGTCATCTCAGGGTTGATTCAATTCCTTTAGCAACTGCGTAATGCTTTGATGCAACAACGGTGCAGTTTCTGGTCCCAGAGAATTTACTTCTCCGTAGGGCCTACCAGTTTTTCCGTATGTAAACGGTGCCTCAGCGTCCCATTGACTTCGGGGAACAATATAACCGATCTCGTCATTAGCCAGGCCAAACACAAATTTATACTTGCCGGCCATCATCTCTCTCACCGGTGGCGTCTCCATTGGTTTAATTCCAAAGTCTCCGCCTTCAGGTGCTTCTACACCACCGTTAATAATTTCCGGATAGATTTCCCCCGGAATTGTTGTAAACGAAAGCGGCCCGATGTTGAAGACTGAAACTTCGGAACGCATGTTCATCCATCCGGTTACTCCCCGATCTAATGTGCCAATCATTGTTGCCAGTTGAAACAATTTATTAGCTACTGGAAAATAAACTGTTTTTACGATAAGTGAAGTTGCCGCTGAATCAATTTCTTCAAGCGGATGATCCATGGCATTCAAAGCAAGCAAGGCCAGGTGCTTGCCTTGTGCCTCCGTCTTTTCAAAAGTTGGTTCGTCATATTTTTGATCAGAAAATGGATCATTCACGGTTAGGCTGGGATGCGTGGTCATTAATCCTCCAATAGCACCGTTGATATAGACAGCTATTCCACCAATACCAGCCTTAACCAGACTGTCTCCCTTGTAAACTCCTTTCTCAACACCTTCCCGCACATAGTGAGGAAAGTCCGAAGAGATCAGCAAATTATCGCCCCACAATGTTTCAGGATGATCGGCCCAGGAAATTAATGAACCGAGTACGTTACCATTTTCTTTGTCGATGGCTTTGATAAGTCTCAAGCCTGAATCAAAAACTTCTGGCTGGCGCGTGTCTTTCACCAGAGGAATTGCGCCTGTGAGATCCTGAGAAATCGACAACCGGGCGGGGCGCATATTTTTCACAGCGGTCACTACAGACATTACGGCCTGATCTTTCACAAACTCCATGTACTGCTTGTTAATACCGCTCCTGAAAGGCGAGTCGCCCCAGATACCTACGAGATCAGGGCTTTCATGATCATGGGTAGATGCAATTATGGTATAGGTAACTCCTGCTTCTTTCGGTATGCGCGACCGGATATCTACAACATCATCATGCAAATAGCCAATGGCATCAAGTACAACGATGGCGATACGGGTTGTTCCGTCATCAATCACCATGGTCCTTGCCCAAAGGTCATCGTGAATTCCGTTGGCCGCTCTGCCACCACTAAATCCGGCTATCCAGAAGGCATCAAAAACACCATTGCCGTTGCCATCCTCAAAGGTGTCTCCGTCTTTTGTCCGATATTCAAAATCATTGTTTGCATCCGTCCAACGATCAGGAATTTCAGGTGTGATCTTCATGGCGGCAAATCCTGCGTTCAATGAAGAAGGATTGCTGGCCATAATTCGTAAATCTGCAGCGTAATCAGGATTGCGATCTTTCAAATTTGAATGGATCCAAATTGCTAACCCGACTATTGCGATCAGCAAGATCAATCCAATCGTTTTAAAGATTTTTTTCATCAACTAATTATTCAAAGGTTATATAAGTGTTAAGGTTGAGTAGGGCCTCTTGGATTTGGTCAGGAAACCTATTTTCTGAGAATGAAAGTTTTGTTTCGCTGATCGAAATCGAGCTACGGAATGTGTAAACTTTGCCTTTCAAGACGATTTACCTTTGCGTATTTCTTTGCGCATTCTGCGCATTTGTAAGAAATAGCCACGGTGCGGGTATGCTACAACAATACCGTCAGGAATGCCGCAGGCCTTCCTGGACGGGAGATACAAAGAATGGGCTAGGAAAGTAGCTTAGATTTTGTAGTCAGAGGGTCCGGGTATCGAACAATTTTCAAGTTCTCCAGTCAAGATTTAACGCTCGGGAGTTTTAATTGAGGGTGAGAGCGAAGAAAAAAACAGAGCGAGCCAACGCACCATTCTTGATGATTCTACACTCATAATGCTGAACACAATGGTTGATCCGATCGTAGCGAATGTGCCTTTGAAATGGAACAAGGCATAGTAACAATCATTGTGTGAAAGTACGTTCAAAGCCTGAACGTACTTTCATTAGGGTGATAGAAAACGCTCCCTCAAGAAGTCGCTGTTTTCTAAATCTGCAATGTTTTTTATACGCCTTCTAGTTCTTGTAAATGAATATGTATGCATTGCCAGCAGAAGCGGCATGATTCAAACTACTGCACTTTAAGCGAAAGCCGAGTATAATTTCTTTGTCAGGAAGTGAGGCATACAAGTCTCCGGTCTCCATGAACGCCGTCTTGCTCGCTCCACTCGCGCTGATTTGGAGTTCCGAGTTTGCTATAGCGACATTGTCCGTGATGTTAAATAATTCTACGAACGCTATATTATCCAGAATTGAATTCTTTGGTTAACGCGAAGGTACGAATATTGAACCTGACCTAATTTGGAGTTGGTGACATTCGTCCTTGAGTTAGTGGCACTCGTCGAAATTAAGAGTGAGGAACAGTGTGAGAGCAAAGAAAAAAACAGACTGAGGTTGTTCGCTCAAGCTGCGCTCTCGCTCTGACTTTTAATGAGGAACAGTGTGAGAGCGAAGAAAAAACAGAGTGAGTATGTTCGCTCAAGCTGCGCTCTCGCTCTCACTCTCACTCTGTTTTTTGTAGCCCCGGCAGTTCGGGTTAGAAAAATGGACTGCGATTCCATCCCGCTGGACCACATTTTTTAATTAAAAATTCTTCGTAGGGAGCATTTTACGGGGTACATAATCCCCAAAACAATGCCTAAAAATGTCCTTCCCTCATCGATTAAATCAACCAAATCATCACTTCGTTATTCACTGGTTCGAAACCGTGAATCTTCAACCGGACTGTATGCCGTGAAGATGCGTATTACTTACCCGTTTGGTATCACTGACATCCCTGTTCAAGTTAATGGTCAAGGGTTGAAGTGCAGAATCGGCGACCTCAATGACAACCGGTTTATTCCTTCGGTTGAAATCAATATCATGCTCCAACAGATTGCACTCAAAGCTCTGACCATTGCTGACGGACTTAGTCACAAAGTATCGGCAACCTACTTTTACGAGCAACTATTCTTGGTTAAGAAAAAGAAGGAGCAGCAGCTCAATCTATTTGACCTCTTCGGAAAGTTATACGATGACCCTCGTCTATCGGTCAAAACTCGTGGCGTGTTAATTAGGCTCTTTGAATTCCGTGAGCATTGTAAGCCAAGTGAGCGAGTTGAAGACCTGAACCTTCAGTGGCTGCTGTCGTTCTTCAAGTTCCTTCATGCAAGGGGCTACTATTTCCTCTCAACCAAAGGGTTCAATTATAAGGACTATGACCGTGCAATATTCTTCCGGGATAAACCAAGGCAGCAGTATATGCAGCAAACATTCAACAAGTACATCAGTGTTGTGAAAGGTATCACAGTTTCCAACATGCCCTATTCACTATATAAGAAAGGATTGATTAAGCGATTCGATGTAGATGAACTGAAGCTTTCGCTGTTCATGAAGTCAAAGAACCTTTCGGGAACAAGACTGCAACACAACCTCCGTAAGGAAGAGATTGACCACTTGCTCAACTTCGAGTTCGATGACGCTGACTTAGCAGTCGCAAGGGATATGTTTATAATGCAAACCTTTAGTGGAGGTCTAAGGGGGTTCAAGGAATATTCAACATTGAAGTTGCTCAAGTATTCTGCAACAGAGCAGGTGCTTTCATTCTACCAAGCCAAGGTGGATAAGACAATAATGAATCCAATGAATGCCTACACATTGGAAATTATTAGAAGATACCAAGGGAAGATTCCCAACATTACTGTGAGCAAGAATGTAGACCAGAACGAGCAGCACTACAGAGAGCGATTGAGGAAGGTTGGAATACTTTGTGGACTTGATAGGATGGTAAGTGTAGATAATTCCTTCCAGCCGATTCACGATGTATTCAATCCGTATTGGGCAAGAAAAACATTTGGAACGATTTGTTATCACCACCTCAACCTGCGCGAGAGTGAGATAGCCCTATTCACCGGTCACCTTATTCGCGGTCAGAGCGAACTTATGAATAGCTACGTTGAGACTGGAAGCATTGAGCATAAGAAACGCCTATTGGCTAATCTCAATTTTTAATTAAGAAAAATGATTTAATTAAAAAATGTTCTTTAATTAAAGGATATTTTTTAATTAAGAAAGGGTTGTGCCTGACTAGTTTAACCCTTTTTTATTGCCGTTCCTCGTCAGTAAGAGCAGATAGACGCAAACGATAATTTTAAGCAAAAAGAGTTTTCTTACTTAGGTTACAAACTTAATCCCGTTAATATGCATTTCGTTGACCCCTTGAAGTTTCCTTTTACAATTAGGCTTGTCGGTATTCCATATGTTCCTAATGGTATCTTTACAGCAACTAGTGAGGCTGATGTTCATCAGTTAAAGATACGGTTCAACTCTAACGTTCCTGCGCACACCAAGCTGGAAAAGAGTGTTCATAAATCCCTGATGAAAAGACTTGAGGGAATATTGCTAGAGAATGCAGGAAGAGAAACAAGAGAATTCACTATTGATTGGGATGATGTCAATAGAGCCTATTTTGAAGAGTATGTTGTCGACCTTAAGACGACTTGGCGCGTGTTACCGAGAAAGTACAAGATGGAGCTTCTTGAGTATCTTGGTTCAAGAACGGCTGAACACTTTTAGTTCTGCTGACTTGCCCACTGCAATACTTCAAGGCTTGCCTTTTCCTTCTGGACCGTCCACCATTCATGAAAGACTTGGAAGTCGACTTCTCTCCAAGTTTTTTTGCTGATGATTCGGGCTTGGGAGTATGGTAGATAGGTAACGATCTTATCCTTTTCGTAGGTTTGGTTCTTATCTGCCGGACATTTCAGTTCGAACCAATCGTAGTGGTCTGGATTTGGAGAGAGTGAGTAGAGCATGACAACCTCAGGATACTCCATAACAAAAAGCAAGTCCATACCTAACAGCTTGTTGACCGCCGAAAGCGAGTCGAATTTTTGCTTTTCAAGTAGTGCGCTGTCGTAGTGGATGCAGCTATTGTTTCTATCCTTGTGTTCCACGAGTTTGGTTGTTCCTGATAATATTAGTATTGCGTCCGCCGTAGCGTATTGGTACTGCATCTCAATCAAGTGCGTACCCTGAATGTTGGAGAAGTATCTGACAAAGAGATTCGCCAACGGGTTACTATTCTGTAACGTCATGAGTCAAAATATTTTAATTAAACAAGCTGATAATAAATAGTCCAATTTGTGGGTAAAGGCTCGTATTTATGAGTAGTCAGATTTTTTAATTAACAAAGCAAACGGAATCGGAACAGCCTCAACACGCTGTTCCCTTTCTTTTATCCCTTTTCTTCTCCCAAAGAGTATTTATAGGTGTATTTTCTTTAGTGAAAATTATTGGGTTTTTTTAATGGAGAGTCGGTGGTTTTGACCCTGCCGACTCTTTTTCTTTTTCACGGGTATTTAGAGATAGCATATTTAAGCTATTTCCGAAGTGAAACTCTCCAACATCTCAAAGTACAAATCAACGACTCTTGGCTTAATCCTTCTTGTTTTTGCCGGGTATATATTCATTACCAAGCACACTACGGACGTTTGGGTATTAGGGGCTATTTCCTTTGTGGGTTTGTCACTATTCTTCACTGGTGATGGTTTCATCAACAACCTTCAGAAACTCGTATTCGAGTTACTTGGTGTGAAGATTGACAACGAGAAGAAGAAAGAGGATGACGCTAAGTAAAATTAAATTAAAGTACAAGGAAGCCGATACGGACTACTGGTTGCTTCGAGGTAAGTTCAATATGTTCCATTATGTGCTTACCATGACGGAAGATTATAAGCTAATAGCCGACCTGTTAGGTAGCCTTCTGACGGCTGATGGAATGGACGATGATACGAATACCATTTACGTTAGCGACATATTCAAGACGGCAATCAATACCGGTGCACTGACGGACGAGCTTAAACATAAGCTTATGTATGCGCTTATTGAAGCCGATGTTCCGGTTGGTTCAATAAGGTGGATTGAGAGAAATCTTTTGGGTAAGAATAAGAAGTAATTAGTCTTTTGCTTTGGATAGGTAGTCTTCAAAGAAGAATTCAGCGAAGTTACCTAACAGTTGAAGCATTGTAGCTAAATCATTGATTTCGTCAGGGTGAGGGTCATAGTCAGATTTTGAGTGAACAAATTCGTGTCGAAGTTCATACATCTCTTCTAAAGCGCTTTCCCATTCTTCAAAAGTGTTGTTCCCTACTTCGTCGGCTTTCGGCATCTGTTTGTTGATGAAATTAATGAAATCAATCTTGGGTTTGACAAGGAGATTGAGATCGTCTGCTATGCTTTTTAGATTGGAGTAGTTTCGATAGTGTGAATACAGAAGGGTAGGTGTTGCGTCTTTAATGGATAGGAGCTTCGCTGCATCTTTTAGGGTAAGATTAATGGTAAGCAATTTATCCAGACCTTCGGGCGACCATGCATCTGCACGATGAACTATCGTGTCCTTTATATAGACCTCAAGACAGGTTATCGCATTAATGAAGAAGTTTTGTCGGACGATTCTATTGAGTCCTTCGTCTATGTCGTGGAATTTTGTTGTAACCTCCTGAGCTTTTCCAACTCCCTCAATAAATGCGTTGAAGGGTTTAGACTGTTGTTGGTAGCGTGCTATTTGCCTTTCAATTCTTACCTGAATGTCCCGGTTGTGCGTAATCTGCCTTATCATAACGGAGAGTGTATTCCTCTTCGAAGCTATGCAATTGCAGGTAATTAGGCAATGAACCTGACTTTGATGATACCAGAACCACCAGCGGCACCTGCTTGACCGGCATTGAATCTCATACCTGCACTACCGCCATTGCCGGTATTTGCAGTACCAGCGACGCTAGTTCTATTTGTGCCGTGAACAGCGAAGGAGCCACCACCAACACCAAAAGTTCCACCGAAGTAGGTTGATACCTTTCCAGCACCACCACCGTCTGGAGTTGCAGTTGTCGACGTAGCTTGTGAACCTGCTCCACCAGCACCACCACCACCAGCACCGGCAACAGTATCGGTACCATTGCCACCCGCATAACCGTAAGTTCCACCAGCAGCACCAGTAGCGTAAGCAGTAACGGAAGCGCCACCACCACCAGAGCCGTTGTTACTGTTGGTCGGTGCCGCTGCATTGTTAGCTGCTCCACCTGTGCCACCGTTTGCCGTGATGGTTCCAACAACAGGGATTGTGAGCGTTGAATTCGCTCCATTACCGGAACCACCAGAACCACCAGCACCAACAACAAAAGTATATGTCCCTGCCTTTGGGTTTGAAATAGCTCCTTCAATAACAGCACCAGCACCTCCACCACCAGCAGCAGAGTTGATAGCACCAGCTAGGTTTCCACCACCGCCGCCACCACCTACAATAAGATATTGCATTGATGTGAATCCTGACGGAACTACAATTGACTGAGTAGCTGTACTTGTCCACGTGAACTCTAAGTTTCCAGCTACTTTGTTTTCTACAACGTGATAACTTCTATTCATTATGTTCGTTTCAGTTTAATAGTTGCCAATGATACCGCTGTAGTCGTTACATCTAGGTTATCGTATTGGCTTATTGAATCTCCCACGTTCTTGGTTGTTACGCCAACCTTCATAGTGATTGAACCACTTTGAGTTGACGTGCTTTCAATCCTTGCGTTGAATGGAGTTTTATAAGTAAATGTCTTTCCGGTTACGGTAAAGTTGATGTCTACAAAGTGCATCTTGTTTACTTCCGCTATCGCAGTTTGTACAGTTGAACCAGTTAAATTGGTTCCACCAGTTGCAAAGGATATGCTTGAAGCTGATGAACTTCCACCACCTGTTGCACCTGACCATTGCTTGATAATACCAGTCGCCGAATCGCGAACCAAATAGCACATCGAACCAGTTCCAGTTGAAGGTGTACACATCATCGCGAACTTTCCTACCGCTGTAGTGTCAATGTAGGTTGAACCCGTAAGTTTAATTCCAGAGCCACCGATAATTGCCGCTCGTGTACTACCAGACTCAATATTGTGGTTTATACCACCGAGTATTGCAGATTGGTTTGCAAGCGCACCGTGACTTGTGCATTGACTAGCTGTGTTGAATGAGTGGTTAAATGCCGCACAACCTACAGACAAGACAACAGGGACCGACCCGCTGCATGTTCCACCCCCGGCGTGAGCGAATTGCGCGTTAGGGTGCGTCTCTGTTCTATATCCTTGTGTGTGTGAGAACCAACCACAGGCACGAGTGCTTACACCTTCGGCGTGAGTGTTGTATCCAATGGCTCTTGTCGATTGACCTTCTGCGTGGGCTTGTGAACCTATCGCACAAGTATTTTGTCCTTCAGCATGCGAGTTATATCCCCAAGCACGAGCGTTTTGACCAGCAGCGAATGAGTTAACACCGTGGGCTATTGAACCACAGCCAAAGGCAGCGCTTGTATTCCCTGTAGCTCTCACATCACAACCAACAGCAAATGACTTCGCCCCGGTTGCACATCCACTTCCGATTAGAATACCGTAAGTTGACGTATTGATTACTGTATTACCTGTAAGGGTACCACCGAGTACAACTGTATCACTAAGTTTTGTAAGACCGTTACCTGCACTAACAGTCGAACCAGAACCACCAGTCGAACCGGTAGCAATTGCGTTCAATACGTATTCTTTGTCAACTAGTGAGCGACTTGTGAAGTTGGCTGAATAGTCAGCATCGTATTCGGCACCAGCGAATGAAGGGTTTTGACTTCCATCAATTGTAAGTGTTGTTGCACTAAGCATTAATGCAGCAGTAGAGTGAACGTCAAGATTAGCGGACGATTTTACTAATACTCCTGAATCGGAATATAAAGTAAGTTCACCGTTAGAAGAAATGCTTGAATCGTCATTGCCACAAATCGCGAAACCGTTAGTTCCACATAGTTGAGCAACACCGCCGAACGCAGTCATACAAATACCTGCACCGAATGCGCTGAAGCATGATGTGACGTTACCCTGAATATTAACTGCATTGCCGTTTGATCTAATGTCAACAACACCGCTTGAATTACCTGCGATGCATACGCCACCACCTGAATTGTCGTGAATATCTACGCAACCAGATGAACCGTTATTTTCAACAACGAATCCACCACCATCAGCGTACATACATACACCAGCTTCATTATGGTTGGCAACAAGGATTTTTCCAAAGTCGCTGTTGTTACAAATCGTAAGACCTGAGAAGGAAGTGATAGTTACACAACCATAGCCCATTAAATTGATGTTGCTGCTGTTTCCATAGGTGCCAGCAACCAAACAAATGTTACCCACTCCACTGTATGAACCTGAACGTATTGTCACGTCACCGGAAGTTGATGCAATGAAAATGTCATCAGCCGCCGATACTTGAAATTGGTCCAGATTGCTGATGTACAAGCTGCTTCCAGAAGCATTAATGGAAGTGTCAGCGCTCAATGCGCCACCAAGAATGATAGTGTCACCAACTTTAGTAAGACCGTTTCCAGCCTCAACGTTCGTGCTACCTGAACCTCCTGCATTGGCAAGAACCCAAGCAACGTCCGGGATTGACCTGTCTGTAAAATCTGCTGAATAATCAGCGTCATACTTTGCGTGGGCACCAGCAATTGTAGTGCCGCTACCAGCAGACAAGTTGATGACGTTTGCCGATGAAGTAATTGAGATAATCCCACTACTAGCAATGGTAACTTCATTGTCACCTGCAAGACTAGCAGAGTCGTTGCCTGTAATGGAAACAATCTCACCCTGCATTGTGATATTCTCGTCAGCGTCAATAGCGAAATTTCCACCGGAGTTAACATTAACATCGTCGGCTACAGTTGTCAGGGTTACATTACCATCAGTTGAACCAATGGCAATTCCGCCATCTGTTCCAGTGATGCTTACAATTTCAGCATCCAATGAAAGCACTTGCGCACTAGCAACAGAGAAGCTGTGACCGGCAGCGGCAATTGTGGTATCGCCTGTCAAAGCTCCACCCAAGTGGATATTGTTACCTGACTTGGTAAGACCGTTGTTTGCTGTGATTGTAGGACTAGTTGAACCAGAAAAACTAGCTCTTGAAACTTGCTTAACAACACCGTTTGATGAGCGAACAAGTACAGAGTCACCAGTTGTACCGGTCGAGATTGTATTTAATCTCAGGCTACCGGTTACGTTCACTGATGAACCAGTAAGGTTTAGACATGCAGCGCTGTTGTTATTTCGGAGATACAGATAGTTGTCTACAACGTGTCCGCAAATTTCGACACTACAGGTTGACTTTATCGCCGTTAAGTTCAATTGAGGGCAAGCTCCCGCGCTAAGAAGAAGGTCTGAATGGCACGAATTGGAACCAATGGTGCATGAAGCGAACTTGCTAAATGTGCTGGACTGATTGAGTTCTATCAATCCCTGACCACCTACAGCAGTAGTTTGCCTATAGACGCTGAAGTTGCAACTGTTAAGACAAATGTTTGTCGACGCGTTCAAGGTACCACCCAACGCAATGTTGTTACCTGTCTTGGTAAGACCATTGCTTGCAGTGATACCGGTAGTCGAACCAGAAGAAGCGACTGACTTAATCACTAAGTCACCGTCACTTGTGCCGTTCTTGTACCAATATTCAGTACCACCGGAAAGCAATACAGTTAGACCTCTGTGACGTTCGCTTGATGGAATTGCAGAGTTGACGGCAGATGTTGAAGCCCACGGAGCGGATACGTTCAAGTATCTTGAATCAGTCGGCTTGCTTGCACTTACTTTTATATTGTCATTTAGAGTTATTGCCATTACTTAAGGGAATCTTTGACATAATTGTAATTTCTTTCCAGTCCGGTTACGTGTGTCCACAGTATTCCAGCTTTGATATTCTTTATTGTACTTCTTGAAACGTTGAACAGTTCGCCGATGTAAGATTGACTCAGTTGCGTCTCGTTCAATAGTTTCCAAATGATTGAAACCCTCTCTTCATCAAGCTTTGCATTTACGTGGTCTGAACCTAGTGTCTTGTCTGTCATTTCAATTGACATCTCAATTCGTTCAGCCAGCGTATAGACTTTGCCATAATTGGGATTGTTCTTGCCTCGCATTTTGGAAACTCGTTTTTCAATTGTTTCAGCGCTTTGCTTGTGTCCCAACTTCGCTTGTCTCAATTTCTCTCTATGCTTCTTGGTAAATACTCTCATTAGCTTATTGTCATTACATCACTTCCGGTACTTGTAGCATAGTTGCTTAAGTACACTTTATAGTTTACACCAGACCACAACACGGTTGTTACCGATACAGTTGAAGGTGCATTGAACAGATCGCTTCCAGAACCAATAGCACCGTTGTTAAGCGCTGAAATGCTCCAAGCGGTTTTGGTGGTTACACTGGAAGGATGAGCAAACCACAGATATTCCGAGCTTGCATTGAAACTTATGTTGATGCTTCCTGAACTTGAGGCAACTACTTTCGTTCCGCCAGTTACCAGTGCGTTGTTTGCTGTTGGTAGGGTTGAGGACTTTCCGTAGAAGTATGGATAGATACCGGTAATAGTATTGCTTTGTGGAGATGTCGCACCAGATGCCAACGGAGTTGAATAGTTCGCTCCGCTGCTATCCTTTGGTTGTTCACCGACAGAATAGGCTACTGAAGCCGTCCACGTGTTGGAGCCTGCAAGAATGGTATATCCAGTTAAAGAACGGTTGTTGCTCAAGGATGAACTTGATACTTGACCAGCTATTCCGGACCCTGTATAGACATATTTGGTAGGCAATCCGCTTCGGAATCCTGAGGTTCCATAAGCTGGTGATATACTACCACGGCTAAAGGTCGCTGTGAAGGTAATGTTCTGACTGCTTCCAACTTCGAATGTTGCTGCAACGTTGTCGGTAAAGGTTGAACTTGGTGCTGTAAGTGTTGGATTCAGTGTAGGCACAAGGAGCTTTTCAAGGATTTGACCATAGGTCTTACCAGTCATGATGTAGCCTGCTGTAATGCCTCCAAGGCTGATTGCAGCAGGGGAGCCAAGGGTATACATATCGTTACCGGTTCCTCCGCTGGTTGAACCTGTCAAATCTCTGATGCTTACACCGTCGATTTGCAAGTCACCTGTGACATTGGTAATACCTCCTAGAGTAAGAGTGTCGCCTGAAGCCTGTTCAAAGCGACCGTTATTTAAGTTCTGTTTAGTATCGAATAATGCCATATTAATACAGGGTTACGCCAACGATAGTTGCAGTGTAATTGTTCGACATATAGCAGAGTCCCCCGGATGTTACTGTTGCCACAAGACGGTACCAGTTTGTTCCACTGCTTGCACCTGAATCAACGGTAAGTACTGCACCGGTTGTCCAAGAATCGCCGTCTAACTTGTAGCTACGTGTAGCAATTGTAACCCATGACGAAAGGTTGGTTGACCTTTGCAATTGAAGTTGGCAGAAGTCCGAGCCACCAGAGTCACGAGCAAGTTGGCACTGGAAGTAAACCAGCGGACGCATTTTGCCGGGGTTGTTCGTAAGGGTGAATAACTTGTTGCCGTATGTTCTTGTTGTGTAGGTTGCAACCGTACTAAAATCAACACTTAGATCGGTTGATGCCCCGTTACCAGTAAAAAGCAAGTTCACATCACTAGCAAGCTTTGCAGCCGTTACGTTGCTGTCCGCAATCTTGTTTGTGGTTACGCTACCATCAGCAAGTTTTGCCGTGGTTACATTCGCATCGGCAATCTTGTTTGTGGTTACATTCCCATCAACAATTTTGCTTGCCGTTACACTGCTGTCTTGCAAGCGTGTAGCGTCAATACTATTACCTGCAATCTTGCCGTGTGTCACATTGAAATCTGCTATTCTCGCAGTTGTTACCCAACCAGTGGAGTTAATAGTGTTTAGAGCATCATTGACGTTGATACCATTGGAGATAACCGGAGCACTGAAGTTCTTTGTACCAGCAATGTTTTGATTACCAGAAACACGGACGAACTGGTTAGCTAAGATGTCGTTGTAATTGCGACCTCCTGTCGAGTTGAGTATTATATATTCGCCCGAACCCGGAACACTTGAGGACAATTCTGCTTTCTGAATTGTTCTTTTGGCGAACGAGTCTCCAAGCTCTGTGAGGTCCATATCTACGTCCACGTTAGGAGCTTGGACAATGTATTGAGGGAAACTGGATACAGTTGTTGCGTCAAATTCCAATACAAGACCGTTAATGTAGACGAGTCCTGAAGTTACGTTAAGACCAGCAACGGTAACGTTCTGCAATATGAATGCTCCAAGTCCCGCATACTGATATTGAATTGCTTTATACAATTCTTCCTGTAGGATTCGTAGGTCGTCGTTGGAGACGGGTCTACCGTTATCTATGTCAAGGTTTACTATTTTCAATTTTCTATCATCTTTACCTTTAAAGGTTATTTGTCTTATGCAAAAACGAAGTCGAAAGTCTTGCCTGCGAGTGCGTACTTCTTTACATCAGCACGCATTTGCGATTCCTTACTTGAAAGACTTGCAGGTGCTACAATCCGGAAATCGATTCCATCCGGTAAGGCTCCGAAGTCCTCTCCCTCGTTGTATAAATACGTTGTTCCGCTCTCACTTTCGTTGTAAATGTAAATCGGGGCTTGACCCTCATCTTCGTTATACCAAAACACACCGCTACTCTCATCATGCTTAATTTGGATGCGTCTCTGAGTGTTGTCGTAGACATCATTAAGGAATTTCTCCAAGTAGCAGGTTTGACCGTTGTAGGAGAGCCTTCGAAGTGCATCCTCCTTGTAAGCTTCAAAGCGGTCCATAGAGTAGTTCATGCCTGATAGCAGGCATTCATACCAGTTCAAATTGCGTGGATTTCTCCAGCGAACCGGCATGAGTCTACGCACAAGCTTCTTTAGGTCATATCTGTATATCTGCTGCATTATTCTCCTACGTAGGTTATAAGGTCATCAAATGAGAGCGGGGACGTTGCTTCGTTTACATACCCTGCAGGCAATTCAGCTATCCTTCCCACCGCAATGGTATCACTTCCGGTCTTAATAGCTAAGTTGTCAAGTACAACATCGGTAACTCCGGTTACACCTTGAATGACATCAATTACTTCACTTGTCTTAACCTTTCCATCAAACGGAATTGACTTTGTATAGCTTGTAAGTGCAGCTTCAACCGCTGTTTTGATTACAGCAGGGTCATAGATAGCATCATAAACGACCGTACAACCGGACATGACCAACTGGTCAGCAGCAAGGCTTACGATATTAATCTTCGTACCTGCAAGCTTTATTTTGGTAATGTATTTGGAAAATTGGGTCTTCTCCTGATTGGTCAAAGCTTCCAATTCTCCTGTGTTCGAATCTTCAGTAGCTACCTTTATATATAAAGTCGACCCGGAGTCTTCAACAACCGAAACAGCTTTAATTATTTGTGATGATTCGTCGACTACAGGGTAAGAGAACTTATTGCCAACGAGTGTCAAGTCGTAGCCCAATTGGAATTCTAAAGCGCGTTCACCGTACCACGTTGCCGTACCTATGAAATTGTTTGCAATGATTTCGTCGACCTCCAATTGAAAGCGATCTTGTATTTGTTCGAGGCTGTTTTGCGCAACCGCTGCATTGAATACCCAATTGCGATAAACAGAGGTATTGCTTGTGCTATTCAAACTATTCAACTCAGGTCTAGAGTTCTTGTCACTGAAGATTGCATCGATTATTTCTTGTATGGTTCTTGCCATAAGTTCTTGAATGAATTAAACGAAGGACACAACAAGCCATTTATTTACGATGTCTGCGAAGACAAATTCAATAGCACCAAAGTTTGTGTTGATTATTGATGAAGTGGTATTCTCAATCTGTTTACCATTTCCATTTACAGTCACATTGAATGTTCCTGCATTGCCAGCGTCCTTTACCCTTACAGTTTGAGTATTGACAGGGTAAAGCGGTAGGTCAATTGATAAAGCACCAGATGTTGTGTCTGTTATTACTAAATGGTTATTGGTTGAGATTAGAGACGTACTTGTTGAGGTTGACACCACTGTTGTTGTGGTTATGCCAGAAGGAATGACCGGAACGGGTTGATAGCTTCCGTCACCAGCCAAGTAAGTAGTGCTCCCTTGGTCGGTTTTGATGAGAGCTACCTTTGCCTTTTCAGTGGCTGTTGTGAACTTCTTTGTCGAACTAACGTCTGGAATATCGTCCGCAATTACGATGATGGTTGTGCCTGACTTGCCGTTCACCGTAATGGGACGCAAGGCAAGCAGGTCTTCAATCTTTATTTTGTACGTGAAGATATTTCCAACGGGACTAGGCTCCACGTTGTACGCCATCACGTAATCCGTTTTGTCGCGTGAAATGCTTTCCTCTAAATCTATAACTCTCTTATTCATATCTTATTCTATAATGTAATTTCCGTTCTCATCAACGATATTGTTTCCGTGCTCATCCACTATGTAAACTGTGTGGTCTACAAGTGAAATCACCAGATTGGTTAGTGTCGCTTGGTTACCGTTCGCATCCATGCAGGTGACTGAGTAAGTTCCTGCACTTCGAGCTACTAGGTTTTGAGTTGTAGCAATTATGTCGTCGTTTCCTTCAAGCTTCCATTCGAAGAAGTAGTCAGGTGTTCCCCCGTTTACGTCGATGAGAATGAAGCCGTCAGAACCGTAATTTTCGTTTCCAATTTGCTTAAGCACCAGACTCAACGCTTCAACTAATCCAGTAGACTCAAGGTCACTGTTGTTTATTGTCGCAGGGTATCTGTCAAAGTATCCGGTGATGGTGTTTGCAGTCAATGCTGTTCCATCTCTAAGCAGGATGATTTCTCCACCATTCAGAGTTGTGTCCAAGCCCTCACTGAAGGCATTGTCGTCTATTAAGTCCCACACTCTTGTGATGTCACCATACTCATTGACGGCAATGTCGAATATCGATTGACCATAGCTAACTAGATACTCTCTCATTGCTCGTTTCTATTTGTCAGTAAGGTTATGTTAAAGTCGTCGCCATCGACTTGTGTCACAGTAACAGAGGTGACGCTAATGCCGTCTTTCTCGAACTCCTTGCGAATGATTCGTTCAAGTATTGGCTTGTTCATTGGACTATTTGAGTAAGTTTCAATGGCAACTCCGAGGGTTGGAGATTCCAAGAACCCACCCTTTGCGGCATATAGAATATTTCTCTCATCCTGCAAATCAGTATCGCCAATGAGGAAGTCACCTCTTTGGGTAATGAATTGAAAGTCATCGCTTAATCTTATCCCTGTCATTACGATAGCCCTCCTGTTACAATTCCCGGAACTGATTGCGTCTGAGTTGCAGCCGACCCGCTCGTTATGATTGTTCCTGTTGGGATAGTCAAATCAGCGGACTGTATTACAGCGATTACCCAAGTGGCAATGGCATCAGCATAAGCGGTCTTAATATCCAAGTCCGTTGAATTCTCATCGAACGTTATGGAGTTAAGTGCGCTTATTAAGTCGGCTTTTATGGTTGCGTGTACTAACATCTTAATCCAGTGTTGCAATAATCTTATTTAATGCTGCTTCGATGTCTGCGACATTGCAGGGGATGGAGCTTGTACCAACGGGAGTGTTAACGGTCATTGCCATTAATGCGGACTTGAGGTCTTGCATTCCTGTCTTTAGGTCATCGGAATCAACAGTTAGTTTCAATCCCTGTTCACTCAACTTATATTCGGTGTTGCCGAAAATGAGTGTGTAAGAATCCAACTGTGAGAACATCACAATATGTGGTTGGTCGTTGGCTGTATTGCCTACGATTACCCAACTGCCAACGGCGGGGATTGGTATAGGTCCGTTGATTGGAGATTGTTCAGCGCTAAGGCGAACCTCAAGTAGGTCCGGAGAGTCTTCCAAAGGGGTAACGGTACAGGTCTTGGTGGAAGTGTCCACCGCTTTGACTGTTCCTAAGACGCTTTCAAAGACGTCCTGTTTAGCTAGTTTCTGAATTGCTGTTCGTAAATCCATCCAGTAGTAAATACTGGATTTGGTAGGTTTAGACTTTTTCGCCTAGGGAGAGTTCTTGCCTGTATCCACTTTGACCAAAAGTGGTTCTGACGGCTCTGACAATGTACCTCCCTGAACGCTCTTTGAAGTAAGAGTCGGTCAAGTTTACAATGTCGCCATGCTTAACGGCGGGAATTCCAAAAGTCACCAACGTTCCTTCGTAGCCATCGAATTTGAACTCTGTAAGTGCCTTGGTGGCTCGTGCAGTTAAGGTTGCTTCGTCGACGTTATAGAAGTGTATTGTTCTTTCTGCGCCTTCCTTATCACCAACTTCGACTTCAATCTTGGTATTGTCAGGCATGTAGCTGGTTGCCTTAACAGAGTATTTGATGTCCTCAGCTTTGACGAACGCAAGGTTGTTACTGATAACATTCCTTTGAAAGTGGAATTTGTGTTCGGTTTGTAGTGAGGGGTAGTAGTTGAGTCCTACGTACAACACGTCATTCCTTATCCAGCCGTTGATTGAAAACTTCTCTGAAAGGTACTTAAGTATTTGTGCTGCTGTTGCTTTTTTGAAGCTTGCTTTTCCTAGTTGTATGTCACCTTCAACATAGTATTTCATTCCAGCCGGAAGTATATCTTTAAGCAATTGCGATATGCTTAATTTTGGATAGCTTAGGTTGAAGGCTTGGGTTTGCTTAAGGAGATATGCAGCATCTTCGAAAAAGATTCTGGTTGGAATACCTGATTCCATTCTCACCAAGTAGCCGGTATATACCTCTGTCTTGTTGTCGTAACCGTAACCCAAAAGGATTCTAACTTTGTCACCTTTCTTGAAGATTGCAGGGTCGTCAACAAAGATTGTCTTTCCGTGAAATTGCAGCCGTCTTGGAATGGTGATTACAGCAGTGTCGGTCAACGTCTCATAGCTGGAGTTGATTTCAACTTCACCGATCTGTTTGAAGACGTATTGACCAATATGTATTTCGCATGCGAGAACCAGCATTATGATTGTTGTTCTTCTTCAAGTATAATTTCAATGTCGTAAGGCAGGTCTGAAAGTGCCTGAATCGTAAATGGTATTCTATCCCTGTGACCTATGTCTTCTTGTATTGAGTAGTTTTGAATCGCGATATTGAATATTCCAAAGTCATTCAAGAACTGAGATACAACTTCAAGAGGTGCTTGTGCTTGGCAGATTCGAATAAGAACGTTCTTCTCTTCTATAGGAGCAACATTGATTCTTTGAGACAACAGAAAACCTGAAATATTGATTTGATAGTCACCATTTCCAATAAGCTCTTTAATTGTTCCGTTCCTTCCCTGAATGGAAGTTTCAACGAGGTTCTTTCCACCATTCACCACCATGATAGCGCTATCAATCCTAAGACCTGAGTACTTGTGAATCTCTCCGGTAACAACATCTTTATATTGTCCGTTGTTAATTTGCAGATTGGAATAGACGGGGAAGCCTAAGAGTGACGTCGCAATTGCTTGGTCCGGCTCGTAGGTGCTTGGAGTTATCTTGTCGACGTTTGTCCAAACGATGTCCACAACGTTGTTCTTAATGATGTTTTTTATCATAGTTAGTAGCTGCTTTCAAAATCTCTCACTGCATCAACAAGCGCTTGTGACACGGCTTCTTTTATGTTTTGAGCCATATTCGCACCATTCACACTTAAGTTGCCAATTAGGTTATTAATGTTTACTGTCACACTTCTTCCTGAACCGGAGCCAACAACGTCGATGTCTGATGCCTTCTCTTTCTTGCTCTTTGATTTCTTCTCTTCTTCACCTGCTAATTCATTTAGTCCCCAAGTAGCGGCTACAGTTCCCGGTTTGGTGGAGTCGTAAGGAGTCGCACTATCTGCAGCCGATGCTATGCCTGCTTCTTTGGTGCGTGATGCCCAAAATTCATTTTGCAACTCTTTCCAAGTTTCTCCAAAGTGTGCAAGACCGGATTTGATTTGACTGCCATCAAATGAGAACACACCCGAAACGACTTCAGCAAGTGGAGCAAACAAGCGCGTGATGTTTTGAGCAAGGAACTTTGATGCATCCCAAAGGTCGGTCAACCAATTGATTGCGTCCTTAATTCCATTCACCACCCATGCAAGACCATCGACAACAACACTAATCGCCGTGGCAAGGTTGTTAAGTCCCCAAGTCAAGTAGTCAAAGAAGAGGTCAAGACCGTCCTGTCCTTCGCTGATTAAACCTATTGCTCTGAACAGGTCGCCGAATGCAGTTGTGAGCTTTGTCAATGAGGTCCATACTTTGGCTAGTGGTGCAATCAAACCTTCCCAAGCGCCGCTTAGACGGTTGATAAAGGTTGTTGCCATCTGCACGATTGAACGGTAGAAGCCTTGCTGTTGTCCGAATACTTTAAGTTGTAATGACTCCCATGCACCGCCAAGCTGTTCAATATCGCCTGAAAGGTTGTCAAGCATCGTCTTGCTTGTCTCTTTGGCAACACCTCTAGTGTTCAGCAATTCGTCTTGGAATTCCTGAAGACCTTTCGAACCTTTCTGCATGAGGATATTGAACTCACCAAATGCTTCGGCTCCAAATAGAGTGGAAAGCGTGTTTGCTTTCATTTCAGCGGATGCGCCTTCCAGTCTCTTCTCAAGCAATTCAACTGTTCCAACAATGCCAATGAAGTCTCCGTTAGCGTCAAAGAACTTCAAGTCCAACGCTTCCATTGTTGCAGCCATTGCCTTGGTTGGCTTGGAAAGCCTTTGCATTGCTGAACCCAATGCTCTTGTTGCCACCGACCCACGAAGACCAGCGTCACCCAAAGCACCTTGAACGGCAAGAACTTCTTCTAAAGAAACACCCATCGCATGAGCGTTGGATGAAATATACTTCAAGCCTTCTGCGAGGTCTTCAACACCAGTTGCCGACCTGTTCGCTGTTGCCGTAAGCATATCAACTACTTGATTAGCTTTGGTAGCTTCAAGTCCGAACGAGTTTAATGTCGATAGTGCTATTTCTCCGGAACGAGTAAGATCGGTGCCGGTCGCTGCTGCGAGGTCTAGAATAGCAGCCATTGATTCTTCAATCTGTTTTGTATTGAAGCCACCTCTGGCAATCTCTACCATGCTGGATGCCACCTGACTTGCGCTGAATGAAGTGCTAGCACCAAGGGAGATAGCTAGGTCATTGAGCCTTTTTGTTTCTTCTGATGTTGCTCCAAGTACGGCTTGAACGGTGGACATAGTCTTCTGAAACTCAGAACCCGTTCTTATGACAGAAGCTAACCCTGCTCCAAGAGCAGCTATACCAGCGGTTGCAAGACCAGCGGGACTGATGAGACTTGAAAGCGCACCACCAAGACTTGAGGATAAACTACCTCCAGCCTTGTCAAGACCTTTAAGTGATGCAATACCCTTCCCAATCGCTGAATTAAGTGGACCTGTGAAGCCGTCCTTAAAATCAAGCTCAAACCAAACCTTGTCGTTACTAGCCAACTGTCATATATGTCATGCTTAAGTGTTATTTTCTTTCCTCTGGACTTTCAAAGTTTCGGCACCAGACGAATTCACTCCAGAGCTTGGAGAAGTCTTCAATGCTTAGTGCAGTTGGGTCAATTCGATAATGGTATCTTAGTAGAGCCATCTGTTTTCTAAGTGAGTCGACTTTCTTATCCTTGGGAATTCTCCACCTCGTTAGATAATCATTGAGGTGGCGTCGTAGTTTGGGATTGTTTTCTGAATCTCTTTGTGAATAGCTAATGCGTAGCCTGCTTTTTCAACAAGGTTCAGTAGTTCTGCGTCTCCACCTACGTGAATACTTCTAAACAATCCAACACTTGCACTTACTGGTGCGGAACTCAAGTGTTGAAGAGTTGCGTCCAATTCAGCAAGTGAGGGTTCCCTTAAGTAGGCAACGTATTGTTTCTTGTCCTTCCCTTTAATTGTGATTTTTGTGACATCTCCGTGAATCTTCTTGAGCTTCGCTTCGGTGCTGTCTGTGATTTCTTTTGATTCGTCTTTCATAACAGTAAATACAGTTCACGCAAACAAAAAAACCATCACCCGGTTGGATGATGGTTCGGAGCGTTGAAAGACGAATCTGTTAAGAAGTCGTTTTTGAACAATTAATAGAATGGATTGTTACCTCTCTTGATACCTGCGAGAATCAAAGGAATTTCAATTGCGATTGAAGTATCCCCTTGAGCCACAGCAGTTGGGTTGGATGTAAACTCTACGTTCTTAAGAACTTCAGTTGTAATCTTACCAGCGATTGTTGAGCGGTAGCTAACGGTAATTTCGAATGCGTCTAACAATGTAATGTCACCGAAAGGTGCTGCATCTTGAAATAGTCTTAGTTCATCTTTATGGATTGTGATTGAGCCTTCATTTGTAACTGCTCCATAAGAGCGACCAATAGGCTTGTCACCAACGCCATAGACGTTAGTCTTTTCGCGTGCGTCTGAGTAGCTGATAGCAGTTACACTTACTAAAGGTAGAACTGCATTCGATAGCTGCACTCTGATGGACGTCCATGAGTACATTTCACCATTTACGAGGGTTGGATATTCGGAAGGGATAGGCATAGTCTATATTCGTTTTAAATAAATACGGTTATGCCAAACTAACGGCGAACCCTAAAGTGATGTTTATGTAGCGGCTTACTCCAACTGGTTGAAGCTTAACGTCGATTACAAGCGTATCACTTGCTAAGACGTCTTGTGCCGGGTCGATGTAGACTGAATAGTTTGACAACTCTCCTGCACGAAGCATTCCTTGCAAGCCTTGTTCAGCAAGCGAAGTGAATTTGCCAATAGTTTCCAGTCTCAAGCTACCTGACTCTTCGAGGTATAGAGGTGAATTCAATTGAGGAAGTAGGCTTGTTCTAAGAAGCTTTCTTGACTTATTGATTACTCTTCCTCGTTCAAGGGAGTAGTAGTCACTGCTTTCTTGAGTTGCAACAAATGATGAGTTGAAGTATGAACCGTTGAGTCCAAAGTCTTTCAAAAGGAAGATGTACTTCTTATCGTTAAGGGTTGCAAGTTGACTTTTGCTAACGCTCTTGTATGGAGTACCGTTCGCAAATGCCAAAGTATTCAACTCGGCACCGCTGACGTCATATTGTCCTTTCCAAGCAATGCTTTCATGAACAGAAGAAACTGATAAGCTACCTAATGCAGCACCCAAGATACCAATTGACTTGCCGATTGAATTATACAAAGCAGCACCGGTTCCACCACCGTCTTGACCAAGCAACACGGCTACTTGTGGAGCGTTAGACGAGCTAAGGTCTGACAAGCTTGAAAGCGTCACGCCGCTGAAGTTTGCTTGAAGCAATGATACAAGCGGAATGTCGTCTTCTTCCTTAAGGTCTGACATGACAGCTTGGAGAGCCGTAACCATACCTGTTGAGAAGTTAGCTTGAGTGTACACACCGATTTGGCTCATATCCCCATCGGCATCAGCAACAAGCTCTTTCACCTCTGCGAAGTCGTGAGTTCCACCGGTATAGCTAACGAACTTCACTTGCAATTGAGCGCTATCACTCATGCGGTAGAACTCATCGATGTGGTAGTGAGCAACCGGAAAGTCGTCCACTGTTACACCGGCTGTTTCAGCTTCTTGCAAGCTATACACTTGGAAAGACGTCTCTGCCAATGCGGAGGTGTCGGAGACGTAGAAGAGCATACCTGACTTGCTGTCATCAGAAGTCAGGAATCTGCTAGCTCCATTGATTTCGGTTATAGTTATTTTACTTAAAGCCATAATCTTAATTTTAGTTTAAAGGTTAAGAGTTATGGTTGATTAGGCTTTGTACAAGAAAACTTCTTCTGGTTTAACAATTGCAGAATCTAATCCTATAGTCATCTTCATGAAGTACAATTCCGATTCCGGACGCCATCTTTCAATTCTTACGGAAGTGAAGTCGCCCATATCGTTGCAACCAACCCACAAATTTGAGCTAGGCGAGTTTTGTCCAACTGCACCAAGGATTGCGTTGTCAGGCATGCCCGGAAGAGCAACCAATTGAAGACCATTAACTCTGTCTGGTGTTCTGTCTTCGATAGAGATTGACTTGTTGGTCAACCCTCTCAAAGCATCACCGTAAAGGTCTTTAGTGTATTGCGACACGAACAACTTGAAGTTAGGGTCGTAAGTTGCACGTCTAACGTCTGACTTGTTTCTCTTCGATTGACGGATTGCACGTTGCAATTCAGAGATTACGTTAGCCTGAGTGATAGTTGTCGCACCTGTGATGTCGTAAACTTCAGGGGCGTTTTGCGCACGCTTAATGAAACCAGTAACATATTTAAGGTTAGTGGTTCCAGTAAGTGAAGTATCACCTTGAAGCAATACGATGTCATTGTAACCAGCTACTTGGTTAAGAAGCACAGACGTGATTTGTCCTTGAACTTGACCGGGAAGTGTTTTAAAGTTGAATTCACCGTCTGCTTGGAATGGTTTCCAGTATCCAGCAAGTGAGTTCGGGTTGAACTTCACAAATACATCGTATTTGGTAAGAGTAAGTGTTGCGTTGTCGAATGTCACGTCACCCTTTTCAGATGCCGGTGTTTCTGTATGCGCTTGGATAGCGTCACTCATTGACACTCTAGGGATTTTGAATGACTCGTTGAAGCCACCTTGCACGTATACGTGTCCCTTGCTGATGAGGTCAGCTTCCTTCATGAATCTGGCTACTACGCCGGGATATGATGCGGTATATACTGTTCCGCCTGTTTGTAAAATTGCCATTATTTAAATGATTTTATTTCTCGTGGTTAGGATTAGAATGGGTTAACCATCATCGATTGAATAGGTGAAAGCTTCACTTCAATCTCTTGTGGTTGGTTGGTGTTAATCATTTCAGAAAGCTTCTCGGTTTTGGCTAGAGCTTTAATCGCCTTTGAGCCGTTTTCGAAGTCAGCAGTGAGGATTGTTTTCCAAGTTGCCTTGCCTTCAGAGTTGATTTGTTTGTTAGAGAATGCAGTTTCAACCAGAGCGTTGATTTCGGCTTCGTGTTTTGCCACTTCAGCGTCTTTGTAAACTTTCAAAGAGGCTTCGAGTTCTGCGATCTTGCTTTCTCGGTTTGTTA
Organism: Chryseolinea sp. T2; assembly: GCF_037203685.1. Classification (NCBI taxonomy): domain Bacteria; kingdom Pseudomonadati; phylum Bacteroidota; class Cytophagia; order Cytophagales; family Fulvivirgaceae; genus Chryseolinea; species Chryseolinea sp. T2. The sequence continues at coordinate 191,390 of NZ_JBBCAU010000011.1, forward strand.
TCTCTTGAGTTTTGATTTCAAGAGCGGTTTGAGCTTCTTTAATCTTCGCTTCAACGGCTTTTGCATCCGATTCAGCAGGAAGACCAAGAAGAGCATAAATGTTTTCCATTTGCTCATATTTTGATTTAAGGTTATTGATGTCTTCAATTGAACTGGCTGAAGCGACCATACTGCGTACTTCAGATTGAAATTGGTTCTGAAGGGATAGTCTTGTTTTGATAATCTCAGTTGCAAAGCCTTCGATGAGTGCTTGCTTGGACGTGAACCAAGAATCTTTGCTTAACCAGCCTTTGATTTTGTCTTTGCCTCTCTTTGTGACTGCCTTGATTAAATCGAAGATGTTGTCATTGACTTGATTCAACTTCTCATCAGCAGGGGAGCCGTCTGAATAGTGAGCGGCGTGAATCATCACTTGGCTGTAGTCGTAGACCTTACGCTTTGTACCTGCCAAGAATATCAGAGCAGCCATCGAAGCCGCTACGGTGTCGACAACCGTGGTAACTGGTTTAGTAGAGTTGGAGATTGCCGTAACAATGGGAAAGCCTTTCCAAGTGGAACCGCCAAGGGAATTGATAAGTATTTCTATCTCGTCAACTGAGTCATCGTTTTGTAACGTATCGAATTCTGCAAGGAATCTGTCGAGGGTGAAGCCTTCTGTATCTATCTCATTGAAGAGACGCATCTTTCCAACCTTACCGTCCTTCGCTACAATGAATTTGTTTTCTTCCATTGCAGATAAATAGATTGATGGAAGGAAAAAGCTTGTGCAGCGGATTGTTTTTCTTTATGCAGTATTTATAGCTATGGATACTTCAGCTATGTACAAGGAGTTGCTAAGGCAACGTAACAATCTGATTGTAGAGCGATTTAAAGAACTCTACAACATCAACAATTGGCACTATTTGAAACTTGAATACGTTTACAGTGTTATTGCAAAGGAGTTCAAGTTGTCAACTAGAACCGTGAAGGCAATTATTTATTCTGCAAAGTGATGTCGATAGCATCCTTTTCGCTTTGGCTCAAGCTTTTGATGTAGAGATGGTCTTTTGGGAATAGATCACCTGTCTTTGCAGGGTTGTATTTGAATCCCTTGTCTGGAATCGATCGAAGTTCCTTCCTTTCGCTTGCTGACAATTTGGATGCTTTGCCATTGGGAACAACAACCAGACGGCAGCGACAGCCCCAACCAAGCGGCGGAGTAATGGAATTCCAAATGCTGTCAGTCTTCTTGAACTGTAGACCGTTCAACTTAGCGTGTTCGGGTCTATTCCTTGCGTCCATGACAGCGCTGAACTCTAAGATGTCACCATCTTCATAGCTTCTCCAATCGGATATGCTCTGTGCCTGTGCTATTGCCAAGTTGTATTCAGCTTTGAGGTCAGCGTTGTTAAAACTTAAGCCAATTCCCTTGGCTTCTTTTTTGAATTCATTGAAGGGTCTTATTGCTCCGGAACCGTCCAATAGCATTTCGTTGAAGGATTTTGTCATTGCTTTGGCTTTGCCACCAACGAAGTAATATGTCTTTTGCCTCAAGGCGTTGAGGAATTCAACGTCTTCAGAATCGAAATCGGCATCAGAATCGTAGCCAAAGCTGTTCATGACGGCATTGAACATTAATTCGCCCACACTTCTAATGTATTCGGCACTTATGACATTAACGTTACGGTTGAAGTATACGTCTTCAATGATGCTGTCAACTATCGCTTCAAGTTCGCTGCTGTAGAGGTCGTCAACGTCTTCGTTTGCTAAGGCAATGATGTCTTTACAATCACAAACTCCCGCTATGCAAGCGCCGGAACACTCTGCTATTGCCTTAGCGGTTTCGATTGGACTTTTTTTTTCAACGGCGTTGGCTGCAGTACCGGCTTCAGCTTTTTCCCCGGCATAGTCTGGAACTTCAAATGGCAAGTCAAGATAATCCTTCAGGTCTTTGCCCAATGGGTAATATCCGGCTAAGGTAAGCTGGTTGATTGTGCTAAGTTTTTCGGCGTAACTTCTCTTTTCACGTGTTATGAACTTGAAAGACAATCCATCTAAACCATACCCCAAAGCCGATAGCTTAGGGAAGACAACGTCGTTGACAAAGTAACTCATATACTCTCTATCTGCTTCACTGATTTCGTTCAAGATGTCCTGATGAACTTCGGCTGAACCCACGTAGCTTTTTTCGTCACTGGTTGAGGTTTGACCAACAATTGCTTTACTGATTTCCCAATTGCAAAGGTTAATTAACTGACCATAGATTTGGTGAGGGTCGTTTGAAGCTGAATTCAATACCTCAAGGGTGTCATTTTGACCAATTACGATGTTACGGGAAACAAGATACTTCTGCATATCAGCCAAGTACTTGGGTGTCTGGTCAAGGTTGTCACTGCGAAGGATTAAGGCAGGCATACCGTGAATGGTGGCGTGTTCAGCCCAATAGCTCATTACAGTTCGCTTAATCAACACAAGGTTTACCACTTGGTTAAGAATGCCAAGCGTTTCAGAATCAATTAAGATGTAGTAATCAGAGTCGTTTCTTCCTTCGATTGGAATGAGAGTACCTTCGGTAACTTGGTAGGGATTTCTGATAATAGCTTTGAATTCCGGAATGACGTTGCCACGTGGAAATGGCTTAACTGAGACTATTTCGCCGCTTACTAAGTCTTGAACTTCTATTAACGAGTAGCCAAAGAAGCGAGAGTCGATGACGCCTTCAAGGATTGCGGAAAACCACTTCTTGGATAGCAATGCTGTTGCATCTTCGTTGATATTTCCATTCGCGTCCACGACAACAAACTCTTCACCCAATACCTTGCTCTTCCTTTGTTGGAGAACTGAACTGAGGTGAGCGTCGATGAGGATTGATTCATAGATGTCAATCAAGGGTTTCTTGATTGGATAAACTATGTTGCCGTTATACTTCTGTACTTCGGCATTTGCGTAGGCACTTACCCATTGGCTAACTGTTTTTCTGGTTCGGTCGTGCCAGTTGTCTATTTTATCTGAAGCTTTCTCTGACATAGTAACTATATCAGATAAATACTAAGCTGAGTAGGGAACGTCCTCAAATTCACTCTTGCTCTTTCCGGTTTACCACTGATACCCAATACCGGTAGTAGTGCCACCACTTATGAGAATTCCGTAAGCCTTTCTGTTTTCAACTTCCGGGAAGTCTGGACTCACTCTTTCAGCTTGTATTGCTTTCAAGTACATCATCACTTCGTCGTAAGCATTCTTTCTATGTGTTGGAATATTATCGGGGCTTACTCGCTCATGAAGCTTGTAGAGTGAGATAGTGACCATCCATTCAACAATAAGCGGGTTGCGTGGTTCTGTGAGTGTCCAACCCGATGGTGGAGCAAGTGTTGTTGCATAGTCTGGAGAGTAGAGGAATTCATCAGCTTCCAATCCGGTGGAAGAGTACCAAACAGTCATGCCGGTGCTATAGCTGTTTCCGGAAACGTAGTCCGAATATACGCTAAACAATTTGCCTAGGTCATAGCGTTTCCTTAACCATAGGCTAATTGACTCTTGAGCACGAAGTTCTGAATCGAAAAGTATTGCTTGGGGGTGCTCTTCCTCATGCAGAAGAGTTTCAAGGTCGTAGGCTGTGATTTTGGAAGCGTAATCGGATTGGCGTAAATATCTCATAGAGATAAATACATTGAATCGATATATTAAACTATATAAGGACTAAGGTTGTTTTAGCAGACGGCTTTCGGCAAGCTTGGACCAAGCGTCAAAGGTAGTTCGTTGCTCAACCGAAAGCATATTGAATGCAAACTTGCATGAGGGGAAGTTGTTAAGCAGATCGTTAATTTGAAATGTGAAAATGCCAATTTGGTCGACAAGTATTGCCATCAGTGTGTGATTGAGTGCAGCACGGTCGGTGAGATAGTCTTTCAGTTGAATTGTGCTCAAGTACTCTGCATGCACGAAGTTGGAATATAGACGCCATCCCATATAAAATTGTTGATTCAGTATGCCACGCGCTCTGATGATGTCTTCTATAGATATTTCAGTTGCGGACTTACCACTGAGTAGATACTTTTTTCTATCGCTTTTAAGCTTCGCGAAATAGGTGTTTGCCTTGATTGACTGTTCTAGTGTGGCTATCTCGCCTGCTTCTTTTTTGAGTTGCTTTTTTCCTTCCGGTGTAGTGACCGCAAATAATTGTCGGCGCTTTAATCCAGCGAATTCAAACAACAGCTTTCTGAAATTTGACTGGTCGGCTGGAATGTTGTCGAAATTTAGGTAGTAGGTGACCAGATACGTTTCAATTATTGAACGAGCCAAAACATAAGTTGAAGAAATGTCAGGGTAGTCGTGAAACACGCCACTAACGTGGGTAGGTCTGCTTTTGCCTCTTACAGTATCAACTAATGAACCGCCGTGTTGGGCAAGCTTTATAAGCTGAACTTCGAGAAACGTTTGATTCGGTTTGAGTTTAACTTTTGCATCATACATAACGTTCGTTGTGTAGTTCAAAACGAACACCATCGTGTTGAGGTCAGTTAAGAATCCATTGTAGTCGCTTGTTTTTTGCTGCTTCCGAATTTGCATTGTTTTCTCTGTGGACATCCTTTGCTCGTGCATCATATGACTGTTATTTATTCCAACGTTCTGACCTCTCCAAAAGCTTCCTTACAGTGATTGCTTTGAACGGATTGCCTAAGCTGGTCTTATATTCAAGCTTGTTCAAACGGTCTGCAATTTCCTGATAAGTCCAACCGCTCTTCAGCTTGTCGTTGATTAATTCAAGCGCTTGAAGGTTGTTCTTGTGGGTCTTAGCATTCTCCCTAGAGACTTTGCCCCCAAGCTTTTGAGCCTTATGCGTCATATTCTCAGGAGAGCCAAGGCGAACACCCTTAGCCTTAAGAACGGCTAACGCTGCTTTGGTCCGCTGACTGGTGATTTCCCTTTCATGTTGGGCGATGGTGGCAAATATCCCAACGGTAAGGGTGTTGGCATCGGGTAGGTCCAAGGCTTTGAAGTCTACCTTAGTATCCCTAAGGGTAAAGACAAAGCTAACGTTACGCGATAATCTGTCAAGTTTTGCGATGAGTAGGGTAGCTTTTGCCTTCTTTGCGTGGTCAATAGCCTTCTGCAATTGGGGTCTAGCGTCATTCTTTCCTGATTCGACCTCTGTGTACTCTGCAATGAGTTCGCGTCTCTTATCGCCTGTAATAAAGTCCTGAACGGCTTTCTTTTGGGCTGCTAGACCAAGGGTTGAATCTCCTTGCTTCTTGGTTGATACTCGGTAGTAGCTGATAAACATCTTTGACACGGTTAAATTTAATTAAAAAAGGGGCAACCGCCCCCAACCATAAACCTGTTAACCCTTTTACTTCCGGATGAAGGGTTTGTCCCACTTGCCAACCTGATAGTCGATGTAGAAACTGCAATTGAAATAGTCCGTCATGCTGTCGGACTTGTCCCAATGGTATTGCATAAGCACGCCGTGAACCAGTTCGAACACGGCTTTGGCTTCGGCTGTTAGGTTCTGGTCTTCCGTAAACGTGTAGTGGTTGACACCATATTGACCCGTAAACGGCTTTGGTTCCCTCTCAAAGTTGCTGAAACCACGGTAAACAATCTCATTATTGACGATTGGAGCAAAGGGAGCTTCCATAAGCCTAACAGATATGCGGCTATAGTCGGTTGTTACGGACAACTTCACGCCTTTGATAGCCTTGATTGCTTGTTTAAGCTCTTTTGCGATTTCCTTGGTTGACTTGGTAAGCATAACCTGTTGTTGTTTTGTTTGGTCATTGATACCGTAAAAATGTGAAAGGTAACAGCCTTAAAGGAACGTTTAAGGTAAGTAATTGACTGTAAATATGTCAGGTCGTTGGGTTTAGCAGGTGTTAGGCACATATCAGATTCACAATTGATAACTATTTATTACGGGTTCGCGCTCATACCGTAAACCGGAATCAAGCGAACCAAGACAAGACCGAGATGACAAGAGAAGAGATTGATAAGCTTAGAGAAGCTGACCCCGCAACACTGACGCCGAAGCAAAGGAGCTTACTTCAACTGACCCACGTTGAGAAGGGGCAAGTATTAAACCCTGAAGGAAGAAAGGTAGGAGTTCCAAACAGGGTCAACAAGGATTCAAAGGAGCTACTGAAGCTTGCATTAGAGAACAATATGCCCAAAGTAGATGCCGCTATTAGCCAGTTGCTGGAATCCAACAACGAGGCAACAAGGTTGAGGGCAATTGAAGTATTAACGCGCTTGCTTGAATTCACCACACCTAGGCTTGCGGCTGTCGCTGTTAAGACCGATGGAGAGGGAAATAGAATCATTGTCATTGGAAAGCCGCAAGAATTGGGCATGACCTCACAAGACTCCAATGCCATTCATGACGAAGAAACCAACAATAACACTATCGATGTAACACCAGATGAATAAGTGACAATTGACCTATCCAACCTAAAGAACATCACTTCACCTCACTTTTACCCTGCCTATTCAAACAGAAAGAAATTTCAAATCTATTGGGGGTCGCAAGGGTCTGGTAAGAGCTACTTCATTGCTTCGAAGATTATTCTTCGAATTCTTACCGATAGGCAACAACATCGTGTATTGGTCATGCGTAAAGTTCACGCTAAGATTCGTGACAGTGTTTTCAATTTGTTTAAGCAAGTAATTAAGGATTGGGGTTTAGAAATGCTTACGGAAACTACTTCAACTCCCTTTAGCATTAAGTTTCCAGCCTTCAATGATTCAGAGATTATTTTTTACGGTGCTGATGATGATGGAGAGAAATTGAAGTCCATAAACAACATCAATAAGATTTGGCTGGAGGAAGCCGTTGAATTTGAAGATGAATCCACAGTTGACCAGATTATTGACCGTATACGTGGAAGGTACAAGTATCCACCTGAAATATTCTTCAGTTTCAACCCTGTAAGTGAAAAGCATTTCTTAAAGCGTAAGTTCTTTGACGACTTGGAACTTCAAGAGCAGACTTTTCTGCATCACTCCACTTGGAAGGATAATCCGTTCGTTGACCCTGACTACGGAGCAGGAATGAAACTGCGATACAAAAACAACGTCAATGCCTACAACGTCCGTGTTCTTGGTATTTGGGGAAATGACCAGTTCGGCGGGGAATGTTATCACAAGTTCTCCATCGCTAGCAATTGCCGCAAGAATAGCTACGATGTAGACTTGCCTTTGCTGTTGTCTTTTGACTTCAATGCCTTGCCCTCGTGTAGTGTGTTAGTTCTTCAAATTGCGGATAATGAGCTTTCTGTACTTGAAGAAATTTCCCTTGCTCATCCTAGGAACCGACCTATTCACCTTTGTCAGGAGTTCATGCGCAAGTATGGAACTCATACCTCTGGTGTTTGGGTAACTGGTGACGCTTCAGGTCGCGGTGAAAGCCACAAGATGGAAGCCGGGACCAATGACTATACCGTAATATTCGACTCTCTGAAGTCAATGCCCTTCTTAAAGAACTACGTCCTTTCTAAGAATGCTTCGGTTGTACAACGTCTTGAGTTTATCAATGACATCTTCGCCATGAGCCAAGAATGTAGTATTTGGCTTGATGACTCTGGATGTCCTAAGCTAATTGAAGACTTGACCTACTTAAAAGCCAACAACGAAGGCGGTAAGCTTAAGCAAAAAGTAAAAGACAAGACAACGGGGGCAACTTACGAGAAGCTTGGTCACCTTAGCGACTGCCTTGACTATGCGGTAACCACTTTTTTGAAAGCTCATTTCAAGTCATTCATTAAGGGAAGTGAAATCAGCTTGAACGTTGGTAACACGTATGTGCCTAGAAACATCTTTTGAAAACTGGACACAAAAACGCTATCTGTTCAGGAAATGCTAATAATTGGAGATAAGACTATTTACAATCATGCTAACAGGAGAAACGACATCAACCAGAATATACAATACTATCAAACAGGCTTTGCCTTCAGAGGTAAAACAATACGGGTTGTGGAATAATCAATTGACGAAATTGAAGGAAGGGAACATTAATCCCGTTCGCTTTCCTGCCGTCTTTGTAAGCTTTGAGAACAACTACGATTCCTTAAGCTCCGGTGTTCAGCAGATTCAGGGAATATTTGTTCTGAACATCTGCCTTGAATCCTTGAAACAGTCTGACGAATACAATCTTCGCTTCAAGGATTATATATACCAACAGCTTTCCTATCAACTACCGAAATTAGGATTTCAAGACTTTTACCGTTCGTTCGAAACTCAAGACACTGACTTTGACAACTTGATTGTCTGGTCACAAGAGTACACATATTCCTACATTGACTCACTTGCTCAAGATCGCATCATTGCTATTCATCCTTACGTCATTACTCCCGATGTACACTACTAAGCATGAGCAACACCGCCGCACAGTTCGCTAAGATTTGGTCAACCAAGCTTGCGAAAGTTAAGAGAGTGATAAGAAGGTTGCCTCGTGACGTTGGCAATGAAGCCTTGCGTTGGTTCATCGACAACTTTCGAAAGCAACAGTCACCAGAAGGGCAAGCTTGGAAATCTCGTAAAGATGGCGATGGTTCTAGGTCACTACTTGTACAATCAGGACGGCTTAGAAAATCTATTAGGTTAACCAAAGTAACTAGTAACGGTTTTCGCATTGGGAGTTCAGTACCTTATGCCGACTATCACAACTCCGGAACCAGAAGAACACCTCAAAGGCAATTCCTTGGACGCAGTGCCGTCTTGATGAGACGCTTGGAGAGAATGATAAAGGCAAAGATTTTGTGGAGCTTAAGAGGTTGACTTGCTTTTCTTTTCGTTAGTGACTTTAAAGAAGCGTTTGCCTAAGTCGGTAAATGCATAGGAGTCATATTCGTGGCGGATTTCTATATCAAGTCCTCCCGTCTCAACAGTTCCAAAGGTATTTGTTTCAATACTTAATCCTTTGTGATAACCTGATTGAATCGGTACTGTTTGCACTATTCCTAACCTAACGGCATTGGCAGTTTCAAATGGTTGAAGTTCATTTTCACGAAGTAGATTAACGTTAAAGCTTAGGTGTGACCTTAACTCTTGCTCTTCCCGGAGAAGTTTCTGTCTTTCAAACCTGTCATCCAACCGGTTGTTCTTGGTAATTCCCTGAAGCATTGCTTGAACTTCCTCAAGTCTACTTTTGGATTCGTTCGTATCTATGTCTATTAGCTTTAGCTCATTCTGAAGCTTGGTATATTCGTCCTTTGAAAGCTGACTAAGAATGAAAGGAAAAACTGTGTTCTGAATATTGTTTTCAGAGTCCACCATATTCCCCAACAGTATTGACCATTTGTCTTGCAAGAACTCATCTTCCTCAAGGCTAGCATTCTCAAGTAAGGGAGTCAACACTTTTAAGGAAGCCGGTTTGATTTTAATGTTGTGTTTGGCACAATATTCATGAGCGCGGTTGAGTATTCTTACCTGCTTCTTGAATCGCCATTCTGTTATTGTATCTCTGACCAATAGTCCAGCTTCTTCAACTGTTGGCATAATCAATTTGGAAAGAAACTCGTTGGCAAGTTTGAAGCCTTGTTCGATTGCTCCGGAGGTAATATCTACCCGGATGGATTTGTTACTATTGTCCTCAGACATAACGGTCGTGTTTCACTAAAGTTAAGTAAAAAAGGCAACCTTTTTACAGTCGCCTTCTTTCTGGGTATCCGGACGGGCTAACGAATTATTTTGGAATGTATACCTTCACCTTACTTGGGGTTTCATAAATGAAGATTTGTCTCTTGTCAATCTCCAATGAATCGTTATACAATAGGGTAATGCTTGTGGTTATCATTTTAAATTGTACATCCCCGAAGGGGCAGTAGTCACAGACTGTATCATGCGGAAGCTTCAGGTACTTAAGTATCGAATTGTGAAGGTAGTCTTCAATGGGTTCTTCTTTGAGTATGCGTTTGTAAACTGTTCCGCAAATTGCCTTTAACTCGTACCATTCCGCCGCCGTCAGTCCCACGGCATAATTCTAACTAATATTTTTAGTATATTGATGCAATGCAAGTAGAAAAAATGACCTTCAACGGACCTGCTCTAGAGAGAGCTATTGAACTTATTGAAAGACAAATCGTTGACAAGATTGGCAAGTCTAACATTGGCGAAGTATCGATCGAAACCCGTAAGACTATTCACTACAAGGGGTCAAACCATGAGATTGACATCTTCGTTACAGTGAATTTGAATATTGGAGTTCCTCACATCTACATATTCGAAGCCAAGAACAGACAGGATAAGACTGATAAGAATGACATAATCATTTTTGAAGACAAAATTGATGCTGCTAATGCTCAACAAGGCTTCTTTGTTTCAAGAGAATACACTAGCGGAGCAGTCGGACGTGCTAAGGAATCCCCACGAATGACTTTGTTGACTGTTGAAGAGACTACGGAACTCAAGCCCGATGAACTAATGAATATGCAGTATTTGATAAGGGGAGATTCGAAGGTTACATTTGTTGTCTTCCCTACTACAGAACAGGCACTTGATAACAGTCAGATAATTACTCTGACTGATGGTAGGAACATATCATTGAACGATCTTGTTTCTGAGAAATACCACGGCTTTCATAATAAGATTCCGGGCAACGAAGAGGGAAACGATGTACGGGAAGTTGTCAAAGCTTTGAACTGCGAAGTGATTAGGTTTGAGGTTGTGAAGCCAAAGATTGACGGCGTACAATACGACTATTTGGGTGTTGACATCTACACTCCATTAAGCTCCCAATATCCAACGCTAGTTTACGACTTCAAGGTTCAGGAACGTGGACGATACTTTAAAATTCAGTCAAAAGACTCTTCAGGCAAGAAGCTTATTGAGTTCGAGATTACTAAGATAGATGATACCCATTATCATTTTCATAAGATTGATTTTCAAGACTAAACTCCGTTCACCCTGAAGGATGTTCCTTTCCATCAGTTTCTCTATCTTTCATTATTTCGTGACGGCGTTTGACAGCTTTGATAAATATCGCTATCCCTTCTTCGAACGTATCTGCTTCAATGAATATTCCAAGGTCTTGGCTGTATATGCCATAGGCATCAACTCCTTTTGCTTTGTGGTATGTATACGGAGTTTCAATGTTGTTGCCGTCAAGCTCAACGGTAACGGTTCCGCCGCTTTCTTTACTTGGTGTAAGATCAATGAACGGAATGTTTTGCCGCTCCAAGAACTCGTAAAAGTCTCTAGGTTTGTCTTTCCCCCAAACGGGATACTTGTGAGGCTTCAGGATGTTGAAGACTCGCTTTGGTGTTAGGTTGGGATTATACTTCATCTTAATAGTGAGACTATTATATCCAGTTGGAAAGTTGCCCGTTTCTTGTGGGTGGTTCTTGATTACAAACTTGTGGTTCATTAGAACGTGTTGTTTGTGAAAGATAGCTGACGGATGTTGGAGAAATCCAGTATGCTCAAAGCTTACAGTGTTCTTTGGGGTTCTCGCTTCCAAGTAAGGTTGGGTTCCTGAAAAACCAGCGTAGTACACAAGTATCATATGCTTATAATCAGATACGGGAACGGGTGACGGCATTCTATAGAAGACGGCATAGAAGAACTTATATAGTTCCCTCATCTTCAACCAGTGTCTTATATGTTTAATAATAGTCATTGTAGATATTTTTTATGGTCCGGGTGCAGCACCTTCATGCGTCGCTCGTGGTCTTGTTCAATCTCTCTTATCAGTTCCTTTAATGGCAATCGTAACAGATACACTACCTCGTCCCAAGAGTAGAAGATGTCATAGTTATCGAATTCACCCGGATTGAAACTATAATGCGGTGTCATATAGGTCGTCTCATTAGTTTCATTATTATTTCTTCCAGTTCCTTCACTCGTTGCCTGCACTTTGGCAAATAGCGGTACTTGTGCGCATGCTTGCGTTGGTACTCCTGCTGATATTTCCGGTAGGCTTCAGTCGATCGGACTTTGTCTTCGTACTTCTTTTTGGAAGCAATACGATACTTGTTGTACAGTTGCCTATGTTCCGCCGTGCCGTGTTGTCTTATGAAGTGGCATAGGACTGCTGTACTAATTTTGTAGGTCGTCGTTCCCGGTTCATACTTCTTTCTTGTACGTTGGACATAGGCAGTTAAGAAGTCGCTCGTGAAGTACACCGCTATGTCCTTGTCATGAACAACGTCTGTAAGTGCGGCATTCGCTATATGATATTTGTCTTTGGGTAGCGTCTTAACAACCTGTGATTGGGCTAAAGTGTTTGAGGTCAAATGGGTCTTTGCTTTGAAGTATGTGAGTTATTTGTGTTGGAAGTGGTTTAACCACTGCGTGTGGATACGCTATGTAAATGATATTCGAAGGTTGAGTATATAACTCGTGCTCGTCTGCAGAGAAGTCAACAAGGTCATTGCAAATACTGCTGATGATGTAAGTCGTTACTTCAGTTTCTTCTAAGTCGATGTTAATTTGGTCGAATCCGAATACTGATTCGTGGACATGAACAAGTTTGCCGTCTTCATATTCAAGTATGTTACCTGTTTCCGGAATGAGATATAGTGATTTGCCTTTCATTGAGTAATGTTGTTTTACTTTAAATACGTGGAAGTGAAGAGATGATTGAATTATTTTTAATTAAAAATGTTTTAGTAAAAGAGTAGATCGGTGCGGATTTACTGTAGACTTATTCAACACTTTAGGCTTATGCAACTCGTCGATGCCTAATGCAGTTGGTAGATGGATGAAAATATATTTTTCAGAAATTTGACTTCATCAATTCTGTCCCTGAAATTTGTTGAATCTTAGTTCGCAGCTAGACGTAATGAATTCAATTTTTAATAACTCTTTACGTATTTATATTCAAGAAAGGCATCGTGTAAGGATGTTAAAGGACTTTGAATGATTTAACTAGTCATAAATAGGAAGAAGCCCGGACGTACTTACACTGCGGACGGGTTTTTTTATTTTATGACAGTTACTAATGACATAAGGTTCTCTTCTAAAGCAGTTCGACTTAAATCCAAGTTGAAGGAAGACTTTTTGTTATTGCTAAACGTCAGAGCATGCTCCACCGGCAAGACCTTGAAGCCGGGATATATTGCCAAGAAGGAAATACGCAAGATCGCTGCAGATTCTAAGCAATCACCCGTTACCCTGAAGTCAAAGCTTGACTACCTAGTTTCTGTTGGATTTGCCCAAGCTGTTGGTGGCGGCGGCTATACCCTAGTATCGATTCGCAAAGTCAACAAGACTCTTGATTTAGCTTACGATAAAAAGACCGAGTCAGGAGTGCTTACAGGCAAGAAATATATACCCTACCTACACTGTACCTTACCGGTAAGCAAAGACCAACGCATACTTTCAACACTGTTTTTATATTTTCTCATTAACGAAATCTTTCAACGCTATCAATTCGTAGTGAACGGCGCTCGTACACATCGGTCCGACAATCGGAACCAAGAAACACGTCCTGAAAACTTTGAACTTAGCATTGAGAAGATAATGGAGAGAGGAAATTATACGAGCAAGATGCAGGTTTGGCGGCTGTTGAATCAACTGGAAAGTGTTGGGCTATGCTCTATCCAGAGGGGTCAATCTTACGGAGCATGCAACAGGATTACTTTGCATCCCCTTTCTTCTGCCAAGTGGAGCAAGCTTAATGGCAAGAGAGAGGCAACCAACCCCTTAGCTAAACTAAGTGAGATACTCAAGGAGCTTAACCCTAAGACCACCACTAAGGGCAAGAAGGTTAAGCGTATAGTACTGGCAAAGAAGCCCAAGAAAGTACCTATTAAGCTTAATGCAGCGGAAGAGAAGTTCAGGAAGGTATTGGATGCTGGTCTTACTGGTATCTTATGTGACTCCAACGTTGGTTTGAATGAAGCCTACCGTTACGGTCGGAAGATAAGCAGACTAATGTTTAGCAAGCTTCTGGTATACTGTCTTAACGATAAGGATTTGCGATCTATTCTCCTTACTGAATTTGGGGTTGTTAACTTCGAGGTTAAGGAAATGAATGGAGTGTACAAGTATCAGAGAGATTCAGACCTTATGTATTTGGACTACAATTATCACAACGTTAGCCTTGTTGAATCTGGTGGTAACTATTCTTTTGGTCAAGTGCTGGTGAGTAAGGGTGAAGGGGTTATTTCTGCAAAAGATACAGCCTACGCTATTGTAAGAGCTAATGACCTAGCTCATGCGAGAAAGCAAGCTTTGATTGCCCAAGAGAAGGAGCATGAGCAAAGGGAACGTAAGAGAAGGAAGGAAGAGATTGAACGACTAATGACAGAGGGACTTAAAAGGATGGCAGATAAGATGTGTATAATATAGTAACATTTACAATATATCATATATGAACCAAAATAAGGAAGTGAGGGTAAGCTTCATCATTCGTGACCCTAGTATGGTGGAGCGTATAACTAATAGGTATTATGAAAACTTTGAGCTAACAGTAGTTGAACCAAGTGGTGGGTATTCAACTGTTGAAACTGCCGCAATAGCGGTAGAGATTGATAATGAAGCTAGAATATTCATTGAGGGTATAAAGACTAGCAGATGGATGGGTGAAAATAATGGTATTGAGATTAAACGAGCAAAGAACAAATGAAGAGACTAACTAAATACCAGAAACATCTTAGGACCACCTGCAAGACCAAGCGTGAATGGTGGAAGTACAGGGACGATAACGGCGTATATTTAAGCCGGGGCACATTTTTTACTGAAGTTGAATACCACGGCTACGACTTGGGTCGACTCCACATCCAATTGACTAGGAACACAGTAACCAGCTATCAGAATCACCTATTAAGTTTCAACGGCTATTGCCCGGACCGGGAAAGTAGGAACTGGTTCCGTAAGCACAAGTACAATATTCCGGATGAACATTTTGCGCCCAATGTATTAAACATTGAACTAGTCCGGAAACCTGATTGTCGGTAGCAGCGTGTGTTACCGAGATAGTTCTTGGAGGTACCCGTTAAGAAGAAGCCGTAACTCGTGTACGTGAACTTGCTCCATCTTGCGTAATTCCTCCGCTGCTATCGCTGACGCCTTCGTAATAGCGGCGTGTGCATCATCTTCTGCATGAGCATCCGTGTACAACTGTAAAACCTTTATGGCGTAGTTCATTATGTTTTGCAGTATATCTGACCTATCACCGAACTGAAGGCGGATTAAATTTAGTCGTGCCATTGCATGACCTACCTTCGTGGCAATAAAGGTGAAGTCTGTCATATGATAATTCCGGACGCTTTGACCCACCTATTCCGCTAATGGTTTGACCCACCCTATGGCGTGGGAGATTTGATGTGT
>NZ_JBBCAU010000012.1:0-123188 GCF_037203685.1 Chryseolinea sp. T2
ACTTAAAGTTGCAACCCTTTAAACTGCCAAAAAAGAAAATATACTCTCTAAGGAAGTTGTTTTTTAACATAGAAGGGATCATCTGTCTGTAGCACCGGGATGGCATCGATATTCCGCGCGCCGCCCTATCATTAAAAAAATTGACGCGCTCCTTCGGCGCGCAACGCACGCATTCCGATCGATCGACATCCGTGCGTTCTGCGCAACGGCCCGCTTTTTTTCAACCCCCCCCGCGCCTTCGGGAATTTTATACAGCTACAATATCGTTTAGAGGCTAATGAAAAGAATTGTCTTTTTTGGCGATAGCCTCACTGCCGGATATGGCCTTCCAAAACCCGATGTTCAATCGCTGCCTGGCCTCATTCAGAAAAAAATAGACGACGCAGGCTTTAAGTATCAGGTTGTCAATGCCGGAATGAGTGGCGACACCTCCTCAGGAGGACTAAGCCGACTTGACTATTGGATTCATCAGCATGTCGACATTTTCGTGCTGGAGCTCGGCATCAACGACCTGTTCAGAGGTGCCCCTTACTCAGCTACAAAGCGCAATCTCGATCTGATACTGACGAAGGTCAAAGAACGACATCCCAACTGTAAGCTGGTTATTATGGGGATGGAGATTCCAGCTGCGATAAACTTGGCTGCGCTGAGCGGATTTAAAAACATTTATCGGGAACTCGCCGAAGCACATGCGACGGCATTTGTGCCATTTTATCTCGAGGGTGTTGCAGGAGTTAAACACCTCAATCTGCCAGATGGTTTGCATCCGTCAGCGAAGGGGTATGAAGTCATAGCTGAGAAGGTTTGGCCGACGATCAGGGCTCTGCTTTAGATAGCACGATCTGCTACTTAGCTCACAATCCCCTTCAATCCCTCGTAGATCTTCTTCATGCGTTGATATGATGCTTGATTGTTAATTGACTTATCGAAGATCAACTGCAACTCTCCACGATGGGACTTGATACGGAAGTTCGTGCCATCATCGAGTGACGCGCCGGTTTCAAGATCCCCATCTTCAAAATCAAACTGCGCTTCGGGCGACACTGTATTATTTATGTATTGATAAAATTGACTCGCCTTGTCACGCGAAAAACTCGCATTAAGGGTATAGGTTGTTTTAGTTTCGGTTACCTCAACCGTTGTGTTTCCGTTACTTACTGTAGTTGATTGAGTTCTTCCGGAATCGCATTGGGTTAACGCTACAGCTAACAGGCAGAGGAAAATCGTCGCTACTTTTTTCATCGGGTTTGGTTTGTGCCCGACTAGGGCAATAATGCTGCCATGCCGAAAAACGCCTATTCTGTGCGGATTTGTGATGATGAGTGTTCGCTTTTGTTTTGATACGTGTATCATTCTGAACAGTTCTGACAAAAGGTATCGCCAGATCCCTGCGTTTAAATGATAAGGGTAGGTAGAAGCCAGAAAAGCTCTGTATCTTCCACTACTCACACATCTGCCAATTCATCAATGAATTCACGTCCTAAACCTTAGCCCCACAATAAGGACAAAAGGAAAACAACTTGCTATCCAACTGGCTAAAGCAACTGGGACACAACGAAACCTTATCAACAACTGGCGGTAGAACCGACGTAGTCCTTACTGTGAACGACTCGGGTATTTCTTTAATGAAGCTCGACTCGCCACCTTTCTCTGTAATCAAAAACAACTTGTCCTTTGCACGCGTTATTCCGACGTAAAAGAGCCTGCGCTCTTCCTCAAGCAACTGATCATGATTGGCCTTCTTGATAACCTGAAAAATTCTATCCTCAAGCCATATGTCCGGGAAACCACCATACCCCTCAGTCAATCCAATGATGAACACAACTTTCGCCTCAAGTCCCTTTGCAGCATGAATTGTTCTGGCCCTGACGAATAGTTGCTCTTCGCGGAAGCGCTCCAGATATGGACTATACATCTTCGTTCTACGGTAGAGAAAAAGTATGTCATCTGAAGTAAATCCTTGGTCGTGCAATTCGCGTACTCGGTCCACACAGAAATTCAGGTTCGCTTCTTGATCATCACCCGCGAAGACAACTATTTTATGCTCCGATTGTTTCGATGCAAAAATTTCCTTGTCAACTTTGAATTTGTTGTTCTTGATGACTTCATTGCTGGCACCCACAATGTGCTGACTACTCCGATAATTTAGATTCAACTTTATTACCGACGCATTGATGAAATGCTTCTCGAATTCAATAATATACCCCACATTCGAACCCCTGAATCCATATATACTTTGCCAATCATCACCGACGCAAAACAACTGCGCGCTGTCCGTCAACAACATTTTAATCAACTCAACCTGTAGGTTGTTAACATCTTGAAACTCATCAACCAGGAGGTAACCGAACCTCGATCTGAATTTATCACGTATGTCCTCATGATTTCGAAAAAGCGATATAGTCCGAGAAATCAAGTCATTGAAGTCCAGATATGACTTGTCAATGCAATACGAAATGTATCTTTCTGCAAGTGGCATAGCTAGAGCATAAAATCCACGGACACGTTCGTGCTGATCACCTAACCCGCGCTCATTGATTTCAGTCACGTCAAGGTTCTCGACTTTGATCATGTCAGTGACCCGCATGACCTGTTGAACGAAGTCTTTAACTTGTTCATGATAGCGGTTAAACTGTTCTCGATAGCTAGTGGCTCTCGCAGAATGTTTTCCAGGAGCCACCCTACCCCTGACGATCATATCGAGGGCATGATTGAAAAGTGCTGTGTCCTTCGTCATGTACTCGTTCGTCTTCACCAGCAATAACTTTCCCCTCTCGAACCTTTCCTCCTTGTCGCGCATGGGATAGCTCTTGTTACTGACATGCTCGATATAAAGATTCGCGGCGGGTATGTAAAAATCAGGAGTGAAGGAAAAGTCGCTGATGTTCAGCAATGGCTCATATTCGAATTCGAGGTTGTGTCTATACAGCCAGTCCGCTATATACTGTTCCGATTTTGAGCGCACCTTGATCCCATTAAGTGTCGTGAAGAACTTGCCGTCTTTAGCTACGCGCTGGGAGTGCTTTTCGATGTGAATCTTGTCAACAACGTAGTCTAGAATGTATCTTTTAAGATTTAACAAATAGCCGGTATCGGCACAGCATTCGATCAGAAGCTTCTGAAACACCTCGAAGGCTGTCTCTGGAGCGATGTGCCTGGCAAGTTCCTCGTCATCGCTTTTCTCATCGCCGATAATGCGAAATTTGTTGTCGAATTCATTGACACCATAATTTCGCAGTACATAGTAGCAGAAACTATGGAATGTTCTAACAGTAAGATTGTCTATCCACTTATAGCGCTTCTTATATGCTTGACGCTCTCGGTCCCGTTCGGCCAATTTCAGCGCCTTATTAGAAATAGTCTCCTTGTACGATCCGGACTGATCAGCCATTTCGATCAAACGATCGAGCATTTCGTTGGCAGCATTCTTTGTAAAGGTAATTGCAAGAATATTTGAAGGACTAACGGACTGCTCTTCTATCAGATAAACAAGCTTTTGGAGCAATGTCTTTGTCTTTCCGGAGCCAGCGCCAGCGAGGACGAGTAACCGCTTGTCTGCGCTTATTACAGCCTCTCGCTGCCGTTCGTTTAATGAACTCAGGTCCGTCCGGGACGAATTAGTTTCTGAGGTGTCACTGGTCATGCCGAATAAAGATCGGGAGTTTTTCTGATAATTAGTACGCATTAACCACCGGCTCATGTACAACCACTGACGACCCCACACCTCCTGCAGGTTCGTCGAATACTTGCGTACGAACCGGCGCAAAATGCAAAGACGGAACTACTTCAAGTGCCACAGGATCGGGCGCATGTTCAGGGCACGGCGGCGTAAGTAGCTGGATTTGTCGATGAAAGAAAAACCCTCGTCATCCGAGGGTTTCTCAATTTTCATTTCTGCTCTTGCGTCTGGCCAATACTCATCAAGTATCTCCGCGAACGTCCTGTTCCTGAAAGGATCATAACTATACTTCGGCAACTCTCCCACCCGCGCATACCGACCGCGATATTTATAACCTCCCCTGACAAGTCTCAATATCGTTGGCCATAGGTGATTGCCATCAATGTACCGATCGATCTCCCCGATCCTCCGCTCCAGATCAAAGTCCTTCACCATCGTCCATCGAATGATGTTCGGCTCGATCTTCAACTGAAACCTCCACGGCTCTCTGAATACATACATCCACCTGAAGTAACTCTCCGGACGCTCATCCGTCATCACCAGATCAAAATACGACGCCTCCTGCTCCGTGAACTTCCTCTTCCTAAACGCGTCCGTCCATAGCTTCTCCACCTCCTGCGACCGAACCTCATACATCTTCCTCCCCCCACGACGACGCTTCTTCTTAAAGTCCCGCCGCGACGAATACTCCGTCGTATTGATCCGATCCAGGATACCCTGAAAAAACTTTGCCTCCTTACTCTTTGCAACATCAGCACGAAGCACAAAGTACCTCTTGTACCCACGCATCACCGGCTCATCCAAACGCTCCCATCCAAGGTCGCGACGCTGCTTCCGAAGCGCATCGATTTCGCGATACAACCGCAGCAGCGTCTTTTCACGATCCCTGCGCTTCCATCGCTCTCTGCGCCGCGACGACTTCAACCGAAAATACTCCGGCGATAATATGTCGATATCGTAATCCATAGCGATCAGTCTTTAGCCATCCTCACAACACGCGGAATGAACTTCCCCTCTACATTTACAAGCGTCGACTGGCTTCCCATCACGAGCTCGATGTCCTTGTACGCCATCGGGGACTCTTCAGCACTGCCACCGATGAGGGTGACCTTCTCGCTGTCAAGGATCTTCTTCATAGCACTCATCGTGACAGAGTTCTTCGCTTTGAGGCGCGACATCTTCCTGCCCGCACCATGCGCGGCAGAGTTTATCGACGACTCATTACCCAACCCACGAACGACATACCCCGGCGCCGTCATGCTCCCTGGGATGATTCCCAAAACATCCTTACCCGCCGGGGTAGCGCCCTTTCGATGAACGATATATTCATTCCCGTCCGACATCCGCTCCTTCCATGCGAAGTTGTGATGGTTCTCAACCTTCGACACAACGGTAGCGCCAAGCGCAGAGCACAGATTCGCATGAATGCGATCATGACACGCCTTTGCATATTCACCGGCAAGATTCATCGACAACCAGTACTCTTGTCCTTCATCACTATCAAGGTCCAACCATGCCAGATGTTTTGCTTCACGAGGAAGCTTGCATTTGTTCATGGCAATGTTCGTATAGTGCTGAGCAATGTTCGCACCCAGACTACGCGACCCAGAGTGCGACAGGATCGCCGCATAACTTCCTACGCCTAGCCCATCCGGGAGAAGACCACTGCCCTCTCCTATCTCGATGATGCCAAACTCTACGAAGTGATTGCCCGACCCCGAGCTTCCCAGCTGACGCACCGCCTTACCGTGCAGACGACGCAGCAGTTCCGTAAGTTGAAAATCCGCATGATCAAGCAATTCATGATCCTGCCTTCGTTCGAGGCCACCATCATTACCGAAGTGCGTGTGATCTTTCAATGCACGCTTTAATTCATATGCGTGATGGTCAACATAACTCCCAGGCATCTCCAGGATGCTGAGTGCCATGCGACATCCGATATCCATGCCAACACCATAAGGAATGACAGCATTCTTAGTTGCCAGCACACCTCCGATGGGTAGTCCATACCCTTGGTGAGCGTCAGGCATAAGTGCACCCCGCTCCGCGATCGGAAGACGCATCACGAGCTCCATCTGTTTGATGGCATTGAGCTCAATGTGTTTGCTTCCGAAGACGTCGAAGTGCTTGGGTTCGTCATCCAGCTCGTAAGCCTTAAAGCTTTCCGTTATAGATTTCGAAACCAGTTTGTGTGCGAGCAATCCGAGGGTATCGTGATTGAGATAGTCGTCGGGATGCGTCAGCACGTTGTTTATCAGCGATAGCTTCTCTGTGTTTGGCGTATGACCGAAGTGTCGGTTCATGATATTGAGCGACAGACTTCTGGCCACATCCGAAGGGAAGTTGATCGTCGACAGGTCTTTAATATTTAGCTTTTGTTTGCCCATAGTTATAGCACCCCTGACTTTCGATGAAAGCCGGTAAAGAGCAATGCAACGCCTATGCTATACGTTAGTTGAAAAGCATAGACGACAGCAGCTCAAAGCCTGTGCAGGGCTTTTGATTTGTTCTTAAATAAATGATTTAGAAAAAGACAAAGCAGTAGTAGCATGAAAGTATGAACGCACTATGGCGTTTTACCGGCTTACGCTGCGATTTCGCAGGACTGCTTCAGGGCGATATGGTTGATGAGGACCAACATAGTTTCCAATGTTTTAGTACATGGAATAAAATGGTGATGCAAAGATAAGATGATTTTCACCTGTAGCAATGGTCATCTATGAAATTTAAAATGACACTAAGGCAGAAGTATCATAAACTGTCTAGTTGATGTATCCAAAGAGCAATTTGATTCAACGGATTATTCTGCTCCGACTTTGGTAGTTGCACGAACTTTCCATAGCCGCCCCAAAATTTGGATAACCACACCAAACCAAGTCGTCCACATACAGCCAGTCGCGATCTCCATTGTTTAAGGTCTCTCAGCCCATGTTAAGCTGCAGTTTTATTTATATATTGAGATACGTTAGCCTTCATTCCTTCCTATGAATATTCCTCGACTTAGCTGCTCGCTCCTGTCAGCATTCATATTGTTCTCCTCCTGCGACGAAGACGCCGCCAAATACAAGGAGCCGCAACTATCCGGCTATGTCGACCGCTTCATCGAACAGGCATCACTTCATGGTCAGGATGTGTCTGCCGACAAGTGGACAGTAGAATTTGGAGAGGTGGAGGGGAATTTCTGTGGAGTAGCGGAGGATCTAAAAGTCATCATCTCTGAAGACTGCTGGAACAAAATGCCGGAAAGTGGACGTGAAGCCCTTATGTTCCATGAACTCGGCCATGCATTGCTCGGACGCTCACATAAAAATGAACGATTGCCTAACGGAGACTTCGCCAGCCTGATGACCGAAGATCCAACCATGCTCTATAGTGCTTACACGCCCCTTAAACGATTGTACTATTTCGAAGAGTTGTTCAATGAAAGCACCTCTCCGCCGGTCTGGTCGCTTCCAAAAACAAATGCCACCGTCATTTTCAAAGACACCATTAAGCTGGACAATGGATGGCAATTCAAATTGTCAGGCTCCCCCAATCATTCCCAGTCAATCAACAGTTCGGTATTCGTCTCGCCTTCATCGAGTTTGCAGATTACTTCGGCAGGCACGGGAAGTGGATATTCCTATTGGACATATTTTATCATTCCCGAAAACATCCCTGAAGGAACTCCTGTCGATGTGAGAGTGAAAATCAAGACCGAACATCTCAACGGCGATGGAGCAAATATTATCGTTCGCGGTGATGTCGCTGGCGACAACTTGCCGGCCTTTGTTTATTCGACACACGAAACAACTTCAATGGTGGGTACTGATGACTTTGTTGAATACGGTGTGAAATACCCTACTTCCCGAACAAGCTCGATAGACTCAGTTTCTTCCTCATATTATCCGGCAATAGTGAGGGGACGGTTTACTTCGATGATGTCGAAGTGATCAAATATAATTAACCAGGGCTACTTCGGGCGACAAGGACTAATAAACATCGTCTGCAGCAAACACTTCTTCGAGGGTGAAAATTGCTTATTAGTCCGTTTGAGCCGACTGAAAACTCACATATTCCGTTGCTACAGGTGCGTTAGGTTGTAAACTCACCTACGGCAGCCTGCCTATGAAATCATTTCCACTTAGTACCAAGGTATCCCTGGTATCGTTCGTGGTGCTGATGTACATTTCCATTAGCAGTTTTACTTCCGGCATTTTCACCGCGCAATCAGAATTCGATGACGTTCAGGATGTGACCGTCGCCTACCCCGAGGGTTACAGGCACTGGACGCACGTAAAGACTTATATCGTCAAACCGAAAAGTCCCTCGTTTCCTACTATCGGAGGATTTAACCATGTCTACGCAAATGACAAAGCCATGATTGGCTACAAAACCGGAAACTTTCCAAACGGTTCTATTATTGTTTCCGATGTCATCGTTGCTCTCGATGACAGCCTCAATACGCGTGAAGGTACCAGATCCAATCTTAGCGTAATGATCAAAGACACGATCAATATCCAGGACCCCGGCGGATGGCGATTTGAAACTTTTGAAAAAGACAGTAAAACAACGAGGATGCTTACACCAACGACGAGGCTAAAGTGCAACAATTGTCACAAGCGCAACCAGGATATGGTCTTTAGCGACTATCGTCAGTGAAAGCGTTGCAAATCAGGTATCACACAAACCTATAGCTTCCAGTCCGGCCTTTCAAAGTGACACGTATAGCCACCCGGATGTTTCTGCAGATAGTCCTGGTGTTCTGCTTCGGCATTCCAGAAATCCGTCTCCGGAACGACTTCCGTGACGATCTTTCCGGGCCACTTTTTGGAAGCTTCCATTTCGGCAATTAATTCGTTGGCCGTATCGCGCTGCTCATCGTTTGCATAAAAGATGGCAGATCGGTATGAGGTGCCAATATCGTTGCCCTGGCGATTGCGTGTGGTCGGATCGTGAATCTGGAAAAAATACTCCAATAGCTCCCGGTACGATATCACAGCGGGATCGAATTGTATTTCGATGCCCTCAGCATGTGTGCCGTGATTTCGATAGGTAGCATTTTTTACGTTGCCGCCTGTGTATCCTACAACCGTGGAGACGACTCCGGGCTGATGTCTGAACAGTTCTTCGACGCCCCAGAAACAGCCACCGGCCAGTATCGCTTTTTCAATGCTCATATGATCGTATAAAATTAGAACTTGGTTGACATCAGATAAACATGCATTTCAAACGAATAATTCACGGCGTATAGGACAAACAGTTGCGCCAGGAAATGGAACACATTATTAACATAGAATTGAGGTTACGGCTCCTCAGATTGCTCAAAGAAATTGTCAGGAAAGCCTAATTAAGGCAGCAACAGCCGGTTCACGCGGCAGCGCCTATTTTAGAGCTTTCATGTGAGCGCAGTGAATCATAAGCGGTACCGTTTCCAGTCAAACGAAGTTAACCTGAACTTTGAGTTCGTAAGTACCGGCCCCAAAGGACATATACTAAAGGTTGTTCGATACTCGCCACAAAATGCAAACGGCCGAACCTATTTCAATTTAGCATTTGGCGATTGGAATGAGTCTGAGAATACCATCGACGATCATTCAACAAGTAACAATCAGGACACCAGAAAAATACTTGCTACAGTCGCGGCAACGGTTTTAAAGTTCACCGAAACCTATCCAGATATGCCTGTGTTCGCTAGAGGCAGTACCGCAACCCGAACCAGACTATATCAAATGGCGATTGCTGCAAATCTCCAAGACATTCAGCCTGTTGTTGAAATCTACGGCCTCACCAGGTACGGTGAATGGAAACCCTTTCAAACGGGCACTAATTACGATGCTTTTCTGGCCTGGCGGAAAAAAGTTCGTTAAATTTGTTCATCAGAGAAAAGCATGTCTGTGCAAAAAAAACATCATCGAAAGAAAAGTCTTAAAGACGTCGTGAGTTCATCCGTAAGGGATTACGGTAATGATCCTTTTGTCTTAAAGAAGGCCAGGGAATCGAAGATGACACTTGAAAAACACGGATTTCCGAAAGCGCTGGAGAAGCGTTGGCCTAAAGCCTAAACCTGAACTATCCTACAATAGCCCAACTATGCTGCCCCAATCTTAGATAGCTCCTCGACCAGAGCGGGTCGATGCGCATACTTTTTCTTTGCCTCACGGACAAAATTCCCAATGGACTCCCCGTCAAAGGTCTTCGTCATTTTCTTGAGGATACCCGCTACATCCCGGTAATTATCTCTGGTTACGCTCCATTCAAGTTGCTTAATTAATAAGTTGAAGTACAACTCTTGCAGCGTTGTTTTGTCTTCTTCTGGGAGATGCCTTCCGAATTCCTGAAGATGAGAGATGTGCCGGGTCGCTTTTAGTGCGTCCAATAGCCTGACCGTGTCGGCCTCCTCTACACATATGGTCGCGAGCAAATGGGCGTCTGAAGTTTTTTCCAGATGCCGCAACAGCGCTGATTTTTCCTTGGGCCATTCCACATCGATCGTCGTTTTTTTAAGAATACGGTACAACCTGATATCAGCGTGCGATTTGTAAAAAAGATAGGTCGCGCACTCTTTTACACCGCGCTGGTCACCTTGAGATTTGCATATCTCCATCAACTTCTCATACCATTGCACGACAAGACCAGGCAGCTTCTTTTCCACTGCCAGTTTGATTCCTTCCCGGCACAGCTTTATCGCACTTGCAAAATTCTTATTCGACAGATAGTGCTTGAGCGCCATGTTTCGGATGCCATCGTGATGCACGTTCTGCAGAATAAAGGCTTCTGTCTCCTCTTTCGTTTTATTTTTTTCAATAAAGGCGAGCAGTACTTTGCTGGCCTTTTCTGCTGCGTAGTCAGCAAGCCACGTCTCTTTCTCTTTCTCCTGCTTCATAGCCGTTGCCATGGCTACAACTTTTCGTTCTTCGTTAGGGGTTGCGACCAGCGCTGCGAGCGTGGCGAAGTCCCAGCTGCAATCCCATCCCTGGTAATCTTTGTGCTGCGCAGACTTCACCAACCATTCAAACCATTCGGCTCGGAGCGGTTCTTCCTGTGCTGTTTCCGACACGAGGTACATAAGATGTACTGCTTGCTCAATACCTCCTCCGAGGTCGCCGTTTGAATCGTCCACATACTGGAGCGCAGGAACCAATTTCTCTAACACAGCCTGAGTAATCTGAAGCGTTCGTGCCGGATGCGTTGTGATCCCTTCTTCCGCCTGCGTCAGTAATTTCCAAACGACCTGCATGCTGCGGACTACGGCACCTCTGTCTCTGAAGCTCCTGGCACCTTTCAGGCCTTGTAAAGCTGCTGTAATAATTTCTTTGTAATCTTTCTTTGATGCGGCCGTCTTTGCTGAGAACGTGGCAACGAACTCCTTTCTTAGTTGTGGATCACGCTCAAAAGCGTGTTTCATGAATCCGGAAAGTTCTTCTTTACTGAGTTTATCAAACAGGACCTCAGCGGCAGCTAGCTTACCATTTTTCTTCGTTGTGACCGATCCATCCAACGGTTCGTCTACAGACGAGTCTGCTTCTTTATTGGCAATCACCAGGAGAAGGGCAGCCTGGTGTTTGCATAGATCTCCGTCGAAAGGGCAATCGCATTCATGGTTAATCACCTCACTGTCATCAGTTATCTCTACGGCGACGCGGTAATGATCACCTTTGCCTGCCACGGACGCTGAATATTTCGTTGACTTATTTCCCGGGACTACCCGAAGCAAAGTAATGGAACCGTTCTTAGCGTATGGACGAGCACGATCCATGATTTTCGTTGGAATGTGTTCGGTCAGGTTGTGCAAGGTCATGTGGATCCGTTGTGATCTTTCAGAAATTTTCGTACGGCAATTACTAAAAGATGGATATAGATCGCAAGTGCCTCTATGTCCAATTGAGACGGGTGAATGAGCAATCAGCAATGGCCCGCATTTTTTCTGCCTCTTTAGTAACGTTTACATTGGCTTAAGCCGTCATCACTGCCGAAGACCCCGCACCCTCGGTCTTCGGCAGACCACACTCATCAATATTTATACTTCTTACGGTGGTTGCTGGCTTCCCGCGTCATCTTGCCAAACTGCTTCTCCATTCGCTTCTTGTTTATTGCATTT
Source organism: Chryseolinea sp. T2 (assembly GCF_037203685.1). NCBI lineage: Bacteria > Pseudomonadati > Bacteroidota > Cytophagia > Cytophagales > Fulvivirgaceae > Chryseolinea > Chryseolinea sp. T2. Next base: position 11,760 of record NZ_JBBCAU010000012.1, read on the forward strand.
ACATGGAAGCGACGTTGCTCCTTTAACAATTTGATGTAGCTGTCGTACACTACAGACTCCAATGATCCATCGTCGAGAGCCTGAAGCACCGCGCAACCTTCCTCGCCCTGATGCAGGCAATCGCTATAGCGACACTTTTGCGATAGTTCGGCGATGACAGGAAAGACGTTTTCATCGGTACCCGCTTCCATCGTCACGCCAAACTCGCGCATCCCAGGTGTGTCGATGACAAGACTTCCGTTGGAGAGCATAAACAGATCACGCGTAGTGGTCGTGTGCTTACCCTTCTGCGTGCCAACGCCAAGACTACCTGTCGCCTGTACAACCGTACTATTCCAGGCGTTTAACAATGAACTTTTACCGACACCCGATGAACCAATCAATGCGTAAGTTTTTGCCTGGCCCAGCAGGTCAAAAAGTTCCGAGACACCCCGCTGGTCAAACGTGCTGCAGAAATGAACAGCCACGTTTCGATGAAGCTTTTGAATATCATTCAAATAGGGTGAAGTGTCATCAACGAGGTCGGCCTTGTTAAGTACAACTATTGTAGGAATGCTGCACGCAGCGAGTTGCACAAGGTAACGATCGAGCCGCATAAGGTTAAAATCTCGGTCAAGACCCTGGACGACCAGCGCAGCGTCGAGATTTACGGCCAGAACCTGACGTTCCGACTTTGCGCCAGGGGCTTTGCGTGAAAGTTCGGTTCGTCGGGGAAGCACATCAACGATGTAGCCTTGCACGTCGTAGGGCAAGTACCAAACCCAGTCGCCAACTTTAGGTAGTTCCTCCGGCGAGGCACCGAATAAAAGTTTCCCGGCGAGCTCGCATTCATGAAAACCTTCGCTCGTAACGAGTTCATATTTGAAACCTTTGATCGAGATGACGCGACCGATTAATGTATTGTGATCAGGACGTGAGTCCTTATAGGATTGGAAAAACGAATTCCACCCGTATTGTTCCAGTAACTGCATTTGTAAATAAATGTTTTAAAGATCGCGGTAACACGCACAGGTGCCGCGATCAAGGTGATACCATGAAATTTAATTTGTAATCAATTGTCAGGCGGAGCAAGGAAGTGCCCGCCTACGCTACAATTCCCTTGGAGGGATTCTGACAATATGGTATAACCGACATTTTCATATGACGTGCCGAAGGTAGGAAAAAAGACAGGATAGTTAATCGTAACCAACCTGGTTTGTGCGCATCTACAGAGCCGAACTATTGCATTTCGCTCTCTACGCCTACCGTTCTGGACTGCCCCGGCGACAAACTAAATTTGTCCTTGAATACTCTATTGAAATGAGATGGATTTTTAAACCCGCTCTCATAGCACACATCATTCACATTCATATCCGTGCTAACGAGTAGTGACCGCGCATAGTCCAAACGTTTATCATTTATCCAACGCGCTGGCGACTCCTGGTACGCTGATTTGAAATCGCGTTTAAAGGCCGACAGACTGCGCCCGCAAAGTCGGGCAAACTCTTCCAGTTGAAGATCATATTGAAAGTTTTTCAACATGACGTCATCAAGTGCCGCTTTTCCAGTTTGGTTCCCAACTGGTCCATCCTAAAAGCTTTTTTTGATCATGCAGCGATTCCATTGGCCCTCCTGTCTTACCTTTCAAAACCGCCTATGGAAACTGCCCAAAACCTGACCAATGCAAAAGCATACGTTTTCAAGTGGCAAACACTCCTCCCCCTGCTATTGTTCATGTCGTGTGATTCGTTCAAAGAAGATCAACTTATCGAAGGAGGAATTCAAACGGTGAACGATTATTACACGGTGCCCACCTTAGCCGTGGTAATTGATTTGAGGGGGCTCATATCAACCACTTTTGAGACTACCACAGTTTCGATTGCGCAACGACCACTGAAGGGGCAGATTTCGCAATTGGATTTCAAGACTTTCACTTATAGACCGTTTGACAGTTTCACAGAGGGCGTAGATCAATTTATTGTCACACAGGTTGCCGCCGGGCGTGAGATTGCAAAGCATATCGTAAAGGTCCATGTTGTTTCCCCGGAAAACCTGCCGTGCACAACAATCGCTGTGGAGGACAGGCGCGAGATTGAGAAGGGTAAGCAAGTTATTATTCCAGTAATGGACAACGACAAGTTTTGCAATGAACCTTCCAACTATACTGTTTCAATTGATTTACAACCGCAGAAGGGAACAGCAACACTTGTGGATAACACCATTGTTTATATGGCTGGACCTGACTTTTCCGCCTATGATCGCCTCACCTACAGATTAGCGTCGACATCCGGCGAGACGCTCGGTCTCGTTACCCTGGTATTACCTGGCGCAAGTGCTCCAGACGAATTGCCCATTGATGCCGTTCCAATCGACAACAACGACCAGAATCTTTATGCCATAGAATTTCTTACTGAGATGACTGGTTTTAAAGCCGGCCCGGGAATTTTTAAAACCACCGATGGCGGTCAAAGCTGGCGACAAGTCTTAAGGGAAGTTGCCGGAGCTAATCGATCTTTTGTTGATGTTCAATTCATCAATGATATGGAAGGATTTGCAATCTATACCGGGAAGGCGTGTTATGACGGTGGTTGTGCCAATGGCCTGGCTTATACGCAGGATGGTGGTGAAACATGGACGGGACTGCCTATGAAAAATCAAATTCATCTCACAGACATGCATTTTTTTACGCGTACATCCGGCGTCATTGCCGGTTCTACTGATGAATGGTGGGGAGACAACCAAATTTTCAACACTACTGACGGTGGTAAGACGTGGAATAGCGTACTCCTGCAGGACCAGGATTGGTTTTATTGGATGGATATGAAGCTTGGTTTTGCTGATGGCCAGTCCGGCTATGCGGTACAGCAGGATATCATTTTTGAAACCAATGATTCGGGCCATACCTGGACGAACCGGATCGACTACGGCGGAGCGGCATTCATGGGATACACCACGTTTAACCGTGATACGTTAATTGCTTCCACCCGAATCGACACAGGATCGGAACTGCATCGCTACGTGAACGAACAGCGTGAAAGACGCGTCGCCACCTTGCCAGGTTATATTACACGACTGGCATTTTCCCCGAGCAAAAGGACAGGTCTTGGCATTGGGGTAGAATACTCCGAAGGGGTTGAAGGCCACCTGATGTTCTATCGCTCGCAGGACCGTGGCAACACCTGGAAGGTTACCCAACGGAGCTGGGTGCCGGTAGATGTGTATTGTGGTATCGACATAGCCGCACCAACCGACCATGTTGCTTATATGCTGTACAACAATGTTATCTATAAACAGACATTCTGAACATCACACCGGGATGAATTCTCAGCATATGGTCGGCCCCACCCCAGTCCTATCGGACAAAAAGGTTTAACAAATTTCTCATAGATATCCACTGAAAGGCACCAAACAATTATCTTATGTTATATGGTGGTGACACAACCGTAAGATTCAGGCTGGTGAATGACCAAATAACCAATTGCAAGCTTGCTTTGACAGGAAAGCCCGGATAAATCCAACATTGAATGCAGCGTTCCTGGGTCAAATCAGGTCATACAAAAAGGAGAGACGCGAGGGCCGTTTCATCTTCAGCGTGCTGTTGTCAGCGTCCCTCCTCAAACGACAATTTGAAGACAGTCAGAAGGTGAGGCGTGTGCGACGGAGAATTAGAGACTCCTTCAAGGTATTATATCAAAACGCTTAATCACTCTTCCATTGCAATAATCTCCGTTGAATGTCAGAAACCGATGAATTGATTATTCGATGCATGTGCAAGGATGTTCGGGCACAGCGGCAGTTATACGATCTATATAAGGCTCGGGTGATGGGACTATGCCGCCGCTATACTAACAGCATTGAGGAGGCGGAAGACGTATACCAGGAGACATTTGTGAAAGTGTTTCAGTCCCTGCAGCAGCTTCACGACAATAAACAGCTGGAGCAATGGATTAAGCGTATTGCAATCAATACGGCTGTGAACTACTATCATCGACACAAGCGCAATGTGCACGCCGACGAAAACATGGGTCGGAACCATTGCAATAATGACTACACGCTGATCCTATCTCAGTTTTCGGATGAACTGTTGATAAGTCTTATTATGGAATTGCCAGATGGCTATCGAATTATATTCAACCTCCACGAGATAGAAGGATTCAACCATAAAGAGATCGGTGAAATGCTGGGTATTTCAGAAAGCACTTGCAGATCGCAATTGAACAGGGCCAGACAGGTTTTACAACACAAACTGAAAGGACTGGGGATTTTGAAGTATGAAGATTATGGATGACATGATGAACGATGATTTGAAAAGGTTACAAAACTACTCAGTGACTCCGGATGAACGCTTATGGGCATCCATATTGGCCAATGTGGAGCTAGAGAATAGGAATGCACGGCTCAAACGCAGAGTGAGGAAGGGATGGATGCTGTTGGCAGTGATCGCGCTTTTGGGAGGGTTTTATCATCTTATCGATTCCGACCTGACCACAACGACACTGTCGCATAAAGGCGCTGAAGAAGGAAGCGTCGCATCCACTCCACAGGATAAAAACCAGAAAAAAGGCAAGGAGGTAATTACGGGTGGCCATGCAGAAAATGAAATGGATGCTCCATCTCAACAAGCCATTTCCAACGCTGACGCGGCGCAATATGAAGAGGTCACCTCGGCCAATGAAAGACGTAAAGATCTCACCCAAAACACTGACGCCAGGAACTTGACAGCGTCCCAAATACGTAACGCAACAAGAGATCAACAAATACCGGTGAACCCTGGTAAGGAAATCTCCTATGTTACCGGGCATCACCAGGCGTCGCCGCTAACCTTACCAGAAAAGTCGTCGGAACCTTTAAGCGAAAACGAGTCGCCAGGCGTGGCTACGATTGGTGATGTCTCAGGCCAAATGAGTGTGCATCGGGATTCATTAGCAGTAGAAAAGATCAACGATGTTACTACCACTTTAAGAGGCAAGTCTGTGGATAATAGCAGAGATCAATCTGGCGTCATCATACAACAAAGTAAAAGTCGCTCTTTCCGCTTGTACTTCACCGTCATGCCCACTCTCGGGTATCAGCGGATCGAGGCCAACCAGCACGACAATCTGATTGTGGAGAGCATTCACAAAGTGGCGGCATTTTCTTCGGAGCGTCTGGGTGTTCGGGCGGAGGCAGGACTCGAAATTCCCGTGCATCCGAAGTTTAATGTTTTTGGCGGATTGGTCTATTATCAACGCGAGCAAACCGTAGACTATGTGCAGAAGCAGGTGGAGTACGTGCAAGTGACGACAGGCACTAATGGCGAGATCATCACGCAACCGAAATTCGTCTATCTGGAAAAGTCGTTCGAATACCAGGTAAAGAATCTCGGTTTTCAGCTCGGCATAAACTATCAGCTTAGAAGCAATCGCCTTCTCCACACGATGGGCACGGGACTGGAGTTCCACGTGGCGCTCAACAGGAAGCATCAACCAACACCTGACTTCACAAACAACCCCTCAGTATACGTGTTCTATAATCTATACTATCGCCTGCAATATCCAGCCGACACAAAATTACGCGCCGTTTTCCAACCAACGCTCAACTACTCCTTCTATATCAATAAGGTGATGAATACTCCTTTCTATGTCAAACCCTATGGATTGGGGCTGAATTTGGGCGCCACGTATCACTTTTAAAGGCAATTGCGAACGGGCAGGTCGCGTTCGCGAAAATTTGATCCATGGACTTTGATGCTGTTGACCAGTTGGCCGACCTTCGGTTACTACTGCGCACGCCGGTCATTATCAGCAACCCTGGACACTCATTGGTTTTACATCAACGAGCGCATATTCGCCATCAGCCGCTGGTAGTCCGGGATCTCGTCACAAGCCAGGGAGTTTGTGCGTAGCACGTCCCATACGTCACTCCACCACAAGCACTTTTCCGAAAGTGAAAAATGTTGATTAATCCGCTTGAGCCCGCTGACTGCTCACATATCCGTTTCTTTAGGTGCGCCCTTTAGTTTGGCAGATCACCTATCGCAGGCGATTGGTGCGGCTCTACAGCCCCAGATATTTTATAACGGCGTCGTCCCCCTGAAGTGCATTCGCCGGCATTTTTACCTCGTTGTCAAAAACATAAAGCTCAGGTTTCGTCAGTATGGTAACGAAATCCTCCTGGTATCCATTTTTCGAAGCAACAGACTTATCATCCAGTTGCAGATACCGGTTAAAGAATTTGTAGACTGCCGTTCGTTTTGAATATCCATAGTCGTGGCCTTCGTTTGCGAAATGCGCATTGGAAACATGATCATTTGCCTGATATGCGGCATACACTTTCTGAATATAAGGATACTCCACATCCGGTGTGTTCTTCGTCCAATCGGCGCCGTCTGAAACAATCAGTAACGGCTTCGGTGCAAACAGTGCGGCGATCTCGACGTTGTTGGTCTGAAACCCCGACCGCTTATGAATCGGCATTCCACTTTCGCAGACACATCCTCCAAAGAAATGTGCTGATACCTGAACAACCGGAGCAGCTGCTTTAATGCGATTGTCTACGGCAGACAAAATAAAAGTCTGTGTCCCACCTCCTGAGTATCCTGTCATCCCGATTCTGTCCGGATCTACGTCTGACAACGACAGTAAGTATTCCAATACACGTCCGCTGTTAAATGTCTGAAGCACCAGGGCGATCGGCATCTTATGAGTTACCTGCATACATTCTCCTGTGCCGACCATATCATAAGTAAAGACGATGGCGCCCATGCGAGCGAACATGGCGCATCGTTTTTGGGTTTCTTCCGAAAAACGTTTATCAACTCCATGGCCGTGCGGCGTTAGGATGGCTGCATATTTCTTTTGCTTCTTAGCCGGGCGATAAATGTTTCCTGTGATGTAAAACCCGGGGAAGCTTTCGATAGCGATGTTTTCAACGCTATAACCATCCATCTCACGGCGGTGTGTAATAATTGGATTGAAGTCACCGGATACTTTTGGCATTGAAGTCAGCTTCATGCCTTCGATAATACCGCTACGTATTTGAGCGGCGCGTGTCTCCCATGAATTCTTATCGTTCCATTGACGCGCGAAACGGCTCATCATTACTTTAGCTTCGTCTTCGGACCAGTATTTACCCATGCACAACGTGGTATCCTGTGCATAACTCTGGGGCAGCATGACAAGCAATAACACAGCAGTAGTTAAAATCATTTTGCATTTCATAGCTGCAGTTTTTTGGATGATAGAAGTGATCAAATTAAAAGAATAAACAGACTATAGACCGATGATATCTTAAATATTTATGAAGGCGAACCTGCATTTGATCCGATCGGGATCACATATCAATAGCAACAGAGATCGGATCCGATATTCGCGCGCCGCGTGCTCATCATTGTTGAAATGCGTACGATTTCGGCGCGCAACGCACGCAATCAATTCGATCGACGTTCGTGAATTATATGTTAAGACCGTGATTCCGCATTCACAGCTTCATGGACACACGTGATAGACTCCAAACTCCCGTCCGGACCCATTAAAGCGCCTAAAATGAGACGTAAGAAACTCCGAAATCAAACAGAATTCCGTTCGAATTTTAATGCTATTATGCATCCTGGTTTCATAGAACTGTTATGCGTATTCTCTTCTGGTTGTCCCTCCTGGCCTCCCTCGCGGCCCACGGACAATGTCTCACCGATTTCTCAAAACTCACTCCGGAATCCGCACCCGACTATTCCCTTGACTTCGGCCGCTCCATCTCGATGTATGGCGACTACCTGGCTGTTGGCGTGCCCAATAGCGACAGCGTTGGACGCATAACGGGCTTGGTACACATTTATAAAAAGCAGGGAACACAATGGATAAAGCACTCGTCTATTGTTCCTGCGGTTCCCATCGACGCCATCCAGTTCGGCTGGTCCGTGAAGATGAGCCAGGACTACCTGTTCGTAGGCGCCTATGGCCAGGGCGGATCAGTATACGTCTACAAAAAGAATGGCACGGATTGGACGACTCCCGTGCAACTGGCGATTTGGAAGGTACCCGATGGACAACGTTTCGGCACGAGCGCAAACAATCCTATAGGCATTACCGATGACCAAAATACTGTGGTGATCACTGACATCTGGCACCTGGACAGTTCGTTTCCTAATGGAAGCAGCGGGGCCATGTATCTGTATCATAAGAATGCGGGTAACGAATGGAGCAACTCTTCCTCCCGAACATTGATACCTCCACCCGAAGCAGACGTCGATGATTTTGGAGATGGAGGCGTTCAGTTCCAGGGCTCGCGTATGGCGACTTTCGTACGATTTGCACCCACCGCCAACGGACAAATTTATGTGTACAAAGACAATAGCGGTACATTCAGCAACTATCAACTGGAAGCTAAGCTCGCTGCCGGCGATCTCCATTATTCGTATGGATTTGGCAACGACAATTTCGCCTTCACTGAAGACGGAATTTTTACGCTTGCTTCTGTCGACGTTGAAACGGCCAATCCTAAATGGGAAGTAGTGTTCTTTGAACAACCTCAAACCGGCCCATGGCCCGACCGTTACCTGACTTGCCATTTCGATCCAAATACAAGTACTGATAAAAGCTATTGGATTCCCAATGTGTTCGCAGCGGTTGGGAATGACTTGTTCCTTACCTCCCGCGATGAAGATGGCACAGGATTTCTAACACGGCTACGGAAGGGTGCAGGCGGATGGTGTAATCCGGTCTACGAAACGATTGAAGAAAATCTGCCTAACCCTGGCACCGCTCAAAGATTCGGAACGGTGATCGCGGCCAATCAAAATCTCGATGTTGTCGTGGGTTACGTGGCACCACCGAATGTCGGCATCACGCAGGTGGCATTGAAAACTTATACACGATCGGGTAGCACATGGCAAACCGGTTATCTGTATGCTGCTAAGAAGAGCACAGCCGCTCACTATTACGGAACGAAAATTTTGGGACAGGGAGATAACCTTTTTGTTACAGCTCCATACGACGGAACGGTAAAGGCAAATGCAGGTGCCGTATATGTTTATACGAAGAGCGGTGGCGCATGGACAAAAACGGCAAAGATCTTGCCGCCAGCCGGTGGTCGTTACGATGATGTATTCGGCTCGAATATGGCGATCAGCGGAGACTATCTGGCCGTCGCTGCTGCTGGTCATTCACCGGCCGGAAAATTCTTTGTCTACAGGAAGGGAACGGATTGGAGTAATCCCTCATTGGTTCAGGAAATTGTTCTGGCGAACGACGGCCTGATCGTTTACACGTCGGGAGACAATATCGCGATGAGCAAAGACTGGCTCGTGATGCCGTACATGGATAGCGGTAGCTCGGGAGGTATGGCTGAATGTCATATTTTTTTGGCACTCTATAAGTTCGATGGAACCGAATTTAAATTCCATCAATCGATGTGCCTTCAGGGTACAGACTTCTTTGCCAGGAGCTCAACTGTCCCCGTGAGTATTGAGGGCAATCTGATTGTTGCCGGTACAAAAATCCTCGAGCTGAATGAGGAAGGAAACTGGGAAGTAAAATGCGTACTGTCCCAAACCGATTCTGAGCCGATCCAGATTTCATCGGATTTTAAATCTTGGGTCTCTAACGGTGACAAGTTTGGGTATTCGAACTACATATCGAACGGTACGATTTTTATTTCGGCGCCCACCAGGGATTACAATGGTACCTGGGATGTCGGAGCGGTGTACGTATACACTAAACTGCCAAACGAAGAATGGACATCGCGTACGGAGTCCGCAAAAATAATTCCCAACACAAAGGAGGAAAGCGGATTGTTCGGCTACTCGATGGCAGCCTTTCAGAATACATTAATTGTAGGATCACCGATAAACGACCAGTATAAATCAGGTCAGGTAATCAATAAGCCGGGACTTGCATCAGTCTTTCAAGCCAAAGACTATCATTGGACGAATACCCAATGGATCGCCGACTTTACCGGCGACTCTTTCATTAAAGACTACTTCGGCATGGCTGTCCATATTGATGAAACGGATTTCTTTATGGGTGCACCTGTTGAAGATCTTGAAACCGGAAAGATCTCGGGTTCGGTATATGTTGTTCCTACACCTCCTATCGTAAAACTGGTTCCACCTGTTTGCGCTACGAATGAAACGGTGGAACTATTGGGATATCCATTTGAAGGCACATGGTCCGGTCCAGGAATTACAGATCCACAGGGCTTATTTGATCCCTCTTCTGTTGGACCCGGCAAATACATCTTAACTTATCGAACCCCAAACTGTGCCAACGCAGGACTACTGGAGATTCACGTAGCTGATGACCCGTTAACGGTCTTTGCAGATGGAACTGACCATTTCGTTTGTGCCAACGCTAACCCTATTGCTGTTCTGCTACAAGTCGAGCCTAAAGCAAATGTTTCTTATGAATGGTACTACCGCGAAACCAGCAACGGTGTGTTTAAATCTCTGGATGTTCTCTCCTCCGAACTGACGGCAACAAAACGAGGCGAGTATCAGGTAAATGCTAACAACGGGATTTGCTCAGCATTCTCTCCTGTTATAAACGTGCGCAATGAGCAGATCGAGTTAACCCTCGACACAGTAGCCACAAGTTGTAACAACTCAGGCACCTCTATCGCCCTCAAAGCAACACCGGCAGGTGGTGCATGGAGCGGGACAGGTGTTACCAGCAATAGTTTCAGTCCACGCCAATCGCCTGGCGAATACCTGCTGACTTATAAGTACAATTCGCCCCTTGGCTGTCAATACAACAAGACGACATTGGCTAAAGTTATCGCGCCGTATAAGCCAGCGCTGTCAACATCCGGAAACATATGTCTTACGGGCGAAGCAACGGTGTCTCTGACTAACGCGCCTCCTGACTTAGCGACGATCACCTGGTTGAAAAAAGAACCCACCGAAACTGAATATGGGATTGCTCAAAATGGCGGGAACGCTGTTACCATTCAAAGCAATGGCGTCGTAAAAGTTGTCGCGCAAACAACGTATTGCCTGCCGGAAGAAAAATCTATTGTCATCAACGATTCGTTCAAAGCGAACGTCTCCCCGTCAGCAGCGGAGTTGGAATTTTGTCCGAGCGGTGAGGAAAAACTAATCGTGCAAAGTGAAGCACCCGGAATTTCAGTGACGTGGAAATATTATGAACAGTCAATATCAGACGTCATCGCATTAAGCAGTTCAGACGCGGAGTTGAAACCTGAAAAGACAGGGTACTATTATGCTTCGTTGCAGCTTGGTAAATGCCTTTTGGAAACTACTCCTCAACATGTGTTGATTTTACCGGCCGATACTTTATTTGTTCCTAACGTGTTTACTCCAAATGGTGACGGCAAGAATGAGGTGTTCAAAATGATCACGAACGACCCATCAGCATCGTTTGAAGTATTTAACCGTTATGGCGAATCTGTTTATGCGGATCCTGCTAACACGGGATGGAACGGCGGGGATGCGCCTGCCGGTGTTTATTTCTACTATGGGATAAATGCCAACTGCCACAGTGATCCGAGGACGATTAAAGGTACGGTTCACTTGATACGTTAACAGTTGTCAGAGTCAGAGCTTCGCAGCTGACTCACAGCCTTACCGTTCAAACGACGCAAGTTTGTGATGGAAGTCGAAACCATTATGTGTTGTAGTTCATCCGATTAGTCCCAGGGCGGGATCGACATTTCCCGAACTTGTATCTCTCCTATTCGAAATCCGGAAATTGCGCTAATAACATAGGTGGCACACGTGTTGTACTTTATGAGGATGAGTTTTTAATCCCTGTCCCTTGTTAGCGTTAAAACTCCGTCGCAAGATCACCGCAAGCGCATTCCGGCAATACGCAGTACATCGTGTATTTAATTTCGCCTACTGGACAATTCACCTCATCAAGCAAATCACCAACACTTAGATTACATCGCTGTTATAGTTTCGTCTGATACGTTGTGTTCATCATTTTCTAAAAGCGGGGAAGGTGGCGTACGGCATCAAACCGCGGACTGAGTTTCAAATCAAAATGCGATAAATTCCCTGGAATGGTGAGCAGCCATTCGAGTTTATCCATGGCGAGATCGTACTCGCCACGTCACTAAGCACTAATGACATCTTGTGAATTTTCTGAATCAACTCCTCAATGAAACAAGGGCTGATCTTTGTTCACCATCTGGCAAGCATCAGTAAACTTGCGTATTCCGCCGGTGGCATCTTAGAAATTTCCAACCCTTTACACAGCAATTACAATTGCTATCCGTAACTTAAGTCAAAGGTTAGCCACTATGCATGCATCAGGATTCAGTGTCTGTTTCTTTATCGCACTTGTCGGTTTCTCCTGCGCCAAAAACGAACCTCCAGACATTGAATTGACCAAACCTTCAAACACTGTATTAAAAGCGGAACATCAATGGCCTGTCTCATTCGGGTTCGGAAGAACAGCAACAAAAAAAGAAATTGATTCACTGAATATCGAGGTCGGTCCGGACGGAATCGGACTTCCTCCTGGATCAGGCACGGTGAACGAAGGCCGAATAATATACGCAGCCAAGTGCGCCGCCTGTCACGGTAAAAATGGAAAGGAAGGTCCTGAAGATATTTTGGTTGCTCCTTATGGCGCCAGCAATCCATTCAAATATGGCGAAGCAGTTGGCATTGGTAATTACTGGCCCTACGCGACCACCCTGTATGACTATATAAATCGAGCGATGCCCTTCAATGCACCAGGCTCTCTCACATCCGCTGAAGTATATCACTTAACGGCCTTCTTATTGTATCGAAACCGACTCATAGACTCAACGTTTATAGTTCGCGCGGACAATCTCTCATCAATCCAGATGCCCGCGAGAAAACTCTTTGTTAACGATGACAGGCAAGGGGGACCTGGAATCCGATGAGCTCTAAAATAAATATCAGCAGACGAAAGCTGCTTGGCGGTGCTGCCACCGCAGCGGTGGTTCTTGCGCAAACAACCTTTGGAAAAATTCAAAAGGCTGTACCCGTTAGCGAACTGGGAAATCCAACCAAGATCCCCGGCAAGCTAGTAGGAACGATAGGCACCCGTTCTCCATTTGAAACACCAACAAAAGTTACCGGATCATCACTGTCACTTACGCCATTGCAGGATTTGTACGGAAGCATCACCCCATCAGATCTTCATTACGAGCGACACCATGCTGGCGTTCCTACTATTGATCCCGCGAAATACGAATTGCTTATCCACGGCATGGTTGAAAAACCGATGATCTTCAACCTACGCGACTTGAAGCGACTGCCCTCTGTATCTCGCACGATGTTTCTCGAATGCTGCGGAAATTTCCTCGTCTTTGGTTTTAAAAAACCAGCCACGACTCCTCAGGAAGTTTATGGCATGACCAGTCAAAGCGAATGGACGGGCGTAATGTTATCAACGTTACTTCGCGAGGTCGGCGTCGACTCCAAAGCGAAATGGTTTCTTGCTGAAGGCTCCGATGCCGCCGTGATGTCGAGAAGCATTCCACTGAGCAAAGGACTTGATGACGCGATGATTGTGTATGCTCAAAACGGAGAAGCGATAAGACCTGAACAGGGCTATCCCGCAAGGTTACTTCTTCCAGGATGGGAAGGGAACACATCGGTAAAGTGGATCAGAAGGATCGAACTTTCTGATCGCCCCTTCATGACACGTGAAGAGACGGCAAAGTATTCTGATATCTTGAAGGGTGGAAAGATCAGGCAATTCAGTTTTGAGATGGAAGCTAAGTCGATCATTACCTTTCCCGCTTATCCGGCGAAAGTGGAAAAGGGATGGATTGAAATAAGGGGCATCGCCTGGAGTGGCCGCGGGAAAATTGTCAGAGTAGAAGTCAGCACCGACGTCGGAAAATCGTGGTACCCCGCTGAACTACAAACACCGATTCTCGACAAGGCTCACACGACGTTCCGCTACCTGTGGAATTGGAATGGACAAACAACCGAGATCATGAGTCGCGCCATAGACGAAACCGGTTACATCCAGCCATTCTTTAAAGATTTGGTTGATGTGCGCGGTGACGTAACTGGTTATCATTTCAACCCGATCACTAAATGGGTTGTTCACAATAATGGTGATGTGTTTATTAATGAGGACGCGAAAGGGTGGTGATCTGTAATAGTCAAATTAGATCTTTACATCTTATCCGCGCCTACAACAATATTAAAACTTTTGCCATCTTTTCAGCAATCACACCGCGTTATTTGAGTATCCTGATTACACGTCCTTCTGCAACTTCAGGTAACTAATCTCTTATTATGGACGCCGTGTATACCTTCCCACCATCAATTACCCTCACAATATAACGACCCCTCGCAAAATGCTGAATAGCCAACTCCACCTCCAAATGATCTTCACTCACCCCCATTTTTCCAGCATAGATCGAGCGTCCAAAAAGGTCCATAACCTGAACGTTAGCGTTGTCCGACAGCACCAAATAATGAATTTTGACCGTGCTATTTGTAGGTACCGGAAAAACCTTGAGCCTCTTTTCGCTCTCGAGCTCTTCGAGGCCGGTCACTTCCTCGGGTGTCGGCTGTACGGTAATAGCATTCAGACTGGTCGACCAAACACCACCTACTGCGTGAATGAATAATCTATCTTTAAAAACGGCTGCATCGTTAATTGCAGTGTAGTTGTTACATGGTGGCGAATAGGCCTTTTCGATCTCCACATAGTAGGGCTCCTCAAACCATTGATTATTGCATTGACGATCTATTTTTCCTCCTGGAAATCCGTCCTTAAGGCTCTGAACGATTTCGCCTGTACGGGAATAGAAGTATCCATTGTTACCGATAAAGCCAATAGGCGTCGACAAGAATGGACCCAGTATACTAGGGGCAGGTTGATACACAAACTCTTCAGATTCTAACACCCGCTCTGTTAGTCCGCCAGTCTTTCCCATATCATTGCTATAAAATGTGTTGATGCCACCTCGATATTCATTTGTCCCTCTGATCCAGTTCCGATAAACTTGCGCCAAAAAATTCCGCCCTCGTATTGCCAACGACAATAAGCATTCGTCCTCATAGTCTTTTGGATCATAGTTTGGGTCGTCTATGTTATCGAAGTATGTTGCAAGATCGACAACAAGTTGCCATGTTTTTCCCAGGTCGATCGATTCAATGATCCTCGTGCAACTGTAGGCTATTAGCCTGTTGTCTTCGGTTACCATAACGCGCTTCACATCATTAAATTCACCAAAGGTCAGCGTACTCCATTGTTGTTCGCTGTCATCTTTGATATAAAACTTGCTTCTCGATTGTAACAAGACTTTCGGTTTCATGCGTACGACATCGTAAATGGTATCATCGGGCAGAGGAATTATCCGCCAGCTTTCACCGTTGTCGCCGGAATCATACAATCCCTTTTGATCAAATATATCCTCACTGTCCGCGTTGATAAAGTAAAGGTCACTTCCACTAACAACCAATGATTTACCGAAGAGTTCTCCAATTTTAGTATCCTTGGGAAATTCCAGGATGCCGTTCCAGGTTTCGCCGTCACTTGTCCTGTAAATTTTATTATTGAGTGAGGCATATAAGTAGTCGTCACTGGAAGCAAGCATATCACAGCCGTACAGCTTGCCTGTGAGGTTGGTCCAGGTGTTCAAGTCGGTCGAACGCAATATGCCATAGACATCGGTGGAAAAGGGACCTGTCAAAAAGGAGTTTCCATCCGATGCCATATTTCTATCGAAGTCAAAAAAGTCCAGGACGGTCTGATTGACCAGATACCTATCACCTCCTGAAAGCAGGCGTGATCGCTCCCAGGTAAGACCAGAATCGAACGAAACGTATGTTGCAAAACTAACATCCGCGCCAACCGGCAGAGCAGTTTGCGCAACCACAGTATCACCTCGCACAACGAGGTGATAGATTCCTTTTAATGGCGCTTTTCCCCAGATAGGATTCGTATCCACGTTAACGCTAGCCAAAGGCGACCAGGAGACTCCACCATCGGTAGATCGGAATCCATCGGTTATCAGAATACCTTTGGTCACAGCTATAGTCCGGATAGATCTGGTAGTAGGAATACCAGTTGCTGCTTTCCATTGTCTCCCTGCATCTGCTGACACATAAAGACCCATTTTCGTGGCTGCAAACAAGACCTTGTTCAAGCTGGCCATTTGAAAAACGTCAGCATGGGAGGGAATGCCTTCACTGACGTGCGTCCAAGTCGTACCATCGTCTCGGGTGAAATGGATACCGTGTGAAGATGCAAGGAAGATGGTGTCTCCATATACAAGAAAGTCATTCATCTCTATTCCATCAGAACTGGTTGGGAAATCCGTTGGCAACTCTTTCCACAAATTTCCTTTATCCGTTGAACGCAAGATGACGCCGTTCCTACCCTGGTCACCCGCCAGAATAACATTATCACGAATTGCAAAACATTTAAACAATCCCCGTGGCTCAACCTCGCCGAGGTGCCGTAGCCATTCGATGTTCGGAATGGTCCAGGTATTTCCTCGATCTCTTGATATGTAAAACGGTGCCCTGTCGACCGTACCCGGTCCAGCAGCGATGACAAAGTCCGTGGTATATTCAATGGTATGAACATCGGCCATGTTTTCTTGATCAACAACCGGTCCACTCATGAATTTCCACTGCTGCGCGAACAACTGCGGCATAGCAAGAATCATCGCGATCATATTCAAGATGACTACCGTGATAACCTTACACTCGGGGCATTTAATCATATGGCGCTGAGTAAATAGCGTAATGGTGCTAATTCCTTGTAGGCAACAGGTAGGATCTGGGACACAACCCTGCGGCGAATTATAAACTTAGCGCTCCGGCACCCGCCTGTAAATAGTCATTAATGACTATTTACAGGATGCCAACATACAACATCCCTACCGGGTCGGAGTTCAAACACTAATATTGCCATCGATGGGAGCTTTAACGCTCATGCGTAAGCCTCTTCACAACAACCTCTCCTTTGCCAATTGGTGAATAATGCGGTATCTTAGCTATGGTCGTTCAACACATTACCCACACCACCCGTTATGAAGGCCGATCTGTCCTACTCAGAGTTTTTAGGAACCGTGCACAATACATCAATCGACGACGTCGACGAGCTGTTGACCAATGGTTCAACGATTGGCGCACGCATCAATAACTTCCTGCAGCACACCATGCCAGCGTGCTATATCCTCGACTACACGAGAAAGAAATATATCTATGCATCTCCCAGGATGAAGGACCTCATCGAACATCCGATATCTCACTTTCTTGACGGGGGCGTGGAGTTCGCTTTCAAACTATGGCACAAGCAGGACCTCAAAGTATTCGATGAGAAAATCTTTCCCGCCAAC
This sequence comes from Chryseolinea sp. T2, assembly GCF_037203685.1. Classification (NCBI taxonomy): domain Bacteria; kingdom Pseudomonadati; phylum Bacteroidota; class Cytophagia; order Cytophagales; family Fulvivirgaceae; genus Chryseolinea; species Chryseolinea sp. T2. The sequence continues at coordinate 29,019 of NZ_JBBCAU010000012.1, forward strand.
CTTGACTTCCTGAAGGCGACACCGCCGGCTGAATATTCGTCCTATTTGTTCCAATGCAACTATCGTGGCAAACGTAAATCTGGCGAATATCGGCATGTAATGCAGGAATCATTTTTTATTAAAGCAACAAGCACAGGGCTCCCATTAGCAAGCATTGGTTTTCTTTATGACGTGTCATCTTTTGTGACAGGTAACAAGCTTAATCATAGGATCGTCCGTTTGGATAAGGATGAAAAATCTGGTGCGCATCCATCTGTTGTGCAGAACAACACTTTCATTTCAGGCAGCGAAGAAATCACGCTAACGAAGCGTGAGATTGAAATATTGAAATGCGTCTGTGATGATCTGAGTAGCGAAGAGATCGCCCAGAAGTTGTTTATCAGCAAGCACACAGTCGACAATCATCGAAGAAATCTGTTGGAGAAAACCAATTGCAAGACTTCCGTGGGTCTTGTGAGGTTTGCGCTTGAAAACGGCTTTCTTAAATACTGAAGACGTCCTGGCAATATTGCCGGATCAACTCGTCAAAGAGCAACGGCTGGTCTATGTTCACCAGGTGGCCGACGTCAGTGAACTTATGTATTCCACCACCCCAGTAAGGAAGTTCGACCTGGTCAAGCACATCGGGTGGTATGCTTTGATCATCACAGCCATACACAACGAGCGGCTGCTTGCCCCATTTCCTTACTAAGTCAAGTTCATCCGAGTACTTACCTTCACCAATACTTTTGGGAAACTCAGCACGAAACTGTGGTCGCGTCTTACAGTGATCTTCAATCAGCATATCCACAAGACTTGAATTGTTCTGCCTTATCAGCGTGCTGTAATAGCGCTGTATGCTAGACAACGCAGGAGAAGGTTGAAACAATACTTCTGCTACGACGCCGTCTCTAACCACGCGCGCAACGGGTACTTCTTTTCCTACAAGGCCAGTTGAGATCAAGGCAATACCTGTAGGCTGACAACCCAATCTCAGCATCTCTGCTATTACATTTCCCCCCAGGCTCAATCCAACAAGACAATATGATACTTTACCTACAACAGCATTGACGAACTTCACCATGATGGAAGCCATATTGATCACACTATAGTCGCCCGACGCTATTGCTGACGATTGCCCATGACCGGGAAGATCAGGCGTAATGATGCGGTAGTCACTCAAGGTCTTGCTGTCAATTTGGGGTGTCCAAACCCGGCTTGAGTTACTATTCCCATGGATGAATACCAGGCTATCACTCTTGTGAGAATTGAAGTCCTTGTAGGCAATAGTGGTGTTGTCGGAAAATCTATAGAAGTGGGAACTCATAACGTTCTGGCACCCGTAGGCCTCAACGGATCTAAATTGTCTTGAAGAACTATACAATTAAGTAAAAGGCTTCGATCACTGTCAACGTTACTGCTACCACGGTTTCGCTTTTCAGACACAATCGAGAGGTGTATTGAAAAATAAGAAATATTCCAGAATAAGTGATCCTCACTCAGGATGAGTTGTCAACTTGATGCGCACTTCTTAGCCGAGGCTAGTTCTTTCTGGCAGTGTGGGGGAACGACGATGACAACTATACTGCAACTACACTAGCGACACCCAACCTCCTTTACGGTATTGCCATACTTGCGTGAGTGCAATGTCTTACGATAAAATAGTCATCAATGACTATTTACGCGCGTCACTCTGCTCGCTAAGTTTATGAGCTGTCGCCAAGTGCTATTCCAAATGCAGCTGGCGGAGTGCAACCCGTGACATTGCATCACCTTACAATAGAAGTCAACCCCAGCTTGCATTGTATTAACCTATCTATCTATATGAGAGCTCTCGCCCTGTCAATCCTCGTCTGTTTGTCATTCAATTTGTTTTCTCAAAATAGCCCTGTTTCGCCGTCGGCGGTTAAGATTGACTGTGACGACATGAAGCCCTTTCAACAGGGGCTTTCTGTTGTTAGGAAAGGTCGTTCCTGGGGAATTATTGACGCAAAGGGCAACTTCCTGGTCCCCTATGGTAAATACAAAAGCATCTCCGATGAAGGCTTCATTAATGGATACTGCGCGGTCTCGGCCGACGTTGACAAAACTGGGTATATAGACAGATCGGGAAAATTGGTAATCCCATGTGAATACAGTCTCTGTGAACCATTCGATGATCAAGGTTACGCATACGTTGAAACAAAAAGTTATCGGGGTGATTCATATATGATTAAGGCAAACGGCGAAAAGATAAAACTCCCACCGGACGTAAAGCCGGGTATACAACAACATGGGATTTATGATCGTTCCGGAAAACTAATCGAGAAGGTCGATAACGTGACTATCGGTAAACTTTCTGACGGATTGATACGTGTGCAAAGAATAGTCGAACATGGCGAGTTCAAGTACGGGTACCTTGATAGAAATGGTAAAGTTGTAATCCCTTTTCAGTTTAGTTATCAACCAGGGGATTTTTCGGACGGCCTCGCAATCGTGTATCCAAAAGATAACACCAATTTCGACTATGCCTATATAGACAAAACTGGAAAAGTTGTTCTGGAAATTAAAAAAGGAAGTCTTCAGCAATTTTCCGGATCGAGAGAAAGTCGATATTACAATTTTTCTAATGGTGTCGCATTGTCTCGGTATAACGTGAACGGGAACCAGGCAACCTTGTTATTCAAGGATGGAAGTGTCAAGGGATTCAACGATATTCTAAAACATCCTAAAGCAGCAACCGCTACCTTTGCTTCCATGGAAAATGGTTATATCCTTTTCATTATTGCCAACTCCCTCGGATTAGCTGACAAAAACGGAACTGTCATTATAGAACCTAAGTTTAGGTCGCTAACGTTCTTCGATCCTGTGTCAAATCTTGCACAAGCATCCTATGAATCATCAGGAGTGTCCGTGACTGGATTTGTTGACATCAAAGGGACGTTCGTAATAGTGAAAGGATCATCATCGACCTTTTAACAATCCTTAAGTTTTTCGGAAATTCGAAGGTGCTCATATCAACGCTGTGGTTACGATGACGGTGAAACTGTTGCGTAACGAGGCACTGCCACCAGTACCGTAGCAGCAGTCCTCTATGAAATTCATGGATGGCAAGCCAGCTCCATGCTGCGTACCGTTGTCCGTCTGCTGCAAACAGCTGATCTCTCCGAAGCTTAACCAACTTCCGCAACAACACAGTTGATGGGATTCTTCCTGACAGGCTAACGCATATCCTACCAACCTGCCATCCCACTCCCTGTAACCAGCGACATATCGCTGAAAATTCACCACCCCATCACCTGCATGTTACGCCCAGCACATCAATTGGGACAAATCCAACAACCCAAACACACCTGAGGCGATAGTTTTATGGGTTACCAACACACGCGTGTATCATTCATCTAAAAAACATTCGTTCACTTAAATCCTCTCGTTATGAAATGGACATCTGCACTACTCTTAGCGACATTGACTGTCAGCGCGAACCTTGTCGCACAGCCCACGCGATACGGAACAAACGCAGGGTTTTGGGGCATCAAGGGCAGCTACTTCGGCGAGTCTGCCGGCCAGACCGCTACCCTAACCAGTTCTGAGAATTCCTTTTTCGGTGCCTTCAGCGGACGACTAACCACTGGAAATCAGAATACCGGCCTCGGTGCGAACACTCTTTTTTCTAACACCACCGGAGGCGCCAATGCGGCAACAGGGTTCGAATCGCTCTACGATAACACCACCGGATCATTCAACACCGCCAATGGATATCTTTCGATGCACTCCAACACAACGGGTAAGGACAATGCTGCCCTCGGGGCGTCCAGCCTTTACAGCAATACCTCAGGGATAGAAAACACTGCCATTGGAAGCTTCGCGCTCTCTGTTAATAAGACAGGAAACAACAATACTGCAACGGGTAACAAGGCGCTCAATTCCAATACCGCCAGCAACAACACCGCTAACGGTTCGCTCGCGTTGCAGTTTAACACCTCGGGCGACGGCAATACCGCGGTAGGCTTCGGCTCGTTAAACGCCAACATCACAGGTTCAAATAATACGGCCGTCGGTCTTTCCGCTGCCTTCGCTAATTCCAGGGGCCAATTTAATACAGCAATTGGTCGCCGGACGCTCGCCAATAATTCTACAGGAAGCTACAATACAGCTTTAGGCAATTCCGCCGGCCCGGACAAGGACACGTACGAGAACACTACTTCACTTGGTAACGGGGCAATAACAACATTTTCCAATTCGGTGAGGATAGGAAACTCCTCAGTCACCAGCATTGGCGGTGCCGTGGGATGGTCTGTGGTATCCGACGGTCGCTTTAAGGTGAACGTCAAAGAAGACGTATCAGGACTTGACTTCATTAATCAGTTGCGGCCTGTTAGCTATGAACTTGACAGGGCAGCACTGCGGAGATTCTTAAATGTCCCTGACGACGGTTCCCAGTTGACTAACGTGAAGGCCGCGCCTTCAAGGCAAACCGGTTTCATCGCACAGGAGGTAGAACAGTTGGTAAAAAAATCAGGGTACGTATTTAGCGGAGTCGAATCACCACAAAACGAGAATGATCATTATAGCATTCGTTACGACGACTTTGTTGTGCCCCTTGTCAAGGCAGTACAGGAGTTGACATCTAAGATGAACGAACAGCAACAGATTCTGGAGGAACAGACACTCGAGATCAGCGCATTGAAAGAAAAGCTCGGTGCTTACAATGGAACTTCAGGAGATGCCAGTGAACTAAAGGCTACGCTTTTTCAGAATACACCCAATCCATTTTCATTGGATACAGAGATCAAAATGGCGCTGCCGGAAACCACCAGGCAAGCCGAGTTGATCGTCTACAACATGGAAGGCAAACAACTTAAGACTTTTCAAGTTACACAACGGGGTAACTCATCCATTAAGCTCTCGGCAGGTGAATTCAGCGCCGGGATGTACCTATATGCTTTAATCGTCGATGGAAAAGTTGTGGATACGAAACGTCTTATCCTGACGAAGTAGTTCACAAAAGTCTGAGAACTGAACCGTTCATCGCTGTGCAACTGATCGGCTATGGGCGGTTCATTTCAGGCTTGAATGACCAGGACTGAAGCGGATACGTTCCATTGGGGAGTCATCTGCTCATACATGCATTGGCGCATCGTCACACTAAAACGTCCGAACTCCGGTGAACAAACTCCGACGGCGTCATCCCTTTATGGTCTTTAAAGCATTTGCTGAAATGTGAAACGTTGGTGAATCCACAATCATACGCCACCTGACCTATCTGCGCGTTTTTGATTACCAGCAATTGACACGCTTTTTCCAAACGGAAATGCCTGATGAATTCTCCGGTGGACTGATCCGTTAACGCTTTCAGTTTACGGTGCAATTGCATCCGACTGAGACCAATCTCGCGATTGAATTCTTCGACACCAAAATCAGGATCTGAATACCTTCGTTCCAGGATAGCCATGATGTTTTTCAGGAATTCACCATCGACAGAAGTGACCACTACATCCTGTGGCTGCAACGTTATCTGCTGACGGTACAGCTCACGCAACTTGCGCCGTTGCTCCACCAGGTTGTGAACACGCAATTGCAATTCTAAAGCGTCGAATGGCTTGACCAGATAATCATCCGCGCCGCGCTGAAGCCCGTCGAGCTTGCTGTCCTGCCCTGCCTTGGCGGTAAGCATAACGACGGGTATATGACTCGTTGCAGACGTACTTTTCAATTTCTCGCAGAGGGCTGTGCCATCCATGCGCGGCATCATAACGTCGGTGACCACTATATCAGGGATCACCGATAATGCTTTCTCCCATGCGATCACTCCATCCTCTGCTTCCAATACCCTGTAGTTGGACGTCAGTATCTTCCTGATGAATGAGCGCATATCCTGATTGTCCTCCGCGATAAGCGCGAGCGGCAACTCCAAAGCAGATGAACCTGTTCCCGCTGTTGCAACGTCATCGGATGCAACGTCATGGTTTGCTACGCCATCGGCAAAATACTCTGGTGAATCTGCAAGTTCTGATGAATCTCCAATTTCTTCAGAAGACGTCTTATCCATGTTGACACCGAACGCCGGAGTAACAATCTCCTCTGACTTGTACTGATGCCGGTCTACCGGAATCGTCAGCTTAAATTCACTACCCTTTCCGGTTTCACTGGTCACAGTCAGGGTGCCATGATGCACTTCCGCCAATTCTTTTGCGAGCGACAAACCAATGCCTGTCCCCTCGCCTGTACGCGTCGACGAGTCATCAACCTGATAAAATCGGTCGAAGACATACTTGATGTGGTCTGCCGATATACCAATGCCATTGTCGCGTACACACAGCGTTAGTGCATTGGAGTAGCTTGCCTCTATGGAGATAGTGCCACCATCGGAAGTAAACTTAAACGCATTGGAGATCAGATTGAAGACAATTTTTTCCAGCTTGTCGCGATCAACAAAACCTTTAGTCACGCCCTCATCTATGGTAACTGTATAATGAATACCGCGTTGGTCCGCCTGCGATTGGAACGCCGAGTACAACGTCATCACCGTACTCCTGAGATCGGTTTCCGCCACCTGCAGTTTCATCTTTCCCGCCTCTATCCTGGACAAATCGAGAAGCTGGTTGATGAGTGCGTGAAGCCGGGTCGCGTTTCTATGCATCATACTCAGTTCATCCCGCCCTATAGTCGTATCGGGCTGTGAAAGTAACTTCTGCAGGGGCGTCAATATCAGTGTAAGGGGCGTACGGAATTCATGTGAGATGTTGGCAAAGAACCTCGACTTTGCTGTATCCAGTTGCTTCAGCTTATCTGCGGTGCGTTGCTTGATGAGGTATCGGTTATACAGCACACCGATCAACAGGATCGACAGAAGTGAAACGCCAATCAGGTATATTCTCTGCGTACGCTGTTTGTCAAGTTGCAGCGTCTTGATCTCATTCTCGGCATGGAGGGCATTGATCTCGCTCTGTTTCTTTTCATTCTGATATTTCGCTTCCAGTTCATTGGACGCCTCCTGGTTTCGAAGCGCGGCAATGCTGTCTTTCAGATTCGCATACAGCACATAGTTGTCGTGAGCCAGCCGATAGTTCTTCTGTTCGTGGTACAATTCACTTTTATACTGGTAGCCATCCATCACCAGTGATAGAAGATTTTTTCTTCGCGCGAAGAGCATCGCAGAATCAAAATACATAACAGCCATATTCGGCCTGCGGATATTCCAGTAAGCCATCGCTTGTGCACTGAAATCGTAGGCCATTCCCATCGAGTCTGCAATGCTTCGCTGAATGATTAGCGCGCTGACATAATACTTCAGCGCATCATCGAATTTCTTCAATTCAAAGTAGATATTTCCGATGTTAGTGCTGGTCTCTGCGACATCTCTTCGTTCCCCCATTTTCTCGTATACTGCAAGCGCGGCATCATAGGTCTTCAAGGCTTCTTCAAACTTCCCTTGCTTGCGATAGATTCTTCCCATCAGTCGGCGGGCATACGCAATGGACGATTGTTTGGGGATTCTTTCTGCGATCACAAGGCATTGATGGGCATACCCCAACGCCTTGTCATAATGGCCAAGGAGGTATTGGATATTCCCGATGTTCGATAGGCTTTGCGTAAGACCTTCATCATTGTGATACTCTTCAAAGATGGTCGAGGCGTGAATGTAGTTCGCGGATGCCTCCTCGAAATTGTTCTCCTCTTTGAACACATTTCCAAGCATATTATAAACGAAGCTTTGCTTGACTTCATCATCTTTACCCAGATCAAGTGCAAGGCTTTTGTTTAGGATAGCGCGGGCCGAATCAAGTTTTTGCTGCCTTACATAAACGATGCTCAGTTGCAGGTACGAATCAGCAAGCAACGAAGTATAGTTGTTTGCTTCACAGAGGTCGATGCCTTTTCGTAAAGTCGTAAGCGCAGGATCGTAGTTACTTGTTCGCGTGTACAGTGACCCGAGGTGAAGAAGCCCTTCTGCAATCACTTTGGTGTTGCCGTTTTTCTCTGCAAGGGTGAGGGCCTGTTGGCTGTAGACAATGCCTTTGTCGTGATCTGATTCATCGGCAATGGCTTTCAGGATGCGAATCTTATCCGCATCTGAAGATGCAGACTTCAGGGTACTATTGAGGCTGTCTAACAGGTGCGTTGTATGCTGCGCATGGGCCACCGCGCAAAACACGATGACGCATGAGGCGACTAAATGTAAGCGCCTTTGATTGAAACGTCCAGATGACGGAAGTAAAACGTTCATCTATTGACGAGTTAGTAGGGATTGCAGATAACTACACTAGGAACTTCTTAATCTTTGAATCAGGGTGCAGTCGCACCCGCTACCGATCAGGAGAGACAATTTAACATAAATATGCAACATTGGAACGGGTGTCTTATGGATCGCTGTTCTTTCGAAGTCTGCGCCATGTTGACACGGCTATCAATCGCGCAGCATTGTATGGTCGTAACGATGATGTGTTCGGATCGAACATGGCAATCCCATCGCAGCAAAGAATTTACAACCAGGATTGTTATCTTTGCGTGAATACAAATCATGGCAGCGACAAAAACTGATCATCAACAACAAAGGCTCTGTTAAAGTAGAAGGCAACTTTGAAATTGTGGACAAAGACGGAAATGTATACGGCCTGCAGGGTAGAACGATTGTTTCACTTTGCCGCTGTGGTCGGTCCGCAAACAAACGTTTTTGTGATGGCTCTCACAAGGAACATTTGGGACATGAGGCCAAAGTGTTTGATTTGCCTCCGAAGAAGGCGTAATGAACAATATGAGAACTCCTGTTTTGCTCTTGATCTTTTGCTGGATGGCTTCATCGTGTGGAAAGAAACAACCATATGCAGTCGTTGAAGTGGATCAACCTGTGTTTGTGGAGAACACGGCATTTAAATCATTTGAAGACCTCAACTCACCAAAATTTGATTCGTTGAGGGTGAAGTATCAACTGGACACCGTATTTCACGGTGAACAGGATGAATTTGAACGAATGCTGCTACTCCGTGATTGGATCAGGACAGTAGTCAACATCGGCGACTTTGAAGACAACTATCCGGGTGATGGTTATGCCGACAGAATTATTGACGCCGGATTAAAAGGCCAGGGATTTCATTGTGGTCACTATATGATCATTCAGAATGCAGTCATGAATTCATACGGTTACCTTACACGCTGTTTGGGTGCAGGACCCGGTGTGAAAGGTGGTCCCGATGGACATCATGGGATCAATGAGATCTGGAGTAACAAATTTCATAAGTGGTTCCTGTCAGATGCGAAGTACAATCATCATTTCGAAAAGGATGGAATTCCATTATCGGCGTTGGAGATACGCGACGAGTATTTGAAGAATAAAGCCGCGGATGTGGTATTGGTCAAAGGAAAAAACCGGACGCCGATTTCAACGGATGGTGTGGCCGACAAGGGCGGTAAGATCAATCAGGTAACAAAGGAACGTTTTGCTCAGACCTATACGTGGATTGAATGGGAGGCCGGAAACAATCGCTTTACCGGATGGCCCGAACCTGGCGAGGATATCGATCACCTCAACATGTACGCCGATGATTATTTCAAGACCCATACGTGGATCTGGGATAACAAACCGCACTGGGCATACAAAACGGAATTTATGGTTCCAGTTACCGATCGAAGTGCCTTCGAATGGACACCCAATACTGTAAAAGCTGACGTTAAGATTAACGGCGAGAAAGCACTGGTGAAGTTGCAATCAACTACGCCGAACCTGAAATCATATCAAATGAAAATCTCTTCGCAAGACGAATGGACGGATGTGAACGACTCTCTTGAAATACAGCTTCACCATGACCGGAATGAATGGTTATTCCGGACGATCAATCTGGTGGGCGTTACAGGAACGCCTTCGAAGATTGTCGTAGCAAGAGAGCGATTTAATTTCAATCCTATTTCCCGTCGATTCTGCAGCTTTCATATCCCGTAAAGCGTCCAGGGATTTTGCATTTGATCCGCCGACGGCGGATCGCACATCGTTAGTACTAATTCCGAACGATATTCCGCGCGCCACGCATTTGGTGCCCACCACGTCGACGACCTGTATTGATCGATCAAAACCCCCAAAGGTCAAGTCGTCATCTCACACCCTCAATCCGCAATTGAATCTACCATTATGCTCTTTATACTTCTTCAGATTTATTCCGACTCGCTCCTTTTCCTTGGTCGACCTAAACCTCTTATTCATCGCTCTGAAAAATCCCATTGCCTCCGGTAAAAGTTATACGGATCTTAAAATTGTCTTGACGCCAAACTATCTCTTAAACAACACTTCCGGCAAAATAACTTTGCACTCTGCATCCGTCCCTTCCTTCTTCCAGTAAACAATAAAATTTACACATGCTTCCGTTAGCCGGAATCCCTTTTGCTCAAGTTCCGCAATTCTTGTCTTAAATTTTTGAGAGAACTTTAAAACGTACGCTCCTTGCATATCACAGCACCCATCTTGCCGGACCTCCAACGCCGTTCCACTTAACAGGGTCGTGTACAAACTCTGTCTTTCAATATAGTAGTCCAGCCAAACGTCGGCGAGCAACAGTTGCAGCCTAAACTCCGCGGGCCGTCCGTACTCAATGTTTTCTTCACGCTTCATTAATCCTGGGCACACAATTCCGTCAAATTCAGTTCCATTGGTGTGAATGCTAAGAAGATGTTTTGCGCGAGTGATAGCGACATAAAGCGGCCTCAACTCCTCATCCGTCGTCGACTGCGCTCCGTTGAGCATTAAGTACACCCGGTCAAATTCCCTTCCCTTCGATTTATGTATCGTCGATACCAGTATTTCCTCGCCATTGTCAAAATAAAAATCCTCGAGCCTTGACTCCCGTATGAATACCTCCAGGTCTGACTTGAACTTCTTACTGCCCGCGCTCGACTCAAACTCTGCGATAATTCGTTTGATAATTCCCAGTTTGTTACTGGCCTTGAGCTTTGTCAGCGTACGTGCCTTGGCCGTTTTCCAGGCGTCGTTGCTGATGATTGGCGCATCCGCCATTTGCAGCTGATCCAGGAAATACCTCACCTCATAAAGATTGTACAGGTTGAATCCCTCGTTGCTCTGCACAAGTCTGGCATTAATCCCCTGTTTCATCAACTGTTCCACCACCACCGACGCTTCCTCATTCCTTCTCGTCAATACGCAGGCAGTTCCGGACTTCTCGCTAACAACAATATCCCTTACCAATGGCTCGTAAAGGTAGGCAGCCCTATGCTTCGTTAGCCTCACAATACCTTCTTCCGTTCGCATAGAACTGATGGCCGTCGACTTTAAACGGTTCCCGATTTTCTTAAGAAACTGATTACTGAACTCAACCAGGAGCCCGATACTCCGATAATTTTGCGTTAACTCGTATACCCTCCCGCCGTTGTCCACAATAAGCCGCCTCATGTATTGTGAATCTGCTCCCCTGAACGCAAAAATATTCTGATCGTCATCACCTACTGCTATTACGCGCATATCATCATTCTGCGCGATAATAGCACGGAGAAGTTCGAATTCGTCGTTATCGATGTCCTGTGCTTCATCTATGACGAGTACTGTTTTCGTGATGCGGCTTCTCTCCACCTCGCCGTTTTGAATTCTTACTATCGCTTCCTTGATAATGTTGTCAGACTTTTCCAGCGAGCCAACTCGCCCCAGCAGGTCAAAGCAATATGAATGAAAGGTCTTAATTTCAATATAGTGAGCAACCGTACCTATCAGGTCAAACAGTTTCTTCTTAAACTCCGAGACGGCAGCCCTCGAAAAAGCAATCATCAGCATCTGGTCTGTCTTCACATCCTCCAGCAACGCTAACGACGCCAGTTTATGAACCAATACCCTTGTCTTTCCGCTGCCAGGACCGGCAGCGACGAGGATGTACTGTGACTGTGCGTCATTAATTATTTCGAGCTGCTTAGACGACAGGGTTCCAAACAGCTGCTCGAACTTCTTCGGTGTAATATTACGCTTTATCTCCTTTTGACGGTTCCCCGGAAAATATCTATTGAGGAAGACGTTAAAATCAAGTTGAAAATAATCGCCAACATATTGCAGCGCTCTTGGCTTATCACGCACCATCTGTTTTGCATATTCACCAACTATGTGTATTTGTTCCACTCGGCTTTCATAAAAGCGACTCAATTTCTGATAGTCAGCGATTTTGTATTGGATCTTGTTATTTTGTTCGAGTCTTTCAATTCTCAGACTATTGTAGGTAACCAGAAATCCGCCTTCAATAGAAACCGCTTCGATCCTGGATAGAAAAAATAGAGCGTCTTCAACTTCGTCTATTGTTACCGTGCTATTGAACAACGAAGCGTTGCGTTCAAATTCAACCTTCACCTGATGAACCGAGAATTCCACGAGGTGCTCACCTTCCAAAGTTTCCTTCGCGGCCTGAACAGGAACTTTTCCATACAGATACATAACGATGAATCTTGCAAGTTCATGTCGCTTCTCAAGCTTGTCCATCAGGACTTCTCTGGATTCCAAACACATCACACTCATCGTGTTTTTGGAATAATCCTGAAACTGCCTCTTTATCCAATTCTTGATTGCCCAAAAATTAACAATCGTCTTTATGTGTTGTGGGGTTACCCCTTTGCACCCCTGAGCCTCCAGGTGCTCATTGATATCCTTAATGTTGAAATCAACCTCCACGATAGTCAGGATCTCCAACAAACGCCTTTCAATTTGTCCCAGCGATTCCAGGATTGATAGGGATTTATTGCTCGCTTCTCCCCTTCTAATATAAGCTGTTAGGTCGTTTTGATCAGCCAAGATATTCTCCTCTCGGAGGAGGGTTATAATACCGATTACCTCTTCCTTCTTAATCCCTAAATGATCTGAGATGTAGTCGACTCTCGCCTCGGCAACTTCATCCATGACCTCTTTTCTTCTCTTGCTCGAAATCAGTTTCTTAATGATGCGGGTTGCCTGTATCTTCTGCCGATCGTCCATGCGCTTCGACACATTGATTTTTGCAATAGCATCTGCAGCCGATTCGGACAATATACTGGTTGCAAAAACACGCGGAAGATTCTGTCCACGCTTTACATATTTTGCTTCCTCCAGTGCGGCAATTGCAGTGGTGACCCTTGTTTCGATTTGGTCAACATTGCTATCCCAGCCAGCTCTCCTTGCAATTTCCAAAGACGAGTTTGATAGTGATGTTCTGGAGCCTGACATTTCCTTAACTGCTTTCCAAACCTGCTGAATCTCCTTTAGACTCAGCTTCGTCTGATTCAATAAAATGAAATGTTTGCCAAGGTCATCTTCGTTGAACAGAACATAACAGACCGCAGAAATGTTTTCGTCTCTGCCTGCCCGCCCAGCTTCTTGCACGTAATTTTCAATGGAATCGGATATTTCATAGTGAATAACCATTCCGATGTCCTTCTTATCAACGCCCATACCAAAGGCCGACGTTGCTACTATCACCTGTACCTTTCCGTTGATGAAGGCATCCTGATTGGCAGCCTTTTCTTTGATGTCCAGCTTGCCGTGATAGGCTCTTGCATTTACGCCATCCTTGCTTAGCTTCTCGGCAAGGTCCTCCGCTCTACGCGTACGCGACACATACACAATCGTCGGACAATCCTTATCGACAATTAGATTTCTGAGTGTACTGTATTTCTCGTCATCATTAAACTGCTCCAAGACCGTGTAAGAAAGATTGTTCCGGGATGCTGTAGATGTGAATAGCTCGAGTTCAAGGCCGTTCTTTTTCAGAAAGTATTCCTGGATATCCTCTATCACTTTCTGCCTGGCAGTCGCCGTAAAGCACGACACTGGTATTCGTTCCGAAAGCTGCTTTTTCTGTTCAATTTCCCGTATGAAGTCCCCGATATACAAGTAGTCAACGCGAAAGTCTTGACCCCACGCTGAAAAACAGTGCGCCTCATCAATAACAAATCGGGCAATCTTTCTCCCTAACAGCAGATTTGTTACCGACGGCGATCGCAAGGATTCCGGTGAGATGTATAGTAATGACGCCTGGCCATCGGCCACACGTTCGAAAGATTTTGCGCGCTCGATCGGATCAAGCAAACCATTTATGGTGACGGCTTCAGTTATACTATGTCGTTCCAAATTATCGACCTGGTCTTTCATCAGTGACTGCAAAGGAGAGATAATAATGGTCAATGCCTTCGCCGTTTCACCCGCAATCAATGCCGGTATTTGAAAGGTGATCGACTTTCCTCCGCCTGTCGGAAATACGGTAAGAATTGATCGCCCAGACAGGGCAGCCTTCACTGCCTGCTCCTGCAGCGGCTGACCATCGTAAGATCGAAATTGATCGTAGCCAAATAGACGTTTTAAATTGACATGTGCATCTAACTTTTCGTTACAATAAGCGCATCCATCCGGGCAAGGCTTGCTTCTGAGTAACTTCATAACCTGGTCTACCGCAGGAAAGTTTTTCAGAATCCAACGAGGCGCAATGGAATAGCGGTCGTCGATGAGGATGAGACTGAGACAATAGGCAAGTTCAATGCGATAGTTCAATATAAGACTCTCCAATTCCGCATTGGCGCAGATCTTGTCACCGGCAACTTCACGAATGATATCAGAGCCCATTCGTGTGTCATTTGTTGAGAATCCAATGAACGAAAAGAACGCAGCGAATTCGGCGGTCTGTCCGAGCAAAGAATAATACAAATGCTTAACCTCCTTCGCCAGCAAGTCAAAAGCCTGCACTTCGGCATAGAATAATTCTTCAGCCTTTTTAGCATCGTTGAGTGAATTATTCGGTCCCTCCGGATTAATCTTGTCATCCTTGACAAGAGCGTGATACGGCGTTTTGGGAAAAAGTAATGGCGACAGGTAAAGAGTATCAATTGCCGGACGTAGATGTCCTGTCGGATAGTTCTTTGTTATGAAGGGCACATCGTGAGCGATTATGTTATGACCGCAAAAGAACTCGACACCATGAAGAAAATCGAAGAAGGAAGAAAGCGATGCTCCACGAAAGGATCTGCGGTCGTCCGTAACACAGCCGATCTCGAGAATCCGTTTTGATTTTACATCTACTTCTGTATCAATAAATGCAATGGAGGGCATGCCTATCGTCACGGTGTTGTGGATAAGGTATAAAAACGTTCGCTGTCGACAAAATGAGATTTTCCCGTCTAGGCGAAGCATAGTTCTCTCGGCTGGAATTTCTATCAAATTTCATTTTCAGTACGTTACAATTGGGAGTCTGCTTGCTATGTTTACGGTGCTTAAGAAAACTAGCATGATCAACGGTGATATCTTCCGCAAACAATTTCACTCCGGTAGCGACTCTTTCATAGTGAGTGTCCGAAAGGCCAACGACGGTTCTCTATACATGGAGATTTCAGTTGACAAAAGGACAGGACCAGACAACACGCAACAACGTATTGTGATATTTCAAGAAGATATTGACAAGTTTGATGATGCAGTGAGTGAAGCAATCAATAAGATTAAGGGGGCCATTAATCCAAACAAGGCCTACACTCTAGAAGATAAGAGGAAGGAAAATAGGAATGCATATCAACCTTGGACTGAGCAGGACGACAATCAACTCACAACACTCTTCTGTCAAGGAAAAACGATTCAGGAACTTTCAAACATTTTTGGCCGTAATGCAGGAGCCATTCGTTCTCGTATCGAGAAATTAGAATTAAGGGATAAGTATGGTGCCAAGGAGGGCTAGCAAGCATTATTTATATTCAAAAGGCGTAGCCGCACAAACTATTTCCCCTGACGCCGATTCTTCTTATCAAATTCTCGCTGCTACGAGCACTCCGTCGTATTAAACCGAAGTTTAGGAGCACTTATCATGTAGGACTGAAACAATGATGCGTGTCGGAGTACGCGCCGAAGAATGTCCGCCAAGGAGTGATGTACTTAGTCAAATATGCGATGCATTCCTTTCATCGCCATTATGTTCTCACTGTGCCTGATCCTATTCTCAATGATCCCACCATTTGTCACTGCTTGACTCAAGATGCGAATAATCTCATCTTCGTTGGTATAATGAACTGGCGGATTCTCTGTCAAAATAGTCGCCATTACATCCAAAACTCTTCGCGATTTTACCAGGAACGTTCCATCGGGAATAAAATCAACTTGCCTGAATACGGAATTGCCGTAAAAGACGACAACTGAATGAAATGGAATATTATTGAATTGAAACAACTGCTTTCTCAACTCAGCGATATGCCTACTGTTCTGCTTTATGGGATTATAGAACTGATACTTTTGCTTGCCATAGGCCAATACCTGGGTCCATCTGGATTGATCGCCGCTTCCAAAAATCCAACCACTGTAATTCTTCACTTCAAATGCAATTATCCCAACCTCAGTAACAACTACCAAGTCGACCTGAGAAAAGACACCTTTGGTCTTTTCTACATACAAGTCATGAAAAATGAATTTCGCGGGTATGCCCCATTTTAGAAGTTTCAGAACCAGATCCCTTTCGGTTCCAGTTCCTCTATCCGATTCTGTGACTGTAGCTAGTAGCCTATTGTCACGCAGCTTCGCGTAAATGATGAAAATAACATAGCCTGCCAGACACAAATAGGCTGCCGTGAGAAGGTAGGACACTTTTCTCTGTTTCGTATCTAACTCCGATATCTGTTGTGTATCAAGTGAGGTAGGAGATGTCTTTCTCTTGAATTGCAGGTATTTTGAATACACATAGCCGCTCTTTCCTGAATACCTGACCTGATACCAACTTCCCCAACTTGACAAGAACTCAACCTCGTCGCCTTCCTTCAAGGTAAAGGAAACAGGGTATTGTTTACCCGGTCCTAGTCTTACATTTAGCTCTGTTGTTACTGTATAAATATCAGCCGCGAAGGACACCAAAGGTCCTAATGACAACAGTAACGCGAATAGAATTTGCTTGTATCTCACTATCTTAATCAGATAGACTCTCCACCGAATAAGCGCTGCAGCTCTCCCGCACAGCGTCAATTAAATGACTCCAATAAATTCACATTTGACTGATCGAGTTAGTTCGCAGATACTAACTGCTAACCTTCAAAATCGCCTTATAACATATGTACATGACCAGGGCTTCTAATTCAGCAAGAGTTGATCCTTAAATTCAAAATAACTCAAACTGCTGCTCCAGGGATTCTGGTGATGGTTATTTCGTGCTCGCTAACTGGCCCAATGATACCTGCCTCAAGCATATGCGTTACCTCCCGCAACTCCTCGTATCCGCCAAAGTAACTGGCAATCTCTCGCACGTCCTTATAAATTTGATCTAAGGGCGAAGGGTTGAGAACTTGCTGCACTTCCGAAATCTTAGATACAGGGACGCGCATGACAATGGTTCGCTCGCCCTTTCTACGTCCAGCCTCTTTGCTCTTGCCTCCTTGCGCGTTTCTTGATTTTGAAATTGTATTCATGTATCTGTTAGTTAAATCTTTCCGATAATTCAGGTCCACAAGTATTTAAAGCGCTATTCCAGCGAAACAGGAAATTTACTTTGAGCTGTTGGTTGGCTTAGCAAGGCCTCTAGTTCCCGGATCATTGATACGGTTTCCCTATACTCTCTTGCCTCAGCAACTTTTGTGAATTGGATTTGTGAGTTTGAATGTTGATTTACGAATGTCTGAATTTCATCTAATGAAATTTTAAAGAATTCCTTCTTATGGTTGACCCTGTTCATTCGCCGATCACTGAATTTACTATGTAACTCGCTCTCCAATTGCGGAGCGTTATCCGAATAAATAATCGCATGTACATC
The DNA here is from genome assembly GCF_037203685.1 of Chryseolinea sp. T2. Classification (NCBI taxonomy): domain Bacteria; kingdom Pseudomonadati; phylum Bacteroidota; class Cytophagia; order Cytophagales; family Fulvivirgaceae; genus Chryseolinea; species Chryseolinea sp. T2. The sequence continues at coordinate 46,697 of NZ_JBBCAU010000012.1, forward strand.
AAACTCAAAAGGAACTGAAGCGTCACCCAGTTCTTTCACTCTATCAAGGGGATCTAATCTTCTCGTCATTCCGATCTTATAAATATCATCGCCGAAAGACCCTACATTTGAGATGATATAAATATGACCAACTTTAGTTAATTGAGCTTGTGCAATGGCCCGCTCCTTTTTCTGATTTGCTTCATCCAGTTGTTGTTGAAGCTGCTTGATTTGTTCATTGAGGATCATGGCCTGCGAATCATTGGCCTTTTTCAACTCTTCTGTTGCCTTAGCCAACGCTCTCATCGACCGACGCTCCTCGTCTTCAGCATCTTTTTGGGCGCGCTCCAATTCCCGCTGCGCTTTTTCTTCATCACGCATTTGTTCTCTAATTCTTCTTTGCTCTTCCCTCTCTTCCTCGAGCTTCTTTTCATACTCGTGCGTAAGCATCAACTCGTCGAGTTTTAGATTGAGTAGAGTGTGGCTGATAAGGACCTTAGAAATCCCGCCCAGCTTATTGATGCTTTCGAAAGATTTGCACATACGATCTTTGAATTTTGTCGCATTGTTCCAGGCTACTTTTGCGATCAACGCATCGCATTCGCCATTAAAGGCGAACAGCATCAGTTTCTTGTACTGATTCGTCATCTTCTTACCTTCCGCCTTGCTTCCTCCCACTGGCCACTCGGTCTCGCAAATTGCCGCCTGATCGTTCTTAATTAAAGCACTTTGCTTCGCCCGATTGGCGAGTATTTCCTCCTTGAATTTCTCAGATGTATCAAATGAAAAATGAGGAGCGTATAAACCAAACGAGCCGATTTCCAATGTGTCTTTGTACAGTTCAATTTCAGCCTCAAGCGATTTGTGGACAACCAAACCATCCTTGTACTTCTTGATCAGTTCGCGCAGCTGACTTTCTGTTTCAACTACTTGGCGCTTCCGCCCTTCAAGCAGCCTCTCCTTGTCCAGAACATCTTTGAACTCATGTTCGTATCTGGCAACTTTTAAAAGCGCCTGCTTTAAAAGCGCTTCCTTTTGCTCGAGGAGTACCTTGGTCTGTTCCACTTGAACCTTAGTCTTTTCCATTTGGACCTTGGTCTCTTCAATTTGGAGCTCCTTCTCGCGCAATAACCTCTTCGTCTTGAAACAAAACATATATTAATCTTTATTACTTAAATAACCGTCAATAGTCTCTTTATAGGTACACGACATTTGTTAATACATCAGCGAAACCTCAGGTTACCACGTTAAGCAATGCCGCGACAGCCATTGTCACAGCATGTAGGATGGAACAACGTCCCCTGCTGACCAACAACAATTCTGAGAGAGGTTTTAATATTTTAGTGAGGCCGATGCCCGATCAAAATTCCTGAAAACAAACAGCCATCGGAACGGACGCGCCGGGTACTGCTGCTTTTCGAATCCAAGTGTGGCAACGTGAACGCAGGAAGGTCAATCAATGCCCATTCGATATATCAAATAGCCTTGCCTTTCTGGCCATTTCATCCTGTGACATGTCTCGCATCTTGACAGTTTGTTCTTGCAGCTTGCAAAGCTTGTCCATCAACTCTACGTGTTTTTGCAGCAACAGATTTTGTTCTTTTTGATTGCTTACAATGGCGTCTATCTTCCAATACCAAAGTGCTATTGATCTCAACAGAAAGAACAGTCCAACGGCGCCAATAACAAAAAATAAGACCACGGCATTTTCTGGGCCCGTTGACAAAAAAGCAAAAATTATCATATCTCGATTTTAACGTTTCTAGTGTATAGATGTGATCGTTTTTCTCCTGAGTGATAGTTGCTCATTCTAAAAAGCTAGTAGCCCATCTAGTGATATAAGGTGTGTTGCATTCCAACGATTGCCAAAAAATGTCCGTTTCGTAACCACGGTAAACAAAAAAGCCCATCCGCACGAAACGTAGTCGTGCACAGATGGGCTTCTCATACAAAGTTAGAAAAAGACGGAATACGTCCAGATTTGATGCTCGGGACGCGGGTCAACATCGCGTAACAACCGACGAAAGACGCAAGCACTTTTTTTACATCGCGCGAACAGGTTGCCCATTCGCGCCCTCAAAATGGCATCGATAGACCTGCTATCGGTATTTTCACGGAGCGTAAGAAAACGTTTGATGATCCATAAATTCTTTTCCTATTGTTTTCAGGTATAGCCATCGTGATAGGTTGTCTTGGGATGTTTGCGCTCACGGCTTTCGCGGCAGAGCAGCAAACTTAGAAAGTTGGAATACGCAAGGTGATGGGCGCTACCGCGCAACAATATCATGTTCTTGTTGTCGTCGGAGTTCTACGGCCTCATCTTCTATGGATTTATTGCGGCCGCTCCGCTGGCATGTTATGGTATTGATTGGTACCTGCAGCAGTATGCGTACAAGGCGGCGGTGAGTTTTTTCATCTACCCTATTGCGTTAATGGTCGCGCTTATGCTGGATTCGTTCACCACCGCCTATCAGATGTTGTGTTTACTAAGTGTATATACTGAAAACATTATCAGCGTTACTACCGACATGTAATTATTTCGTAGATACTGCGCAAATATAATCTATTTGACTTGTTTACTTTTGCGCAAAATGTTGCAAGTATATGCCATGCACGGGAATAAATAGCGTAACGTACTCAACCTATTTCATCCTCCTTTTTCTTGCCGTCGCTTGCACGCCGGTCAAAGTTATCGACCCTGATTATCACAAAGTAATTGAAGTAAACACGAACCGCCAAGGAAAGAAACTAATAGTCAGGGCTGAATTTCCAGGGTGCCATGAATACGTGTCACTCGCCATCTTCTTAAATAGCGATTCACCTGGAATTGAGTCAATATACTATGCGATTACTGAGTGTGACGTGACCACCAAAGAAATTTCGTTCGCCCGTTCAGGTGAAAAGCTATTAGTTGGTCTTACTCACTTGAATCTGCAAAGGGACCTCGATAAAGGAGAGCCGTACAAAATCACTATTGAGGACGCAGGCGAGATTACAACCATCAACGCGAGGTTTCCCTTTCCCAATTTTTATACTGTAAAGTAACATGAGCATCGTTCACAGGAGGCGATGCTGCCGGCGATGGCGGCACACTGAACACCGCTAGTACAAGCCATTAAACAAACGTGAAAATTCACGACGAAACCCAACCGAGCATCAAGTCGGAATTATTTTCACACAAACCCTTTGCGCGGGTCTAAACTATTGTAAGACCACATTTCGACAAATACTCGAAGGTCGAATCATATAAAGATTTAGGCCGCGTCCAGTCTGAGTTGTCCATGTCTGGCACATAAATAATCATTCCCTGCCTTGCCCTTGTTAACAAAACGCGATAAGAATTTAACAAATATCTTTTAGCAGATTCCTGGTTGATCTTTTGCCATGTAGATCCTCTAAAACTTTGAAAGTTCCAGCCGTTGGTGTAGTATAGATTAACGTCCCAAGCAATGCAAGCGAAGTCAATCTCCAACCCCTGAATATCAAATTCAGTTGCAACATCTTCCAAAAAGTACGAAGAACGAACATCTTCCTTGCCGTTTAAAAACCAATCGGCTGGCGAAATTTCGTTTCTTACATCTATGCCGTCGGCTCTCAATCTGCGTCCGCCAGAACTTGCAACAATACCGATTCTTTCTGTGCCCTTTGCACATTTCCTCAGCCACGTTCTCGCCTTCGCAATGTCTCGTGTGAGGCAAATGGGGTAGTCATGCTTTATTGAATTAAACACTTCTGTCGCTATTGAGTAGTCATCCTCCAAAATACTTTCAACTAGCAGGGCAACTTTTTCGCTTCTGAATGAACGAACTGACACAGCCAAATGCAAATCCATTTCTCTTCGTCCACATCCTGCAAGCCACCTCAGTAGATCTTCATCGTTCAAATATGTAGCCTTCTCATTTAGAATTTTGTCGGAATAAAAAACCACCCAATCTGGGTATCTCTGCTTAAGCGACACCAACCACTCCGAAACGCCAGCTTCACCCGTGTTTATTTCTTGTCCACCGCCAATTAAACAAACAATTGTACACCAATCCTCGTGGCGATTCATCACACTAATCAAATACTCTGGTTCAGACATTTCAAAATCATCGATCCCTTTCTTGGTTCTCATGAACTTGGAAACTTGTTCCTTCTGCCATGCCCTCTGTGCTTCGTCAAAGACTACCACTTTTTCAATCGGCGCTTTATCGGTCTTCAAATTGTCGTCGCGGAAGTGATGTATGTTCTGAATGAATGAATTTGCTTCTCTCTCAGCATTTGCCCGAACTAACTTTTGTCCCTGTGCCTTTGCCATTTCGACGGAGTCGCGGGTCAAAGCTTCCCTGAGAACCTCAACTAACGGCCCGTTTCCCGAAAGAAACACGGAGTGTTCATCCTCGTCAGCTTTTAGGCGCTCATTTACAATGTTCAAACCTGCTAACGTCTTCCCAGCGCCTGGGACACCAGTAAGAAAACAAATACACTTCCGCTTGTCCGATTTTGCACTGGTAATTATTCTGGTGACTGTTGCGGCTGTTCGTGATAAGTTGATTGCGCCTGAGTCGCTGCGTGAAATTTCGTTAACATTATGTCCCTTGTAAAGGGCTTGCGCAGCCTCAATGATCGTCGGTGTGGGCTTATACGTACTGGCTTCCCAACCAGAAATATCGATGGCTTCGGTCGGTAGTAGAGTGGCAAGAAGCTCTTTGATGTTGTCCTCAAAGTTCTCCGCATTGCAACGGACACATTTTTCTAGATTTCCCGCATTTCTTAAGTCATTAATCACCGTTGGCGCTCGGGTTGCTACCAAAACTGGCACAATAGTTTTGTTGTGACTACCTTCGTGAAAGTTAAGTAGATCGAGACAATAATCTATTGTTTGATCCTCAGCAGCTCTTGTATACTGATCCTCGCCAACTTTGAACTCGACAACGAAAATTATGTTGTTAGCAATTAGAATGTTATCAACTCGCTTTCCCATTCGGGGGATTGAAAATTCAAAGTAGATATTACCTCGAATGTCTCTCATCCATGATTTCAGCAATTCAATTTGCTTCAACCATGCACGCTTTTGAAGTTCTTCAAGCTCATGCTGGTGACTTTGCGCTAGCTGTCCAAATATTGCTGCCGGGTCTGCTTCTATGAAATTATTTATCGTGCTTTGATAATAGCTTCTATTCATCTCTTGCTATCCATTTTATTCCACCTAAAAGCAGATGGGGCTCAGGTTGATTGTCAATCTATTCAAGTTCCTAAGATCCTCTTCACTAAATCCCTCCGCATGAAATGCATCGACCAGTTCGGCTTGTCGCGGTTGCCCAAATGTTAGTCTATAATAGGTCAGTATTTTGAGCATATTATTAAACTTTTCAACGTCCCTGCTGAAAGGATACAAAGGAACAAATCTTTCAATTTTTATATCGCTTATTGACTCCGTATGCCAGAATGGCACAAGGTCACATTGAATTGGTGCGTTCGCCTTCTCCTCGGAAGCAAGCGAAAATATTTGGTCCCAGATCGTTTGTCCGTGAGCCAAAGGTTTAAGGCCACTCTTATACTTGTCCGCTAGGTTAAGCCGAATGACAAGACCCTGATACCTATGAATCCTTCCTTCTCGCTGTTCGAAGTCAATCGGATTTGAGGGCAGATTCCAGTGAAAAATCTTCTTGCAGTACAAATGAAAGTCTAGTCCCTCCTGTCCTATCGATGTACTTGCCAAAACAAATGGGCGAAAGGGTGAATTAAACGCCTGTCTGATATTGATTTGTCTGCCAGCACCCGCCGCAGAGCCAATTTTTTGATTACCAAAATCAACGGCATAATGAGACCGCATCGTTCTTCTTTTGCGATCTTCGCTGGAAAGGTTCTCGATGAACAGCTTCAAATCATCAACTTCAACTGAGGCAGTTCGCACAGAAAGAATAGATGAGATGAAATCACTCATCTCAGCGATTGACTGTAAGTTCTCACCATTGGCCAACAAGTAGACATACTCGTCAAGCATAGCCTGAATATTTCCAGCGATAGAATACTCCAAAACTTTTTTCCAATAATCACTAGCCTCCGTATGTAAACGTACTATTGCAATGCTCTCAGGCTTATTAAACATCGTTATAAAAGCAGACGACACATTGAAAGCAGCATCCAGACTTTCCAATGATTTTGGGTTCATTCGAAGCGCACTTCTTAAAAAACAAACGGCTGGCGAGCCTAGGGTCAACTCCACCAAATGTTCGGCGACCGTGTCCAATTGTTCAGCTGTTAGCGGAGGCAGGTTGTTTATCAATTGGCTCTTAAAAATTCCTGCTGCAAATGAAAAGTGTATTGCCTTGCCTGTTGTCTCATCGCTGTCTGGAACAAAACTTTCAGCATCAATTGCCAACTCGGATGTTGGTATGCCTCTGTTAAACCATTCTTTGATTAATTCATCATTGAAGTCTAATAACAATGGGGCGACCCAAAGCCATTTTTTCCAATCACCTTTTCCCGCTCCATACTTATTCAGGTCCCGATTCCTAAATTCATCAATAATACTTATCTTAATTTTATCTTTGATTTTCGGCAATGTGTTCTGCTCCGTCACATTACTCGCAGGATCATAGAGTTGAACGAGAAAGGGAGAAGGGTATGACAAAATGAAGTTATTCATTTGCGACGGTTCCCGGGCTTCCTTATCAACCTTGAATGTGAATTGCGGACGGGGCGATCTTCGCTTTGAGAAGTACTCCCTTTTGTCTTCTATCGCCTCCTTTTCTGAAATAGATTTTGGATTTCCAATACTGAGACGCTCCGCCTCATACGATACCAGTGAAGCAACCATCCTGGGCACCATTTTCCACGAAGAAAATATCAACGTTTTTGAAAATCCCCAGCTCTCGCGAAATGCTCCTTCAAATTCGTAATAAGGAATGGACGGTGGTATCCACAAATACTTCCAGCCGTTATTTAAAACCGTTTCCTTAAGCAAAAGTCGAAGCTTTGCGTTGGGAGGATGCTTTCCATGTTCTGGAGCAAGCGGCTTATAAAATTTGATATTCTCAAGATTGACCCAGCCATGTTTTGTTTTACGAAGGAGGCGCTGTAGTTCCTGATCTTCACCCGCGAGTTTTCTCAACTTCTCCTTATGCTGATAGCTATCGAGGAATGACAAAGGGTAAGGACTTGATTTTACATATTCTAGTGGAACAGACAATGACGCGCTGTACTTTTCATTTAAATAATTTGTCACCCTATCCATGGCAATAAAATCTTGGATATCCTCAATCTGCAATGTGACAGGCTCCTTACTTACGTGTTTAATAAGCGCATTTCTATCCTTTGATACGAGCAATTTCTCCGTTCTTACAATTCCAGCACGGTATAGTTTTTCCAGGCCGGATTTTACTTCTATTGCACGTTCGAGTTGTTCTTTCAAGGAATTTGGATGACGCATCAGTAAGAACAGTTCACGCCGATCTTGTTCGTACTTCTTCCAAAATTCCTCGGACTTGCCACCCATAAGGAATTTTAGCACCGTCTTAAATTCATGGTAATGAACCTCACCATTCAACTCATCAAAGTCATGGGTATATGGTTTGAATGGCGTAGCCGAAAGCATCAGTATCTTGGAATGCTCGAATGAGAAAATCTCTCGAGCAATCTCGATAGCAGGACTTAGCTCGTCCTCTTCATTAACACCTTCCTCCAGAATCCGTTTATATCGCTGAAATTCGTCAAGAATAAAGATATCGGCCTGAAGAAATTCAAGACACACCTTTGACAATATAAACCTCAGGGAGCTTATTAACTCTCGAGCAAAGTTGTAATTGTAATAATTGTTACTGCGGATGCCAAGCTGACATAAGTTTTTGATCAACGTCCAATGCTTCACGGGATAGTTTATTCCAGCAGCTTGAAAACACTTCGGTAGCTCTGCAGGGTCGATAGTTTCGTCTAATGCCTTCCTAAACTCACTATAAACCTTCGGTCTTATCTTTCTGAGAAAGTCGTTTTTACTCTTTTCAAATTGCTCTGCGATCCAAATTTTGATTTCCCAGGTTTCGTCCTTTATTAGGCGGTTACCTTTTAATATCCACTTTAGACTGTTTAGGTGGTCAGCAATATCTTTATAGCTATAAAGCAAGCGGTACAACAACACGCGCTCATCAGACTTCCCCGTATTGCTTTTAGCATCAAAGGATGTTGCAGGCGTAAAGGCCTTTATTCTGAACGGAAAGTTTCTTTCTTCTCCTGAGGTGATGTACGCCAGGCCTGTCAGCCGGTCATCCTCTTCAGAGTAGTCAATTGCTTTATGATTGCCAGTAAAATTGAGCTTGCTCAAATTCTGTCTCGCTAATGTCTGATTGGAACAGACGTATACAACATTAAAAGTCGGCTTTTTAGCGCCAGGACGGAACAGATCAAAAGCCTTGGCGATTATTCCTTTTGCTACAATGGTCTTTCCAAGTCCAACCTCATCCGCAATCAGCATCTTGTTGCGGTCTCCATTATACAGTTGCGAAAAAACGTACTCTACTGTTTTGAGTTGAAAATCTTTTAGGCCCAAAAGTGTTTGTTCGATTTTGTCTTTCATTACTTTTCCTTTTCAATAAAGGTTTGAAAAACGGCCCATAAACTTTCAAATTCAGGAGTTACAATAGGCTTATCGTCCGGGGTGGTTTCCGACTTCAAGCGAGTGATGAGATTGTCAATTGACCTAAGCTTCTCAGGTTGACGGCTTGCTGCCATTAAAAGCTTTTCAAATACTGGCATTCCTTCGAAACCCCAACTCTCGTGCTCATTCACACCCATCTCGCCACGCGGATCAGCATTTGATACAATAAGACCGGTTTCTTCGCCAGTTAATAGAAACGCCAGGTACTTTAAGAATTTCTCGCGACTATCGATGATAGATGTGAAGATGCGATGTAGTCTGCTCTCGGGTAATTCGATTTCCATTTTGAGCAGAAAGCAGCTTTGTGAAAGGTCCTTGTAGAAGATCTCAAATTGAACAAACGGACTTAACAATGTCTCAACATAGTTTGTAAAACTATCAATTGTATTAACTATGCCCGCCATGACCAATACTCCAGCTTTTTGTTGCTCAGGCAGGGGTTTTATCTTGATCGTATAAGTATCAGCCCAGGTTATCTTTCTGGCATCAATCTCAATTACAAGGTTATACGCTTGCCCACTTTCAATCTTATTAGCTTTACCTGAAATTTTGAGTCGAGAGAGGTCATACTTTATTTTTCGGATTTCTAGATCGATACGCTTTTGCACCTCGCCATCTATCCTTGCGGAAAGTTCGTACGGTGTAAATAGTGCAAACCCATTTGCCTTCGACGAATCAGTTAGAGAGTTTACAATATCCCGTGGCTTGACGCCTGACAACTTATTTGTGAAAAGTTCAACCATGAACTCTACATTACGCCCCTGCGCTGGATCGGTGCAGTTGGCCGAACCAAGAAACCATGTAACCTCATCGTTTACTTTGCCAATAAATAGTTTGGCGTGAAGATTCTGGCTCATACTTACTTCACCTTCTTCGGCAAGCTCTGGCATATGCTCAGCCTCCTCGACAAACTTCGAAAATTGCCAGACGTCAAGATCCGATAACAACGCTTCAGGCAAACAATCCAATTCCTGTTTAGTGCTAAACAGATATGGTGTCTTACCACTTGCTTCTTTCAGCTTTTGAATCGTATTAGTATCCAGAAACGGCGAAATAACAAGCAGCTCATCCCATGCATTTTTTTTTGATGTTAGTGGGTTAACGTATGACTTTCCGGTTTCACTGTTTGGCACTCCCACGGGTAGGAAACGAAACCCGTCAAACTTTTCTGGAAAGTCGAACTTTACTGTAGACAGTTCTTGAATGAACTTTGGTTCTATCGCACGTTGTCCATGTTCACTCAAGTAGGTTAAGAAGTGAATGAGCGGTTTATTTTTTGGTTGGTCTTTTTCAGTAACAATCCCTTCGGCAGAAAAGGCCACATCCCAATCTCGAGCGAAGGTAAGATTGCGGCTGGTCACTAGAATGCGGTATAACGGTCGTCTATCTTTGCTTTCATACCGTACAACCCAAACCTTTGGATGAAATGAGCTAACGTGATTAGGCATGGTGATGGCCTCTATACCCTTTTCCCAATAGGCCAATAGATAGTGGTATTTAACCGGTACTTTCAGTTGGCTGTTGTGGTAATACACGGTAATTTTTTCCGCGGCCTTGGTGATGGCTTCAAGCATATCATAGCGAATCTCAATTGGTTTGCTCTCCAGCGTCTGCGCGTAAAACAATGCCACCGGGAGCACCATCAAAGCCTCCAATTCCAAGCAATAGGTAGTGCCAATAGCTCGATTTAACTCGTAGCCCGGGGGAGGAACGAGTTGTTCACCATAATCGATTCTGTTGTTTTGGGGATGCAGCATCTTACTAGCGTTTCAATCCCGCTCTAATGTCATTAATTATTGTCCGCGCCTGATTAAAACGATAGTCAAAAGTCCTGAGCCCAATCCATTCGTCAGCCTTTACATCTTCAGTCTTACCCCATTGCAGTCTTGCTTTGCTTCCTTTCACAAGAGCCTCTTGACGGAGAATGAGGGTATCTCTCACTTTCAAGTCATTGCAATTATGCTGTACTAGGTTCCACCAGTTGGTCACAAATGTCTTAGTAGTTTCGCGCGTAGAAAAAGAGTATTGAAAAACCTCCTGGGGGTTGAATCCTTCATAGTTCAACATTGAAGTCGAAAGTTCGTCAACCCACGCCTTCCATTCTTTGTCCCAATGCGTGTTGGAGAATATCTTCTTTTGCAATTGACAGTTGTATGCGAGATGGACGCCATACATCAGTTGAGAAAAGTCATGTGCAAGCACAAGTGTGTTGTAAAGATCGTCCCTTAGTCGAAGTTCTCCCGCGGCATTCACAAAGTCCATAAAATCTCTCGATGCGGTGAAAATCTCCCACAGCTTGTTGTTATTGAGTAATTCGGCTATCAGTAAGTTTTTTGCTTTTGATGAAATTCTGTCAGCAAAAAGCTCAGCTTCGTCGCGTTCCAAATCCAGGTAGAGATCTTTCTGCCAGTTCTCTTTAATGGGAATCTTAATACGGAACTCGTTCTCAAATTCTGCGTCATGGTCATCTCTTGGATTATCATCTCCGGAAGGCGCATCGGCCAGCAATGATTCTATGGATGGGTTCGTTACTTGTTTCAAGTAGGCCTCGGCAGCCAACCCGCGTGTGTCAATAAACTGATACATAGATAAACCGTTCCAATAGATTGCGGACGGTCTACGAGCAATTTTATGTGGTCGTCTTTTGGTAATACCGATTACGCCGTTGCGCTCTTCGTAATTATACCGTGCTGCCAGCTCCCACATCACTTCATACTCTTGTTGCTCCAGAAATTTTGACGCACTCTTCCCCCTCCGTTGTGCAGGCTTTAATTGCTGATAATCATATAGTATGTAGGGAATGATGAAAAAGTAACGGGCCCGGGTTTGGACGGTACTAATTCCGGGGAATAATTTATTTGCTAGACCATCTCGAAGTGTGCCAAGGCCGAGTTCATCTACCATACCCTCAGTCTTAAGTAGATCCAATACCGCTCCGACACGATTACGGTGGTCTTTTGAAAAATCAATCCAGCCAATAGAAGCCATTATACTAGAATCAACAATAGTAGGCAGATTTTATTCTAAGCCTTCGTTCGCTCATGAGGCGGCGGGGTTTTGCACATCTGCTTTCAAGGATCAAGCAAAAGAATGCCTAAAGCGAACGAGGGTTCCAGCAAAATTTAAAGTTCAAGCCCAACTTATTCCACCTAAATATAGCAGTTGTAATCGACTTCTGGCGTAGGAACAATATGCGCATTAATGACCCTATCTCTATGTGTCACACGGCAGTTATTGAACTCAGAGAGATCTCTAATATCCGGACGCCTTGGCCATTGGTCACACTTCCTTTTTAAAATCGCAGAAATTTTCAGAGATTACACCTTAGAGCCCATTCTGTGCCGCCAAAAGCGGTCATGAATGGGCATTTTTTCATTTTGAACGCCCCAATAAACTGTTTAGTGAAAAAACCAATCGAAGGAAGCAGACTAGCCCTATCTCAGCTTGAGCAATACCTTTCCAAAGCCGCCTGGATTCTAAAGGGCCCAGTCGATGCCTCTGATTTTAAAGCATATATTTTTCCATTGCTGTTCTTCAAGAGAATCTCAGACGTTTACGAGGAAGAATTCTTAGAGGCATTGGAGGACTCTGGCGGTGACACAGATTATGCCCTATTGCCCGAACTTCACCGATTTGTGATACCGGATAATTGTCATTGGCAAGACGTCCGTGAGAAGACAACAAACATTGGAAGCGCTCTTGAAAAAGCCTTTCGCGGGATCGAAAAAGCCAATCAGCAATTTCTTTATGGAATTTTTGGAGATGCGCAGTGGAGCAATAAGAACAAGCTGTCTGACCGCCTTCTCACTGACTTAATCGAACACTTCTCTCAGTATGACCTAGCAAATTCTGCTGTCGATGCCGATATATTGGGCCAAGCCTACGAATATCTGATCAAGCATTTTGCTGACTTAACAAATAAGAAAGCAGGAGAATTCTATACGCCTAGATCTGTCGTTCATTTGATAGGAATGATTGTCGATCCCAAAGAAGGTGAAAGCATTTATGATCCAGCCTGTGGAACGGGAGGAATGCTCATCGAGTGTATTGAGCATGTACGAGAGAAGAAAAAGGACTTCCGAACCCTTAAACTTTACGGGCAAGAAAAAAACCTGACTTCGTCTTCTATCGCTCGCATGAACATGTTCCTGCATGGCGTGGAAGATTTCCAGATTGCCCGACAAGACACACTTCGAAACCCTGCTTTCTTTCAGGCCGATGAGTTGATGACGTTTGATTGTGTGATCGCTAATCCACCCTTCTCATTGAAAGAATGGGGCGCAGAAAACTGGACTAACGATCCCTTTGGAAGAAACATTGCGGGTGTGCCGCCTGCAGGTAATGGTGATATGGCCTGGGTGCAACACATGATCAAATCGATGAGATCTAGGACAGGTCGAATGGCTGTTGTTCTTCCACACGGTGCCCTATTCAGGAAAGGTGCAGAAGGCAAGATTAGGCAAACACTGATTGAAAAAGACCTGCTGGAAGCAGTTATTGGATTGGGGCCAAGTATCTTTTACGGTACTCAGCTGGCGGCATGCGTTCTGGTTTTCAGGGCTTCGAAAGCGAAGACAACGAAAGATCAGATCCTGTTCATTGATGCTTCCGATGAAATCAGAATAGGACGAGCGCAGAATTTTCTTGAGCCTGAGCATGTCAACAGAATTTTCAAGTGGTACAGCAACTTTAAGGACGTTGGCGGAAAAGTGAAGCTTGCCTCCAGAGCAATAATAGAACAAAATGACTTCAACTTAAATATTCCGCTATATGTAGAAAAAGTAATTGACGATAAGTTACCATCGGTTGAAGAGGCCTTGAATGATTTGAAACAAGCCTGGAACAAAAGCGTGGAAGCGGAAGACAAATTTAAGAAGATCTTAGCTAATTTTTTAGCATCATGAGTTTCGACAAAGAACTGTGGGTTAGAGATAGTTTCTCTTCAAAGTATAAAATGCCCAATTGGATATGTCCACATTGCTCAAAAGGCATTCTCCAAAAAGACAACGAATCGATAAGTACATACAACTCCGTTGAAACGAATAACGCAGCTCAGATTTCCTACAATTCTGACGAGCTGGCAAAATTCAATTTCTCGGGTTATTTGAAATGCAATGGATGCAATGAACGTGTTGTCATAAGTGGCTATGGAATATATTTTGATGAAAGGTTAACTACTCAAGTCTTAGCAGTCTACAGAGGTAAAAGAATTCCTGTTTATTATCCCACTCATTTCCAGCCCGAGTTAAAGCTCTTTAGATTACCAAACGCATTAAGTACACAAGTATACTCATTGGTTAAAAAGAGCTTTGGCCACCTTTGGTACGATTTGGATGCTTGTGCTAATAAGATCCGACAGGCGCTTGAGAGTCTCGTGATAGAAAATAACGCAACCGGCGACAAGCTTGATCATCAAATAAGATCATTAACAACTACCCTTGGCAACCAGGTAACGGAAACCATGTTGGCACTTAAGCATATTGGAAATGATGGAAGTCACAAGGGAAGACCGTTTGAACGAAGCGAGATTCTAGATGCATACTGTCTTTTAGAAGATTTGCTTAATATGCTCTACCCGGACACACGTGAGCAAGACCGAAGGGCAAAGATAGTTCAGACAATAAACTCAATTCGAGGCATGAAGAAAGCATGACACAACAAGAACTGGAAAAATACCTCTGGGGCGCTGCTACAGCATTAAGGGGAACCATTGATGCCGGTGACTACAAGCAGTACATCTTTCCGTTGCTTTTCTTGAAACGCATCTGCGATGTATACGATGAAGAATTTGAAAAGGCATTAAAGGACAGTGACGGCGATCTAGAATATGCCGCCTTTGCTGAGAACCACCATTTTCAAATACCGAAAGGTGCGCACTGGAATGATGTGCGCACCAAAACCAAAAATGTTGGGCAGGGATTGCAAAATGCGATGCGTGCCATTGAAAAAGCAAACCCAGATACGCTCTACGGAATTTTTGGAGACGCCAACTGGACCAACAAAGACCGCCTGAGTGATGAAACATTGATTAACCTCGTTGAGCATTACTCGAAACACAAGCTGAGCATTGCCAATGTACCGGATGATAAACTGGGAAATGCCTACGAATATCTCATCAAGCAATTTGCAGATGACAGTGGTCACACGGCAGCGGAGTTTTACACCAACCGCACGGTGGTGAAGTTGATGACCATGATCATGAATCCTCAACCAGGTGAAAGTGTTTATGACCCTACCTGTGGCAGTGGTGGCCTGTTGCTCAATTGTGCATTGCACCTAAAGGACGAGGGCAAGGAATACAGAACCCTAAAATTATATGGACAGGAAATAAACCTGATCACAAGCGCCATTGCCCGCATGAATATGTTCATGCACGGCATCGAAGAGTTCAGTATTGTGCGCGGTGATACACTCGCCAACCCGGCTTTCCTGCAAAACGATGAGCTGAAAACGTTCAATGTTATTCTCGCTAACCCGCCTTATTCGATCAAAGCATGGGACCGTAAGGTATTTGAAAGTGATCCCTGGGGACGAAACCTCTGGGGTACACCACCACAAGGTTGTGCGGATTATGCTTTTCAGCAACATATACAAAAGAGTCTTGATCCTTTAAATGGTCGGTCAATCTCGCTGTGGCCGCACGGTATTCTATTCCGTGACAGTGAGGCGGAGATGCGCAGGGCGATGATTGAAAATGATGTGGTTGACTGTGTTATTGGTTTGGGCCCTAATATGTTTTACAACTCTCCGATGGAGGCATGTCTGTTGATTACGAAAAACAATAAGGAGAAAAAGAAGAAAGGGAAGATATTATTCATTAATGCCGTACGTGAGGTTCGACAAGAGAAAAGTATCGCCTATTTGGATAGGGTGCACATTGATAAGATATTCTCTGCTTACAAATCTTATAAAGAGATCAATGAGTTTAGTAAGGTTGTTGATGCAAAGTCGGTGTTGGACAATGATGGTAAGCTTGCAATCAACCTATATGTTCGGAAAAAGACAGAAGAGACCAATTCAAATACAACATTTTTGGATACCTATGAAAATTGGCAGCAAAGTTCCGAACACCTAAGAGATTCGATGAAGGCTCTATTTGAAACACTGGAAATGAAATGATGACTGATACAGTGATAACGGATTTAGCAATAGATAAATCGAAGTGGAAACCCGTTCAACTTGGTGACGTGGTGGACGAATCGCGGGAAGTTGTTCGTGATCCGGTGAAAGAGGGAATTGAACGAGTCGTTGGTCTTGAACACATTGATTCAGAAAGTATTCACTTGAGAAGGTGGGATACACTGGCGCAAAGCACAACGTTCACAAAGAAGTTCACTAAGGGACAGGTACTATTTGGTAGAAGACGCGCTTATTTGAAGAAAGCCGCACTGTCTACATTTGACGGGATTTGCTCTGGGGATATAACCGTGCTTCAGGCTAAACGAGATTTGATGCCAGAGTTGTTGCCCTTTCTCATTAACAATGATAAGTTCTTTGATTATGCCGTAAAGAATTCGGCAGGATCATTGTCACCTCGGGCAAAATTCAAGGACTTAGCGAACTACGAACTCCTCCTTCCCCCCAAAGACCAGCAAGCCCGCCTGGCTGAATTACTTTGGGCTGCGGACCAAACTATAGAAGCTCTTAATATACAATGGTCAAAAATAAATCGCGTATTTGAATCTGTTATAGCAGAGCTGTGTTTCAATTTACATGACTTTAAAACATTTCGGTTAGCGCAATTGATACATAAGTTGGAAAGTGGAGTTAGTGTCAACTCGGAAGACGCAGATGTCTCCGACCGTGATATTGGCATTTTGAAAACTAGTTCCGTTTCGTACGGCAGATTTCAGCCAGCCGAAGCGAAGAAAGTCAGAAAGGACGAGCTGGCAAGATTAAAGACACCAGTAAAAGGTAATTCCATCATTATAAGTCGGATGAACACTTCCGAACTTGTTGGAGCCAACGCATACGTGGATAGAGATTTCGATCATTTATATCTTCCGGATAGACTTTGGCAAACAGTGATCACAACAGACTTGGTCAATGTCAAATATCTCTCGTACATTCTATCTTCAAGGAAGTACAGGAGAATGATTTCTGACTTGTGTTCAGGAACAAGTAATAGCATGAAAAACATTTCCCAAAAGGACTTCCTGAATCTCGAAATAAATTTACCTGCGCGGAGATTACAAAATGAAGCGGTAAAGAAAATTGAAGTAACAGAAGAGTTGCTCACTGCCAACAAGAATCACGTTGCTTTCTCAAAAGAACTTCAAAACTCTTTAATCAATCAGATTTTTTAGAAGATGGCAGAGCAAGATATCCAAATCATTCATGAGACGGTTCTTTCGTTCTTCCTTGAAAAAAGAAAGACCATGCCTGAGCTCCTATTTACATTAAGGCGAAGTAACAGATTCAATCGACTTGAAGCTGGATATTGGTTTTATGGCAATGAGAATTACTTGGCTGTTTCATTTTGGTCAGGATCTGATTGGAAAAACAAGACCCCAAACATTATATTCACAATCACAGCTGACGGCAACTCCTATCTAGAGTTTGTCGCCTCAGATTCACAAAAGAAAAAGTTTTTCTTCTTTGAAGAAATTCCTGCATGGGTTAAAGAATTAAAGAAGGGCACAAAGGGCTTATCAAAAGCTTATAGGAGTTTTCAAAATGACTATTTGCGCTCTCTGGAAAATTTTCTGGAGAATGATAAAACACAAATTGATAAGGCTATTGAGTCCACTGCGTCTCGCTATTTTGACGATTCGGATCAGACTTTTAATAGGATAGGCTTTATTAGCCAAGATGATTTTGAGCTTAGGTTAAAAACGGTTGAGAGATATCGAATAGAGTTCCGTGGCGTGGCACCCGTGCGAGTCCCCAATTCACTTAGAACGATTAACGTCAAAAATCTTCCACCGATAAAAAATCTGGTTATTAAGGATATTCCTGATAATGTGAAGTGGCTGATCTTTACCGGACTAAATGGAAAGGGAAAGTCATCAATTTTAAAGTCCATCGCCATTGGACTTTGCCTCAATTCTGATAATGCGAAGAAAATAACCGATGCCCAGGAGTTTGAAATCACAATCTCTGTCAATAACAGGGGGCAAGTCATGACCAGCAAAGTGGACTCAAATTCGCCCTATAGCTCAGAACTTCTATTCATAGATGGATTAGCAGCATATGGCTCATCCAGGCAAATGATAAATACAAAACGTTATGAGTCAAGGGAAGTGGAGTATTCAAGACGCTCAGGTATGACGTATAGCCTTTTCAATAATGATGCACTTCTTTTAGATTTGGAAACTCAGCTCAGAAGTATTGAAAACGATGCTGACATTTTCCCACTCGGAAATGCCAAGGAGCGCATCCGACAAATTGTAGATACGCTTCCCGAAATTATTCCATCTCTTTTAGACATTAAGCTACCAGAGAAGACTAGTGATAGAAAGCAAACAGAATATATTGAAGAGGATGAACTTGGTAATGAACTTCCAAAAGTAACTTTTGAAGAGTTAGCCTCTGGAACAAAAAGTCTTGTGGCAATGATCGGTGATATGATGTCACGCTTATTTGCTCAACAGCCTGAGGTGTCTGACCCGTCTGATTTGAAGGGTATCGTAATTATTGATGAAGTGGACATTCATCTACATCCCAAACTGCAAAAAAGGTTACCTGAGCTACTCGATGGCATTTTTTCAAAGGTACAGTTCATTGTCTCAACTCATAGCCCAATTCCATTATTAGGTGTTCCTCCAAATAGTAAGATATATAGAGTAGATAGAACACTTGAGCGCGGTGTGTTTGTAGATGAAGTTAAAGTCGATTTGAAGAATCTTCTTCCCAATGCACTACTTACCTCGCCAGTTTTTGGAATGGATGAGTTAAGGCCAAGCTCTAACAAACTCATAAAGGACGTCATCACTGCAGAACACTATGATGAACAGGCCTTTTTCGACCTCGTTAAGAAAAAAAGTCAGGAGTTTTTAAAGAAGTTTAAAGAACTATGAGAAAGGTTAGCAAAGACTTTGCGCTTCGACCTGCATCACTTGAACACGATGACGACCATAATAATCGCTTAAGGCGGATATGTAAGCGATCAGTCATATACAAAATGCGAATTTCAAAAACCGCTTACAAGAAGAATGACACAAAGACTGCACTCAATGCTTTGTATCACAATAAATGCGCCTATTGTGAAATAAAAATTATTGAATTTCAGATTGAGCACTATAGACCTAAGGGCTCCGTCAGAGAGGATGGTACACATAGTGGATATTTCTGGTTGTCGTACGAGTGGTCAAATCTATTGCCTATCTGTGGAGGTTGTAATGAGCCGCCAAGCAAAGGAACCAAGTTTCCAATTCTTGGCGGTAGGGTCTATTTACCTAAGATTACAAAAAGAAAATATGAATTTTCGGAGCATGTTCATTCATCAATGGTGCTGACAAATGAACAACCTCTTCTAATTAGTCCTGAGGAAGCTGCGTATGATCCTATTAATTATTTCAAATTCAATAGTGTTGGCGAAATCGAGCCCATGGCTGCAGTCGGAACAACCGAGTATTTAAGAGCGCGCCAGACAATTGATGATATAAGGCTAAATCGACAAGATTTGCAGCTGATTAAAAGGCAAACTTTTATTGATGATTTGATTAAAGAGCTCGGTCGAATTGAAACTATTTATACGAGAAACTTAACTGCTCATAACGCAGTCGTTGCAGGGGATAATCTTAAATGGTCGCTCGAGGACGTGTTGTCTATACTCAGAGACAAACGTGACCCAACACATGAAATGAGTTTCTTCTGGAGTTTTCTATACGACAATTTTGCAAGACTCATAATAAGCCGATCTATACTTGTACCAAACCGACCTATCTTCAATTTGATATTTAACAACTTTAAAATCCATAACCCCTAGCAACAGCAATGGGCTTCAATGAACTCAATAGCGTAGAATACTACATCGTTCACCAGTTGAGCGGTGTCAACCTGAATTCCGGGAATTGGGAGGAAGAGAAGGTACCCTATTCTTATCAATGGCAATACAAGCCAGCCGATAGAATCAAGCGTGGCATCAACGAAGTTATCGAAGAGGAGGAATTACGTAAAGCGCTGATCAGAATCAACCCATCGATTCAGGAACAGCAAGAACGCGCAGATGAAGTCATTTATAAACTAAGGGCTATTCTCATTTCTGTAGCTCAAACCGGTTTGGTGCGCGCGAATGAAGAGTTTCACAAATGGATGACAGGCGAAAAGACCATGCCGTTCGGTGAGAACAATCACCATGTACCGATTTACTTAATTGATTTTGAGCGGCCGGAAAATAACACCTACGTCATCACCAACCAGTTCCGCATTCACAACCGCGAAACAAAGATTCCCGACATTGCGCTGCTGATCAATGGAATTCCGGTTGTGCTGGGGGAAGCAAAAACACCAATACGTCCTTCCATATCCTGGCTCGACGGTGCTCATGAAATAAGAGACATATATGAGGATGCAGTGCCACAGCTTTTTGTTCCTAATGTCTTTTCATTTGCCACCGAGGGTAAGGAGCTTTTTTACGGGAGCGTTCGATCTCCTCTGGAACACTGGGCACCGTGGCGCCTAACGGATGAAGATGATACCCTCGCCAAAGCCATTGGTTTGGGAGAAGTTGGTAAAGAACTAAGTGATCTCCTTCATCCCAAAAGGGTTTTGGATATACTTCAGAACTTCACACTATTCACCAGTAACAAGCGTAAGCAACGCATCAAGATCATTTGTCGCTTTCAGCAATATGAAGGTGCCAACATGATCGTTGATCGCGTGAAAGAAGGTAGAATAAAAAAGGGCTTGATCTGGCATTTCCAGGGATCAGGTAAATCTCTGCTGATGGTATATGCTGCGCAAAAACTACGCAAGCTACAGGAGTTGAAAAGTCCTACGGTAATAATCCTCGTAGACCGGACTGATCTTGACACGCAAATCACAGGTACTTTCAATGCAGCCGAAGTATCTAATGTGGTAGCCACGGATAGCATCAGTGAACTTCATGATCTATTGGAAAAGGATACCCGGAAAATTATCATTACAACAATTCACAAATTCCGTGATGCCAAGCCAGACATGAACACACGCGGAAATATTATAGTGATGGTAGACGAAGCTCATCGCACGCAGGAAGGTGATCTTGGAAGGCAAATGCGTGCCGCGTTACCGAATGCGTTCTTATTCGGTTTAACAGGAACGCCTATCAATAAGGCAGACAAAAATACATTCTGGGCTTTTGGATCTGATGAGGACGATGGTGGCTATATGTCTCGCTATACCTTCCAGCAGTCCATTCGCGATAAAGCCACATTGCCATTACACTTTGAACCACGCCTTGTTGATATACATGTCGACAAAGAAACCATCGACAAGTTATTCAAAGAATTATCAGAGGACGCAGGGCTCTCCGATGAGCAAGCCGATGCGCTAAGCCGAAGAGCTGCAAAGATGGCTGCATTCCTTAAATCTCCCGAACGTGTCCAGACCATCGTAAAAGACATTGAAAGTCATTTTCAAGAAAATGTGGAGCCACATGGATTCAAGGCCATGATTGTAACACCGGATCGTTATGCGTGTATTCAATATAAAGAAGAACTCGATAAATTATTGGGCGAAGAAGCGAGCAAAGTGGTAATCTCAACCACTGCGAATGATGGCTTTGACTTTAAGCAAAAGTGGGCGTTAGATAAAGACCAGCTAGAAAAAGTAGTTGAGCAATACAACGACAAAATATCACCGTTAAAGTTCCTGATCGTTACCGCGAAACTATTAACCGGTTTCGATGCCCCCATCCTTCAAACCATGTACCTCGATAAGTCTTTGAAGGATCATACGTTGTTACAAGCAATATGCCGTACCAACCGCCTTTATCCAAGCAAAACATTCGGACGCATCGTTGACTACTTTGGAATATTCGATGATGCCGCTGAAGCGCTTCAGTTTGATGATGCTGGTGTAACCAAGGTAATAACGAATTTAAAGGAACTCTCGATTGAGCTACCTCTTGCCGTGGCTGATTGTTTAAAACACTTCGAAGGTATCGACAGAACCATTGAAGGATTTGAAGGGCTAGAAGCCGCCCAGAACCGAATTAACACAGACGAAAGGCGGGACGCCTTTGCTAAGGACTACACATTCCTGTCAAAGCTGTGGGAGTCATTATCGCCCGATAGAATTCTAGATACGTTTCTGCAGGATTACCGATGGTTAACTGGTGTGTATCAGTCCGTTCGTCCTCCAGTTGACAACGTGGGCAAACTCTTATGGCACGCACTTGGCCCACAAACAACAAAACTCATTCACGAAAACATTAAAGTGCAAGGCATTCACGACAACCTCGAAGAATTCGTTCTTGATGCTGATGTGATCGACGACATCTTCAACAACCCCAATGACAAGAAGATCAAGAAACTTGAGAAAGAACTAGTCAAGCGTTTCAAGAAACGCACTGGTGATCCGGTATTCAAAGCCCTTGGAGAGCGTCTTGAAGATTTGCGCAATCGGGCTGAGCTTGGTCTACTCTCGAGCATTGATTTTGTTAAAGAGTTATGTAAACTAGCAAAGGACGTTGTACAAGCGGAGAAAGACGCCTTGACTCGTTCAGAACAAAAGTCTGCAAAAGCTGCCCTTACAGAAATATTCCTTGAAGCCAAGACGGAACAAACTCCATCAGTTGTTGAGCGAATTGTCAACGATATAGATGAAATTGTTAAAATTGTTCGCTTTCCTGGGTGGCAAAGCACTGTATCGGGCGAACGTGAAGTGCAGCAGTCCCTTCGGAAAACCTTGCTAAAGTATAAACTACATAAGGACCAGCACCTTTTTGAAAGAGCCTACGGATATATCAAAGAATACTATTAATCATGGTAGCAAAAAGGGTTTGAGTTCGGAATAGCTACCACAAACCAACTCCGATGCTTTCAGGATGGCAAAAAAAACATCAACATTTCAAAAAGCACTCAATCGCAAATACAACGAATCAGCAGTTGACATACCGGCATGCGATGCATGCGCTACACTATGATAAAGGAATTGCTAATAAAAGAGGGCGCAAAAACTATACTTGCATTGGCCCTTAACCAGGTGAAAAAAATTGGCTCAAAACTAATATCGTCTGGAAACGATATTGAAGTTGCGCTGTTTAATCACGTAACCGAAGTAAAAAACTGGGCTGGAGAAATAACTTTCAAGGACCTTAGAGCGGCCAAAAACATTCAAGAAATTTATATTGATTTAGACTTCTACCTGTTCCCAAGGCGAAATCGTATTACTGAAAACGAAGAAATCGGTCAAATTCCGATAAGAAACATCTTCCAGCATGCACCAAAACACGTTGCGATATTGGGACAACCGGGCGCAGGCAAGACCACGTCGATGAAGCATTTTTGCCGTTCGGTTTTACTCGATGAAACATTTTACCCAGCTGAGTTTCATTTTCCGATTTTAATTAAGTTGAGAGATGTTAACAGTAATCCAAGAAACGCGGATACGAAGGCAATTTTGATCGATGATTTTTTTTCAATATTAGGGTTGAACATTGCTGACAGCGATAGGCTAAATTCAGATGCTATCCATCAGATTAAGGAAAGGCTAGTAGTTGACACCTTTAACCGCATTCCCTGTCTCATTATAATCGAAGGATTTGATGAAGTCGTATTCAAAAAAGACCGAAATACTATTATAGGAGAACTCGGAAAACTCGCCAATCAAATTGAAAAATCACGGATAATTGTCACATCAAGAACTGCTGATTATGCGTATAGCCTTGAAAACATATCTCCATACGAAATTTGCCCATTGACCGACTCGCAAATTAGTCTTTTCGCATTGAAATGGTTGCGGGATGACGATCGAGCAAACCGGTTCTTGGAGGCCGTGCGTAAATCTCCATTCCACGACACCACCATCCGTCCACTAACCATCGCTCACTTGTGCGCCATTTACGAGCGCGTCGGAAAGATTCCAGACAAGCCCAAAACAGTATATAAAAAAATAATTACCCTACTACTTGAAGAGTGGGACGAGCAACGAAACATAAAAAGAGTATCACAATACTCTTCTTTCGAGGTTGATAGGAAGCTTGAATTTCTATCAGCCCTTGCTTATCATCTCACAGTCAAAACACAACAGACAACTTTCACAAAAATTGATCTTGAAAACATTTATAAAAAGATATGCCATGATTTTGACCTGTCTGTTACTGAGGAGCGGAGTGTTGCCAATGAAATTGAATCGCACACCGGCCTATTTATTGAATCGACGTATGAGACATATGAATTTGCCCACAAGTCATTGCAAGAGTATCTAACTGCCGATTACATTGTTAAACTACCCTCCATTCCAATACAGAAGGCTTTGATTGAAAGGTTGCCGAACGAAATGGCAATAGCAATTGCGATCTCCTCGAATCCAAGTGAATATTTTTCCGAGTTCATTGCATCCATTTTGGATATCAAGTTCTCATTTCACTTTATTAGGTCTTTCATTAATAGAGTGTTGTTGGAAAAACCTGAGTTCAATAGGAACTCAAAAGTTGGTTTTATGGCTATCTGCCTGTACTCAAAGTACGTATTTTCCAATTTCCAAAAATCACAATTGAGCTTATTCGTAATTGATGACCTCGTAAAAGAATTCGAAACTTTCATCAATACAATTTACAAGCGGAATGCAAGTGACGAAATACTAAAGTTGTATAGTGTCGTAAAAATTGTTGATTCCACCTCAAGTTCAAAAATACTTGAATTGAGTCGAAAAGGAATAAGCACGAGATGGGGCATAATGCTACCAGATACACTTTATTGTAGACAAAACTTTATCTATTTCACTAGCAACTAGGCAACAAATTACTTAAGCACGCCGCAAACCCTCGCGTCGGCATTGTGTCAACTCATTGGATGAGCACTTTCGTAGACCACATTAGATGAATCCTGAACTCATCACACCGAATTAGTTGCGGAGTGAGAACCTTACGATTGCGTAAGGAAAAGGCAACTAATCTATAAACCTCAAAAATCACTTTTAATTAGCTCCCCGACGGTGACACGGAATTGCCGAATCTAGCGGCATGGCAGCTAAGGCAATAGAAGTTCAAAAAGAGAAATGTCAACAAGGTTTCGAG
Organism: Chryseolinea sp. T2; assembly: GCF_037203685.1. Classification (NCBI taxonomy): domain Bacteria; kingdom Pseudomonadati; phylum Bacteroidota; class Cytophagia; order Cytophagales; family Fulvivirgaceae; genus Chryseolinea; species Chryseolinea sp. T2. The sequence continues at coordinate 71,476 of NZ_JBBCAU010000012.1, forward strand.
GCTGGTTTCCTGATAGCAACTTTCCCTTTACCCTAATGTATGAGTTGGGGGTCATATGAGATTCATCTGCCTTTACGTAGTCGTCAGGCCCAAGCATTACGCGAGATCGAATTACCTCGTCATCGCGATAGATGTTTAGTGTAACGGAGCCCGCTCGGCGACCGTCATTCCCAATGTCGCCGAGAAGGTCCTCAACGGTCGCCATAAAGGTCTCATCTTCATTCTGTTCTTCGATCGCCTTTAGCTCTCTACGTACTTCGTCAATTCGACCAAAGTAATCTTTTTGGATTTTTATTGTATTTAAAAGATTATTATTGACAGTTGAATAAGTGCTCGCCAATTTGAAATTCACGAAGAGGTCAAAGTCATCGTGCTCCTCCTGAAACTGTGTAATAGCTTTGCAAATGTTACTTGAAAGAACAGGGGTTGGGTCACGTTTTTGCTCATCAATTAGCGTGATCAAATTATCGCGCTGAATTGCTGTTACAAGCTTGGACAAACCTTCATGTATAGCCAACGTCGTTTGACGAACAAATGGAATTTGTTCGTCATATAATACGCCAGGAATCTCAACTGCACGGATTGGAGAAGACACTTTTATTACGAAACTACCTTTCTCTGTATGCCTGAATTTTGTCTTCTCAATTAACTGCTGTGCTTCTGATCGGTTGAGCCTTGGATGGTGAACTTGTGGCTTTAAAACTGTGCAAGCGCCTGAAAGTAAGGTTTCCCTTGCTCCGTTGAGGGCAGACACAGCATATGATAGAGGAATATAAGCTTCTTCATTTCGTAAATCAACTATGCGAAAACCTATTACATCCTCGTTCAATTCCGCCAAAGCGGACAACAAGAAATTAACAGGTTTACCTTGGATCTCGGACAGTTTTTGCAGAACGATGTCGACAGCATCGAAATAATCCGGTGCTTCGGAATTAACTGGAAAAACGAGTTGACGCTGTGCCAAACCCTGATTTTCCAGCACATACAGGCCTCTGTCCAACCCAGCAACGTTTTGAATCCATCCTAAATGTTTTGCAAAATCACGTAGGTCCGTTGGCCCAATTTTTTTTAGTTCATTGTGAGTCAAGCTATTGTTCATGGAGCCACATAGTCTAAAGTTTCACCTGCACTAATCTTACTGAATAAATCCATCACATTCACAGAATTAAACACCTGCACTTTCGGGACATACACTGTCTGTCCACTTTCGTTCGTACTTGCAGGAGCTCCCCTTAGGCTAACCCAATACGCGCATTTTTTCAATAATAATTCATTTTCGCTAATATTGAGCCAATCTGGATGACTAGGAGGCAAAAATAAAACAACTAGCAGGCGATGCACTGCAATTGAATTCTGTCGAAGGTCATCATACTGCTTTTTCCCGCTAACGAAGAATGAAAAATGGGTCAGAGTTTGTGCTGGTTCCACAGAAGTGGCCTTCAGTTGGATTTTTACATCCACCTCTTTTAAAATGCCTCCACTTGAGAACGGTCCCCAACTTGTCACCGTCGCATCGATTCCGTTCGCGTCTAGAGTACGCGGAGCCATCTGACAACCGGCCCTGGCATGTGACGCGACAGCGTGAAGATACGCGTAACTCAATTCACTTTGAATATCATTTAAAGTTAACGGATGCATTCTTTTTTGAGATTGTTAATTTGAATATACTAAAAGTAAAAGATTAGGAGATTATAGTAGCTCTCTTCGTTATACCCTGCGTGACATTCGTTCTTAGCAGCATCATTTGGGATTAACGGGGATCTCGTACAATACCGTGTGGTTGTAAATTCTTATGTCTAGTCCTTGGAAAATATTCTAACCATGCTTATTGACTACGCTCAACAGGGTATGGAAAGGGTTGCGAATTCACAATACACTTAGCCGCTTAAGAGATTGCAGATCACAAACCATCTCACTTTACCTGGTCTTCAATGCGCGGAGATAGAATCCTACTCCCCTCAATCCGCCACCGAATCAATAAAATACCTCCGCTCATGGAGCTAGGACCTCACATCTGAATTCGTGGCTTAGTTAATGTTAACCCTACTCTAATGAAACGAGTAATCATTATAGGTTCTTCCGCTGCTTTACCCTTTTATCGTTCCAGAAAGCGGAGGAAAAAGAAAAGAAGGCTCTAACAAACGCCGAAAAAATTGCTCGCGACGTGCAGATAGAGCTTGGGGCTTTCGATGAAGTGTATTCTGATAATGATTCACTCGCAATTATGTACTCCTATCGTGATGAAGCCAATAAAATGCAAAGGGTAAATGGCGTTATTGACAAGAACTTGAATATAGTAGGAGAAGAAGTGACTCCGAAGAACTTCCTCAATCCTTCCTATGATTATAAATGGCAAAATCCGACTGAAACGGTCACAATGACGGGTGCTACAACGGCTCCAGCTCCTATATAAGCATTTGGATTCTCACCTCGTAGGCTAACACCTACTCCAAATCCTCAAACCCAAAACTCACCGCCTCCCCTGCCTCCACTCCATTATTGTCGCACTTCCAAAAATACTTCGCCAGTATCCTATCCCCATTCAACTTCGATTCCTTCATCTTCTCCATACCGATTGCCTCATTCTTCAATTTCTTGCCATCGTCATCCTGTCTCACCAATATCACTCTTCCTCCGATAGGTTGAAACGCAGGCGACACGGCTGAATAAACACCCTGTAATACCCCTGCGCCATGTCGCTTTCCGATCCTGTAAACATGAAAACAGCATCGTCCGGTCCTCCGACGTCATCTGAACAAACATGACCCCTCCCTGCAGCGTGAGCTCTCCCCTAAATGTAACACCGACATCCTGAAGCTCAATCCACACCTTGCCGGCGCTTTCATAAATCTGTGCGGGTAATCGCAGCAGTGTGGGCTTGGAAAGATCCGCGCAAACATAGCCAAAGTAGCTGCCGATCATACTCAACGCCTGCACCTGTGGCGTGACAACCTTCAGACTCAATTCCAGCTCCCGGAAAGACTTATACTTGAGGAACTTTGCAATCGAATTGCCAATGGAAGTTTCTCACCGCCTCGAGGCAATCTGCACAGCCAATAAAAGCCCCTCCGAACTTGCCTCAATCCGCGACACCGCCTTCCAACGCGTCAACAATCACACTCCTTCCAGGTGCTTCGACCTTCCTCACCTTCGTAACAGTGGCCACTCCCGCAGCTAAATCGCCACAACGCCGCGCGTTCCCAGTGCACCACTACGGCACAACCACCTTCACTTTAAACAACATCGTTTGACCCCGATCATTATCGGAAATGAGATGAACCACATACGCATCTCCATCCCGCGACTCCACACACAATCCCTCGATTTTCTGATTGCTCAACTCCTGACCCGCACGCGAAAGATCAATCAAACCGTCCAGCGCCAACGTATTTAGCTTCATCTTCGATGACACATTCTTAATCCACCCCAAATAGCTATTTCCGATGCTCCCGTCATCAAACGCATTGCTGGTGTTCTCGCTCGAGAGTGTGAGCAGCAACACATCATTTGACGATACATACTGAAGCCCGGAAACGCCAATGAAATTCTTAATCGTAGATGGAATAGTAATCGGGCGCACGCTGATCGCAGCCGTTCGCTGATTTTTCCAGAACGCATTAGAAGAAATGATGAGATGATTATGGGGATTTGAATTGTTTCCTCTGTTTGCCAAAACAAAATCATCGCCGATCAAAGTCACACCTTCAATATTGATCTCGCTGATGCCGGAGGCTTTGATCCGGTTGATGAAATCTCCCGTATTGTGCGTGCTCCTGGATGCCGGGTCTCGCAGGGGAATGATAGCGACCTGTTCTCTTTTAGTGGTAGAGCTCGAGCCCAGAATCAAAAGGGTATCGCTGTTGAGTAAGGTAGACGCCTCGTAGTCCGACTTTTCATGCTTGGGTATTCTCTTGGATGAATTGTCGAACAGATGAATAGAGTCCCGTTGATTGTATTGAAGATCAAGTACCAAAATATGCGTAGCGTCGTCTCCAACAAGGTAAAGCTGTTCCGCAATGAAGTTCACTGACGAACCGGATGGAAAATCCGCGAGCAGCAATAGTCGCAATAGTTGAACGGTTGGGTTCATCGTACAATATTCAGGATCAAGGTCGTCAATAAAACTAATCCGTCACACACCGGATAGCAAATCCCATCTTCCGATTGTTTGGCTCGCCGTGCAGCTGTCCACCACAAATCCCGTCTCCGTTCCATAGGTTGTGCCCGCACTTTTGCTGGCATAGGCTCGCACAATTTCCCCATTCCCTCCTTTTCGTTCGTCTGCCAAAACCACGCATTCATCGTTGTGAAAAATCCCATTGCCTTTACTAAAAAATCAGCGCCTCCTAATACCCCACCTTCACTCAAAAAACACTATGAAAACACCTTTCAAAATTATCGTTGCACTCGCAGCCATGCTCGCTGCTAGTGCCTGCGAACCCGACGGCTCGGGACCAAATGGAGAATCACCCGGAGAGCTCGCGCTTAAAAAACTTCACTACCAGGCCATCATCAAATCTTATCGACCTGACATTGTTCTCAAGTGGGATGAGGCCCTGGGCACAGCGGTCGACAATAAAATGGGTCAATCTGCCCAGGCAAGACTTTATGCTATGGTCACCGTCGCGATCCACGATGCCTTAAACAATATCATTCCCCAATATGAAACGTACGCGCTGGCCTTCACGCACGCGCAGGCAAATGAAATTTCTAAGAGCAACATATCCCAAATTGCCGATGCGGCCGTTTCCCAATCTGCACATGATGTATTGGTAGCATTGTTCCCTGCGTCAACGACGAACGCCGACAACCTTCTGGCTACCTGCCTTTCTGCGATTGAAGATTCACAGTTGAAGGAAAAAGGCATTGCCCTCGGAAAAGAAGCTGCTTCCGCTGTGTTGCTAAAGCGAAAGAATGATCCGCTGTTCGGATTCGTCACCTGGTCGCACGGAACAGAGCCTGGCATGCATCAGGCAAACTACTCGCCGTATTCGGTTGCCAGACCTCCCGTCTGGCCCGCGAATGCCACGCACATTCCACTGTCGGGTTTTGCCCCTTTCTCAATTGCATCCGACGATCAGTTCAGACCAAACGCACCTTACGTTATCAATTCGTCGCAGTATACAAACGACTACAACGAAGTGAAAAAATTGGGTTGTACTGTTTGTCCGGACAGAACACCGGAGCAAACTGAGATCGGTGCCTTCTGGAAAGAGAATCCTTCCGGACTCATGAACAGACTTGCACGTGCCCTATCCATTGACAAAAAGTTGAATGGCTGGGAGGCAGCAAGGTTGCAGGCACTGATCCACATAGCGCAGTTTGATGCAAACCTTACTTCGTTTGAGGCTAAATATTTTTACAAATACTGGCTACCGGTAACAGCCATACGGGCAGGCAACTCCGACGGAAATGATAGCACAGCAGGAGACGCAACATGGACTCCGAAGTTTGATCCACCGCCAACACCCGATCATGTATCCACGCCTGCCGCGGCCCTGGGTTCAAGCGGTGAAATTTTGAAACGTTTCTTCGGAAAAGACAACATACCGTTTACCCTTACAAATCCATTCGATACTCCGGGGTTGGTGAGAAGTTATACGAGCTTCTCAGTGGCGATGCACGAAGCTGCCTTGTCAAGGATTTACATCGGCTCTCATTTTCGAAACTCATGCGTGGAAGGAGAGAAACAAGGGAAGAAGGTTGCGAGATACGTTTTTGAAAAGAGCCTGAGAGAAAGATTGCTCCCATTCTAATGCAGACATAACGATTGTGCATACTTAACGATTGTCATCATCTAATCCGGCCGGCAAGTCTGGCCGGATTTTTTTCCTGGCCCTTGTAATGAATGAGAGTGCGTACGTTTTCCGTTGGTCGACCTTCAATCGTCTTTCGTCGACGCTCACCAGCTCTTTGTAAGGCGCACGTAAAGTGAGGCATATTCAAACCTACATTAATAGTGCATCAGGAAGTTGTCGTCACACAGCATCTGTGATTCAGGTAACAGGTCGCCGGAGGAGCGATAGAAAATATTGTATGCCCCGACGGGTTCAGGCAAGCGCTGCGTGTTTTCGACCAAACGTCTTAACACAATTGAACTCAAAGTTTAGTAAATTAACTAGCCCCGGATGTGAGAGAGTAGAAGTACACGTTAGCTCAATTTGATACCTCTGCCTATGAAACCGCTTAGCTTTTTATTTGTTTTGATTTCGCTTGAAATATGTCATGGCGAAACCGGTTTAAAGGGCCGCGTCCTGGATGAACAGGGGCTTCCCCTTCCCTATGCAAGCGTGCTCGTAAAACCGTTGAACAAAGGAACAAGCACCAACCTCGACGGCTATTTTTTTGTTAAACTGGAGAATGGATCATATACCGTTCATATTTCCTCAATCGGATATCAAACTTTAACCCTCAACTTTTCCATCGGACCTGAGTTGACTGACATGGGTGAAATTCATTTGATTTCTGCTCCCCGGATTATGGATGAGTTCGTTGTGTCGGGTTCAAGAATACCAGAAAAAATAACGGAAGCGCCCGCTGCAATTGACTTGATTGATGGCCGTCAGTTTGAAAAGTTTACTGGCAGCCCGGACGAATTGTTCGCCTTACAAAAGGGAGTGGACTTTACCAGAATAGGCAACTTCATGGCGAGCATGAATGTCAGGGGTTTCAATAACGCATTTAATCAGAAGATGCTTTTGTTGGATGACAACCGGATAGCAAATGTTCGCATCCGCACTCCGGTAGGCCCCATGAGTCCCTATGTCAAAGAAGATATCGAACGCGTCGAACTGGTACTGGGTCCGTCCTCAGCACTCTATGGTCCCAATTGTTTGAATGGCCTGTTCAATACCATTTCCAAATCTCCATTTGATCGTCCCGGAACCGATGTTGTTGTTGGCGCGGGATCAAATGAATTATTGAACGTGAGGCTGAGACACGCCCGGAAGTTGAGCAGCAAGTGGGCATACAAAGTTACGTTCGAGTATCTCTCCGGCGTCGAAGAAGAGGACTACACAGATTCTGTTTACATTCTAACAGGCACACCACCCACAGTATTACGGGGCTACCCCGAAGTAGGACTGGACAGAGATCTCTTGTTCCTCAAAGGACTTGCAGGCGTGTATTATAAACCAACAGAGAAGAGCGAATTGGGTATCAACTACACGTTCACAAGAAACAATAGTATCAGCGTTGGAAACAGGAACAACCTGGTCGATTGGTACAACGCAAGCCTTCAGGCTACGTATAAATCTCCCCACTGGTTCGTGCAATTCTATAAGACCTGGATTAACCTGGGCACTTCCACTAACACAGTGATACGAACAACTAACTATTATCAGTTGCTTAAGAGTCAGACGCCAGACGAAGCATTCAACAATTCACTGAACGCTCCATATGCTGCCACTTTCGAAGACGACACATACCGGTTGAATGGCGAAATTCAGTACAACAATAACTGGGGCAACTGGAGTGTTACCGCCGGAAGCCAGTATCAAAGAGAAGTGGCAGCATCAGCTAACACGCTGTACATTGGCGAACCAGTTCGATCCAATATGTTAGGCGTGTACGGGCAGGTGATGTATACGATCGCAGAAACAGGACTTAAACTACTGGCGACAGCAAGAGGTGATGATCATAGCCTGTTTGGTTTCAATTTCGTACCCAAAGCCGGCATCACCTATACCCGAAACGAAAGTACCTGGCGTTTAACGTATGGAGAAGGTTCCGCTAATCCGACTTTGATCAACAGCTATATTAAGTTACCGGTAGCAACCGGCACTACGCTCGGTAACAGTGAAGGATTTACAAGGTCCGACGGTTCAAAAGTAGCTCCCATCAAACCTGAAACGCTTCAAACGCTTGAAGTCGGGTATAAAAACATTTTCTACAAGCGAAAACTTTTCGTGGATATCGACGCTTATTATAACTGGGCATCGAACCTGATTAGTCCGGTCGTCAGCATTACAACTATCGGAGGCCCGGCGATCACACACAGGGGCGATCAGCCAATCGAAGATTTCGTTCCACCGAAAACGCCCATTTCCAGCTACATCAATTATGGACGCGCAAACACGTACGGACTTGATATCGGGTTAAACTATTATTTGACCGACCACTATAGCCTCACGTTAAACTACTCCTTCTTTGAATACATCATCGATCGATCGGACGCAAACAACGATGCGAATAAGGATGGCATAGTGAACAGCCAGGATATAGCACCCAATACACCGGAGAACAAGATTAGCGCTGCTTTCAATGTAAAGCACAATAAGTTCTATGGAAGTCTCTTCGCACGCTGGATTCAGAAATACGACTTCTTCTCAGGACGTAGCGTAGCTGCGTCAACCAATCCTGAGGAAACTTACTTCTTGTCACCGGTAGTGGAAGGGCAACGCGTAGGTAGGTCCTGGAACTATGGACCGCTGGGTGGTTTTTACCTTAGCTTTAATGGGAATTATCAAATTACCCGCAGGCTGAACTTTGGGTTGTATGTCAATAATATTCTGGGCCAGGGCAACTACGAGTTTGTCGCCGCTCCCGCGACCGAAACCACTTTCGGTGCAGAGATCAAAGTGTCTTTCTGATTTTGACAGCCACCCTCATTCCTCAAGCGAAAATTAGCCTGATGGGTCCGACATCAATCCAAAATATTATCTTTCCTCAACGCCGCCGGGCAGGTGGAGATCATCCGGCACCAGTTTCCTGAATTCCGCCGTATAACTTTTTCCAATAGGCAATTCGATCTTACCGATTTCAACATCCTTCTTCGTGAAAGCCGTTATTTTTTTGGCTGATACGATGAAGGAACGATGAATGCGAAAGAACAAATTTCGCGGCAACATGTTTTCCACATGATTAAGGGTCTGCTTGATACGAAGCTCCGGTTCATGATCGCGATGGATTACCACATAATCCTTAAAGCTCTCGGCGTATTGTATCTCATCAAGGAAAACCTTCACCATTTTTCGATCAGATCGAAAATAAACAAATCCGGAGGTGGAATTTTCCTGAGCGACTTCCAGGTTGGCACTTGTAATATGACTGAATTTATTTACTGCTTTTAAAAAGCGTTCAAATGAAATAGGCTTCAACAAATAATCAATAGCATCCAGATCAAATGCTTCAATGGCAAAATCTTTATAGGCTGTGGTAAATATGGATTTGGGTCTGTGTGAAAGTGTCCTTACAAAGTCAGTTCCGATCAGTTTTGGCATGTGGATATCCAGGAACATTAAATCCACTTTTTGACTGCTCAAAACGTCCATGGCCTCGAAAGCATTCTTGCATGTCCTGACGACCTCGAGTTGCGATACAGCACGAATATAATTTTCAAGAATCTTAACGGCCGGCGGCTCATCGTCAACAATTATACATTTGCACCGCATAGTGGGTTATTTTATCATAATCGTATAGCCCAGCTTAAGTTAATCGCATATCCGTTGCGTTACTCAATCGCGCCGTTCGTACTTTACTCAATCGCACCGCTCATGCTTTACTTAGGCGAATAGCTCGTGGCTACTTAATCGCATAGTTGATGGCGTTACTTAATTCAGGCTTTGGCTCCTCCTGTACTTTCAGTTCGTCGAGCGGTAAAACAAGATTTACCACAAATACTTCTTCCATCCTCACCGTCTCGAACTGATACTTGTCTTTATACAGCAACTCGAGTCGCTGCTTCACATTGCCCAGCCCGATGCCTGCATGTTTCAAATTATCCGCCCCAACAGTGGGATCAATGCTGTTAAGTAGTTTGAAAGTCATCAGCCCATTCTCCACACATAAATTAAAACTGATCCAGCATTGATCGATTTGCTTACTAGTCCCATGCTTAAAAGCATTTTCCAGGAAAGGCAGTAACAATAGCGGAGCAATCTGGTATCGTTCGATGTCGCCGGTAACGGTGATCGACATTTCGAGCCTGTCGCCATATCGCAATTGCTCGAGGGATATGTAATCTTTCAATAATTCGATCTCCTTCGATAAAGGTATATTAGAAGCATTGCTTTCATAAATCATAAAGCGAAGCAGGGCCGACAATTTCAGAACAATCTCCGGCGACTTTGGCGAAAACTCCAGGGTATGAGAATACAGATTGTTAAGCGTATTGAACAAAAAGTGCGGATGAAGTTGCGCCTTCAATAACTTTAACTCTGCAATAGTCCTTTGTTGTTCCGCTTCCCGGGTGCGCTTACGTTGCAGATACCAATACTTGAGCAGTTTAACTGACGCTGCAATTCCCCCAACATGAATAAAGGGCAGAACATTTCTCCCTCCCGAAATAGACACTCCCGCATATCTGGCTTGCGCACTGATCGAAATCTGCGTTAGCGAAGCATACGTAGCACAAACCAGCACGAGTCCTACGAAGCCGAAGAAGAAATGCCAGAGTTTGTTTTGCAACAGATATTTTGGAACAAGAAAATAGAGTAAGGTATAGGCCATGATCATATGACCTGGTAAAAAAAGCAACGCATTAATAAAGGCCACCTTTGGACCCCTTGTTGTAAAACCAAATCCCCAGGCAAAATAGAAAACGATCACCGCCCAGAACAGAACGTGCAATCCAATTCTCGGCGCAGGCCTCGACCAGTTAAATTCCTTTAGTACCATAAAAGTAAAAGCTCCTTGGAGTGCTACTTGAATATCGCGAAAATACTGGTGGATTACGAACAGGCCGACGACATTATTAGCAGCAAATTGCATTCAGATCCTGGAGGGATCATCGCTGTAGAAAGAAATGTATTTGATCCCGGAGGGATCCTCTGTCTGTAGCACCGATTGTCGATCGATATCGAGCAAAATGATCAGCTCGTCTCACACTTCATGCCGGGGACTAGGCCTGAAAAGACCGTCCCCGAACATGAATGTGAAAAGATCAGCCAACATTTTATCTCTTCAATGAGGGCTTTCACGTTTGCCCAACACGAATATTACCTTCTATATAATGGTACAACGGACTCGCTATGTCATCAATAATATTTCCTGCAGCATCGTTCCCGCATTTTGCAAACCATGTATCTACAATATTGGATTGCTGCTCTAAGTTAAAATCGCCAAACGGCTTATGAGTATCTGCGCCAAAATTGTATGGGTCTCCGCCACCTGCCTCACAGATTTTGCTCGCTAATGCGCTCGCCATCAGAGAAACATCCCAATTAGTATTTTCAATTTGCCAGGCATGAGTAAGCTCATGAATGAATACTTGTCCCTTTTCTATTATATCTCCGCTTTGAGTAACCCAACCAACATGGTAATTGATTGGGTCTCGAAAGCCGTCCTCACCCATATTGACTGTAATTTTCCCGTCAAACCTTGGCATAGTAAATGGCCTGTTATTTCCCCCGATGGTGTCTGTCAGCACTATCTTGCTCTTGGAAGGTAGTGTTCCCTTAAACACATTTGAATTAGCAAAGTTGTATTCATAATCGGTCAACTCCCTTTCATGTTCTCCCAAGGCGACTATTCCTTCTGCCGCTATCGCATACAACGTACCCCACGGACCTGCAAACCATAAAATACTTCCAATTACTCTGGCACCTCCTACAAATCCCGCCCCCGTAGCAACTGATCCAAGTTCAACACCTACAAAAATTATTAAGCCGGTTATTGGGTTAACCAAAACTGCTCCTCCAATCCATCGTATCGCAAAGTTTGCAATGTCTTCAAGTGTTCCGGAGATACTGCCCTCGTTAGCATGGTAAACATCCATCTTAATGTTCTTAATCAAAGCGTCAAAGGTAGCGGCGACGTTTGGGTTGAACGAGGTCTCATCCCAGTCAAAATCACGCCTGGCAGAATCTCCAAATGGATTTAGTTCAGATTCTGTTCCTTCTACACTTCCTGACTTCTGCATTACTAAAACTATAGGACTATCGCCGTGTACTATTGTTCTGATATTAAAATCATAATCCTCAAAGCCACTATCATGTACGTGTCCTTTAAAACGAACATTACCGTCTCGGTTAATGGACACTTCAACCCACCCACCAAATGCATCAATACCACCGGTTACAATATTTTGACGTAATACTACTTTTGAATTCTCATACCAATAGGCATCTTGAATACTGCTGTTTCGTCCAATAAACCAAAGTTCCATGCTGTTGGCAATTCTTGAAACAGATGATATGGCACCATCGACAGATGCACTTCCGGGAGGTGCCAGTTCATATCTTTGCCAGTTACCGCCTTCATACCAGAAAGCATCTTGCACAGAGCCGTTAGGTCCTATCCAAAACACTTCCATGCTGCTGGGTATTCTGGATACAACGGAAATGCTGCCGTTCGTTGATGCACTGCCACCAGGTGCCAATTCAAATCTTTGCCAGTTGCCCCCTTCATACCAAAAAGCATCCTGCACAGATCCGTTATGACCTATCCAAAATACTTCCATGCTGTTTGGTATTCTGGATACAACGGAAATGCTACCGCTGGTAGATGCACTGCCACCAGGTGCCAGTTCAAATCTTTGCCAGTTGCTGCCTTCATACCAAAAAGCATCTTGCACAGACCCGTTTGGACCTATCCAAAATACTTCCATACTGTTGGGTACTCTGGATACAACGGAAATGCTGCCGTTGGTTGATGCACTTCCGGCAGGTGCCAATTCAAATCTTTGCCAGTTGCTTCCTTCATACCAGAAAGCATCTTGCACAGAGCCGTTTTGCCCTATCCAGAATACTTCCATGCTGTTGGGTACTCTGGATACAACGGAAATGCTGCCATTGGTTGATGCACTGCCTGCCGGAGCTAATTCAAACCTTTGCCAGTTGCCTCCTTCATACCAAAAAGCATCTTGCACGGAGCCGTTTTGCCCTATCCAAAATACTTCCATGCTGTTTGGTATTCTGGATACAACGGAAATGCTGCCATTGGTTGATGCACTGCCTGCCGGAGCTAATTCATAATTAGCCCAGTTACCACCTTCATACCAATAAGCTCCATGAACTGAACCATTCTTGTTTATCCAAAATACTTCCATACTATTTTGGATCCGCGACACACAAGCTACACAACCATTGGTTGATACTAAGTCTGAAAACAACTGAAATTGATTGAATGCTGACATATTCTTAAAGTCTAAATGAATGTTCTATGAAATAGGGGATGCTACAATAGGGAAGTTGCCTTCCGCAGACTACTTCTTCAGTAGTTCGCCCAAACGTTGCTTGAATTCGGCCGCACGAATTTCTTTATGTTGATACCTCGCGTATAATGCTTGGATCTGGAGACATTTCTCTTTCCATTTCTCTTCTTCCCATTTAGCGAAGCCAACATCTATTAGCTTCTCGCGGAGTGCATCAACAGTGTCGTCAAAGATTTTCTGCCCTTCTTTAATCAATAGATTCTTTATCGATACAACCTTTATAAGGATGATCATCACAACAAAACAAATTCCACCAGCAATAGAAGTGATGTACAAAGTCCTGATGGTACCATTCTCCTCTTGCGAGACAATGGTGCATTCTTTATAAGATTGCGTCATCTTATCCAGATTGGCCTGGATACTTTTAACATTTGAGTTTCCATTACCGGTTGCTTTAATAATATCCTGCGAGCATGCCAACAATTTTAAGTCGGCCGCGAAAAGTGCATTCTGTAAGAAGTCAAACCTGTTTATATAGTTTTGACTGCGACTCGCAATTTGATTTCGAATGTTCACAGTTTTGAGAAAGTCCTGCTCGTTACATTTGTTGTTCGACGCTATCTCACTCAAGGTTCGAGCGTCGGTTCGCGCCTGTACCGCAGGAGTTACTTGCCTTAACGCAGGTGACTGCCCCATGAAGAACACAACCAAAAAGCAAAGTATTACGCTATAAATGCGATCCGTCTTTTCGAAAGCGAAACTTTGATGTGCTTTGGTTTTCATTTCTACAGGGGGTAAACATCGGTAATCGGCTTACCGAACTATCCAGCATCGCGAACCACTGATCAAACTTATCACCACAAACTCGACAAGGAAATCCCCATCCATGGGTAAATTCTAATCGTTGTGAAAAAAGTACTTATAGAAAGTGCTTACCCGCTGTTTAGACATTAGGCATGTTGGGCCCTCTTACTTTTGAATTTTCTTCTTGTTATATTAGATAAATACCCACAAGTAGGGATGTTCCGTGATACCGTCGACGGGTAAATTTGACTTTAACAAACCCTCAATCACATGGAAAAAACTGCAGCAAAACCCAAACCCGCCGCCTTGAATGGTAATGGAGTCGAATCCAACGAAGATGACAACTACATCGTCTCCGTTGACTTAGACTACGATGGAAAGCCAGGTCAGAAAGTCCGTCACTTCCTTTATGGCTCACAGGTTTATGACACGATGTTTGGCGTCTATGGAATCTTTGAAGGAAAGAAAACGGATAGTGCCTTCGTCATCGAAAAAATAACACTGGAGTTGGTGAATTACAAAGGATTGATCAACGTCGGATTTACTGACGACCGTCTGACGTTTGGCAAAGCCCCAAAAAAGATTTCACCCCAGACATTCGAAGAGAACAGTCTCTATTTCTTTGTCCAGGGTACTAGTTTGACGACAACCAAACGCCTCGAGCTGGACAGTCCAATCAAAATCGCCAAGGGCCAACGGCTGCCTATTGCATTGAAGCGGATGCTCTGTCCGCTGCCAGAGAGTGTTGCACCTGCTGCAAGAGGAGAGGGTAAGAAAACCCCGCATGGTCAAATATTCGATTCTGAATTCTATTATCGCAACGGCGTGGACTTAGCGGAACAAGATCCTAGGCCAGGTCAATTCAATCCCAATAAGCCGGCTACAGAGGTCAGCGGTGGCGAGACGGACATGCCATCGCTTCGATGCCATCAAAGCAACATCAATCTCTTCTATTGATGCTTAAATGGACCACATTAATAATTTGTTTTTCATATAGAATAGTCTTCGCGTTCGATGAAGACAACCGAAGACTATTCTTTTCCTCTCTTAATAACCTCGACTTCAAAGCAGCAAATCACCATGCGTCGTTAGAAGCGGATAGCGCCGCCCGTTATGAAATGCACCGACTTGCCACACTGCTTTTTTATGAAGGTCGAACCGAAAAATTACTCCCTGACATTTCGACCCTTGATAGCAACGACAAAATGGTCGACGTTTTTAGGGCACTCAACAACGGCTACACAAGCCTCTTTTTTGATAAAGTAAAAGGCGCTTCTTTCAAAAGCTTTTATGATGCCTATCAACAGGCCAGGCAATTAAATTACCCATGGCTCATCAAGGCATGCCTCGCCGCACTGATGAAATATTATAATGTTGAAATCGCACAATACAGCGAAGCCCATTTGCCTTACCTCAAACATTATGAGTCACTTCAGGCGGATTCAACCGACCGTATCTGGGTGACTCTATATTATATGATCTTCTACACCAAGTCACTGGATAGTCTCAATGAAGACTATTTCGCGAAGGCAAGAATGTTAGACAAATTTGAACGTCGTCTTTCACCTGGAGATCCGCTATTAGCACCAATATATTATGAACAGGGGTTGAGGTTCGAAATTGAAAACAACCCCGAACGTGCTGCCGGTTACTATAAAAAAACACTTGACCCTGTATTCGACTATCCATTTCTAAAATACCAGCGATTCTTTGCCAGCCTCAAAATTATGAAGATGGAAACTCTTCGGGGAAATTTCCCGACGGCACGCATCTACTTACAAAAGGCACGCATGGAAGCAAACCGCGTAGACACGATGCGGTCTAATTATCATCTCAACCGTTATGCTGCAGTTTACTACCGGACACAGAATATGAATGATAGCGCATTCATTTCACTAAGCAAGGCATATGATGAGGACTTTCTTTTGGACTTTCGCAGAAACTCAATGGAGATTAATCGATTGACTGTCGAGTTGGAAACCCGCGAAAAGGAAAACGCTATTCTAAGACTGCGTGCCAGCCAGGCCTGGTTGACGCTTGCACTAACAAGCGTTGCTTTGCTTTTAATTGGAGCATATTTCGCATATGCCAACCAGGCCGCAAAGAACAAGATGCATGCATCTGAAAAGAAGATCCAGGCGATGAAGCTCGAAAAGTTGCTTAAAGATCATGAGCTTTTCGGCATAAACTCAATGATCGAAGGGCAGGAAAGAGAACGACAGCGCATTGCCAACGACTTGCACGATAACCTGGGAGGCCTGCTCGCTGCAATTAATTTGCAATTCGCAACGTTGAAGATGCGCATTGGTTCGCTGGGTGCTGATGAAAACATGTTGTATGAAAAAACAAATCAACTCATTCAGGAAGCTTATCAGCAAGTTCGCAGCATGGCTCATGCAAAGAACGCCGGTGTTAACGCACAGGAAGGCCTTCTTCCAGCGGTCAAATATTTTGCATCCAAAGTTTCGATCTTAAACAAATTGAGTATAGACGTTGAGGAACATGGCATGGAGGGACGATTGGAAAACTCATTCGAAATCACGATATTCAGAATCATTCAGGAATTAGTTACCAATGTCATTAAGCATGCGCACGCAACCGAGGTGACCATCCATTTGACACAATACGAAGACAAGTTGAATCTTATGGTAGAAGATAATGGTCTCGGGTTCGACGCTTCAGCGCAGAAGTCCAACGGAACAATGGGACTTTATTCCATTCAAAAGCGAATTGAAAATCTGGGAGGAACGGTCACCATCGACTCAATACTCCAAAGTGGAACAACTGTTATACTGGACATCCCATTAACATGATTCGCCTGGTCATCGCCGAAGACCACAATGCACTCATCGATGGAATAAAGTTATTCCTCGAGCATGAGAAGGATATTCAATTTGTTGGATACGCCAACAACGGACATGAGCTGTGCGACCTGGTTAGGCTTAAGCAACCCAACGTTGTCGTTACGGATATTCGCATGCCAGTCATGGACGGAATTACAGCAACACCTCTCCTTCTGAAGATCGATCCATCAATAAAGATCATCGCGTTCACTATGTTCGATCAGGACGACGCGGTGCAACAGATGTTGAATGCCGGCGCCAAAGGTTACATCCTGAAGAACTCCAACCTCACTGAGCTCATTGCCGCCGTGCGCGCAGTAAGCCGGGGCGAACAGTATTACGATTCCAATATTGTCATCCCGACCACCACAACATCGAAAGGCAAAGGGCTACTTTCAAGGAGGCAAATTGAAATATTAAAGTTGGTGGCACTAGGTAAAACCAATCAGGAAATTGCTGATCAGTTGTTCATCGGAAAGACTACGGTAGAAACTCACAGGAAAAACATGATCCGCATTCTCAATCTGAAAGGCGCGGGTGAATTGCTTCGATACGCGATCGAGAGCAAATACAAGTTCTGACATTAGTGATCAACAATTCTCACTCGACAAGAGAAAATACCTGCTAATGGGTATTACGGGAAGTTGTTTGTAGCAATAAATTCATATGCGTTTCCGAACAAACGCATAGCTTCGATCTCAATCCCCCATTAAACGCTATTAATATGATAAAGGCCCCCTCAATCCCGAAACAAAAATCAGCCTCACCCGAAAACAATTCGCATGCATTCGAACTCCGCCCACCCGGCGAGGCAGATCCTCTCGAAGAAAAACGTACTCACGTTTATGGCAAATGCGTTGTCTGCGACACCGAACCGAGAGGGCATCGAACACATCGTGACGCGTCGCCGGTAGAATTGGTGCTAAACCATTCAGAAGGGTTTATACCACTATGGGCTAAAGGCATGACACTCCATTGGCGCTTTCAGGATCGCTCGCTGATGCAATTGAGCAATCCCAACAAGGCTAAAGGAGAAATTCGTGAATTACTCAGTGAGGCGATTTTAGCCTGGGGACGTCCGACTCCAATCAATTTTAAAGAGGAGGACGACGTTTGGGATTTTGAGATTGTCGTACGAACGGTCAACGAGACCAGAAATGCAGGATCTCTGTTGGCGAGTTCGTTTTTTCCTGACAGTGGTCGTCATAAGTTTATCATTTACCCGGATTGGTTTGGATTGAGCCGCGAAGAGCAGGTCGACACCCTTATTCACGAACTCGGACATGTGTTCGGTCTTCGGCATTTCTTCGCCAACATTGAAGACGACCAGGCTGCCTTCTTTGGGACGCAACGAAAATTCACAATAATGACTTACGGTCCAAACAGCACCTTAACAAAGGCTGACAAAACTGATTTGCGTCGATTGTATGAGGAGGTATGGAACGGCACGCTGACGAGCATCAACGGTACGCCTATTCGCTTGATGAAGCCTTTCAATACGTTGGGTACTTAGGAATTCAGATCCAACCTATCAACATGAGCGGCAAATTTTCGAACGCAAACGCAGTTATATTAGGAGAAGAATCATAATTACATCCACAGGTACTTACGAATACGGCCGGCTCGAGACAGAATGGAGAAATCCGTACCAGAATCAGCTGGGCGTACAGAATACTTAAGGGATACCATCTCAACCGATGTTATGACAAAGAGAAAATTAACCTCTGCGTTGCCTTTGCTTTCTTGACACTAATATTATCCCAACTATCAGCGTAGGCAACCACAACATAAACGATACTTCTCCAAGGTCACTTATTACTGGATTGAGTCTTGGGCCATGGTAGCCATAAAGGGACCCACCAAAAAGAAGCATTACACTTCCAAGAATAATTAACCCGTTGCCTACTTTTCGATTCGTCCTCATTGAACCAAAATTTTGCTAAATGTGATGTTGCTTGACAGACCTGTCGCCTAGCTGGCTACTGTTTTGAATTAAACCCGAATGTCGTCAGCAGAACGCGCTTATCTCAATTCCTCCTCAATCTTCCTCTTCAACCGCATAGC
Source organism: Chryseolinea sp. T2 (assembly GCF_037203685.1). Lineage (NCBI taxonomy): Bacteria > Pseudomonadati > Bacteroidota > Cytophagia > Cytophagales > Fulvivirgaceae > Chryseolinea > Chryseolinea sp. T2. The sequence continues at coordinate 90,280 of NZ_JBBCAU010000012.1, forward strand.
CACTGCCAGCGATCCCTCATAACGGTAAAAACCCTCTTGCTGCTGAACGCTTACCAGAGCAAGCAGATTCTCCGTTTGAATATCCTTTGCAATGCCCTTGCTCACCAGCCTGCCTGCCCGGTTAAAATTCAGGTGAGGAGTAAAGAACGTCTTGAAGTAGGTCAGCTGTTCAGCATAGCGTGACTCAAATTTTAACAAAGACGAATAAAGACGATAATGCTCAACGGCAAGGTCCCGGATGCTATCCGTCCTCAGGATGCCGATGCCATCAGTCGTCGTTATGGTCACGTAGGTGTTATTGTGTCCCTCAAAAGTTTTAGGGCGAAGCATCGACAGCACGATATACCCTAGCGAATCGGAAATATCCTCATCCTTACTTAAGCGCATGAGTGAACGATTGATCATCTGACGATGACGGTTGAGGTCCTTCATATTGTCCTGATATTCCTGGATGTCCCTGTCGAGATCGATCATCATTCCCCGCAGATAGGACTCTTCGCGTGAAGCCCGGTCGCTGCTCTCTTTCCATCGATCCACCTGGAATGCGATGGTGATACCCAGAATAACAACGGCAACGTCAAGTAACTTATCAAGAACGGTGGCGCGGGCGATGATCTTCGACATAGGCTGGTGCTGTTTGATGAATGTACAAAAATGTAAGGAAATCGCTTCACTGCATTGGCTCCACCCATTTCACTATGATGTGACCACCTGCCCAATCGAAGTTATTTTGTTTGCTTATCTTTTGCCATCACCTGGACTTTTCGTCAAGAAAGCTCAACACTTCATCCAGAATGGTGTCTTTCGCGGCCCGGTATACGTTATTAAGATAGGCATGTAGTACCACATTAACCCTGAAGCGCCATGAAAACGCTCGTCTTCTTTACCGCACTGATCGCCTACATGCTGAGCGGTCATACACACCTGAGCAGCGACACCATTACCCTTGTTGCGAGCACACCAGCAGATGCCGAACTCAGAAAGATGTTAGCGCTCGATACTGTTGAGCATATCGATTTCATTCGCTGGAACATCGAGCTTACTTCCAAAAATTCATTTAACATATCCTTGCGCTATGGTGTCAGTCAAAACGGAACACCTGGATTCGTTGGCGGCGGAAAAACAGCAACCTTTACCGGTACCTATAGCGTTGTGTCACAACCCTTCGGACGTAATTCCAAAACTGTATACAAGCTTACGGGCGGTGGCAGACCCGTCGTCGCTCTCGTAAAACTGAACGACAATACCTTTCACATACTCGACTTGTCCAATTCTCTGATGAGAGGCAATGCGGCATGGAGCTATACGCTCTCACGCAAGGATCCGGTTCCAAACGACGATACTAAAGTCAGCGGTCTTGTCGATGCAGCAACGATTTTAGATGAGAAGTCTCCCACCGTTGCTTATGTAGGCAGAACACCGAGCGCCGCACTGCAGAAAGATCACAGTTGGCCTAACGTGGCAAACACCCCGAAGTTCAAATGGAAGATCGTCCTGAAGCGCAGTCCAAATGGATCACCCGCGGGTTACACCATGCGCCGCGTGAATGATCGTGGCAACGATACGAAAGGCAAGTGGGAAATCATCCAACGTAACGATGCAGTGTATTACAAACTCGAACCGGATGAAGCGACCGGGCCGCTGATGCTACTGGTTGCCGACAAAAACGTTGTCTACTTTGTCGATGACAACCAAAGGATCTATGTCGGCAACGGCGATTTCAGCTATGCGATCAATCGGTCGGTAACAGATAGTAATAAAGAGTAACTGGCTTCCGGATTACTTAAGCCATCAGAATACTTTAGTTTTATCAGATCTGGAACAGCAATTGGCTCACCCCGTGAGACCGTGAAAATGCTGAGGATGAATCATCCTAAAACTCCCTGGACTACAACAATGCACCTCGCCGCACCTGGGGCTCTCTCCAAATCCAAATTTTACGGATGCGTGTAGACTCTTCGGTAGCCAACGTTTGCTTTCACCTCACACCAAGCTGCTCGTGATACAATAGCTCGCAGCGTCTCTTGGACATTCTAAATAAACAACCAACTTTACCATCGCCAAAACGATGAGAATGAAGCCAATTCAACTCCTTCTTTGCACCTGCTTATTTGCCGTCCTCGGCTTTCTTGCCTACCAGCTACATCACGTCGAAAATCAGCGAAAACAAATCAAGGAAGATTCTGTCGAACTCTCCAAAATAAAATACGGACTCTTCAGCGTCGACGAATGGAAGCGCATACTGGCAACGGTCATATCAAAGAAAATTGAAGAGTTTGATTTCAAAGACACAAACAAGGATGAAATGCGAAAGCAAATTTCTGCATTCCTCTATAAGCAAATTGCAGCATTCGAACAACGGTTTAACAGAGAATCGTCGAAAAGCTTCATGGGCCTTGTCAGAAGTGGCATTGCCTCTATAACCGGCACCTTTGGAGAATTGAAGAATCAGGTGCCGCAATTTACTGAGTCGATCATCCAATTCATGGAAGACCCGAGAAACAGAAAAGCCATCACTTCCTATGTCGTCGATAAACTAAACGACTACACCTCAAAAACGTTCGCCGAAATTGACTACACTACTTATAATGCCATTCTGAAGAAATACGCCTTCGACGACAAGGATACAGCAATCAGGGAATTGACGCTGAGAAATGCGGAGATCAGGGACAAAAGCATGATCCTCACGATAGGGCTGCTGGCCGTCGCCTTATTCATTGTAGCGCTAAGTTGTTTTGCCAGAAATATAATCGTTGTACCGTATTCAGTTGCCATTGCTGCCTGTGCAATTCTCCTTTTTACCGGACTTAGCCTTCCCATGATCGAAATAGATGCAAGGATCGCCGAAATGAGTTTTTCTCTTCTGGGAGAACAGGTCCGGTTTACCGACCAGGTACTGTATTACAAAAGCAAAAGTATTCTCGAAGTGGTGAGCATGATGTTCACGCAGGGAAGATTTGATTTGATCTTTATTGGTGCGCTGGTACTGTTATTCAGCGTCCTGTTCCCGACAGCAAAGCTATTGTCAACAATGGCATATAATTACTCCGAGAAAATCAGAACGAACAAAGTGATTATGTTTTTAGTATTCAAAACAGGCAAATGGTCAATGGCAGATGTTATGGTCGTGGCCATATTCATGTCGTACATCGGCTTCTCAGGCATCATTACTGAACAGCTCCGCCAGATCGAAGGAATCGCCCTCAACATTGACATTCTGACAACGAACAGATCCAGCTTGCAGGAGGGCTTCTATGCGTTTACTGGTTTCTCCATTCTGAGCATCCTGATATCGGCCAATATCCAGAATTCTTTGAATGTTAAAGAAAGTTGAGCTCATCGCAATTGAATGAGTGACCGGGTTGTTTTCATTACCCCCATAATCCGGGGTATCCGTTTAAAAGCAACTTTTTTTTATACTTAAGGTCCAGAATCGCTTTGTTGTTTGCATAATAATTAAATACTTTAGAAGCACACTTATTGCATTGGCGTATTACGCCTGTATGCAGTGACTGCTGAAGAGTCCTCGTTCGTTTTTGTTAGAAATGTTGTCAGAAGTACCGTAACGAGAGAAACATTAAACGTATCACAGCTCCATGAATTTGTGCGTGTCAACTTTATGCGCAGCGCGCCGCAGTTAACTTGAAAGGTCTGCTCATTCACCGCACTTTCAAATTCTAGCACGCATTGGCGATGTGATCCAATAAACGCGTAACCAAATTTCACAATAACAAGAGGCGTTCCCGAAGCATGTCCGGAGAAATTTCCAGCTAGGGATCTGCATATCATTGATTAGGACAGCGACAGGAACGCAACCTTCACCAATTCATTTCGAACAAATAGGACATAAAACGTACCTCCATCAAAAAGCGATACAACACAAACTCAATTGACCAAACTATGAAAGCAATTATTAAAACTTTTGCCTGTGCCGTTTGTCTGTGCGTCATCTCAGTCAGTACGACAAATGCCCAATGGCAAGGCACCACTCCGGTATACTATCTTTCCGGAAACGTCGGTGTAGGTACCAGTTCGCCACTATCCAAACTTGAAGTACGAAGCGGAACACTACGGCTTTCTGATCTTGACATTCGTTATCTTGAATTAACGCAAGATGGAAACGGGCAGGCATACGGGCGAGGTTTTTCCAACTCGTATGCTGGTGCGCGACAATTTAAGCTTACGGGCTTTTCCCACACTCCAAACAATCAAGGAAGCGCACAAAAGGATCTCATCCATTTTGATGGATACAATATGTTATTATTGAAAGATAATGGAGGTTCAGTTGGGATTGGCACAAGTCAGCCAAATGCACTTCTCGACGTTTACACCGGGACGCCTGCGGTTGGATCTTTTAACAGCCAGCGCTGGAGTACGGTCAATTCCGCCTACTATCTGACTCTTAGAACCGTATACACTACAACATATGGACTAAACTACAGTTTCATCCAAACATATAATGGCACAGATTACAAGGCCCTTTCCATTTTCCAGGGAAATGTCGGCATAGGTACAGAGCAACCAGATGCACTTTTAACAGTGAAGGGAAAAATCCATGCGAAAGAAGTGTTAATTGATGTCATGCCCAACGTACCCGACTACGTATTTGAACCAGACTACAAGCTTATGAACCTGAGCGAGCTGGCAACGTATTTGAAACAAAACAAGCATTTACCTGAAGTGCCTTCAGCAACTGAAATGGTCAAAACAGGAATGGACGTAGAGCAAATGAATATGACTTTATTGAAGAAGGTTGAAGAGTTAACACTTTACATCCTGCAACAAGAGCAAAAGATTAAGTCTATTGAGGAACGTCTTAAAGAAACCAATCGATAAGACAAGAAAGACTCCCACCTCATACTTCCTTAAATTTGTCACGATTAATTCTATTTAATCGTGACAAATTTTTGGATGGCTCTCACTCGAGATAGTTGGCCGTTACTTAAGTATTACAATTTTTTGAACTTCCTTCCGGAAACCTTTTTCTACAACAAGTAAGTACACGCCGCGTGGCATTGACGATATATCAAAAGTTTCTGAATAGTTACCGGCAGTCTTTGCAGAGCTACCATTTGACAACGTCTTTATAAACCTCCCATTGATGTCATCAATATAAATGTGGACGTCAGATTCGGTGTCATTTCTGAAGCTAACTACTAATTCATTAGATGATGGATTGGGGTATACCGACAAAGTGCTTGAGGATGTTTCGGACATGGCACGAGGCTTACTTTCTTGCCCCTCTTTCTTATCAACCTGAAAAACTCTGGATGCAGTCCGGTTTTTGACCGACGCGTAAACGGTATATTGACCCGGTTCTAAATTCATTGCATTAAAACGCTTTGTGCCGGAGGCTAACTGAAAGTTTTCACCCACTACTGTCCAGGAATAAGGAACATCGTTGTCATCTTCGTAGTTGACTACATCGAACGTCGCCCGGTTTTCGGTCTGGGAAATTTGTATGAGCGGAAGCGGGCCCATAGGCTCATAGGTACTTTCTTCGCCTCCCAACTCATTTGCAATTCGAAGTCCTGTTGGAGTAACGGTACAACTGTTGGAGGGAATTATGCGGGCCAAGAAAGTAGACCCGGATGACGCCTGAAAACCAGGAAGCAGCCTTATCTGCTGCCCTGCGGTGAAAGAAACTTTAGAGCCAGAAGCAATCACAAAATTATTTTGGTTGACGATCTTACTTCCAAAGCTCGTCGGATGAACGTTCATACCACTATGCAATAAAACAGATGCCTTATAGTCGCGATTTCGACCACCGTCAACAGTTTTATCCTGCAGGTACATGTTCTCAGGCATTATTTCGTAAGTTTCAATATCATCAAAATTTGTGACAGCCACATTTACGTGATGATAGTTGCTACCGGAAGCCCAAATATCATCGAAGGGAGTTTGGTTTGCGGCTATTAGGTTTGCCTTCCCTCGAAGTAAGCTAGGTGGATTCTCATTAAAATAAAATAATCCATTTGTGCCGTCTATAAGAGAAGTATTCAGATCAATTGCGCTTACGCTAGGAACAAATGTGAACCGATCCTGATCAGTGCTTCCCCCTTTAGCAGATGACGAACTTCCGGGTGCAATGTCCCATGGCTTCTGATCAAAAGTGCCCGTACCTTTGCGATCGGTCGTCGCAGGTCCGAAGACGCAAGGGATTGCTGTCGACGGCTTGATTAGAATATGCGACACCATTTGTGTTGTACTAACAGGAGATACCCACGCATCGATATCCCAATTCATCACACAGCAATTGCAATCTTCATGCTTACTAACGTATTTTTCTCCAATACTCAGTAATCCGTCGCCATTTTCGGTAATTTGTTGTCGTCCGGTGTTACTACCATTTATCAGTGCTACATTACGTGAACGTGACGGATAGCCAGTGGTGTTTAGAAAGTTCTGAAAAGCGACGTAATCCGGATTAGCACCACTCATATGATCGCGATGTCGAATGAGCATTTGCCTACTCGCTGGTGAATTATTCGCGTCTACAAGATCAGCAAGCTTGTCTTCATCCAAGTCAAAAATTTCTGTTATCGTGGACAGCGACGCGCTTACATCAATTAATACAGAGAGAACCTCAATAAAAGTGATACTATTGGCATCCGACGCGAGTTCCTGAATACCTAGAGGAATATTTGCTCCTTTGTGTGGTGAGTCATATGATACGTAGAGCCCGACCTTATGGTCGACGTTGCTGGCTTCAAGTTGCGCGAGCGCAACCCTGGCGACAAGACCACCCATACTTTCGCCAATCAAGATGTTCTCAAAATTGCCGGTCTTCAACGTATTAATGTCCGCAAGCAGAGCCTTCACAGCTTGTGCGTTGTCCTGAATCAGGCCATGATTGTTGGCAAACTTGAAAATAGCAACATCGTAACCGAAAGCTCTCATATTCGTTATAAATCCCGCTTCGTTGTAATCATTGAATATGTCGGATATTGGCCGATCATATAAAGGATCAAACCCTTCCACGATAATAATAGGACGATCCAACACATTGTCACAACCGTAGTACACTTCATAGCCGCCACCCGATACTCCTCGTGACGATAAACCTGCATCTGTAGTAACATTCCCTGTTAAATCAGGTTTCTCTTGTGTTGATCCCTTAACGGTTATCTGGCTGTACGACAAAAACTCTCCGTTAGAAAATACCAACTTCATGCGTAGGCTATGCTCTCCCGAATTACCGTATGTAACACGAATAACCTGCTTCACAAATGAAAGTTGCCTATAACCACTGCCGTCACCGAAATCGATCTGGAGTCCTCTTACTCTGTCTTTTGCATTACTGAAATAAAGCGCAGGATCAATTGCGAAATTTACCGTTGTGCCCCGCGATACACTTTTTAAATTGGAAATGGCAAAAACTTTGACCTTCTCATAAGGTGCGGATATCTTTAGCTTTCGGCTGTTTCCATCATAATACTGCGGTATCAGTTCAGGGTCTAAGTACTCACCATCAACATTGATAATCCCGATAGGGATGACTTCGTCTTTAGCATACATGGACAATGTTTTCGTCAGTTCTGGAAATATTGTTGCCTTACCCTTTAATACCTCTGACCTCTGTAAGGATTTATATAATCGCTTCCAGTTAGTAGCACTTCCGACAACAAATGAGGACACGTCGGTACTATCTAATGCATACTCCCTTAAGCTTCCAGGTGAATCAAAACCTTTATTGAATAGAAATCCGGTTTTTGAATGTTGTGGATCAAACATGGAATAATATGCATCCAAATTGGCAGTTGGATTTTGCGCGTATCCTCGCACCGTTAGCACAAGCACTATAACTGACAGTAGGATTGCTTTGCCTGCATTATATTGACCATTGAAAATTTGATTAGTATATTTTTTATTCATGTGATCTGCATCTTTAGTATCATTCTGCTTTAACATATCAACTGGCAATTTTATCTCTGTTACTTCGTTCCCCGTACTCATTGTCGGGAACGCAGTTCCTTCTTCAGACTTTCAATTTCTTGTTGCTGTTTAGCATTTTCGTTTTTGAGATCAATTAAATAAAGTGTCAGCTCCTCCACCTTCTCTAGCAGCCTATTATTCATCTCTCCAACATTCCACCCACGCTCTTTTAGCTCTTTTGCTGAAGGAACATTTGGCAAATGCTTATTCTCGTCGACGTATTTTGACACCTCTGACAAGTCCATAAGCTCATATTCTGGCGCGAATACATAGTCTGCCGGCACGTCTACAACCACTTGGATTTCCTCTGCCTTTATTTTTCCGTTAACGGTAAGCCGGGAGTCTACCGTTGCCGTTCCGATACCAACATTTCCGCTGGTGGTGGCGTATATAGCCATTGATCCATTAGGCCTAATTGAAATATCCTTCTTGCCCCAGAAATAGGTATTACCAACGTCGTTATGCATCGCCAACGCTCCATTGCCATTAGAAAAAACAAAGTCATTACCGCTGAAACCAGATGGGTTATTTCCTATCTGCACAACATTCACAGGAGCAGTTGAGCCAATACCGACATATCCAGTATAGTCAATAGTCATTTTAGCATCACTTAACCCGGCAGAGGCGGTGGTTGAAGCAGCGTTATTTAGAAAGTGAATCTTACCTCTCGCAGCATTGTCAACTCGTTCAAACACAAGTGCTGACTTTCGGTAAGCAGTACTGTTGTACTCAGAGTATCCAAAATGCAATCCACTCCATTGCCCTACAGCTACGGATGCTCCAACCGATGCAAAATCATTTACGGCGGTCTTGACATCCAATTGTTTCTGTGGAGTTGACGTGCCCAAACCTAAGTTTCCACTCGTTGGATAGGGAGACGAATTTTGCGCAATAACAGATAAAGTAATAGAGTTAACTATCACTAGCAGAACGATGATTTTCATGGGATTAATTGATTAGTTAAATAACGACCTTGTTACAATACATTCAACGACTATGATACTTCGCAACGGCTGATGGCAGTCAAAGCCAAAAGAATCACTTATGGCACTTCCCTGGCGTATCATATGGACCGAATTACCTACCGGTGTTATCCAGCCTACTCTTCAATTCAATGATTTCTTTTTCTTGCCTGATCAAATGCAAGGTGAGTTCTTCAACCTTTTTCAGCAGAATCAGATTCATCTCGCCAAGGTGCAATCCATCGGCTTCAATTTCTTTGGCGCTGGGAACCTCAGGCAAATGCTTATTTTGGTTTACGTATTGTTCAATCTGCCGCAATTCCATTAGCTTGTAATCCTTCTCGAACACGTAGTCGGGTATAGCTGGTGGAAAGCCATTCATTACATCTACCAGTACTTCTCTTGTATGTATTTTACCGCTTACGGTAAGCGCTGCATCCGGAGCAACGTTTGCTGTTCCAATACCAACTCTGCCACCAAACGGGTTCAAAAGTATACTTCCTGTTCCATAGGCAAACGCAGGATCATCATGTCCGGATTGCAAATAGACATTTCTCGAGTTTTGCTCACTGGAAACGGACACATAAAACGCGCTATTCCCATTCATTAACTTCAAACTATGGTTATTGGCATAACTGGACGCATTTGACGCAAGGGCATTCAATGGTGTGCTGTAAGGACCATCTGCGCGAATTGTCCCGGTGACATGCAATTTGGTTAACGGATTATCCTGATTAATGCCGACGTTACCATTTGGGTGAATGAACATGCGATTAGTCCATTGGGTGGCGCCTGGCCCCGGGGTGGTCCAATTAGTTTTCGTACCAAACAATATCCCAGGAACATGGTAATTAGGAGGAACGGCGCCCATAATGCCAGCGGTCTTGTCCCCATTCTCCTGGGAAAGAATGATACCCCCTATACTGGTAACCGTTGCTGGCATGTTTATAAATGGCGTGGACGTGTGAATCTTAAAATAGGTTTTCCCGTTCGCATCGAACGTTGTGCTTGTCCCTGATTGTGCCTTAACACTCTTAGCAATGCCCATAGCCATGCATAGCATTACAGCTGTTGTAAAAAGTCTCATAAGTGAATTGGTTTATGATAGATTGAAGATGATTTTACTTTCCAACGGAACCCACAATTATTGCATTACAGACAACTTCCCCGTTGATGAGGTCAAAGCAGTGTTGGGGGTAGGCCACCTTCTATCTTGATAACGGCTCTGATTACAACGGGTCGGCTAGCGTACAACAAAAGCAAATGTATCCAGGGTATGGATGTCTGACAAACTCACTAACACTTTTATTCCCTAAGAAATATTACACCAAAACAACCACCCCGGTTTATTGGGGAATAGATTGAAATTCAACCCAAAAAACCGGAGCATCCATGGTAAAACGTGGCAAATCGAAGTTATTTCATACGTCCATATTCAACCTCAAACAAACACGTCCGTCTCTTTCAGAAATAGATGCCATCACTAGAACACAAGATCCGCAGACAGTTTCTTGTTACTGAAGAAGGTCAAACAAGTACATTCCATCTTCATCTAGGGAGGTCACAGTCAAATCTCAATCAACCACGGCATTTTGTAATTATTAGAACAGGTAGAAATACCTTTGAATTCCAACGCTGAAAATAGAATACTTAACTATTCCGTCCGTGACGACTAACGGAATCTCAGCATTCAAATCGAAGCGCCATTTCGACGATACAATGAATTGAATGCCCGGATATGCCCTCAAATAATAACCCTCCTTCAAATAGGGAAATTGTTCGGTGTTAATTAAGTAATTGTCCTGGACCAACGTTGCCGCACCATATATTCTGGTTCCCAATTCAAAGTAGGCATTCACATTTATGTCTTTATAGCTTGTGTATTCCCTGGGATAACACAAGTATCCAAATGACAGGTTAATATCGAACGAATTGGCCGGCTGAAAGGACAGTTCCCCGTTTCCTGTTGCCCGGGTAGATTGGAAAAAGTGCCGAAAACAACCTGACGCACTAACTGCAAAGTTATTTTTAAGTTTCGTTGCAATAAAACCAATGCCCATGCCAGACTGGTCACCTGATAAATTGGGGAACGCATCCAGATGAGCAGCCTTGTTGACCGCAACTTCATTGGTGAGCGCTACACGAAAATGTTCCTTTTTCGAATCGATACTCAGCAGCCGCCATTTAGTGTAAATCAGGAAGCCCTCGAGGCGGTACGGAAAAATAGCTTGGCTACTACTATGATTGTGATATTTATTATAGTAGTCATTAAGGCTGCCTTTAACCTTGTCGACGTGGAGGTTCGACGCACTGCAAGTAAGGTATAGTGAAAAGTTAGAGGAGACTCCTATCATCGCGCGGAGATAATCGCGATGATTAATAGAACTGTATCCTGTGTGAATGTGGGAGCCGAGCCTCAAGCCAATAGCTCCTTTCGGAATCGTGCTGGCCGCCTCACTGAACGGAAACAACTCTTGCGAATATGACCAATTAAGGACAAAAAAAAAGATAACGACCAGCCTAAAGGACAACAAAATAGTACGAGCCGTTAATTACATTTTGCGATTCGAATTTCTTCAACTTGTCCGCATACTGCTTGTAAAGGTTTGATTGCGTAAAAGTCCGATCGAGAAAAGTCACATTGATGATAGCATCCTGGTCAACTTCCTTAGGCTCATTCAAAATTAGATACATATTATCCTCGTATATAAATTTCGCGCCATCAAACGACTTCCTACCCTGCCAAATGAAACTTGCACTGAGGTCGCGAACTGAAAACCCGGCATCTCTCACACTCTTTATTAATTTTCGCATTTCGACACCGCTAGCGTCAGAGAATTCAACCACGGCAACAGTAGTGTTCAAATCGATAATCACATCTTTTACAAACGGCAATTTTCTTATCGACTTCTCCACGCTTAGCGAACACATAGAGCAAGTGAGGCCGTCTACACCGATGGTGGCACTTTTGAATTGTGCAACAACGCCAGAATAGCTTACCAAAATCGCCACAGTCGTCAATACAACGTTCTTTAATGGCCTATTCATGATAGACATAAAATGTGCGGCGTGTCTGCTCGTAGTTTTCAGCATAGTCTGTTGCGTCCATATAGATATCATAATTCTTATTCAATTCGCTATTGGCTATCCAGAATGTATCGAGCTCGAAGGTCCTTTCTTCAATACGGAACTGATAAACAAATACGGTATCACGAGGTGATTCAATAAACTGATCGTGTATATGCACGGAGCCAGTCCTAAGCAAGTGATCATCAGAAAATGAAGCACGTATGAAAATAGTATCACCTGGTTTATAGAAATGCTCCTCCAAAGGAGTAACTACTCGTATCGAGGGAGCTTCTACATCGTCCACGTATTCGCTATCCTCAGAAGAACACAACGTTAGCGCAGGCAACATTAGTACAAGTATTAAAGCTCTCACCTTCACTTAACATAGAATTTTAAGAGCGACTTTTCGAATGCATTACTGCTCGCGTAATAGGCAATTGATCTGACAACTCCTACTCCTTTAGCATGCCACGTTTCACCCACAATTACATACTGTTCATTATAGAATACCCGGCTCTTCTTGCTGATCACTACGCCAGCCGGCTTCTTTTGTATCGCAATTACATGAGCAGCGACAAATTTCCCCGCCGGCACAGTAACATTCTCGGTTTCGCCACACATCAGTACAATGGTATCACCTGTTCGCATTAATGTATCGCCAAGAACCCTCGGGGAGAATTGAACCTCTCCTCTAAGATTTGTCAAAAAACCTGACGAATCGCGCTTCCACTCAGAAAGTCCATACATGTTTTCCAAGTGATAAAATCGACTTCCCCTCACTACCGTATCCTCCCTTATGAACACGCTGTCAATCGTTATATTAGTTCCGACTTTCGAATCAATTTGTTTTACTGCTGACTCATAAACCCAATAATTACCAACTTGTAATTGTATCGCACTGGACCAACTTTCAATTGCGGTTTGCTGGCCATTTGTGTCAAGGCTCAAAATCAGCAGAGCAATCAGCATGGCAGAAAATTTCATCTGGCGTTGTATTTTTTCAGGTTCAATTCAAATCCTGACACGTTTCCAAAATACAGCACGGATTTCACCACACCAATATTTCGCGCATACCATACTCTCTTAGCAACAGAAAACTCTTTATTATAATAGCTGGGATTACTAGAATCAACATCGCTATGGTGTCCTGGAGAATTGCGTCTCAACAAAACGAAACTTACAGTATTAAATACGCCCGCCGGAACCGTGATCTCAACTTCCTCTTTTTCCATCAAACCGTAAAACCCCAGGTTTGGATCCCTGTATAGTGTATCGGAAAAATTGGTGCCCGAAAATTCTATATTTCCACGCTGGTCAACAATTGTCCCTGACATCTCTCTCTTAAGTTCCTTTCGGCCAAACAGGTTTTTGATAATAAAATAAACGGCCTGGTCGATGATTGTGTCCTTCTCGACAAAAACACTATCATCGAGTTGATTAATCTTGATTCCAGAAAACAAATCAGTACTTGTCGCCTGATAAATCCAGAAATTTCCATTCCTTAATTGTATAGCACTCGTGTAGTTGAGTCGTGGTGATGGATCATCACTACATCCCCCTATTAATACCGTCAAAAGCACTAAAGGGAGTATTATACAAATATGCTTCCTCCAACTCATCTATCTGGAAATGACCTTTCTCATATATGTTTGGCCATCACTCATCCGCAGAAAAATAAGGTAGAGAGCTGCTGGTTTATCACTCAAATCGACTTTAAAGAACTTATCATTCTGCACTGTGGATACATCAATGATTTTATTCCCAAGCATATCACGTACGAAGTACTGATAATGTATATCGTTATTTGTCAGAAGGCTTACTTCAAAAATTCCGCCCGTCGAAGGATTAGGTGCAACGGAGAAAAAATCGTCAGTCACTGGCTCCTCTTTTGTCGCTGCCGGCTCGGCCGCGATCGGCATCGCTGATTTTGCAGTGTTAAATACACTTGAAGGGGACGACACTGGATCAATGCGCGCACTAAACTGGGAACCCGCGCTCGCGGTAAAGCCAGGTTTCAATGATATAGACCCTCCAGACAACATGTTGCAAATGGTGCCGCTCGGCACAGTAAAACTTGACGTAGAAGCTACCGTAAAAATGCCTGTGTAACGATAATTTTCCGTTCCACTTACGGTATAGCTATTGAGTTTCACCTCGCCGTTTTCGGCGTACCATACTTTCAACGATCGACTGTCTACGGTACCCGACCTCGCTATTTGTGGACTGCCTGGCACGGTATTAATCAACACCGACTGATTCTCGATGGAACTGCTTCCGTTTTTGTTATGCCAATCCTGCCAAATTTTATCCACGTAACCATGATGCTGATAAAAAACCGGATCGCGAGGCGAAGTAGTAATATTCGCCATAGTTCCTTGCGTAGTTCCAGTTTGCCCCCCGACAAATACATGGGCAGTTCCGTGATAGGTGGATTCAAGTGCCGGCCAAAAGCGGGTGCTTTGCTGGGAATTATAGTCCGTGCCGAACGATGTTAAATTGTCAACCAAATTACTTATTCCTGAGGAAGTGGGTTGGGCACTCGATTGTCCAAAGTAACGTGTAAATGTTCCTTCGGGAATCGGCAGTCCAAACAGACCCATATTATTTGACCCGCTGCTGAATAATGTCGACGTTGAGGACCAGTCGCCTGGCGTGTTCCACGCCCAATAGGGAATTGCAATATTACTAGCCCCTGCCACTCCGCTATTTTTCAATTCGATTTCGAAGTAGTATAAAAACATCCGGTGCCAGGTGAGAAAATCGGCATTGAAATGCCGAACATAAGCGCTGTTGCCATGCGTGGCAACATACGTCTCTATCATGTTAGTGGTGGTGCCCGGCGCCATCTTAGTATATAGTGCCCGAACAGCACTGACGTAAACTCCCTTCTCAGCGGCTGTCAATTCTCTCCAGTTCTTTCTAATCACCTGAGCAGAGACCAGGTTCATAGAAAACAATACCAAAAATACAGCAAGGTAACATGGTAGAATTCTTCTCATATAATTGATTTTGACTTAAGCTTTATTATTGCTACAACGATTTTACAATGGCAAAAAAGGGCTGCTTACTCTTGCAAATAATATTCAACTGTTATTCAAACAACTCTATAATCCAAACAACTTACGCCACTTAGACAGTCGGCGATATAAAGAAAGTGATTTGTCTTTCCCATCTCAAATAAAACAATGAAAATATTAACCAAATTAACTAGCATCCCCAATTTTCCGGGGGAGTGCTTGGTCATCACCTATACGAATTAGAACAAATGATCGAAAACATATCTACCATCTTTTGATACAATCTCCATATATAACCATCCGTCCAATTGCTCATCCAGGCTGAGTCACTCCGAGGTGAATTGAAGTTTCATGTGTTCACCATGTATTATCTAAGCATCTTTTAAATTGAATTTTCGACCCAACGTGGCCGCTACTTCAATATTAGTAATGCATCCCCGGAAAATCGGGGGTAGGTGCTTCATGTAATTTTTTGAACACAAAAAAAATCGATTGTTCCTTACAAAGAACCGCAGTTCACTAATACATTTGTTGACGACACTACCAGCACCGTTGTAAGGCAAAAACGTTGGACTCTCTGTAACAACTAGATTTAATCTAAAACAATTTGAATTTCACAGTTACCTGAACGGCACGGTATCGTCATCGCGAAAAATTCCAAACTTCCTTTCAACACGAAACTATTATGCAAAAAATGACAAAACCATTTAGGCTCTCTGCAGTGCTTCTAATGTTGGTAACACAAGCATATTCACAAACGTCAATTAACTCTTCCTCTGGAAACTACGTCTATGTGTACAATGCGGGCTTAGCAACGAACGCTCCGTCTGGGTCTGTTGAGCTAAGACTTAATACCACATCTGACGGATGGGGGGCGAAGCTTTCTACGTACAAGGAGACCAGCAACACTGCAGGATTAGCATTCTTTACGCAATTTGGTTGGACCACCCCCGTTGAAAGGATGAGAATTACATCTACTGGCAATGTTGGAATCGGCACTTCATTCACTTCTTCCACACTGTCAATCCGGAATACTCAACTCGCAGATGATGCTGCATCCGGCATGGTCGATCTTTCATTTCGAACAACGTCCGGAGAATGGGGTACTAAGATTGCTGCATTTAAAGAGTCTTCCAACACTGCTGGCATGTCATTTTATACCCAGTATGGCTGGACCGCCCCTTTTGAACGAATGAGAATTACTTCTACCGGCAACCTTTTGATAGGTAAGACATCACAACTCAATAGTTCGTATAAGGTTGACGTCGCTGGTTCGATTAGGTCGAATGAAATTGTCGTTAATGTAACGGGCGCTGACTTTGTGTTCGACCCGAGTTATAATCTTCCATCTTTGGATGAGGTTGAAAAATTCATTCAGACAAATAGACATTTGCCAGACATCGAATCCGCAGAAGAAATGCAAACGAACGGAATTGCAGTCGGAAAAACGGAGGTGAAATTGCTGCAAAAGATCGAAGAACTCACCCTCCATCTCATTCGCCAGGAGAAGGAAATTAAAGAGTTGAAAGCCAAACTTAAAGAGAACTAGTTAGCTGATGACTTTGCCAAATATTCGGTGATCACAAAGACTGGTCGTATTATGTGGAGACATCGAAAGCAAACGCATATCGTTTTCTAACGATCGTCATTCACAATCATACGTATACTCTACAACCACGTCCTGTATTGTCGGATATCCACGCCCATTATACCGGTACGTGTGCGTGACAACATCCCTGACCGTTGGCGATAAATCATGTTTGATCCACGATAGTTAATGAGTTGGTATTATCTACGATCCCAGGTACCCAACCAAAAACACCCCACTGATGTAAAGCCACAACACCGAGAACACTATATGCATGGCTGTTTCAAATGTCTTCCCACGCCAAACTTTTGGGGAATACACGAAGAATTGAAACACCAATCTCACTACCCAGAATACAAATAGTCCGAAGGTGATCACTTTACCAAACGGATCATGTAGAAGCTCACGTGTATAGCCGAGACACAACAAACCCATGAGTAACACAACGAATGCAATGAAGAACGTGTGAACGTATAGAATCTGTTTCGTAATCAGTGACAGGGAGCTTAACTCCTGTCCCCACTTAAAATACCCGGGAATGACGACGTGCATCAGCGACAACGTAATCAAGAGCGCACCCACAATCTTAATGTGTAGTTCCATCAGCTTTCGTTAGAATAAATACATGAATAAAGGGTGTAATGTTGAACCGACTATCAACGCACAGTCCGGCCTGCTTAAAGTTCCTGGTCCACTCTTTTTCAGACAAGAAATGGAGAAAGCCAATATTGTAAGCAAGGAAATTAACAACGTCGCGAAGATGTTCGACAACAACAACTTTTCCATCGTGACGTAATGCCCGGACTTGCTCCTGCAGGAATCTGGTTCGCTCATCCGGATTCCTCACTTCATGCAATGCAAAAATATTGAATAGGAGACTCACACTTTCGTCTGGCAGCGGCAATTGGGATGTTAGTATCTTCACGGTTCCATCATATGGAGGATACGCTTTGCGTGCACGCTCAATCGAAACTTCCGTGTGTTTCGAAGGATCGTAGAAATCGAAGACTCTTAGTTGAGCAGATGGGAAGTTCTTTGTCAATATCCAACTGGTTTCGTCAAAGCCGGCGTGAACGTTTACGATCGTTTGAATTTCGTTTTTACCAAATCGATGTAACCAGTCAAATTCGTATAGGCCTGAACGGTCATACACATAGTACGATACAAGCAATGAGACGCATGTCGATGTAATGATGCAAAACGCCAGCACGGCCAAAAACCAAAACATTATATCGCCCGCCCACACACTTGCCATCAATATGAGCAGTACGGATATACCTGCTATTACATAAAAGTGCCAGTTAAATCGGATAATATTAATCACCCCCTGATAAGGTGTTCTCACTGCTGTTTCCATCTGTCTCTTCTTCCTTTCTTCCAATAGTAGGGGATATTGCTGATGACAAATGCGTTTGCCAGCACGGCACCGTTCAGTTGCAGACTGTCAACAAAGCCGACTTTACTCTCAACTACTTGTACGGGTTTTGGAGTCCAATCCTCCCGCACGCCTTCAATGATCAGAACCTCTTGCTTGTCGCTATCATAGGTAAATGTGAACGGAAGCGGTCCGGCAAACCGTCTTGCTTCTTTCCAGTCGTTAAAGGGTGAGTTCAGGGGAAGGGCAATTTCATCGTCTGTCTCCTCGACCCTCACAGATAGTTTTGATTCGGTCGACACTACTTCTATCTGCCTGGCAGTTCTGGTGAATTTGATATCAGTCCTTTGGTAATTGTAGTGAGTGAATAGGTTTCCGAGAAAAGCCATCCTTGCTTTGTCGGTCTCTGATCGGATGATATATAAACCTCGCAATCGCTTACCGTAGCTGGTATGGTACTGAACAAATATCCTGTACCCAGTGAGCACGAAGTCGTTGCCAAGAAATTCAGGAAAGCCCTTTGGCCGCAGATACCTGGTTTTAACCATGGCTACTGCAATGAAACCCCAGGTATCTTTAAAGGTATCTAACGACAAGCACTCGGGAATAAATTTTAGAAGTTCTTCTTTCGGAACAGCGTAGGTGAGCACAAGCGAAGTATCAAAATAACTTTCGACAGCAAATGGATGATCTTTTAAGAAACTTAGCATCAGGCAACTTCATTGAGGACCCCGCGCTTGCGAAAGACGAACTCATTAACATAAATCAGTACTATAAAAATAGAAGCAAAAACAATATTCATTCTTCCAAACAAAAGGAGATCAGGGGCAAGAACAAACTCTATGATATTCATAATACCTACAATCGCCATTTGAAATACAGCGCATAATCGACTTTTAATTCGGCTCAATATCCAGACAACCATCAGTATCTCTGCCACTCCAATGGCTTTAGTAAAAATCCAGGCGTCTTCTTCGCCAAGTATTCTGGCAACAATCTCCTGATGTCGTGGAACAAGGCTTAAAACCTTGCAGAAAAATCCGTTAACAAACCAAACTAACGCGATAATGGCAGTTGCAAGAATGTGGGGTATTCGATTCACCTGTTGATTATAGATAAATTTGACCAGTCAGGCAAATGGTCATTCTTGAAAGCCGAATTCACAATACTAATAAGTTGATTCTCTTATTCTTGCTCCCTGTAATTTGAAATTCCCATACTCTGGACCAGGCGCGCTAATATGTTTTAAAGGTCCTTTCACTCCTGCACACTTTAATATCTTTTGCTGAGCACCGCTCTTGCCATCAGGCAGATCTCATAACTCATCTGCAGGAAAAGTGGGGGCGCAAAAGCTAAATCTACTTCACAGAACATGACATCCGGGACGAAAAAATATTTTGAAACGCAACTGGACCAGTGATGATTACCGTTCTTAACGACACATGCGGCAATAATATTCAGTTGGTACAGATGCTGTGAGCTTTACGGAAAACGTGGCATCATGGTTATTCAATTAACATAGCATCAACAAACTTTCCCCGCTACGGTAAGTACTGCATCGGGATCAACAGTTCCTGCACCATAACGCCTAGTTATAGTTCAAAAAGTAGATGCCCAACAAAATCGGGCCAATTGTAAGAACCAAAACAAATAACAGATTAAACCAGGAAAGAATATTTTTTCTGTCATCGTATCTATTAATAATAACTGACGATCGTTTTTTATAGAATCGATAAACGATAACCATGAAAACTATCACGAATGGCAAATAATAATATTTGCCATGATCCTTACCGAATACATTGGCCAATAAATTAGTATCCGCAAAAAACAGCACGGCATTGTGACAAAGAAAAAGGTGAAAGAATATCACTACTGTTATCAGATTTATGGCCGAGTCTTTCGGATCGGTGTCCTTCGTGCGCGAGAACAGCTTGTAATAAGTAAAAAAAATGAAATCGTACATGCTCATTAATCAAAAATGCTTTCGGTAATACTTCCCTGAATACATTTGATGATATTCCGATCGAGACAAGAGGTTACCGATTTTATAATTGTCTTGCCCCTTTAGTGAGATAGTGCTATCGTCAGTCCTGTTTATGCTTGATTAATGCCGACAATTCGCTTCCGATTTCCGACGGTCCTTTCGCAGAGGGTGCAATCAGATTCCAATTTTGATCAATCAGAATATATCTCGGTATATTATTTATCCCATAGGCGTCTTTGAAAGCCTTGCTATCAGCTTGATTCGCACGAATTTGCAGGCCAACGGGTTTTCTCTCACGAATAATCCGGCGCCAGGCAACATCACTGTCATCGATGTTCAGACCAATTATTTGCAATTCATCTGGATTATACATTTTCGCAAGCTTAGCCAGATTCTCAAATTGCGCAATACACGGCGCACACCAGCTTGCCCAAACATCGATGTAAACAATCTTTGCGGTAATGGTCTTCAAATCAAAGGGCGTGTTTTGAAGATCTGAAGCAACCAGAGAAGGGGCCTTTTTTCCACTGCTTTGACCTCCCATGCGTAGTTTGATAATGGAGTTGAATCGCGACTGTGGAAAATTCAAATCATAGACCTTTGCCAATTCCCTCGCGCTATCGGACGCGTGTACAAACCTAACCATGTTATAAAGGAAAATCGCCATGAAAAGCTCTCTTGATTGCGGCCTTTGCCGTAACTCGCGTTCGCAGGATCGGAAAGCTGCCGAAAAAAAATCCTGGCGCTCCAGATCGTTTGTGGGAAATTTAGTCTGAAGGGAACCCTTGTAATTGAAGTAATTAATCACTGCACTTATGTATCCGTCCGATACAATTGCGCTGTCAGAAAGAAATCGCCATTGGTCCCAGATTGGCAAATCAAATGATGTTTGCTCTTTAACACCATTGCTTTCACGGACTGCATTGTACATTGACTTGTAGTACCTGAACAGATAGGACGTCTGGCCCTCCAGGAACTCGCGTTGCAGACCGCTCAGCTGAGCGTTGACCGCATTTCGCTGCGAACGCTCCGATTGTGCTATGCTGTCGAGCAAATGATCAAACCGCGAAGGGGATGTTTGAGTGGCCAACAGCTGAATTTCCGGATTCACGATCGAAAGATGCGATGCAAACAAATAATTGTTGAACATGGATCCAGATCCACTGAACACAACCTTACCTGGTTTGAATACCGACATACGACCGGTGTATGACCATGGTTCATTGATTTCCAAATACATCGAATCATTTGGTGACATCCAAATCTGCATAGGCAATACCGTGCCGATATACATCTTTACAGCGTGAGCTTCATTTATAGAAAACGCGACTTTGAAATATCCGTGTGGATCGACCTTTGTCTTTGCCAGCACAACCGGTCGATTCTCTAGTGCGTTATTTCTGGTAAGAAATGTAACCTCGACAACGCTCGAGTCAGCGATTCGCCCCTCCAGAACAACATTGTCCTGCGCGATTACTTTTGCGGATAACAGTGACAACACAACAAACTTCATAAACAACACGCGCATCTGAACTCAATTAGATATGTACAACATTACGGACCAATAACAGGGAAACGAACAACATCCACATATCTCGCCTGTTTTATTCCGTGAAAATACTAACGCTATCTGGTTTTAAACTGAGCGATCGAAACCTATAGATTTCATTAACCTCGTACTGGGGCTTGTTGTTTATGGAAGAGTCATCTCCGATTCTCAGAAAAATATGAATAGTGCTGTCGTTTAATACTCTGCCTTTAAGTAGTTGTGTAGTGTAGAGAAGACCAGTTCCAGGCAGCCACCTTTCTATTTCAATCTCGTTTCCATTCACTTGAAAAACTCCCCATGCATAACGAACATCGAATTCTTTAGGAAATGCTCCCCCGACTTGCTTATCCAAACCTTTCATGTCTAAAGTATCGACACCACTGGAAAACCCTCTGAAGACGCCATTTGATGAAAGAAAGAATGCATTAAACCGGCCGTTCGATCTTTCATAGTAGTATCCATTCAATCTCAAAGTGCCAGGCGCTAAGTTCGACCTTTCTAATGTAAGATGCTCAAATGAAGTGCATGCACAGAATATGAACGTAAGCAACACAAGAAACCTCATAGCAAGTCCGAAATTGGGTATGGTTTTGAAAGCGTCTTACCAACCAAACATCAATGATAGTCTGATAAATGCTGCGACAATCAATACAACAGCTATAACCCCTAAGGCCATTTGAAAGTGCACCGTACAACTTCTGTTCTCGCCTGGCCAAACGATTATTAGAAACAATATCCTTAAAAGCCACCGGCGATCTTCCTGCAATAGATGCACGCATAGCATAGTAGCTCCAGTTGAAACACGTGCCAATGAACTCAAAGACTACAAGACGGAAAGTCCAACCAAAAACAATTTCCAATAGTGATTCCATACACGCAGCTCATTGCTTCAATGTGAATAAATTCAAATCAGTAATCAAATTCAAAAAATACTCTCTTGAATGGCTTAGACATCGTTTCAGATCTACTCATGTCGTGACGGAATTTTTCGAACAAGAAATGTTTGCGTGCGTTGGATGACCTCGATTGAATGCAGCCAACTATTCGAGATCAAAAGAATACCTAATGTCTAACGTGTGCTTACGTCCAACAGCAAGTCTCGCAGCCTCTAGAAGATTCCTTTTCAAATCAACGATGGTCTCCACTTGCGTTCCTATGAAGTCGCGACCTATGTTGGCATACGCACTGAACCCTTATCTTCCTGCATGATAGTCGCCTTGATTGTTTGCTTCATTTCTCCCTCAGAATTAAATTTTACAACGCTTCGAGTGGCGTCATGGTTGCTCATTAGACCACCTCATTTATAAACCGGCATAAACACCAGCCCCCTAAACCTCTCCCGTTTAAGCAATCGATATGTTTCCAGGCCAACGATAATAAGGGCAGTCATCGTATTATTCCTGCCGATTACCATATCAGTCCTGTAAAAACCGTCTTCAAGTGGCTCATCAATGCAAGACAAATGAAGGGGCTTCATAGCTATCACAGAGTCAAATCTATTGCACCCGGAACATTTTTGTCCGTACTCGACCTCAGCTCTGTTGAGATCAAATCGCACCACCGTTGAAACAATGAGTTGAAAGAAATCCTTTTCACGTTCAAAGTCTTTGAATACGAGCCCTCTGTAGTTGCGTCGCAGGCAGAATTCCTTAAACCTCAAGCTCACAACATTTCCAACATCGTTCGCATGTGAAAGGTCGAACGACTTCCTCTTCAGCTTAAAGGATGGGTTATGAAAATCACTGTCAAGCAATCGAGCACATTGTTTACACTTGGGGTAAACGATATCCTCTGTTAACATGTCGGCATCATTGTCCTGCCCTTGCAAATAATATCCAACAACTTCGCTCATTTGATGGACGGCACGATTTGAATGTAAAACACCTGCATGTGAAACTAATTTAAGATAATACAGAAATTCCTAAAGCCAAATAGACCTACGGCATTTTGTAATTTGTGAATGACGTATGCCCCAGGATTCAAACACGTCATTTGTTTAATTTACGTCGCGGTTTGTTGTAGCACAGTTACGCGGAGACGAGGTTATGGGAACCCTCTTCTCCTGCGCAACCTGGCTACTGCAGCGTAACCTATGTCTGCTTTCAACTAACTTCTATCAACATTCTTCATAAAATCAACTTCACCCGTCTTCGTGTTCACATCCAATCGCTTACAAACCCTCCAGCTCTTGCTGTCCTCCATCGGCCTGTTAGTCTTCAATGACAGCCCTTTGATTTCGAAGCTTATCTCAACAGACAGGTACTGATAACCAGGAACCATCTGCTCCACGCAAGCTTGCGTTGCTGTGTCGCCATAAATCTTATCGAGCCAGTCAAAACAAATCTTGAGCACTTCGCTTTCGGTAAGTAAAGGTTTCGTCCCTTTCTTTCTGGGGTTAACCTGTGACTCATTGGTGTTAATAACTTGTACAGATTGCTCAGCATTCCATTCAGGCAGCTCAATAACCTGACTGTTCTTCATGTTTTTTTTCATTGTTCAAAGTTTAACGTAACATTTAAAATCAAGTTCTCTACTCTTCCAATTAATTAACCCCCGTTCCTCTCTATCTCCCTGTCCAAAAAACTTCCATCCATCATACTCTCCGCTCCTTCCTCCAAATCCAGCCGGTACGCATCCCGCCAGTATCTTGCCTGCGACATATAACCTAAATCCGAATTCGTCAGACTAAGCATATACTTCGCATCTGCTATCTTCCGTGTTCCCCACGAATAATACTCACGACAGCAAATACACTTGCCTTGCGCCATCTGGCTCGCGCCGTTGGTGATCAATGTTTCCCATATTTCCAACGCATCAGCATGCTGACCACGCATTCGAAGGATGGCTGCTAACAACCACTGCGCTGCTGCACATTCATATTGCACGCGCATGGCGGCAGTGATGTACTTCAATGCTTTCTCGTTGCATTCCTTCTCATAATACGCATGGGCTACTTGTACAAGGATCCAATGATCATGCGGATCATCTTCAAGCAAAAACTCAAGTCCATCGATAATACCATCCCAGCATGCGCATGACTCATAACAACGTACCATCTCGCGAAGAGCATTGTCTTCAAGTTTTACCTCGCCTCTGCCCGCCATCAGGATTTGCAGTAGGCGCTTTTTATTATACTTTAACCTGGCCATAGCGATACCTACTTAGTCTTCAAACATTTCCTCAACATCTTCCTCGGAAAACAGACTCGTAACTCCCTCCGACAAATCGCGCAGGTAGCTGTTCCGATAGCGCTCTGACAGCGAATGGTAACCTTGCTCTTTGTAGGTCTCCGCAATCTTTATTTTGGAGTCGGCAACGAGAGTACGCGCCATCGTCGGGTAGTGACAACAAACGCAGTCAACACCGTAATCGATCTTGTCTGGCCGCGAGTTGGCAAGGCCCTCCCAGATTAGCATCGCACCTTCAGTCTGTCCTCGTAACTTGAGAATGTTGGCCATAAGGAACAATCCTATTGGACACTCTAGCCTCACATGAAGTCCAACACTGATGTAATCAAAAGCCCGATCGAAATCGTACTTCTGATAATAAGCGATTCCGGTCTTTACATTGTACCAATGATTTTTTGGTTCCTTTTGAAGGAAAGGTTTTAAAGTTTCAATCACGCCGTCCCAGTTATTCTGGTGCGCGAGTTGGTATACTTGCATGATCAGATCTTCATTGGGTAGTTTCATAATAGTTAGAGTTGAGGAAACCCCGGTAACCGGGGCCCCCGTTTTACATTTTACATTTAGAGTTTTACATTTTGCGGTTATGCATTGCGACAGATTCTAATCCTGACCGCCGCATTCCTGCTCAGCCGTGTTATCGCCCAACACAACAGTTTGTGAGGTTATATTCTCTGCATGATCCTCAACCGTAACTAAAAGCGTTCCTCCGACAGTTGTTGTATTTACAACCGTAGTTAAATAGGTCCAGCGACCATAACGCTTTGACTTCATTGTTGCCTCCCCCGATTCGACCAGTTCGCCAATAGGATTTCTGATGACAACCATCACCTTATTGACCTTGAAATCGTCGGTGGCGTAAATGTTAATAGGTTGCTTCACGCTTCCAGTATACTTGCTGCTATCAATTCTGCTTATCTTTGGCGCATGCAGGTAATCTGTGATGGCCACCATATAAGCAGAGTTCTTCGCATCGTTCACACCAGATTGATATAACTCGTACATTTCAGGATCACGGATCCGTTTCCTGGCATATTCAATTGCCTGAGGCATTCGGGAATTTCGGTTTGCGCGATACTTACTCTTGTTCTTTTTCTTTTCCGGAGCCAGGTGCACAGTTGTACCGTACAGCCCGGTGCGGAAGATTAAGTCTCCGACTCGTCCGCTTGTCCCGTAAAAGGGACTGTTTTTATCGACTCTTGCCATAATAAATTAGTGTTAGATCTTTTTTGTGTTAGTTATTCGCTGGTTTTCACCCCGGACCGGCGAAACAAATGATGATCGCCTTTGCTGCTTCCGAAGTAGTATCCATATATATCCTTAGCGATAGCTGCTGCCATACCCGTTAGGTTACCGATGATAAAGCTCTCATCTGCCTCAAGCGCACCGATTCCGTTGGACAGGATGTAACCTGTCATCATGAAGAAAGCAACGATCGCACTATAGGCGAGAACATTTTGAGTTAGATTCAGGGATCCCGACTTAAGCGCCTCAACTTCACGTTGTCTTGCCGACAACATGTCATTAACGCTGGACGCCGTCATCGTCTCCACATGATGCATCTCCAGCTCACGCAGTTTGATGAACAAGACTTCACGTTCTTCTTTCGTCGTCACCACTTCGTCGATCAACTCTTTTAACTTCCCGAACACTTTGCCCGAGAGGATGTCTCCGATGATGTCTTTCATATGGATGAACATTTGTGTTAGAGAGCAGCCCCTCGTACGCGGGGCTGCAATCATTAAAGGTTGATCAACTACAACGTATAGGTCTTTGACGTTTCGTTACCGGGCAGGTCAGTTGCTATGACCGCAATGGTCGTACCTGCCACAGAAGGATTCGCGACTTTAGTTGTATAGATCCAGTCCATCAGTCCACCAAGTGATGTGAAAACTGCCTCTCCGCGTTCGAGTACTTCACCCGATGCGGCAGTGATGACAAGTGTTACAGACACCACCCGGAAATCATCGCTGGCGCGCACCTTGATAAGGTCGCCAACGGCACCGCTATAGGCCGATGCGTTGAATGCGGTGATTCTCGGTTTCTTAAGGTAATCTGACACTGCCACCAGGTAAGCTGAATTCAGCTTTAGTGTAACGCCCGTCTTGTAAATGGCGAGCGACTCAGGACGACTCGTCTGTTCGCGTGCATAAAATGACGCTTCTTGAAATCGGTCGCGAACTACCAGCTGCGACTCGGTTACTGCTGTACTACGTTTCTTTGGCTTGTTAGCCATCACAATACCTCTTGCTGATTGACGGATCACAATGTTGTTTCCAAGTTTTCCGCTTACACCAGCCAGAATGTTATTGTTTACTACTCTAGGCATATTTAATTGTTTTAGTTTCACAACAACACTGATCCCGATTGGCGCCTTCGTTCAGAGCTTCAGCTGCTGCTTGATGCAAACATAAAACACCCCCAAAACCCACTTTCGAGTTCGTTGCAGTTCGTTATAGTTAGTTGCAGTTGTGCCAATCGAAGAGGGGTGTTGCTTAGGCTTTCCGGCCTCTGGCTGGCGTCTAGGTGGCCTATAGGTGGCCTATAGCCGGCCATACCAAGGCTATACATGACGAGATCTGACTTCAACCACTACAGGTGATGAATACTTTTTTTGGGTACTTGATGACGTGGCTGAACAATACCGCAAGCTCTTTCATCAAATTTTTTGCCCTCTTTGTAATTGTATCGATGACACTTTAAACAGCAACGCCCGTAATTGGCATTTGAAATTCATTTGGTGTTTGCGCACAAATGCAATTCAAAAAAAATACAAGCAGGTACGGCATACGTTGTCCTAATGAGCGTAAGCTTTCAATGTTCACACGTTAAACTGCAGGTGATAAAAAATATTTTTCAAAAAATATTTGTGACGTACCCCTCAACCTGCCTAACTTAATTAACGTTACGCTTAACTGCGACGTCTTCTCAACTACTAGGGGCTTTTTCGTTGACAGAATAATTTTGAAGACGTCATCCAGGCACAAATAGTCGTGAGTGTTGTTACGTGTTGTGCCACTACCGTCGGAGTTTTGTAACTCCTGTTTATCACTGGTGAATCTGAAGGTAATGTTGTGATGGATTAATTCCCCGGGGTATCGATTAAAATGTAACCAATTTTAATTTATACACATATGAAGTCACCTTTCAGAAATTTCAGAAAATCCAAACGTCCAACTCTGACCGACATAGCCAAGCGCTACAAAGTCTGTTACGCGACCATGAAGAAATGGATCGAGCCCTTCAGGGAAGAACTCCAACTCATCGGTCGCGCCCTAACAAAAAGACAAGTCTCCATTATCTACAACAAACTCGGCAGACCGTAGTCACACGACGCAGCTTGTCATCAGTTCACGCTCCATTTATTATTAACCCCCAATGAACACCACTGCTTGCACACAAGAGATGTCGCATTTGTCTATGACACTGCGCGTGAGCACGCATGGAATAACAGAAACGAACCGTCACGAACTGCAATCAACTGCAAACCTCACTTTTGGGTTGTTGCATATTCGCGTCATGCAAAGCAATCACTCTTTCAATGACAGCGCAGGCAATTGGATTGCCTTCCTGTTCGGTGCCACCTTTAACCTGGTGACGCACATGCTCGACTCCGGTCCTGCCAGCTATTTAGTTCACGCTATCGCTGGAGGTATTATCTGTCTCTTGTTCAAACTGGTCGGTGACCTGTTTACACCTTTAGTCCAACGCCTCGGTGTTCGCATCACGCGATGGCTCGAAGGAAAAATGTTTTGATGTAAACACAAACTAATGATCAACTCAAATATCAGACAGATGACACGCATCGAATACATCATGAAGTACGCATCACTCGTAATCGAGGTATGTAAGAACACAGCATTCTTTCCATCGGTGATGATGGCCCAGGCGCTGCTCGAAAGTTCCAGCAAAGAAGGAATCCCCGGAGCAAGTCTGCTGGCGTCGAAGTATAACAATCACTTCGGCATCAAGGCCAGGATCAATTGGAAAGGTCGAAAGGTGGCACTGAGTACAGAAGAATTTATGAACGGCGCTATGATAGCGGTGAAAGCTTGGTTCAGGGTTTATGAAAACGCCTACCAGTCTTTTGCTGATCGCCTTCAGGTTATTCTTCGAAATCCGCGCTACCGCAACGGCGGTGTCTTTAAAGCTTCGAGCGCGAATGAACAGGCACAGGCCATCCAGCGGTCAGGCTACGCCACGGACCCAAATTATGCGGCCAAATTAATCGCGATCATCCGAAAACATAAATTGGAAGATCTCGATAAGGACGTCCGTACGGAATCGCCGGAGCCAACCACGAATGGACAATGCCCGTGAACGTGTATCGTGTATCGCGATGAACGTGTTGGTAGAGACGCAATGCCTTGCGTCTCCACCGACACGCGTTGCGTGTCGGCCACGCCACACAATGCCGTGAACACAAACGATGATCGATCGCGACACACGCACGAAACGCGTATTGTAGAGACGCAATGCCTTGCGTCTCTAATGCCTTGCGTCTCATGCCTTGCGTCTCCAATGCCTTGCGTCTCTACCGACGCGCGTGTCGCGTCGACCTTGCGACGAGCATCGTCGCCATCGCATTTATTCGAAATCCCCAAACAAAAAATTAAATGACCGCAAAAGAATACCTTAAAAGGATAACCAAATTCATCAAAGGCCGCCTGAAAGGCACCTCGCTCCTCCCTTCCGTCGTCATGGCCCACGCCCTATACGAAGCCAGCGACGACGATGGCTACTTCGGCAAAAGCCTCCTGGCTACCGAGTACAACAACGACGTTCGCGTAAAGGCCGGCAGATCGTGGAAGGGTCCCAAAATCAAGGCACCACTTCATCCCGAAGAGATCACCCCAAAAAACCGGAAGGCCTGGTTTAGAATTTACCCTTCATCAGAGCACGCCATCAAAGATCGCATCGATATGCTGTTAACCAGCGCTAAAGGTTGGCCCAGGGCATTCCTGCATAGCCACACCGTTAGAGTTCAGGCACAGTTATTACAGATCTCTGTTGTCTCGAACGACCCGCGCTATGGCGAACGCATCGCTCACCTCGTCGACAAACACAAACTCTACTTGCATGACGGCCAATGGCTGATTGAAAAGGCAATCGTCATGGCCGCCACAGCCGCTATGGTCAAGCTGGGCATCTACCTGATGGGATTTTGGGATGTGATCTTGCACTGAGCCTGAATTCGATCCCCGGAGGGGATCCTCCGTCTGTAGCAACGAGATTGGTTTAGATCCCCGGAGGGGACCTTCTGTCTGTAGCACAAATTTCGATCGATCTCCCGCGCGCCGCGCGCGCATTATCTATGAAACACAAACAAATCACGGCGCGCAACGCACACAATCCAATCGATCGATTTTCGTGCGTTGCGTGCTGTGATCATTAATTTCATACCTAAGAATTCTTCTCGACCAACATCACGCAAGGTTTCCTTTCCCAGCTCTGCTCTATTGCTAATTAGCTCGGATTCTACGACGCGTACTGAACCTCCTACTCACTCCTCAAACTCTTCACCGGATTCGCCGTTGCCGCCTTAAACGACTGCCACCCAACCGTCAGCAACGCAATCAACAACGCAATAGCTCCCGACATTAGAAAAGTTCCTACACCTATATCCATGCGATCTGCAAAGCCCTCGAGCCACCGCGACATCACGTAGTACGTGATGGGCACTGCAAGCGCAAAACCAATCACCACAAGTTTTAGAAAGTCTTTACTTAATAACGCTACAATTCCCGCTGCAGACGCACCGGCTACCTTTCTGATCCCTATCTCCTTCCAACGTTGTTGTGCCGTGAACGCCACGAGCCCGAACAAACCGAGACATGCGATAAAAATTGTGATGCCGGCAAATACACTGAACAGCCGTGCAAAACGCTGGTCGTTCTTGTATTGAAGATCAAACGTTTCATCGACAAAGGCATATTGAAAAATATTTCCCGGAAACATATCCCGGTACAACGACTCCACCTTTTCAATAACATCGGTGCTGGCATTTCCTGCAAGTCGGATAGATAACTGCTGGCCTTCGTCTGTGTGTCCAAAAACAATATTCTGCTGGACAGTATGCCCCGACGACCATCTGAAATCCTTATAAACGCCAATGATGCGGGCGCGATATCCGCCGATATCGAGTATCTCATCGATGGCATGGGTCGGCGTCGCGTAGCCGAGATGTTTCGATGTCGATTCATTCACGACCACTAGCCACGAGGTGGTATCCGTCGTCATCACACTGCCAAAATCATTCCCGGCAACGAGCTCGAGACCATAAAGCTTGGAGAAAGCAGAGTCAATGTAGGTCGCCACGCCGCGAAGGGCATTGGCAGGTATGTCCGTCGCCTTACGGATAGATGCTCCGTTCCAGTTGAAGCCAGTGCCAGGTAACGCTGTCGACAGGGCCACCGCTTCAACTTGTGGGATACGTCGAACTTCGTTCACAAATGTTTTCACCGCTTCAGTTCGCACGGCATCATTACTTAGTACACGTGGTGCCCGAACGGAAACTACCTGCTTAAGGTTGAGACCGAGTTCCATGTTACGCATGTAGTCCAGTTGCCCCGACACAATCACCGTTCCCGATATGAGTACAATGCAGGCAGCAAATTGAAAAACCACCAGCGACTTACGAAGTGTAAAACCCGACCGCGCCGCTACGACCTTTCCTTTCAGCACGGTTGCAGGACGAAATGATGACAGAACGAAGGCCGGGTACAAGCCCGCGAGCAGTGTCCCGCTGAGCAACATAAGTATTATAACCAGAAAAAAGCCCGGCTCACTCCACTGCTCAATCGATAAACGAGTCTCGGCAAGATCATTAATGAAGTTGAGCATTGAGGCTGAAAGTGCCAGCGCAATGATAAGTGCCGAGATATTCGTAAAAGCAGATTCAAACAGGAACTGAATGATCAATTGTGCATGTCGCGCACCAACCGATTTCCTTACGCCCACTTCTCTTGCTCTATTCACCGCTCGTGCCGTTGCCAGGTTGATATAATTCACAAGCGCGATGACAAGGATACAGACTCCGATTACGAGGAAGAAATAAACCGTTCGGTAGCTTCCGGAAACAATAGTGCCGGCGCCGAAGACCTTATCGTTTAAATGTATGTCTGAGAGGGGTTGAAGGCCGAGCGCTCCACGTTGTCGCTGCTCTTTGTAAAAATCACCACGATGTTTATTAAACACGCCCGTCATCTTTTGTTCGACGTCAGAAACCTTTGCTGTCGGGTGCAGTTGAACGTACGTGGTAAAGTTGTTCCAGCTCCAGCCCCCTTCGCCTTCACTGGCATAGTCTTCGCCTTTCAGAAGATCATCAACGGGCAGAAGCATGTCGAACTGCAGGTGCGAATTCGCGGGAGGGTTTTTGAATACACCCGCCACTGTGAACGGCTTGCGAATGTTTCCTGCGATCTCAAGCACCTGGCCCTCAGCCCTGCCGTTGCCGAAATATTTTCGTGCCGCAGCTTCAGAGATAAATACGTTCCCGGAGCTTAGTCCCTTCAGGGGATCACCCGATATAACAGGGAATGAAAACATCCTGAAGAAGTCCGGGTCCGCATATAGTGCCTTGCTTTCTTCAAACACTTCGCCTGGCCTTGCCGGAGTGGTGACGATCGCCTGTTCGTCGTGCACGCGCGTGATAGAAACAATTTCCGGAACACCAGCCTGAAGCGCCGGCATCAATGCTCGCGCCGTGTAGCCATGAAGTTGCTCCATCGGCTGGTTATCGCGCGCAGAGCCCTGCAATACCCTGAACAATGTCGCTTTGTTTTCATGGAAGTCATCGAACGACGACTCGAATGTCACATACTGAAAGATGATCAGACAACAGGTCATGCCGATCGACAGACCAATGATATTGATGGCGGTAAAACTGTTGCCCCGCGTAAGATTGCGCCAGGCTGTCTTCAGGTAATTTGTCAGCATGACCTGCCTGCGACAATAAAAGTGCCATCGCAGTAGCCCCGAAAAAGGGGCATTGGCACCATCTCAGTGTCCGTATTCGGCACCCTATGATTCGAAAGCGGACATCAGAATTGCATTCGATCCCCGGAGGGGATCCTCTTGTCTGTAGCAAAGGAATTGCATTCAGATCCCCGGAGCCTGTATGTTTAAAAAAGGAAAGCCTGGAGACTATATTTAAAGTGAATTACCATATCATTTTAAATAAATCTTCCAGGCTTATGAAAACAATACAAGCTAAGGATTTTTCCTTTGCCGGGGAACCTGT
>NZ_JBBCAU010000013.1:0-106540 GCF_037203685.1 Chryseolinea sp. T2
GCCTGCTTCCGTTTTGGTTCAACGAAACAAAATTCATCGAGCCAAACTATATTTACAAACTGTCAAAATTCCCGGCCACATTCAGGAGGATCAGCCAGGTTCTGGTCCGCTAGTGAAGACGAATTCCTGATACTCGATGCCCGTAACGTGCGACAGATTTCATCACTCTCTCTCAACAAGACCGGGCTGTATCAATCACCTTCAGTAAAACAACAGATCCCTGAACAAGATCAATGGAAAGGAACCTTTGTTAGCGAGTGTAACACCATCCCCGGATGGATGGCTTAAATATGAAAAATGGTTTTGGGATGACAAGTCATCTTATAAAAAGTGGAAAAAAACAAAAGCTGTCAGGTGATGATTTGGTCTGGATTGGCAAGTGTTAAGTCAATCGATCTGATCGCTAAAAAAAGAAAGTCCAGCTTGCTTTAGCAAAGAATGGTGTGCCTGGAGTGAAATGAATTTCTTCAACAGGTTGAATCTCATTCTTTAGACGGCTTTCAGTATCAAACTGAGTTTCTTTCCATTTTCTATTCAGTACATTTTGAATAGAAATACCGAATGTTGACTTCTTCAAAGCATAGTTAAGTTGAGCATCCAGAATAAAATATCCTTTTGCTACAACGGTATTGTCTTCATTAGCCGGGCGATCAGCCATGTACCGATAACGTAAACTTCCACTAAAACCTTTTGCTCCCGAGTAAGTCAGTCCACCAGTTGTTGTCAATACAGGTGCCAATGGCAAATAGTTGGCACCCGATGGCTCACCAATCGCTCGTGGTCTGGTCGTATTGAAGTCTACATCTGCATATAGTGATTTGGCTATTTGATAACGGATAGATACATCAATTCCCTGCCTTCTGGTTTTTCCACTTGGTTCAACGATACCTTCATCTCCCACGTACACGAACTCCTGAGCAAGCCAGAGATACCAGGCCGACGCGTTCACCAACATATTCTGAACAGGCTTAAATATTATTCCCAAATCGGAGCCATAAGCTGCAGGAAGTATCTGTTTGCCTCCTTCGGCAATAACAACTCTTGTGTCGTTGGAATGAAAACTCTTCCCGGTATTAAAATAAAATTGCGTTCCGGAATTTAAAGTGTAGTAGAAATTAAGTTTAGGGGATACAATGTGTGCACTGGCTTTGAGCGTTGTCGCTGGGATTTGTATCAGATCTTCGTATTGATTACTAAAGTAATCCAGTCGAAGGCCCGCATTAACGCTAAGATGATCACTTAGCTCTATTAGTTCATCAATATAAAATCCAAGGTTAGCTTCATTTATGTTTCCGAATTTGTTACGTTCAAGAGTAGTGTTCCGATTAACAGTATGGGACAACTCCGTGTGTCGGGTAAGATCCTGACGATAGTTTATGCCATAGGTGGATACGAGTTCTTTACCGAACAGCGTACCCTGATTAGTAAAGCTCCCATTATACCCAAACAGGTGTCTCCTTTCTTTTTGCCTGATCTGATCGCCATTAATCGAGTCATGAAGAAAGAATGTAAAATTGGAGTACAACTGGAAATCATAATTGGTATAGTAGAGCTGATTCTTTATCACATTGTTCTTCTTGTCCAATGTTACAAATTGAGTATTAATATTGGTGCGCCCCGTCTCGCCACCTTCTGTCGGATCGATCGATCCAAACCAGCCAATTGAACCGGATGCTACGGCTCGATCAGGTATCTGCCCTGAATGATTCCATTTGCTCCAGAACGTACTTGCAGTAAATGTAAGGCTAGTGTTGTGGGAGATTTTGCCGTTGTACTTTCCGATCAGGTTAAGCCGCTTGAAATGTTGTGGATTATCAAAATAGGAATTTGAATAGCTATATTCTGAAGCGATGTAAGCAGACTGATTCTTAACTCTCAGCGATTTGCTCAATAAATTTATTGCACCCGCGAGTCGATACGTATCAAATTGTCCAACCTCAAACTTGACAAGATTTTGATCAAGCGTATTTCGTATGCGAAAGTCTATCCACCCGGCGGTAGTTTGATTACCCTTATCCGAACGATATGGCCCTTTCTTAAAATCTACACCTTGTATTAATTCTGGAATTACAAAGTGAAGATCCGCGTACCCCTGACCATGTGCGTGCGACACCATGTTAACAGGCATACCATCAACTGAGATTTTAATATCAGTGCCGTGATCGAGATCGAACCCTCTCAGGAAAATTTGCTCCGCCTTGCCACCACCAGCATGTTGTCCAATAAACAAGCCGGGTACCATACGCAGTATCTCTTGCGAATTATTTATAGGACGGAGATTGACGTCGACTGCGGTTATCAGTTGCTGATCGTTGGCTGTAGGCGCAGTCACTACCACCTCATCTAATTGCACATCAGATTCCTGAAGCTCAAAATTCTGTGTCAATTGATCTCCGGGCCGTACTTGTATGATCCCTTTTACACTTTGAAATCCTACATAGGAGATTTCGATGGTATAGGTACCCGGTTTAATGTTAACAAATTGATAAAAACCCAATTCATTTGTCGATGTATTCTTTGAGGACTCTAACAAAATTAAAGTTGCGCCGTGAACCGGTGTTTTCGATGCATCAGTAATCGTTCCGGCAAGGCTTCCAGTCTGGCATATCCCAAGCCGTGTGGTTAGGACAAGAATCGAGAAAAGAAGGTTGAATTTCATGAAAGGACAGCAAGCGCGCAAAATTAGAAGGATAGCTTTTCTATGCTAGTTAAAATGAGTATTGTTTGTTAGCGGTTGAAACTAATCTCCCAGTTTCAGCGTGATCACAATTGAGTCTCAGGTTGTCAAAGAATCCGGGGCCTTTTATATTCGCGTGTGTGCTGATGAAAACTTTCCATCAATAAATGTTAAGGCAGGCAAGTGAGATCAAATTAGTTCAATTGTTTTTCAATCTGACTTGCGATTTTCGGCCCTAGTTCAAACGCACTTTGTGCGGCTTCTTCAAAATAGCGCCGCGCCTGGCCTTTGTTTCCATTTGCACTATAGATCACACCCAGGTGATAGAAGGCGTCCGGTTCGTATGTTTTTCCTTCAATGTGTTGCTGAGCAATGGCCAGCGCTTCTTCCATATTCCCATTCTGCATATGACCCCATGCCAGCAGGTCGTACGACTGAGGTGTGGGTCGATTTTCGATTTCCTTGTGAGCAATTTCAATGGCGCGTTTTGCGTTTGATAGTTCTTCAGCTTCGACGCGCGCTAAGTATTTGTTATACATGTCTCCGTATTTGGGATCAGCTGCTTCTTTTACAAAAAGGCTTAATTGCTTTTCTTTTTCTGGTTGATCGTTTTCACAATCTGCGATCTCCGCGAGGAGCAAGTGCATGTCGGGTGTTGCTCTTTTTAATCGGATGGCATGTACAATGTGTTTCGCCTCGGCGTAGTTGTGGTCGTGAGAAAAAGCGATCCAGGCTATTCCTTTCAATGCGTAGTAATAGTCGGGGTTTTGTTTTAAAACGGCGAGGTAGTTGGCATATGCTTCTTCTATTCTGCCGGCATGTCCGTACATGTCCGCTAAATTTGATCTCGTCCACAAAGTCAGCGTCGGGTTATCTTTCACCTTGTCAAGCGCTGTCTCCATCATGACGATGGCGCTATCCAGCCGGCCTTCATGATCTTCGAGCTTTGCCTGGCGAATGATGTAAGGATGGAAATTCTTATTCCTGAATTCCTTCATGGTCATTCGTGCTGCAGCATAGTCTCCCAACTCCATGTTGACGTCAACAAGCATAAAGAGGGAAGACGCCTTTCCTTCACCTATTTCCAGAGCGGTTTCGATTTCTTTTTTTGCTTTCCGGAATTGATGTTGAGTTATGGCATTTCCAGCTAATGCGCGATGAAGGGAGGCATACTTTTGCTGTGTGTTGGCGATGATCAGATTGTATAAACTATCCGATGAATGAATATCCTCAATTCTGCCATTTAGCATAAAACGGGATGAAAGCAGTCCTGCTACTTTTGCGCGGTAGGTCTCGCTTTCAGGTACTTCTGATAATTTGGTTCTCCAGAATCTGAGTTCTTCATTACACGTTGCCCATGACTTATCGTTATCCCGGTTGAGATAAACTGCATAGTCTTCAGGTCTTATTATTTTTTCATCCTTGTGCGAACACCCTGTAAGCGAGCTTATGCCAAAGGAGAAGATGAGAAGGGAGCGGAGGTACTTCATGTTATTTTAGTATTTGATAAGGATAGACCCGGAGACTGAGTCTCCCGGGTCTCTGCTTGTTAATTCGCGTCGGCCAAATAAGGGAAGGTGCCAAGAAAGGCATGATCGTTAGCATCTACGTGGTCGTCCGTTAACGTTGGATTCGACATTGCATCAGGGCCGCCAAAGAGCAGGATAAGTTCTACTGTGATCACGTCGTCGGCTAATGCACGACCGGTAAGCACGTTCGTTCCATCATAGAATGTCGTTGGTCCTGAAAGACTAACCGTTAATACATCGGTAGCCAGTACGTTGGTAAATGCCGTTGAGCTAAGGCCGAGCAGGTTGGTGGTGTACCCGGGATTGAGTGCAAGCAATCTGGCATTGAAGCTGGCTGCGAAGTCGGCGCCCTGCAGAGAAGGGATTGTGGTATTGAATCTGTCTTTGTTCGCAGCATCAACGAATACCGTGTTAATGGCAGGACGTGCCATTTGATCTTCCTGCGTGTAGGTAACAACTGCTGCCGGATCATCACTATCATCACAAGATGATAACGATAATATGATTCCAAGAGCGACAAGCGATAATTGTTTTAATGTTGTTTTCATCTTTTCTGAATTTGGAGTTGATTAGTCCTTGCGGTTTGATGTTGCCCATGCATTGATTGATCCATTGCCCAAACTTGATTTCGGAAGTTCAATGACGACAGCCATCACATTCGTTCCTTTGAACGTGTCTGTTCCCGGATTATTAAAGCCCGTGGCTGTGCCGCCAATAATTTTCTTGAATTGATCCAGATCGAAAAAGAAGGGATCATCGCGAGGACCGGCAAACACCTGTATGCTGTTCTCAGAGCCAATTGTTGGCGTCGCGCCATACGTACTAATTGCTGCCTCTACCTTTTTGGAGTCAGACACGAGCATGCTTTGCAAGCCGGATTGTACGGGAGCAGCGGGTCCATAAACCTGCACCTTTCCATTTTCAAATGTGACTTGAATAACCAGGTCTTCGACGGCGTCCTTTGTTGAGGAGTTGTCAATGTTGATTTCCAGCATCACGTCGGAATCGAAGGTTGCTGCGCCTGTAGCTGAAGGAGCAAGTAGTCCTTGCGTATTGACCACAAACACCATGTTGCTCGTGTTCGCAGGACTCTGGAAAGCATAGAAATCAGTGATATCCGATCCTTTTCCAGTTACGGCCGGGGCATCAATATGATCCGCGGCAATCAGGTATGCACCTGAACCGATTACGACTGCACCAATGAGTGCTACCGTCGTTTTTCTTGTGAATAGTTTCATAGGAGTATTTTGTGATATCTTTGAAATACGAGGAGAGCATGACAATTGGATTTTGAAAAAAAAGATCCAGTCCCTTTAAATGAGAAAATGGTAATGCTTTGAATGTTATTGAATTTTGTGCCGTCGGCCTGCGACTGATTTCTTAGCCCTGAATCCTGCGCAGCTTATTTAGCTGAAGGCGAGACGTCACGGGCGGCCGGGGAAAGCGTGATAGGAACCTGAACACAATCTATAATAATGGCACATTACGTAGTCAATTCAACAAATTCAAGGGACTTTAGCTTGTCTAAGAACAACGTCGTCGCAGGTAACCTGAAGTATTCTAAATGGTATTCATTCGATGCGGAAATAGCGCTCGCTAATCGATCCGTTTACGTACTTGAGCCAAAAGGATTTTGGAATTCTAAAATCGAGCTGAAAAAGGACGACGAGCCAATCTTGTATTTTGAAATGGGATGGAAAGGGATAGTTATCCATTTCAACGATGGTGAAAGGAAATACTTGTTACGACTAGCAGGACTTTTGAGCAGTAAATATGTTTTAGTGGACACCGATGAGAATGAATTACTTGCGGTAAAGACCGACTTCAAATGGAGTAAAATGACTTTGGATTTCAATATTGAAACATCCAGGGAGTTTGATCGCCTGGAAAATGGTGAAGTCTTTCTGCTGACATTGATACACTGTATAAACTACTATATGGCATCTGTAAATGGTGCGATTTAATGCCCTAAACCGTTAACATAACATCGAGTTTTAGCCCTTTTAAGAACATTGAAAAAAATACTGTGTACGATTCCTGGACTGCCGCCAAGATTGGCGCTGAAGTATTGAACGTTGCTCAATGGCGGATGATGTACTGGTTTCCTGTTATACCACGACCATATGATCCATGCAGATAACCATAATTTCAATATTTTTTTCTAGCATCATTGTGAGCACATTAGCACAGGGCACTGGTAAGAATAGCATAGAAGGCACAATTGTATTTCCTGTAACTGACTCCATTCCCCAAGGTGTCATTATAATACCCATCCATCCGGATGGATTATCAAATGATGTGCGAGGACAATGGTTGTATTTTGACGCCATGAAATGGACCCAGCAGGAGCTATTGTGGGAAATTACACGATGTAAAAAGGAACGAGTGGTTGTAGAAGGCATCGATAATCAAAGGTTCTCCCTATTGTATCGCGGAATGAACGATTGTTATATTACTTACGGCAGAGTGAATTTACGGCTAGATAACGGGCCAGACGAACATGTAGATTTAAAAGAATATTCATTAAACATGTACTTTGGTGGCAGTGTACATAATATAAAGTACACAACAGCACCACGTTCTCTGGGAGTTCCAATGAGCTTTGAATGCTTAGACTGGTAGTCATTTTTCCAGTCGCTAATTTGACACTGAGTCGCGCCCTGGAAAGCGCGACTCTTTTTTCGCACTTCGTGCCAATCGCGCATGTCTCCTGACTAAATTTACATGAAAATCATGCAGCATGAGACCATCCATGCGTAACTACCACCTGGTTGCCTTATCTTGTATGACCAAAGACCACCCCCGGATTTTTGCTCCCGGAAATTCTGTAGCCTATTCATACAGTGCCTTCAGATTGACGGACGAGCTAGCCGATGTGATTTTTCGACACCCATTTCTATAGCATACGCTTCCCAACTGGAGCGTAAGAACTATTTTATGAAGAGACGAGAATTCATTCAGCGAAGCGCGTTCGCTGCCGCAGCCCTTGCAGCTCAACCTGCCTTTGCCATCGCGAAAAAGCCGAAGGTAATCGTCATCGGCGCCGGCTTCTCGGGATTGGCCGCGGCTTATGAGTTACATCAGAAGAGTTACGACTACGTTGTTCTGGAGAGCCGGAACAGGATTGGTGGAAGGGTCTTTTCACACATGCTGGATGAGCGCGAAAATTTGGTTGTCGAACTGGGTGCCGAGTGGGTTGGAGAATCGCATACACGTATCAGGCAACTATGTGAGGAAATGCGTTTGCCGCTCGATAACAATCAAATGGATACGCACCTGATCTACGCCAACCGCTATCACCGAAATGGCGAGTGGGGCTATTCCGAACAATGGAAAACCAAATTTGACCAGCTGAAGAAAGGATACAGCAGCCTGTCCGTTGCGGAAAAGAATAAGCTGGACCAGATGGATTGGTGGCGTTTTCTGAATGAAAACGGATGCGACGGGTTCGACCTGAGGATACACGAGTTGAACGATACGACCGACTTCGGCGAAACGATCCGACAGATTTCAGCTCTCGCCGCGCTAAGCGAATACGCGCTCAGCAGTGTAAAAAATGAAATGGATTTTAAGATACGTGGCGGCAATAGCATGCTGGCGAAAAAGATCGCTGAACGAATTGCCATGGAAAAGATAATACTCAATTGTACCGTCACCAAAATCGTGCAGGATCATTCAGGTGTAGCGGTGTTTTGCAGCAATGGTCAGCAGTTTAAGGCAGATAAGCTCATATGTACCATGCCGACCTTTGCGATGTCAAGGGTTGAATGGTCGCCGCTGTTGCCGGAGGAAAAGAGAGACGCCATGCACGCCTTACAGTATGCCAGGATCAACAAGAATCCAATTCTCTTTTCGACACGATTCTGGAAGGACGAAAATTTTGATCTCCTCACTGATATGCCGGCGCATTACTTTTATCATGCCACCAAAAATCAGCGATCCCAGAAGGG
Organism: Chryseolinea sp. T2; assembly: GCF_037203685.1. NCBI lineage: Bacteria > Pseudomonadati > Bacteroidota > Cytophagia > Cytophagales > Fulvivirgaceae > Chryseolinea > Chryseolinea sp. T2. The sequence continues at coordinate 8,157 of NZ_JBBCAU010000013.1, forward strand.
CGCGCTAACTTCTTACACCGTTGGCGATAAAGCGGACGTCGTTGGCAATCAATCTGACCATGAACGGTGGAGCCTCGTACAGTTGTCTTTACAGGCAGGGTTTGATTCTCTTGCTCCCTTATTTGAAAAACAGGTAAACTACAACTGGGGAGAGGACATCTTCAGCAAAGGTGCCTACGCTGTTTACAGGCCCGGACAATGGACCAGCCTTCAGAAAGTGTTGAGAAAGCATTTTATGCATACGCATTTCGCAGGCGAGCATTTAGCCGATTGGCAGGGTTTTATGGAAGGTGCAATCAATACGGGCGAGGAAGCAGCCCATGCTTTAATGTAAGTTCCAACCCGGACACTAATGTTCAAAGTCGAACGATAGATTGATCCACGACCCTTCATTTTCTTCAAATTTCGCGTGCGCGGGTTCTGGCACGGTTCTTATATTTCTACATTTAGGAAATAATTATTCCAGGTGAAAAAATATCAACTCGGCGAGTTTGAAGAGATCGTCATTCTTACAGTGGGAATACTGTACAATGATGCCTGTGGCATCTCCATCAAGAAGGAAATTGAAACCAGGTTGAAACGCAAGGTCAGCATGGGCGCGCTTCACACTGCCCTCAAACGGATGGAAGACAAAGGCTACCTGCGCTCGCGCGATGGCGAGGGCACTGAGGAGCGGGCAGGACGACCAAAAAAGTACTTTGAGATCACCGCCCTGGGTAAAAAAGCTATGGAATACTCGAAGAATACGCGCAATGAGTTGTGGAGCGCTATTCCAAAGGTCGCCCTTCAAATGAAATTTCAGGGATGAAGCCGTCTGAGAAGAGAATGCCACCAGCCATACCGTTGAAGTTTTTTCGATGGTACTGTAATCCCCAGATGAGAGATCATATCGAAGGAGATCTGATCGAATTGTACAGGGAGCGCTTAGCAGAAGGAAAATTCCTGGCCGACGTCAGGTTCATGATCGATGTCGTTCTGCTGTGCCGTTCGGGAATTATTAAGAGAGGAAGAAAACGTCAGCATATTAACACTTACGGCATGTACAAAAGTTATTTTAAAATCGGATGGAGAAACCTGGCAAAGAACAAAGGCTATTCAGTGATCAACATTGGCGGGCTCGCACTTGGTATCGCTGTGGCAATGATGATCGGACTTTGGGTTGCCGATGAATTGACCTTCAATCATTACCATGCGAACTATCCCGGTGTTGCCCAGGTGAAGAAGGAGCTAAAGTGGGAAGGTAAGACTTACACCAACACCTACCTGCAGTATCCACTGATCAACGAATTGAAGACAACCTACGGAGCGGACCTGAAATACGTCGTTCCGCAAATGGGTGGTGGTGAAACGGTATTATCCACCGCTGATAAAAAGCTCACGAAGAGAGGAACATTTATGGGAGAGGACATGATCGATATGTTCTCACTGAAAATGCGCTATGGGAACCGGGACGCGCTGAAAGACATCAATGCGATCATTGTATCGAATTCGACAGCGATCGCTCTGTTCGGTGATATCGATCCGGTAGGAAAAATAATCAAACTCAACGGCACGCGTGATGTTACTATCAATGGCGTGTACGAAGACCTTCCAAACAACTCGACGTTTCACGATCTGGATTTCGTTGGGCCATGGGCTGCCCATGAGCGGGATAATGCCTGGATGCTCAACGCGAACTGGGAAAATCATTTTTTGGCCATTTACGTGCAGGTTGGCGACGGACTAACGCTGGAACAGGCGGCGGCAAAAATCGAGCCTGCGGAATACAACGCCACCCGGAACCTGGGGTACATGAAAGAGTCGATGAAATACAATGCGCGCAACTCTCTTATTCCTATGAATGACTGGCATCTTCGTTCAAACTTTGACGACCAGGGAAAAGTTGAAGCCGGTCCTGTTGAACTCATCTGGTTCATTGGAGCAATTGGCGTGTTCGTGCTGCTGCTGGCGTGCATTAATTTCATGAATCTGAGTACGGCACGTTCTGAAAAGCGGGCAAAAGAAGTAGGGATCAGAAAATCAATTGGGTCTGTCCGGTCAGAACTCATAAAACAATTCTTCAGCGAGTCCTATCTCGTTGTAATCCTTGCATTCATTATTGCGCTGGCGATTGACTACATGTTCCTTCCCGCATTCAATCAGTTGTCCGGCAAGGAAATGACGCTGCCAATAGGCAAACCGTTGTTCTGGATGGCGTCGCTGGCGTTCCTGTTTGTAACAGGATTGATGGCAGGAAGCTATCCCGCGCTTTACCTTTCATCGTTCAATGCGGTATCTATACTTCGAAAAACGTATCGTACAGGTAAGCTCAATTCTCTGCCGCGGAAAGTTCTTGTGGTTGTTCAATTTACGGTTTCGGTAATTCTGATTGCCAGTACCGGTATCATATACAATCAACTCATGTTTGTGAAAGATCGCCCTGTTGGGTATGATCGCGAAGGATTGCTGATGATCAACAAAAACCATCGCTTTTTCGATGAGAAAGCAGATGCCATTCGCAGTGAACTTTTGAGCACTGGCGTTGTTTCTGAAGTTGCCGAGTCGGGAGGAGATGTTACTTCGGTCTGGTCGGGCAATGGAGGATTTAGCTGGGAAGGAAAAGATCCTTTGTTTGAAGCAAGCTTTGCCACACTCAACGTCGGATCTGATTTTGGGCGCGCAGTAGGTTGGAAGTTTGTTGATGGCCGGGGTTTCTCCAGGGACATCAAGAGTGACACGGGAGCATTTGTGCTAAACGAAGCTGCAGTGAAGTATATGAATATCAAAGATCCCGTAGGCAAAGTGGTTCACTGGGAGAACAACGCATGGAATTCCCACTATGACTACAAAATCGTAGGTGTCATTAAAGACATGTTGATGGACTCGCCGTTTGAAGAAGTACAGCCTACTATTTATTTCACTAAAGGTTATAAGAACGTTCTGCTTGTGCGAATCACGCCGGGCAACACATTAGTCGAAGCGCTGCCCAAAATCGAGAAGGTCTTTAATGCTATAATTCCCGACATTCCATTCTCCGCACGTTTCGCTGACACGGAATTTGCCGCCAAGTTTAAGACGGAAGAGCGTATCGGAAAACTCGCGGGCACTTTTGCATGTTTGGCGATCCTGATTAGCTGTCTTGGTCTCTTCGGGCTTGCCGCCTATGTGGCTGAGCAGCGCACGAAGGAAATTGGTATCAGAAAAGTGCTGGGTGCGACGGTTGCTGGATTGTGGGGGATGTTGTCCGGCGAGTTTATTGTCCTGGTTACAATATCCTGTGCGCTGGCTATTCCTATTTCCTGGTATATTCTTGATGAAAGCATCGATAAGTATAAATATCATACCGCTATCGGCTGGCAGATCTTTGCGTTATCGGCGGGCGGCGCTATTTTGATTACGATTGCAACGGTGAGCCTGCAGGCCGTGAAGGCTGCGCTGGCCAACCCTGTGAACAGCCTGAGATCTGAGTAGGCTGAGGTTATCATCATGGCATGGCTCAAGCAAAATCGATAGCAATTATTTCATGATCATTGATGCGTGGAACGACTAGCGAGACCATTCCGTTTTGCGTACTGTACTGTGCATCGCGTTGCTGGAACAACAGTTTTACGCTTTTTACTTTTTTTGTTGAAGATACTTTGATCGAGACTGTCGCTTCAACGGGGATCAGTTCGCGGAAAGGTCCCTTCATCATCATCGGGTTGGTGAGGTTTACCAAGTGCACAGTCATAGACTTCTCTTGCTCCCATGCCGTGACATCGATTAGTCCGGTGCCGGATACGAGCGCGACGGGCTCATCATTGAGCGCCCAGCGGACAGCATTTCGAATGAGCTTACCGTGATCGTCACTCAGAATTTGCCAAAAGGCCCGATCGATATCGCCGGGAAAGTAGACCACACGGGACTTGCCAATCTCACGCGCGTAGACGCCCCGTGATGTATTGTCAGCGTCCTTTGTCCGGGGGTATACATCTTCCATAGGAAGATCGGGATAGGTCGGAATGATAGTGACGGGACTGGGAAAATCAGACGTCGTGGTAACACGAACCTGATGGGTAGTGTTGATGATACGGAACGAATCTTCCAATCCTTTTGTGAGTGGATGGAAATTGCCGGCGGCATCCTGCCTGATCCGAAGGTAGCTGTTCTGCAACGGCCCCTCTATCTTGTTCCCAAACGTAACACCAAAAAGATCATTCAGTGCAAAGTTACTGCGTGGTTTACCCGTTTCATCATACAATGATGTTTCATAGGTAGCGACGATGCTTCCTCCGCGCATGACAAAAGCTCGCAACTTATCACACTGCGCGTCCGATAAAGCAGCAATGTTAGGAAGTATTAGTAGCTTGAAAGGACCGAGGTTTTCGGCATCGAGCAGTCGGTCATTGACCATTTCAAAAGGCATTCTGTCTTCGATCAGAGCATGGTACATTCCATAGGCATGATCTTTAAAGTTCTTCTGCCAATTATGGGTACCATAGTTTTGCTCCGTTGCTTCCGAGTACACCAGCCCAACCGTTGCCAGGGATGCCGTATTCCTGAGATATTTTTCATTTTGGTAGCAACGCCCGTAAAGCGCGGCGACGCCATCCATCCACCTTTTATCAAAGATCGTTGCACCGAATTTCACAAAAGCAGGACGCAATCCATTTGCAATGCCTTCCGCTACCCAAACGGCGATCTCGGCGTCTGTCTGAACGGAATCTTTCCATCGATAGGATTCTTCGACGCCGACACTGAACAAACCCACTTGTGGTTTCATACCCATTGTGGCGCGAAGTTCTTTCGCATGTTTGGCATTTGCCCATGGTGGAATGTATCAGCTCCTCGCCTGTTGATCAGCAATGAAAAAATCGGATTGTTTGCCGGTGATGAGTTTATCGGGAAAGCCATTGGGAATAAATCGCGAGCTGGATTTTTTTTTCTGATCTCTCCATCCCAGAGGAACCAGAGTTCTTTCAAACGCCCAGTCCGCCACACGCGGTACTTTACATAGGCGGAGTCATTTAGATCGCCGGCCGGCATAGCTGTACTGAGCGCATTGTGCGTCGATTTTGGAAGATCAAGTCCTCCGGAAAATGTTCTGAAGCTGCTTTGGCAATGTTCACAGTAACAAATGCCGTGACCACTCCAGCGATTAGAAAAAATTCCATCGGGTTGAAAGCGATCCATGATTTCGGCGTTGACACGCGTCATAAAATCGAAATTGTAAGGACCTAACGCACAGGTTACCCATAGCTCTGGGTTGGCCCAATGGCGTCTTTTCATTCCATCGACGCTTACCGCGATCCACTCTGGATGGGCATCATAAACTTCCTGTCGGGCAGCGTGTGGATCTGTCCTCAACAGAATCGACATATTCATTTTACGACAGCCGTTTACGAGATACCCGACCAGATCAGTATTGCCCAGGTAGTCGCTGCGATGGTGCAGCGGAATATTGGTTGGGTAAAATGCAACGACACCTCCCGCCGACAACAATGCGCCATCGGCGTGAATGCGTTTAAAATAGTTTAGCCAAAAATCAGGGTCGCACTGACCAGGATCATTTTCAACAAAAGCGAGTTGTGCCCATCGCATGGTTTTATCGTACCACGCTGGCGCAGGCGTTGACTGATACATTTGACCAAATGCGTTGAACTGATTGGCTGCCATCATGCCTCCGATAGCGCCTGCTATTTTTATAAAATTTCTCCGCTGCATAGTCAGTCTCTTTTGTATTAAAATTGTTTGTCAACTCCGACGTTGACGAGCAAAACCATTTCACCGTTGAGCATATTGAACGATCCGAGAACGGCCACGCCCTTCATTTCCATTTCTGCTACGCTAACCTTTTTAATTCCATCGAATATAGCGAACGACGAAGCTAAAAACGAAATGGTGTAAGAGCGAACAGTAATCTATCCAAAAACCTAACTTTCAATCCATCAATCATTAATCGTCATGAAGATGTTCACAGTTGGCATCATTTCCGTAGTCGTCTTATTATTCATCGGGGCGGGATTTGCACTTTTCAGGAACAAGTCGGCGGAAGAAATTCAGGAAGATGAATTGTTCGTCGCGGAAGACTTTCCCAATGGGCTTTACCCGATCCGGGTAAAAGGAAAGTGGGGATATATGAACAGCAAAAAAGAAATTGTCATTGACTGCAAATTTGACATGGCAGACGATTTCAATGAGGGCATTGCAATTGTTGAAAGAGAGATTAGGGACAAGGAAAATCCGAATGGCAGATTATTTAAAGGGTTGATTGACGAGAAAGGGTTGATGATAACGGATTTTAAGTATGATCGTGCTTATCCATTTTCGGATGAGCTGGCCCATGTTATGAAAGACGGAAAGCATGGGTACGTAGATAAAACAGGAAAGGAAGTAATTCCTTTGCAATACGAAGATGCCGCGATGTTTTCTGAAGGATTAGCTTGTGTAAAAGTCAATGGCAAAAATGGCTTTATCAATAAACAGGGGAAAATGGTTATCGCTCCTCTTTATGAACGGACTTGCAACGTTTCCACTTTCTCCGATGGATTGGCTCCTGTTTATACGACGTATGAAGATGGCCCCGCCGGTTATATAGACGCTGCCGGCAATATGGTAATACCTCCCAGATACGAATTCGTAGATAAATTTTCTGAAGGGCTTGCTATGGTCAGGCCACTCGACAGTAATGCGTACGGATATATCGATAAAAAAGGAGAATGGATAATTGAACCTCAGTTCGATATGAGCCTCGGCTTTTATGAGGGTGTTGCAACTGTAAGAGAAAAAAACACCAATGGTCCTAAATCATTTGGAATTATCGACAAGACAGGGAAGAAGATAGCTCAACAGATGAAGTACGACTTTGTTGGAATTTTTAAAGAGGGATTAGCTGCATTTGAATCCCGGGATCATACCTGGGGATATATAGATCGCTCGGGGAAGGAAGTTATTTCCGCCGGGTATGCTTCTCCGAATTTCTTTAAAAATGGTTTGGCGAGAATGGAAACAGGAAGCCTTTTTACCAAACTGAAAATTATTTACATCGATAAGAATGGACGAGTTGTCTGGAAGGAAAAATAATACCACCAGGATATCCCCAACGATCTATTCCGATTTTAATGATAAGACGATTTTTTTGATTAGTTACACCTTCTTCGGGGGCAAGTCAAACGCTTTGGCGTCATGTTCAAAATGTTCCTTGTGAGAAGCATCACAAAATGGTTTGTTGGCCGACCGACCGCAGCGACAAAGAGAAACAATCGTTCTGCCCTGAAGTCCATATGCATTTCCGTCTTTGTCCAAAATTTCAAAGTCGCCCTCTACTTTAATAGATCCATTACTGTTGATGATAAGTTTTGTCGCTGCCATGAGATTTAAATTCGGAGTAAAGGTAACAATCCTGATCGTATATAATGATTACACCAATGATTTCGCGGAATCTCTACCTTAAACCCACTTTGATGCTCTTCGCACTCTATCCTCGCAGGTCATCATTTACCACATTGGTTGCGATTAAAGTTCGGCAGGTTGCGCACCCTCTCGGAATAGTATACCCGATGACTTAACTAGTCGCAAGGATTATTTTTTTACTCGATAACTCCGGTTACTTTACGAATTAGATCTTCGAGTACTTTTTCGGCTTGATTCCTGTGTGGGCTTCAAAAACCCGCGTAAAGTGACTGAGGTTGCTGAACCCAAGGGCGTAGCCCACTTCTGACACCGACATCCCCTTATGTTTAAGGAAGTATGCGGCTTCTTTCATTCTGACAGCTTGAAAATACTGAAACACATTTTGTCCATACACCTGTTTAAATAAACGCTTCAATTTCGATAGGCTCATATTGGCAAATGCGGCAAGCTCATCCTGCGTTGGTGGGTTGGCGAGATCTTTAAGCAGCCGCTCACGGGCAGCGTAGATGTTTTTTGCATCTTCGGAGTTAATCGACTGGATGGTAGTTCTCTCCTGCCGTTGAGTCAATTCCATAAGTAAGTAACATACTATCTCTTCCGACTTCACCTGATAAAAAAACTGATGCAGTGATTTTTCCACCCTGGTCGCGATCAGTTCAGCGAAAATCTGCTCTAGTTTCAGGGAAACAAATTGTTCGAAGAGGAGAGGCTGCTTGTTTTCAATGATGTTCTTAAGTAATGCATTATCTATATCAGGCCCGAGCAACTGCCTGACATAAGATGCGTCTACATTGAGCTTGAGTGTATTGAAACTGATATTGCCGGGTATATATACATCAGAATCGAGTCCTTGTGTTGCAATGACCACCGACGGCAATTGCCGTGGCCCGATATTTTGATGATTGGAATTCTCTGATTCCTTTATGATATTCTGAAATGTGATGGCAATCATGTTGGTCGCCGAACTGTAATCACTTCTCTTTATCTCAACATCTTCTTTGAATTCGTAATTACGTATGATCAGTCGTATACGATGATCCAATAAATAACCGAATACATAGCCCTTTCCATACTTACCTGGAATATTAACTCTACCACCTTCCACTTTCGATCCTATCGCGGAAGCGAATGCTGTTAGAAAGTGTTCATTTTTCGTTTCCCTGACCTTCATGAATTGTGAACGTTTACGACTATTAGTTTGACTAACATAGCTATTTAAGGCTTTAAAGTCCACATACCTTTGAGATATCAAGTTCAAAGAAAAATCCAACATGATATTTATCACAGGTGCAACAGGAAGTATTGGCAGCGAACTTTGTCAGCTATTAGCAGCAGAAAAAACAGAGGCACGTGCTATGTGCCGCAAACAGGAACAATTGCTCCGACTTAAGGATATGGGGCATGAGGCGATACTGGCAAATTTCGATCAGCCGGATTCTCTTCAGCGGGCGATGCAAGGATGCGACAAACTATTCTTACTAACTGCTCCAGACGAAAGGCATTTTGAACGTGAAAGAACAATTATCGATATCGCTATTGAATCGGGTATCAAACAGATTGTGCGCGTATCTACAGGTGACGCTAATCTGAGTTCCAGGTTAGCTTACGCAAGGTCACACGCAGAAATCGATCATTATTTGAGAACGCGTCCTGTTAACTGGACCATTCTTCGTCCTACAGGGTTTATGCAAAACTTTATTGGGAGTAGCTTTGCGATCTCGAAGGGAAGTTTACCTCACATGATGCATGAAGGGCAGATCAGCTATATCGACCTGCGGGATATTGCACTCGTAGCGAAATGTGTCTTAACAGATGAAAAGCATCACCGGGCTATTTATTATCTCACAGGAGCTGAATCGTTAACAGTTCGTGCGGTTGCCGAATTGCTTACTGCTGGATTAGATAAGGAAGTAGAAGCGAGTACTATCACAGAAGCAGAGATGCGAAAAATCCTTTCGTACAGTGGTATGTCTGCATGGCATAAAGATGCGCTGATTGAACAGTTCATTATCGGATCGAATGGTTGTGAGATAGATGTGACTGAAGAAGTACAACGTATTACCGGAAAGCTTCCGCGCAGCTTCACCCAATTTGTTAATGATTATAAAGAACAGTTTTTAACACCTCATCACTAAGGATATGAAAACGATCTCCATCGGTAAAATGTTAATAACGCTGGTAGGCCTGATGACCGCATTTGGTTCTTATGCTTTTGACTGGAACAACACGCACATTTTTAACGACAACTGGCCGCCGCACGCTAAATTCCACAATGCACAGACGATGGTACTGGGCACATTGCTTGGACTGTTTACAATCTGGCTGCTTTGGTTTAGGAAGGGGGAGCAAAGGACAAACTTAAAGCTGGCAGTTACAACAGCTTTATTCTACTGGATAGGACAAATCGGAGCAAGTATGTTTCCGGGAACAGCCCTGCTTGATCCGGAGTTTACACATCCCGGGCAACTACCAGCACAACTTATCGTATGCGTGGTGATCTTTGGCTTATTGGGGATAGCCTTTGTTTTGGAGACGAAGAAATTAAATAGTAACACAGCTCATAGAAACAGATAATAAGACCTGCCGGGGCATAGTTTTTGCGAGCGGTCGATTAAAAAGAAGATGGATAATCTGCCGGTTACTATTGAATCATTGGAGTCTAACGGGGGCGCACGAACGGTGACAAAAGCAATCTTCCCTCCTGGAGCAAAATCAGTTCCTCATGTTCATACCGCATATGAGGAAAGATTTAAGGTGTTGCAGGGCGAGTTGACAGTAATAAAAAATGGAATAGAGTATGTAGTCAACACGGGTGAATATTCTCCAACAATTCAAAAGGGCGAAAGACATAGTTACATCAATAAATCCCGGCAAGCTGTTACTGTGGACATAATTCTCCAACCCGGCCACGAAGGCTGTGAAGTGTCTAATCGGTTATTTGTCGCCCTTGCCAAACAAAACAGGCTCTACCTTTTTTCTAAAACATATTCGTTGTTTATGGTCATGTTTTACGAAGTCACAAATACCATTCCCGTAGGAATTACAGGTGTGATGTATTCGGTTTTAAAATGGCTTTATGGCAAGAAGAAGATGGAAGTATATAAGGCCCGGTTAATGAATTTGGTTTAAGCACAAGAGGTATGGAAAAGGTAGAATCGGCAGACGGTACTGCTATTGCATATACGAAAACAGGAAGTGGTCCTGCTCTCGTCGTAGTGGATGGAGCATTTTGTTACTCCTCGTATGGCCCGGCATCGGAACTTGCAAAACTTCTGAAGGATAGATTTACCGTGTACTGTTATGATCGAAGAGGAAGAGGGGAAAGCGGGAATGTGTTGCCTTATAGTATTGACAAGGAAGTAGATGATTTGAAAGCGCTCATTCAAATAACCGGCGAGAATCCATTTGTTTTAGGAAATTCCTCGGGAGGAGCGCTCGTCATTGAAGCACTTGCCAAGGGTGTTGTAGTTAATAAGGCAGCCGTTTTTGAGCCACCCTATGTTATTCGGCATCAATCGCAGGCATCTTTCCGGGAAGCCCATCAAAGGCTAGCGAAACTCATAGCTATGCAAAAGAGATCAGAGGCGTTAAAATACTTTTTTACGGAGATCATGGAGATGCCGGGGATTATGGTGATGTTTCTTAAGTTGTTTCAAAACAAAAGCTGGAAAAAAAATGAAGCTGTTGCGCATACGCTTGTGTACGACACTGCGCTGATGGAAGACCAGGAAGTGTTAAATGTCATCAATACAGTTTCTCAAACGCCAGTGCTGGTACTCGGAGGAACGAAATCGCCTCCCCGGATGCAGAGCGCCGTCCGACAGCTCGCTGACAGGATCACACATGGAACACTGCAAATGCTGGACGACCAAAGTCATAACGTATCCATGAATGTCTTAGCACCTCAGGTATCTTCATTTTTTCTTCCGGATCGAAACAGCGATTGAACCAGGGTGTACTGAGTATAGCAGGTGAAACAGGTCACCACTTTTAATCCAGGGGAAACCAATCAAAATCACCTGAATCCCACCTTACATAGAATTTCACTAAAGTCCGGTTGTGATCTTCAAGGTCTGCCTGTTCGGTTATAAGATACCTGCAGTCGAGGTGCACTATTCTGCCATCGGGTCTTGCAGCAAGGTTGCCCACCTGAGGTGATGCAGTGCCCAATGTTTCGAGAAAAAAAGATGAGTTAACCTTCCAGGTACCTTCCAAAAAACGACGGTCCAGGTGTCTACGAACAACCCCGTCGCGGAAGCCGCAAAAATCGCTGGCGTTTGGATCCGGATCGGCTGCCAGGAATTCGGACATACCGTAATACTCACCTGATTGCTGGAATTGATAAAGCTCGTTCGGCCAATTAAAATAGGCCTGAAACGCCAGTTTGTGTTTATTCTCTTCACGACAATTAGGAGTGTATGCCGATTCCCCATCCGTGCAACATCCTTGTATGAGCTGACTCTTCAGACCCCATATTCTTTCGCGGCTATTAAAAAAAGTGAGCTTGCTCGCGTCAAAGGGATCAGAAATATAAGACATGCCCCATACCCAGTATTCTCCAATGCTGTTAACAAGTCCGCAGCCGTCGAAAACAGCTATCGCAGATTTCGAGATATAAGCGGGTACTTTAACCTGGCCTAATGATTCGCCTTTTATATCGTATGGAATAAACCTGAGTTCAAATCGGATGTCCGTGAGAGAAGCCTCTGATGTGAGAGAAGATTCCAACGCCTGAGCCATGCGGCCTTCGATAAGACCTTCCTGTTCTATCCCGACAAGAATAACAGATACGGTATCATTGGTGGCAATTTCCGATACCTCCGGCACGTCATAATAAAATGATGCATCGGACGAACCAACATGTATCTGCACATATACGCCTGCTACGTTTTTGGTTGTGTCCTCATGCAGAAATTTTACAGGTACCCGAAATTTGTCTACGAGGACCAGAGTATCCTCAATGGAAGTTTTTAACGGACTGCCTACGGGCCCTTCTGGAATTGTGCCGAGTATTTTTGTCGCATTCGAAAAACGGAGATGGTTAGCAATGGTATCTGCGGTTGCCGAACCAGTGTCCTGTATGGGATCCTTAGGTATGGAATCAGCTTGCTCACATGCAGACATGTAAATTCCCCCAAGCACGAAAACGCAAATTGCAGTTAAGCATTGATGAGTCATAACGTAAAAGTTTAGAGGTATGAAACTATTGTCAACAAGACGGGCAAATGGTAACACACGGCACAACGGCGATGCGCAATTGCCTGACGAAGGATAAAATTACAGCGGATGATTAGCCTGGGATAGAATAAAATTTACCTCGATGGGTCTTGTGGCTCTTCAAGCCTCATCACAAAAAAAAGCCTCAGATTTTAATCTGAGGCTTTTCCATTTCTGATTAGCTCGTCTGTAGCGTAGTTCAATCCGGCTTACAAAGCTTCCCGGCTGAGTGACAATCGAAACGAACATTCCATCAGATATCATCTACCTTTCCGCCATTTTCTTTTTTCTTTTTGAGCTCACCCTTTGTAACTTTTAAATCTTTGAAGTATCCGATTGTTCCAATATCAACATACAATCCAACTCCGCCTACCTTATTCTTGCCTAACATTTTGTCTACAATAAAGGAAGAGTATTTCAAGTCATTAATGAACATTTCAGCTGTTTCGCCATTCACTTCAATTCTCATTTTAATCCATTCGTTCAAAGCAACCGGAGCTGAACCTTCATACGAGCCCGGTGGGTAGGACTTTCTTAGCGTGTCAAATTTTGCGTGAGGATATGAGATGTATTGAACCGCATGATTTCTGAACATCTGACTATTTGCTCTGCCGACTTTGGGTCTCACGTAAATACCTTCAAATGCAGAGTCGTCTTCCTTGATCCTGAAATAGACTCCGATGAAGCCAGCTACGCCTGGATAGGGTGGTGGATCCTGAATCTGACTGTACATCTTCACTTCGATGGTGCCGTTCTCAAAGTCTTGCAGGCCGACCAGTCTGGCATAGTGAGGTTCGTCAACGGTTCCTTGAATGTTGTTGACATCAAATGGAATAGCTTTCAGGTCTCTTTCAATTTTTAGTACTTTCTTTCCCCCGAACTTCACGACGGAACCCGTAACATTATGAAGTTCGAAGGTTTTCTTGTTGAGAGTCAGTTTTTGCTTTTGCCCATGCACACACATGGTTGTGAACACCATGCAAATAGTTGTGAGCATCAGAAGGGACATATGGATCGCTCTTTTCATGTACAAATAAGTTTAAGGATTCTTTGTTGTTTAAGAGTCCTTGGTTTTAAGAGTTCTTGGTTTTGGAGGCAATCTGACCTTAAGCAGGTTGCTTTAGTTCAGCTTTGGTAACGGCTTTGCCCAGCGCACCGTATTCATGCAGCTCGCCAAAAACTTCCATCCTGATGGATTGGTCGATACCGCCGATGTTAACTGGTTCAAATCCGCTGTCTTTGATCAATGTTTCGATAGTGTTGTTCACACTTTTGTCATCGGCAGCATAGAACAATACCTTTCCTGGCTTTTTAAATGCCTCTCCGGCGAGCGATGCAGCGCCTAATGAGCCAAGTGCCTTAACAAGTGTTGCACCATCAGGCAGTAAGCCTTTAAGGATTTGTCCGGCAGACTCGTCAGCACCAATGACCTTCTTAAATCCGCCGTTGCCGTCGGGTGCAATTGGATTTGAGGGATCAATGACAATCTTACCTTTCAGTTCATTCGGATATTGTTTAAACAATTCCTGAATCGTGTTGAACCAGACTGATAAGATGACAATGCCCGCGTCTTTAATTGCTGACTTCACGTCAGTCGCCGTGGCAAGATTGCCGAGTTCTGAGGCGAATGCTTTTGCATCTTCAATTTTGCGACTTGCTACGATTACTTCACGACCACCGCTAACGAGGTTTGAGGCAACCACCTTTCCGATATTTCCCAGGCCGATTACGGCTACTTTTGATTTGTTTGTTGACATATGCTTTTTCATTTTGTTGATGATACAAAGCAACATCAATCCACCAGGCGTTACCAATGACCTGGATTAAGAAAAAGTATTGATCTAGTTTAAGATTTGTCTGGTTTAAGATTGTCATGTTTAAGAATGAACCAGACTAATGATTGATGTGGTCTAAGGCTTGTCGCCCTTAGCCATCCGGCTGCGGATCCTGCTTAGGAATTCAGGGGTTACGCCCAGATAGGAAGCAATTTGTACCTGGGAAAGGCGGTTTTGCAGATGCGGGTAGCTTTCAAGGAAAGATTGATAACGCTCTTCAGCGTGGAACTAAATAATTGCCCGATACGCTCCTGCTGCTGCATGAAATGATTTTCTAATAATACGCGGAATATCCGATTGAACTTTGGAGCCTTTGTGTACAGATCGATAAGGTCGTCGTAGCTTATTCGCAGGACGACCGTGTCTTCGAGTGCATCTATTTCAAGAGTAGATTTTGACTTTCTGTGAAAACTTGCGAGGTCAGAAATCCAATGAGTCTCAGTTGCGAACTGAAGGACATGATAAACACCATCATTGCCAACTTTATATAACCGAAGACAACCGCGCACAACGAAATCAAAGTATTGGCAAATATCTCCGTGTTGTAAGGCAAACTGCTTCCTGAGAAACAGGTGCGGGTGGAACTTTGCGCGGACATGGTCTTCCTCATCTTTGCAAAGCGGGATCAGACTATTGAAGTATTCCAATAGCGGTTGAACTGTAGTTGTGGTAGTATCCTGCATGCGGATTCGGTTAAAGAAATCAAGTTAGTAATTTCGTTAGGAATTGATTTTACGCATTGGTCTTGATCTGCAATGCGGTCCTGAAGATGAGCCGCCCAGCAAAGCAAAGTTGAGCCATACACCAAACCTGAAATTTTCGGCAACGCCGACCTTTGTATCATCAGAGCAGAGGGATCTGCGACTGAATCAGCCGAGCCAGAAGCAATGGCGCTGTCAGGCACGAGGCTAAAAGATGAACATTTCAAAAAGGAGGAATTCAGATTTATGGACTATCAATTAAAGGGAAGGCGCGCGTTAGTAACCGGTTCGAGTAGTGGCTTAGGTGAAGCCATTGCCAAAATGCTTGCTGCAGAAGGAGTGGAGGTATTCATCCATGGCAGGGACGAGAAGAGAGCGACCAGAGTTGCAGATGAAATCAGAGCATCAGGCGGACTTGCGAACATCGTGTTGGGTGATCTTTCTACTGATAGCGGCGCTGAAAAGGTTGCCAAAGAATGCCTTAAGCCTGGCAATGTTGATATTTTGGTCAACAACGCCGGAGCCTATGCGCACACTGGTTGGATGGATACCACTCCAGAGGAATGGAAAGCTACTTACAACCTTAATGTTGTCTCTTACATTCGAATGATACAACACCTTTTGCCTTCTATGAAGAAGAGTGGTTGGGGACGTATCATTAATATGGGCGGTGGTTTGGCTGTTCAGCCACTGGCGATCCAACCGCATTATAGCGCCACACTTGCCGCCAGGCATAATTTATCGGCGTCATTGGCACGTGAACTGGCAGGTACAGGGGTAACATCAAATGTAATTGCTCCCGGTGCTATCCTCAATGAGCAGGTAAAGCAATGGCTTGTCTCACAAAGTCCTAAACATAACTGGGGAGTGGAGTTTGATGAAATAGAGCAGAATGCTGTTAAGCAGTTAGTGCCAAACGACCGACAGAGGTTTGGCCGGCCTGAGGAAATTGCTGCGGCTGTGTTGTACCTTGTGGGACCTTATTCTGATTATGTCAGCGGTGCAACCGTAAGGGTAGATGGGGGCACAGTAAAGTCGGTTTGATCAATTCTGTCTCGTATGAAAACAGAGAAACAAAATGCGAAGAAGTCAGGGATAATTTATTCCTGCTATCATAGCGCGAGCAGGGACGGTGAGCATTTCGTACCGGAGCATACGTTGAGTTTTCAGATTGCTGGCTCACTTGTATTGAGTGATGGAAGTAAAAGCTATGCATCAGTGCAAGACTCTCTCCGGCTTATAAGGAGGAATCAGCTGTTGAAATTTGTCAAACATCCTCCTAAGGAAGGCGACTTCAAATCGTTGAGTATCTATTTCAACCAGGAGACGCTAAAGGAGTTTAGTCTGCACTACAATGTGTTTGCGAAAAAGGCAGCCACCCCGAAGCCAGTAGTGAACATCGTCACGACACCAATATTACGCGCATATATAAACTCATTGTTAGAATATCGTTCCTGTAAAGGTCTGGAAAATAAGGCTGTTACTGATTTGAAACTCAAAGAGGGTTTGTTACTCGTTATTGAAGCGCATCCTGAGTTAAAGAACATCTTGTTTGACTTCACTGAGCCACACAAGATAAACCTTGAGGAGTTTATGATGCGCAATTATCATTTCAATGTAAACCTTGATCGCTTTGCTTACCTGACAGGTAGAAGTCTTGCTACTTTCAAAAGAGATTTTCAGCATCATTTCCAGGAGTCACCGCGACAATGGCTTCAGCAAAAGCGATTGGAGCAGGCACATTATCTTTTGACACACGAAGGGAAGAACGCCAATACCATATATCTTGATGTAGGTTTTGAAAACCTTTCTCATTTCTCATATGCCTTTAAGAAGAGGTTCGGCTACGCGCCTTCGACGTTAAAGACGAGCCATTCATAGTAGTTAATTCTTAAGCCAATCAGTCGGGCATTTTATTATTGAAGCAACAAAGCTTCCATTAATTGAAGCGGAGACGCTTCAGGGCACGGTATTGTCTGTTGGTACCTGAATCATACAACTCTAAAAGAACCTTAACATGAAGCAAGTCAAATCCGTGTATATCAACGGAAAATTTGAAGCCAAACGGAACCGAAGTGGCAAATATCATCAGTCCTTTAGATGAAACTGTCATTGGAGAGATCACATACGCGAACGGGCAGGATGTTGTTAAAGCGATTGATGCGGCAACCAAAGCATTAACCTCACTTGGAAATACTTCAATTGCAGAGCGAGCCGACTATCTCAGGAAAATTCACGACGAGATTATTTTGCGTATCGACGATCTGATGGAAGCAACGATAATTGAGTATGGTGCTACCCGTGAAAGGGCACGATGGTCAAATGTTATTTCGGCCACAACCTTTCAGAATCAAATTGCAGTGCTGGAGAAATTTGAATTTGTACGAACGGTAAATGAATCGAGAGTGATACTTGAGCCCATTGGGGTAACGGCATTGTTTACGCCATGGAATTCTGTTGCCGGATCAATAGCTGTTAAGCTTGCCTCTGCGTTGGCTGCGGGATGTGCCGTCGTGCTCAAGCCCAGTGAACAGGCGCCGCGTCAGGCGGAGATCATCATGGAATGTATTGATAAAGCAGGTCTGCCGGCAGGGGTAGTGAATATGGTGATCGGAAGAGGTGATCTGTTGATTAAACCGATCCTGGAAAGCAGGGATGTAAACCATATTTCCTTCACAGGATCAACCGTGATTGGAAAGCTCATCGCGAAGCAGGCCATCGACACGATGAAGCGTGTAACCCTGGAGTTGGGAGGTAAATCCGCTAATATTATTCTGGAGGATGCTGACTTGACAAGAGCTATACCGATGGCCATACAGGCAGCATTTATGAACAATGGTCAGGCGTGTATTGCAGGATCAAGGCTGCTGGCGCCAGAATCAAAGAGGGAAGTAATAGTGAGATTGCTGCAACTGGAGGCAGGAGAGTTTACGGTAGGCAATCCAATTACAGGTGATTTTAAAATGGGACCTCTGGCCAGCAAGCGACAATACGATCGGATACAGGAATTTATACAGCAGGGCATCGCAGAAGGTGCTGAGCTCATCGCAGGAGGACCGGGGCGGCCACACAATTTACCCATGGGATATTATGTTCAGCCGACAATCTTTGCAGGCGTTTCCAACTCTATGCGCATTGCAAGGGAAGAAATATTTGGACCAGTACTGTCTGTTATCTTTTATAAGAATGAAGAAGAAGCGATCGCAATAGCCAACGATTCAGACTATGGTCTGATGGCCTATGTCAGCACGAGAGATAACGAAAAGGCCCAGGTGCTTGCAAAGCAATTGAAGGCTGGCAGAGTGTTGATTAATACATTGAAGCACGATCCATTGGCACCTTTTGGAGGCTACAAGAATTCGGGATGGGGAAGAGAGAATGGTAATGCGGGAATGGAGGAATATATGGAAATGAAGGCGATTATCGAATGAGCATTTCAGCCTGGGTATAATGAACCATACCGTGGCTAATCAGCGTGCTGCTCCGGGAAATTACTTAGGTCATTGATTACATCTTCACACATTTTTTCCGCTTAACGCAAAAACATCACGTACATCAATCATCCATTACATAGCATAGCTTTTCATTAACATTTTGAGTTACTTGGCCCAGCACTTGAAAATGAAATAGCAAAAAACCGGGCGTGTCAGACGATATTAAGAATTGGGAGGGGTTGATTCACGGTGATGAAAACGCGTTTGCGAAACTCTATGAATCGTATTTCAAGCTACTCTATAATTATGGCCGGAAAATCTGCAGTGAGCGCGCGCGGGTTGAAGATTGCATCCACGATCTCTTTGTGGACCTATGGCGATACCGTGAGAACCTGTCATCGACAACTTCAGTTCGTTTCTATCTATATCGCGCGCTGCGAAGGAAACTTGTCAAGCAGAAAGAGAATGCAATGTCGCTCTATGATGACACCAGTTTCATAGACGAAGTCCTTCGTCTTAGCACGCAGTCACAGGAATACGACATTATTGAGAGCGAGTCGAAAGACCAGAAAAGCGCAAAGCTGAAAAAGCTGCTCAATGATTTGTCACCCCGGCAATTTGAAGCGTTGGTTCTTTATTTCTACGATGAATTCAGCTATGAAGAAATTGCGTCTATTCTGAATGTGAACACGCAATCTGCGCGGAATCTTGTGCAACGTGGCCTTGTGCAGTTGCGGGATTACGCAAAGCATATCGTTTCCATAGGCCTTTTTCTGTTCTTCCTCCTTTCCTGAAATTATTTTCTCAAAAAGTGAGTTAAAAGGCGCAAACGTTGCTTTTAGGTGTTGAAACCGATTGAACCCGGTCTTTTTAAACACCTATGAAGAAGGATTTTCTGTCCTATACGGCCACTGATTTTGCGCGCGATGCTGACTTCCTGAAGTGGGTAAAATATCCGTCTGAAAATCCGGCGATCACGGCTTTTTGGGAAAGTTGGTTGAAGGAGAACCCATCTAAACGCGAACAAGTAGAAGATGCACGCCAGCTGATCTTTGCAATTCTTGAATATAACTATCGGCCCTCCGATGAAACGCAGGCGGAAATCTGGAGTAAAATCCGGACAACGCTGCACATAGATAATCAGCCTGTTGAGGTCAAAGAAACAGAAAGAAAGACCCGAACATTATTCTGGGTGAAAATTGCAGCAGCAGCCAGTTTCCTCGTTGTAGCAACTTTTGGAACGACCTATTTCCTCGCTGGCCGCAACACTGAATTGCCAATGGCTTTGGAGGCCAAGCCTGTCTTCATCAAGGAAGAAAACCGGGGAACGTCACCACGTACTGTTGTTCTTAAGGATGGAACGTCTATCATCCTTCAACCTCAAAGCTTCATACAAGTTCCCAAAGATTTCATTGGCGATCAACGGGAGGTATACCTGACGGGAGAAGCTTTCTTCGAAGTAAAACGCGATCCGACAAGGCCATTTCTTGTTCATACCAATGAAATTGTGACCCGTGTTCTCGGCACAAGCTTTAACGTTAAGGGGTTCGAGAATGAAAACGTTACGGTGCGTGTGAAAACAGGCAAAGTTTCCGTTTTCAAAGCAAAAGATAAAGAGAAGGCAACTGGTGATGATGATGCTGTTGTTGAAGGCGTGGTACTTAGCCCCAATCAACAGGTTGTTTATGACCGTGTCAAAATGAGCTTGTCGAAGTCGTTGATAGAAGATCCGGTCATGCTGGGAACAAAACCGCGTTATCATTTTGAATTCAAAGACGAGCCCGTTATCAATGTCTTTAAGGAGATTGAAGAAGCCTACGGCGTCCACATAGTGTATGACGCAGAGGTGCTTGCAAACTGCAAACTAAACGCATCAATAAGCGATGTTCCGCTCTACGATAAACTGCGGCTCATTTGCATCGCGATCAATGCCCAATACGAGTTGCTGGATTCGCAGATTGTGGTGTATGGCAAGGGATGCGATAAACCTGACTAACACTAATTTCTTAATCAATCAGATTACCCAACCCAACCTAAAACGATCATGAAACCTATATAAGCTTAAAAAAAAACCGATGGTGCTACCAACACCACCGGAAGAATGTCCCCAACATGATGCGGGGGATGTTTCGTCTTTCACGTTTTACAATTCAGACAAAACATTTTAAAGTTATGAAAAAAGAACTACAAGTTCATGGAAGGCTATTGTTCTTTATGAGAG
The DNA here is from genome assembly GCF_037203685.1 of Chryseolinea sp. T2. NCBI lineage: Bacteria > Pseudomonadati > Bacteroidota > Cytophagia > Cytophagales > Fulvivirgaceae > Chryseolinea > Chryseolinea sp. T2. The sequence goes on from NZ_JBBCAU010000013.1 coordinate 28,936, forward strand.
TCACTTTCTTCTATTTTCTTTTGATTATCACGCTGGCCAGCATGGCCAATGCCACCGAGATTTCGGCGCAGGTATTGGACACTCGGATCAGTCTGACATTGGAAAAAGTAACGCTTCGTGAAGCCCTGGCAAAAATTGAGACCATCAGTGGCGCTAAATTCCTGTATGAGTCGGGAATAATTACTGCGACCGAAAAGATTTCGGTTAGTGCAAACGAGGAGAAACTCGGTGTAATTCTGCACGGGATCCTGGATGAAAAGCATATCAAGTACGAAGCCGATGGAAACCAGATCATCCTGACGCGGGAAGGTGCTTCTGAACAAAAAGTGAAAACCAGTTCAATTGGAGTCCTGGTAGATCTCGAGGTCACGGGAACTGTAGTTGATGAGACGGGTGCCGGACTACCTGGCGTGAATGTGTTGATAAAGGGTACAACAAAAGGTACCAGCACTGATGCAGAAGGCAAATTCGTACTTTCTGTTCCCGAAAAAACCAGTGTGCTTGTTTTCTCCTTCATCGGGTATACACCACAGGAAATCGTGGTAGGAGAGCAAACTCAGATTAGTGTTAAACTGGAATCCGATGCTCATTCACTACAGGAAGTATTGATTGTAGGTTATGGTACAGTAAAAAAATCTGACCTCACGGGATCGGTAGCATCGATAAAGAGCGAAGATATTAACGCATATCCGGCCACGAACGTGATGCAGACGCTGGCAGGCCGCGCAACGGGTGTACAAATTTCTCAAAATACCGGTGCTCCCGGAGCGCCATTGAGTGTTCGTATCCGTGGCACTAACTCAGTGCAGGGCGACAACGAACCGCTCTATGTAGTAGACGGATTTCCCTATAGCGGCAACCCGACATTGTTAAACAATGCCGACATCGAATCAATCGAAGTATTGAAAGATGCTTCTGCGACTGCCATCTATGGCTCACGTGGTGCGAACGGTGTTGTGATCATCACGACGAAAAGCGGTAAAGCAGGTAAGATTACGGTTGACTACGATGGTTACTATGGCTGGCAGACCATCCGGAAAAAAATTGACATGATGAATGCGCGTGAGTATGCGCAATTCTACAACGAGCAGGCCGCAAATGACAAGTTAGCTCCGCATTTCACACAAGCCGAAATCGATGCCATGGGAGAAGGTACAGATTGGCAGGAGTCAGTCTTGCAAACAGCTCCAATTCAAAACCATACGATCACAGTTGCCGGCGGCAGTGAAAAGACAAAATTTTCTTTGTCAGGAAGCAACTTCAACCAGGCAGGTATCATCATAGGAAGCGATTATGTGAGAAACTCAGTTCGCACGAACATCAGCTCAGAGCTAAGCAAAAAGTTTACGCTGGATGTGAATGCAATTCTCAGCCGGATTGATTCCGACAGAAAGAACAGTGGTCAGGGTAACCGCGGAGGCTCGCTCATATCAGCGATGATATCCGGGTATCCTACGTTTGACACACACGCAGCAGACGGTAGCTACACACGATTGGCAGAAGTATACTCGTGGGGATCGAATGCTATCATCAATCCGCTCAATTTCACCGAACAGGAGTCGGATTTCATCCGCTCAAACAAAGTGCTGACAAACGCTGCCCTCACATTCAAACCCATCGAAGGACTTTCAATTAAAGTTACTGGCGGTATCGATAATACTGACGACAGAGTTGACTACTATCGGACCACCAAGTTTATTAATTCACAAGGATCGGCCAGGGTTGAGACATCACAACGCACCAGCGTTCTGAACGAAAACACAATCAGCTATGTAAAGCAATTTGGTCGCCACAGCATTTCCGCAGTGGGTGGTTTTACCTATCAGAATTACAAGGCAACGGGGCTTACTGCATCCGGTAATGGTTTCGTCAGCGACGTTCAATCTTCATTCGACATCGGCGCTGCGACAACGCAGGGTGTACCCTCATCTTCTTACTCTGAGTGGACATTGTTATCGTACCTCGGTCGTGTCAATTACGCGTTCAATGATAAATACCTGGCAACGGTAAGCTTCCGTGCGGATGGTTCATCACGTTATACCGAAGGACAAAAGTGGGGGTCATTTCCATCGGCCTCACTTGCCTGGAAATTGTCTGAGGAAGAATTTATCAAGAGCATTTCTTTCATTTCCGATCTGAAGTTAAGAGCAGGTTATGGTGAAACCGGTAGCACTGCCATTAGTCCTTACTACACACTCAACCAATTAGCATCGGGTAAAGTTGTCTTTGGTGATGCCCTTATCACATCATATTCACCAGGAAATCGCCTGGCGGGACCGTTAAAGTGGGAGACCACTGCACAATCTGACATTGGACTGGACTTTGGATTTTTAGAGGACCGCTTTACGTTTACGGTCGACTACTATGTAAAAAACACACGTGATCTGCTGAACAACGTCCCACTTCCTTCTTCCCAGGGATATACTTACACCGTTCAAAATGTCGGAAAGGTTCAAAACAAAGGATTTGAATTTGCGGCAAGTGCAGTAGTTATTGACTCGGACTTCAAGTGGAACCTTGCTGCCAATTTATCGGCAAACAAAAACAAAGTTCTTAAACTGTATGGTGGTACCGATGTACTTGGCCAGCCTATTGATATTTCAGTAATCAATGATAACGTCAACATCCTTCGCGAAGGTGAACCCATAGGTGCGTTCTTTGGATACGTTGAAAAGGGATATGATGCAACAGGGCGAATTGCTTACGAAGATTTCAATGGCAATGGCTCGCGTGACCTTGAAGATAAACGTATTATCGGCAGCCCTCATCCTGATTTCATTTATGGAATAAATTCCGTGATGAGCTACAAGAACTTCGATCTGACAGTATTTATCCAGGGATCGCAGGGCAATGACATCTTCAACGTAAGTGGAGTAAATCAAACGCTGGATTATGGACAGGCGTTGAATATGCCACGTGATGTGTACGAAAACCACTGGACACCTGAAAATCCAAATGCAAAGTATCCGATCATCAGCCGGACATCGGGCGCACAGGTTTCCGATCGTTTTGTTGAAGATGGTTCCTATATGCGCTTCAAGAATATTCAATTGAGTTATAACGTTCCGGTGTCAAGTCTGAATCTTTCGTGGCTGAGGAAGGCGCAACTCTACGTTAGTGGTCAGAACATGATCACATTTACAAAGTACTCATGGTACGACCCAGAGATCAATTCATATGGAAGCGGCAATAGCATCCGTTTGGGAATTGACCACTACAGTTATCCGACTGCAAAATCGGTAACGATCGGTGCAAGATTGGGATTCTAAGTTTACACGTAACGAAAGATTATCATGAAAAAATTATTTGTATATATCATCGGTGCTGCGTCACTTGTGGGGTGCAGCGAAATGCTGGACGAAAATCCGAAGTCAATCGCGGCAGAAGTATTTTATAATACAAACTCGGAAGCAGAGGCTGCGGTGAATGCTATCTATGGTCCCATGCGCAGCGGCGGTGCGTTTGGTTTGGGTTATCCGGCACAACAGGAAGGGCTTCCCGACTATGGAAACTCGCGTGGCAGTCAGACGCCTGTAAGTTTGTATCAGGGTCTTGACAATGCTAATATCTCACGCGTTGCTGGTATCTGGGACAATCTGTATCAATCCATACGCAACGCCAACCTTGTTATCGTTAATGTTCCGAATGGAAGGGACATTACACCTGAGGCTGCCGCACGTTTTGTTGGCGAAGCAAAATATCTCAGATCGTTAATGTACTTCGCTATGGTTCGCAACTGGGGCGGCGTGCCCATCCGGACAGAAGAGAACATGCTTGAAGCAAACGTTAAGCGTGCAAGTGTTGAAGAGGTTTATGACTTGATTCTTGCTGATGCGCTGGAAGCAGAGAAGTCGTTGCCAACTACTGCTTCTGCACCGGGACGTCCAACCACATGGGCTGCCAAAACATTGCTTGCTGAAGTATACATGAACCTCAAGGACTGGCAGAACTCATCGGCTCGTGCGCAGGAAGTAATTGCATCGAACGCGTACTCACTTGTATCTGTGTCAGTACCTGAGGACTTTCAGAAAATCTTCGGACCGGAGGTGGTTAACACTTCGGAAGAAATCTTCTACTTCAAATATTCACGTCAACAGCCCTTTGGCCTCATAGAATATGCACACCGCGCAATTGGACCGTACAAGTATTATGGTGGTGGTGGTTTCTATGCTCAGTACACGGATTCTACTTCCAATTCATTTATCAAGACATGGGATAAAAAGGACCTGCGCAAAGAGCATATCTTTTATAATGTAGATGTTGGTCTCGGACCTAATACAGTACTCTACAGAAAATTCCGCGATCCGATTGCAACTACAGGCGGCGGTGGTAATGACTATCCATGGTATCGGTATGCGGACTTGCTTTTGTTCCATGCTGAGTCGGCTGCGCGTGCAGCAAATGCACCGACTGCAGAGGCAATGACGAGTTTGAACAAAGTTCACAGACGTGCTTATGGTTATCCTCCAAACCTGCCTTCGCCGGTAGACTTCGATATCAACAACTATGATTTGACGAGCTTCATTGACCTTGTTGTTCGCGAGCGTGGTTATGAAACGATGTACGAAGGAAAACGCTGGCTTGACCTGAAGCGTCTCGGTATTGCAAAGCAACGGATTCTTGAAGTCAAAGGTATTGTTGTCGCAGAAAAACATATGATGTGGCCAATTCCAAACTCTGAAATGCTTTACAACAAGGCACTTGATCCCGTTGCCGACCAGAATCCTGGTTATTGATCAGGAACATTACCTAATTACATCAGGTACTCATGTTGGTACCTGATGTACATCCTTACACTTAAATCTTGATGCCTTGAAAAAGACAATATTGATCATCGCCGTTCTGTGCTTCTGGATTCGTGCGCATAGCCAACAGGTTATAGAAGTGGATGTATGCGTTTATGGAGGAACTTCGGCAGGTGTGATTGCTGCATACACTGCCCAGAAACTTGGCAAGAAAGCAATTCTCATTGAACCGGGGCAGCGTCTCGGCGGAATGACTTCCGGTGGCCTTGGTTATACCGACATCGGGAATAAATACGCAATCACCGGGCTTGCACGTGACTTCTACAGACGCATTGGACAACACTATGGAAAATTTGAGCAGTGGACCTTCGAGCCAAAAGTTGCAGAACAAACATTCAAGCAATATGTGAAGGAAGGAAAAGTCCAGGTCGTTTATCAAAAGCAATTGCGTGATGTGAAGAAAAATGGAACACGCATCACCGAAATCATCCTGGAAGATTCGGAAAATCAGGCAGCAGCAGCTGTTACCATACGGGCAAAGATGTTTATCGATTGTGGGTACGAAGGCGATCTCATGGCAAAGGCGGACGTTTCCTATTTTGTCGGAAGGGAAGCGAACGCAGACTACAATGAAACGATCAATGGTGTTCAACTGATGGACGGACATCAGGTGCCTAATGGAATAGATCCCTACAAAGAAAAAGGAAGGCCGGAGAGTGGTCTTATATGGGGGGTAAGCGATGCAAAGCTAGAACCCAGTGGCACAGGTGACAAAAAGATTCAGGCATATAACTACCGGATCTGCCTTACATCCAATGCTTCTAACATGATTGCAATCACACGCCCGAGCAACTATGACTCGACGAAGTATGAGCTGGCCGTAAGAGTCTTTGACGTGTGGCCTAATCGGAGAAAGCTGAATGACTATTTCATTTGGAGTGGAATGCCAAATCAAAAAACAGACATCAACAACCGGAATGGTTTCTCCACCGATATGATTGGTATGAACTACGAGTATCCGGGTGCTTCCCATGCAAAACGCAAGGAGATTATTAAAGCTCATGAAGATTATACCAAAGGATTGCTTTACTTCTACGGGCATGATCCCCGCGTTCCAAAGGAACTACGAGATGAAATGTTAAAGTGGGGTTATCCAAAAGACGAATACACTGAAAGTGGAAACTGGTCTCCTCAATTGTATGTGCGTGAAGCCAGACGCATGGTTGGCAAGTATGTTATGACGCAATCTAACTGCGAGGGAAAGATTGTTGCACAGGATGCGGTTGGTATGGCGGCTTACACGATGGACTCGCACAACTGTCAGCGGCTCGTTGTAAACGGACAGGTAAAGAATGAGGGAAACGTAGAAGTAGGTGGATTTGGTCCTTATCCGATTTCCTATGGAGCGCTTGTTCCAAAATCTTCCGAGTGCACCAACTTGCTGGTACCGGTATGTTTGTCAGGAACTCACATTGCGTACGGATCGATTCGCATGGAGCCCGTGTTCATGGTGCTGGCACAATCTTCGGCTACGGCTGCTGTGATGGCAATCGATACGAAGAAAGATGTTCAGGATGTAAACATCCCTGTACTTCAGAAAAGGCTTCAGGACAATCCATTGGCCGATGGTAGCGCGTTTGATATTCTTGTTGACAATGACAATGAGCAGCTGGTAACCAAAACCGGTGAATGGAATGCCGTGAAGCATGGGGGGTATGGCCCTTCCTTCCTGGCAAGTTCTTCCCCGAACGCCTCTGTTGTTTTTAAAACCACGATTGCAAGAAAAGGCAAGTACGAATGCATGGCTTACATTCCAAAAATTGGCGATGCATCTTCCACAGTGCCCTTTACGGTTACCGCCGGGAAGCAGAAGGTTGATAAGGTAATCAAATCAGCAGAACTTGTTGTTGTGGGTCAGACATCAGGAGAATGGGTTTCACTCGGTGCCTACACGCTGGCTGCGAATGAAACCGCCACGGTTGAAGTATCAACTAAGAATGCCGATGGTAAAATTGTTGCCGATGCAATCATCTGGACACCTGTTAAAAAATGATCTTGAATCGTAAAACAGAATATTGTGACTAAAATATACATCCTTTTGATTTTTGCGTTGCTGTCTTTTGCAGCGCATGCCCAGTACGATCTGGTGATTGTAGGCGGAACCCCTGGAGGCATTATGGCAGGCATCGCTGCTGCCAGGGAAGGAAAGTCTTCTGTGATTATCGAACGCACTGCTCACATCGGTGGACTTCCTGCCAACGGTCTTGGTGCGACAGACATTGCCACGCGCGGTGCAACGACAGGGCTGTTCGCAGAATTTGTTCAACGGATAAAGCAACACTACATCTCTAAATATGGAGCAAACTCACCGCAAGTTGTGGATTGCTCAGATGGTTTTCACTTTGAAGCCTCGGTTGCTGAACTGGTACTCGAACAAATGATTGCTGACAATAAAGGCAAAATAACCGTCCTGAAGATGCATCAGTTCGACACCGACGATCAGAATATCGTCATGAATGATGAGCGAATAGAAAAGATCAGGGTTCTTAACCGTGAGACGAAAGCCATGGTTGAGATCACAGGAAAGATATTTCTTGACGCAACCTATGAAGGAGATCTTGGCGCCGCTGCGAAAGTTCCATATAGAACAGGTCGCGAGGGGAAAGATGAATTCAATGAGCCAGGTGCCGGTGTCGTTTACAAATACTGGGGCGGTCCGGAAGGGCCAGGAAGTACATTCCTCGGCGACAATGCAGTTCAGTCTTACAACTATCGCATATGTTTCACGACGAATCCGGCGAATCGCGTAGAAGTGAAAAAGCCAGCGCGGTACAATCGCGATGAGTATGTATCCCTTATTGAAGATGTATGGACGGGTCGTCACACCGGGGTACAGATGATGAATATTACGATGGAGATGCTGGAAGAAAACCGGAAACACATTCAAAAAGGAAATCCGTCGCAGCTGCCAGGTGATGTATGGGGAATTGCACGCATTACAAACATGGTGAAATTGCCAAATGAAAAAACTGATGGTAACAATCAACATATGGCATTCATCTCTACAGATCTTCCTGAAGAGAACTGGCCCTGGCCGACTTCAAGCTGGGAGTGGCGGGACAAGTTTGCTGTTCGTCTGCGCGAATACATTGAAGGTTTGATTTGGTTTGCACAGAATGATAAAGAACTGCCGGCACATTTCCGTAAGGCAGCAAAAGAGTGGGGCTTTGCCAAGGACGAATATCAGGACAACGGAAACTTCCCGCGGCAGGTGTATGTTCGCGAAGGCAGGCGCTTCGAAGGTGAATATTTCTTTACGGCAAAGGATGCAGTTCCTGTTGCGGCCGGAATGCGTCCGCCTGTTCATCAGTCCAGCATAACGGCAAGTCACTATGCGCTTGACTCACATGCCGTGCGTAAGCGCGAGTCGGGCAAAATTCATCTCGACGGATTTCTCAGTTATCCATCGGACGTGTACACTGTCCCCTATGGTGTGATGGTTCCAAAGCGCGTCGACAATCTTTTGTTACCCGTTCCCGTATCAGGAAGTCACATCGGTTTTTCAACACTTCGGATGGAGCCCTGCTGGATGGCAATGGGTCAGGCTGCGGGAATTGCAGCATCATTGTCTATTGATACGAAATCAAAAGTGAGAAACATTTCACTTGATGATCTCCAAAAAGAATTGCTCGGACAAAATGCTACGCTGATCTACTATCGCGACGTTGCGAGCAGCGATGCTGATTTCACAATCGTTCAGAGCATGGGCCTGCTTGGTTATCTTCCGGGATGGGAAGCAGAATTGGATAAACCGGCAGATAAGAACACAATTGCCGGATGGGAAAAGCTCTCCGGTATCAAATTAAAGGCAGAGGCTGGCAAGGCTACACGCAGACAAGTTCTCACTGATTTGTATAAGCAGATCAATTCCAGGAGGACAGCGACAGCGGCAGCCGCAGCGCATTAACATTTAAGATATCGATTAATATTAATAAAGCAGGCCGCTAACAGGCTTGCATGCCAGAGGTTTGTGCTATGATAAATAAATCGATTTTGAAACAAGTGCTTCAACCACCGGTCGTCATTGCTGCGCTTGGATATTTTGTGGATATCTACGACCTCCTGCTTTTCAGTATCGTGCGTGTTCCCAGTCTTCAGGCGCTTGGTTTGTCGGGTGATGAATTGTTGAAGGAAGGAATTTATCTCATCAACATTCAGATGGCAGGTTTGCTTGCAGGAGGTATTCTTTGGGGAATACTTGGTGATAAGCGTGGAAGGTTATCGGTATTGTTCGGGTCGATCTTGTTGTATTCGCTGGCAAACATTGCCAACGGATTCGTCACAACGGTGCCGCAATATGCATTCCTGCGGTTTGTGGCCGGGGTAGGGCTCGCCGGTGAATTAGGTGCTGGTATTACACTGGTTGCTGAAATCCTTCCAAAGAACATACGTGGCTACGGTACTACGCTGGTTGCATCAGTCGGATTGTTTGGAGCGGTGCTTGCATACTTTGTTGCAGAATTTACAAATTGGCAAGTTGCCTATTTGATTGGCGGTGCACTAGGTCTTTCATTACTGGCATTGCGGTATAGTGTATCTGAATCGGGGATGTTCAACAGTGTGAAAGAGAAAAACATTGGCCGTGGGAATTTTCTCCAGCTGTTTACCGACGGCAAGCTTTTGAAAAAGTATCTGCAATGTATTCTCATTGGATTACCCATCTGGTACGTCATCGGGATACTGGTCACTTTCTCACCAGAGTTTGCTGTGAACTTCCAGGTGAAGGGTGTGATAGCAGCAGGTAAGGCCGTCATGTTTTGCTACATCGGATTATCGTGTGGTGATCTCGCCAGCGGTATGTTGAGTCAGTATCTAAAGAGCAGACGTGAGGTCGTATTGCTATTTCTTTCAATGACTACCCTTGCCATCGTGCTATATCTGTCCTTGTCCGGAATGTCGACATCCATGTTCTATTTCAATTGCTTCCTTCTGGGTGTGTCGATTGGATACTGGGCGTTGTTCGTCACCATCGCTGCGGAGCAATTTGGAACAAATCTGAGAGCCACCGTGGCAACCACCGTTCCCAATTTCATCAGGGGTGCCGTTGTTCCTTTAACGTTTTCATTTGAATTTTTGAGAGGGCAAACCGGAATGATTCCAAGCGCCTGGATCGTGGGGCTGGTAACTGTGGTGATTGCACTGATCGCACTCTGGCGGATGCAGGAGAGCTTTGGAAAAGATCTGAATTATGTAGAGTAAGAAATAGGGTTTGGATTGGTTGGCCTGCTCAGCAATGAGCAGGCCTTTTTTTGGATGTAAGCATGATGACGAACCGGTCAACCTCGACCATCAGTGTTCCATCGGAAAGGGGCGCTCACATACTGGCGCGTAACTTTCATTTTGTTAGCAAAGTCTTGCTGGCTTAAGCCGCGTTCGTCAAGGATATCAAGAACACGCAGTGCTACACTCGCCGCTTTTTTCAATTGTCCGCGATGTTCGGCGTTATAGTCTTTCCGGTCTTTCCATCCGTGAGCCGGCGTGGCATTGGTCAAAGCTTTTGGCTTTTGAGCTTTCTGTTTAGTTGCCATGCTTATTGAGCGTCTAGGTAAACGAATGATCCCTCCGTATTTCCTTCTTGGAGCAACTTTGACGTGCTATTCGGATCTGTATTTATTACCCGGTTTTCCTTCAGTAGAACAAGGAACATTTTTATGACGCCTCTCGTTACTGAGTAATAGATTTATTACCTTTGGGTGTTGTGTGAAATACAAAGAGTTATTCAAAATATTGAGTGAGGACGGCTGGCAGATTGTTCGGCAATCCGGCAGTCATGTAAGCATGAGGCATCCTGATAAGGACGGGCAACTTACAGTTCCGAATCATGGCTCAAAAGAAGTTAAGAAGGGTTTGTTAAATGCAATCCTGAAGCAAGCAGGGATCAACACTAGCAAGAGATGAAGAACACAATCAAGGCGACTATTATAAAGGAGGACAGCGGCTTCAGCGTGCACGGCAAAGTTGGTCGTGATTTCATTGGGACGCAGGCAGAGACGATTGCTGATTTGAGGAAGAACTTTTTCGAGGCTGTGAGACTTTCTCTTGGACGTAAGAATACAATTGACATTAAGTATTCTTTTGATCTAGAGAGTTTTTTCAGCTTCTATAAGGTAATTAACGCGAAAGCTTTGAGTGAGAGAATCGGGATGAATCAAAGTCTGCTGGCTCAATACATCAAGGGTAGACGTAAACCTTCGGAAGCCCAACGGATGCGGATACTTTCCGGTTTGCAGGAAATCGGAAGAGAACTTGCGGATATTGAGTTGGTTTGAGTTGTCGGGACATTTACTGTGTGCGGTCCTCCCGGAAGTGAAATTGGACCGAGGTGGTTTGACCAGAAGGACGGGAGATGATCAGAGGTTGTTGAATCTCACCAACAGTTTATAGATTGACGTGCAACGTTTTGGGAATTACAATTCCCGCTTGAATTGAAATAGAGCTTGATTGATACTCAACAAATTGGTCGCTACTATAGATTGGAAAGCCCCTGTTGTAAGTCGCTCTAAAGGTGATTTGTAGCTTATCTTTAAGTGAAACATTGTATCCAGCCATTGCAGATACGCCGTAATCATAGTCTTTGAAATCGCCGGGCAAAGGACGTCCACCACCCGTCCTAGCTACCACGCCGTTGATCGAAATATCTGTAGAAACTTTTTCACTCACTACCCATGCAAAGTATGGTCCGATGCCGAGAAATAGTGGCCATCTGGAAATTGGTTGATATCTCGGCATAAGAGTGCCACTGATATAGTTTATGTTGGTTATTCCTTTAATGTGCCATATCACTGGCTGGATACCATCCTCAATCAATTGGTCAAATTCCTGTTTCATGCCTTTCGACTCATATTGAAGATTCAGCGAAAGGGAAAGATGTTCCGAGAAATTATGAATGGCACCAAGATTTGCTGAAATTCCTAATAGCTGCTTGAATGCTGGCCGATAGGCGTCTGTTATAGGTTTGCTAAATTGAATACCGATAAGCGCTTCAATTTCTGATACCAGACGCCTTTTCCTCACTATATCATTGTGCTGTTCCTGACAATAACATTTGGTTTGAATAGCGAGTGCTATGATGAGAAAAGTTCTAGAAAGGAAACTTTTGCTAAAGGGTTTCATCTGAGCTGACAAAATCACAAACAACCAGCACATCTACCGCCTACATTACCCGGGGAGTCAAATTTTGGCGCTTCAGTGTGCTATCCTAAGATAACAGTTTATTAGAAAATGGAAAAGACCCTTTGATAAGCAGGCCGTTGGTAATTTTTTACGTGACGCAAAGGAGAGGTATCACACAAAGACAGGCTTTGCTCAAGGAGCTGTCGAAAGTTGGGGCAGCATAAGTATGTTGCGTAGAATAGGTTACATACCCACTGTAAAGAGGGCCATACACTGTCTCAGGCGCTGAAAAACTTGGGTGGGATTCCCTGTGGTGGCATTGCGTGTCGCACAGCGATTGGGTTGCGTTTAAGGCAGTCATGCGTTTAGTTGGAATAGTTGTTCTATCATGAAACAATTGGCTGTTTCATTTCAGGGCACCTGGTTAGCTACAAATTGATTCGATCAGGCAATTCAGTGGGTTTTCACTACTTTCATAAAATGGAATTCCTTTGGCATTAGAGTAGTCAAATCGACACGCCATGCTATTCAACTACCTCAAACTCTCGTTTCGGCTACTGATTAGAAATCCATTCTTCACACTCATCAATGTCCTGGGCTTGTCAGTAGGATTTGCTGCGGTCATTGTTTTATGGCCTTACACACAATCCGAATTGCAGACTGACCAATTTCTTAAAGATGCTGGCCGGTTAGGAAGGCTATCGCGACATGTTGAATTGAAGAGTAGTACTTACGGTGGTAGTATTAACGTTTCCGACCACCCCAGTGGAATCGCCCGTCAAATTGCCAATGAATTTAGCGAGATAGAAGAGCTGACCCGGATACTTCATCAGACAAATTTTGACAAAGCTAAAATTGGAAGTGGTGCAGATGTGTTTTTTGCAATTCCGGATGGAGGCAGTAAAAGAATTTTCCGTGAGCAACGTACAGCTTTTGCTGATTCCAATTTCTTTCAGTTTTTTTCCTTCCCTTTAATTGTCGGTGATGCGGCAAATGTACTGGCGCAACCTTCTACGGTGGTGCTTTCGGAAAAAACTGCACGAAAGTATTTTTCAGACGCTAATCCAATTGATAAGATCATTTATCTAAATGATTCCATACCATTGAAAGTCACGGGCGTTTTTAAGGACCTGCCAAAAAATACCCACATGGTTTTCGATATTGTTGTTGCTGCAACAGGTATCAAAGCATTTGATTTTCCAGGCACCGAAGACTCCGTTTGGGCATATTGCTACATAAAAATAAATGAGCAATCGAATTTTGTTGAACTCCAGCGGGCTATCAATAAACACCAGGAAAGAATCTATGGAGTTTGCGCCAATTGCCCTAATTTGACTGCTTATGTTCAGTCCCTGGACGATGTAATCTTTGGCTACGTCGGGAATAACGTTTTTACGACTCGGTCGAAATATTTCCTGGTCACGTTACGCACGCTTTCATTTGTCACCCTGGCTCTTGCATGGATAAACTACATTTGCCTGTCCATCAATATGCTTCACAAACGTCTTCCTGAAATGGGCACCCGAAAAGTCGTGGGCGCATTGGGAGGTGATTATGTATTTCAATTTTTTATTGAGGCTACCGTCATCAACCGTCCTCTTTTCTATTTGCATTGACGTTCGTGCAATTGGCGAAGGGGCCGGTGCAAGAACTATTCAAATTTTACATTGTGGATTGGAGTAGTTTGCCGCTTGAAACGATTGGCATAATCGGACTAACCCTCGGCGCCGGGATCCTGGTTACCGGATTTTATCCCGTCCTGGTTTCGCAAAGGAAGAGACCCGTTGAATTGCTGAAGAAGCTTAAATTGAACAGAGAACCCTGGTGGATAAAAGTAATCGTTATGTTGCAATACACCGCGGCGTTCTCACTGCTTATTTGGATTGGCACTGTTTATTTCCAGCTTGATTTTATTCTTTCAAAAAGCATTGGTATTGACAAAGATGGTATAGTGATTATCGATTGCCCCATCGATCAACGATCTGGATTTAAGAGCAATCTGGCCTACTTAATAGACGAGGCTACGCACATTGATGGTATCCATGGGATGACAGTTAGTAAATCGGTAGTGGGGGATTTTGCAGGGTATGGAGTTGCCGTGAGTCGCGACCCCAATGACGTTATTTATGGATTGAATACAAATGGGGGAGTGGATGAAGACTTTATTCCGTTGTATAACATCAGACTTGTCGCCGGGCGAAATTTTCAAGACGATAAACCGGTTGATCAAAAATCAGTTCTTCTAAGCGAGCTAGCGGTCAGTCGGCTTGGATTCTCCAGTCCGACTGATGCGATAGGTGAAACCGTATTTTTACCCTGGTACAAACGCGAAGGAGACATTATCGGCGTGTACGAAGATTATGAATTCCGCCCCTTCCTGAGTACAGGAAGACATAAGGGACCCGCCAGTTTCTTAACGTATAAAGATTATCTCATTCCGGATTTCAATCCCTCTAAAATCTCCGTTAAAGTAAACCTTGATAAATGGAATCTTGCGTTACCGTCGCTTGAACGCCTTTACAAATCTGTTTTTTCGCAGGAGGCATTTCAATGGGCTTTCGTGAATGAAAACGTGGACCGGCACTATACGAATCAAATGATTTTCAGAAACCAAATTGTTCTCTTCACGCTTATCGCTATCGGCATTGCGTGTCTTGGTTTATTGGGAACCGTTGCCAATAGGGCCGTAGAAAAAACCAAGGAGATCGGCATTCGAAAAGTACTCGGTGCAAGGCTCCATGAGATCGCCATCATCCTGCTGAACACTTCGATCAGGCAAGTGGTTGTTGCTTCTGTCATTAGCATACCGGTAGCGTACTATCTCACCGAGCAATACCTGCAAAAATATTCCGACCGAATTTCTTTGCAATGGTGGTACTATGCAGTGCCACTGTCGCTGTTGGTATTGATCATGTTAGCGACGATTGCTTCTGTGGTGGGTAAGGCAGCCAGGACCAATCCGGTAGATTCATTGCGATATGAATAAATGGATGGCCAATATCGTTGGCTAATAAGCTCGAAGGCGTAGCTCGTTATGTGAGCTGAAAAAAATTGGTTTGTTGCATGTTGAAGGTAATCGGCAGGTCTTCGCAGTCGACGAAATTCAGCATGTGATTTGTTTTTTTTACAAGCTACCACTACTAGCGGAAAAAGCGGTTTATCACTTCACATACTCAATCTTTTTTACACGCCAGACAAATTCGCCTGCCGCTGTTTTCACCACGACTTCATCGCCTACTTCCTTATTCATAAGCGCTTGCGCCATTGGCGAATCCATTGAGATGTAATCTTTGGTGTCGAAGATCTCATCATAACCTACAATGCGGAAGCGTATGCGATGGCCCTTTTGGTTCTCAATCTCCACCCATGCACCAAATAATACTTTACCTTCCTGAAATGGTGAATAGTCGACGACTTTCAAATCATCGATACACTTTCGTAAATAGAGTAAGCGCCTGTCAATTTCACGAAGGCGCTTTTTGTTATAATGATAGTCAGCATTTTCAGAGCGATCGCCGAGGCTGGCTGCCCATGCGACCTTTTGAGTGGTCTCTGGTCGCTCAACGCGCCACAGGTGATCCAATTCGGCTTTTAACTTCTCCAGCCCTTCTCTTGTAATTAAAAGCGTCTTCATATTTCTCAGGTCGGATCAGTCGATGACAAATCCCGGCGCAAGTTAAGTGAATTGCTGAAATGGTAAAGGAATGGAGTGGTACGGAACAACGTTGATACATCGTTCGTGAACAAGGCTGATTGTCGTTCCTGAACAACTTTTATTTATCGGTTCTGAACAGGGGAGCCCTCCCGAACGCGTTGCACCTTCAAGGCGTCAACTGATGCAGCATGATTTCCGAAATTTCCTCTTATGTATGTTACAATAGACGCAATGGCGTGATCATCCAGATGACTGTGCTGAGGCATCAATCCGTTGTAGTGCTTTCCGTTTACCGTTATCGCTCCCTGCAGGCCGTTCAGGATAACGCTGATCAGTTTCGACTCATCTCCTGTTACCCATTCTGAGCCAGCGAGCGGAGGAAAACGATTATTGTCACCGCGGCCATTCCGCTGATGACACATAGCGCAGTAGTTGTCGTACAGTATGCCGCCGGCCAGTTCGTCTCCGTGTCGCAGATTGTCCTGCACTTCATCCGGAGTTTTTATGTACGATCTGGACTTTCGCTTCTCCATGGACGCCAGTTCATGTTCTCCAAATTTGCTTTTATCTCCTTTGTACATCACACGCCAAATCTTTCCCTGGTTTGACTCGCTGATATACAGAGAGCCATCCGGTCCGGTTGCAAGACCCATGGGACGGTAGGCAGCGTCATTGGTGTTTACAACGGTGTCAACACCTGTAAAACCGTCAGCAAACACTTCCCATTTTTTGGTGGCCTTGCCATTTTCGAACGGGATAAAGCAGACTATGTAACCCGCCTGCGGGTAAGGCGACCGGTCTGTGGATCCGTGAAAGGCGACGAATGCGCCGTTCTTATAGCGCTCCGGAAACTGTTCACCCTGATAGAACAAAATATCCATAGGGGCCCAATGACCGGGAAATCCAAAAGCAGGCACGTCGAACTTATCTGCGCGTTCAGTTTTCTTTCCGTCGCCTCCGTATCCCGGCTGCAGAACATTTTTATCCAGCATCTGGTCATAGTAGGCATACGGCCATCCAAAGTCCGATCCTTCGGTGACCTTCAAAAGCGTTTCTGCGGGGAGAACGGCGGCCTGCCATGCTGAATAAAGATTGGGGAACATCGTGTGGAAATTGTCGATTCCATTTCCTACAGCGTAGAGGCTCTCGTCGGCAGGATTCCATTGCATGCCCACAACGCTACGGATACCGGTTGCAAACCGATGTCCATCCTTTTGAGTGAGCCCGGTTTTGTTAGCATCAAACCGCCAGATTCCGGCGTGCTCCACCAACTCAGGACAGGGATCAATTCCATGTCCATTGGGCAAACCTACCGGACCATATTTAGCTATATCCTGGCATGCATCGGAAGGAGAGCCAAAGGGAACGTACATGTTGCCGTGATTGTCAAAGGCAAGAGGCTTTGTGGTGTGCCAGTTCTTCACCACGTTTTCATCAATATCTGTCAGCACTACCTCCGTTTCACTTTCGGGGACCAGCTTTCCTGGTGTCAACTTATTACGGAGCACCCTTCTCACCGTGCTGGTGTAGAGATATCCGTTATGAATGGTTACGCCAACAGCGGAATAGCCTTCATCCGTATAGTCGCCGAAGTAAGCAATGGTGTCGGCCTTGCCGTCGGAGTCGGTATCGCGAAGTCCAACCGTTCCACCGCTGCCGTTCATGGCATCATTGAAAGTTAGCTTTACATAAATATCTCCGTTGTCGTTCACGGTGATGTGCCTGGCGCGGCCTATACTGTCGGTGACCACCACAGCTTCGAAACCTTCTGGAAAAAACAATCCGCCGTTATCAGGATCAGCCTTTGGTAGTTCCACGGGTCTGGAGCAGTTTACTAAACCGAGGATGGTCAATCCAAAGAGTATCGCTTTAGGAACGTGATTCATGCTTTGAGAGTTGATTCATGAGGAAGGCCATATACTGGATTTCAAATTCCATAGTAATAATACCCTGAAGACGACTCACTTCCAATGGAGTGGTGTTGGAAGGTATTGTAATGTTTGGTCGACCAGGTGGTTTGGCTAGTCTTGCGGAGCATTTGAAATTGAGTAACTTAGTTAACACGATGTATTGATGTTAGCCAGGTTATCCATATGAAAACACCTCTTCTGCTTTCGATGTTTCTTCTTTCGGCCATTGGTTTACAGGCACAGACGTTTAATGAATGTGCTGCCGAGTTTCGTTCGAAGTGGCAAAAAATCCAGTTGGATGCGGTCACACAAAAGAGGAACGATAAGAAGGTGGATAGCTTATTCCGGACGCTGGAGTCTGCATTTGAGAGTTGTATCATCGGCAACGAACTTCCTCAATTCAATCTTACAACCCTCTCGGGGAATTTGGTCACCAATGAAAGTCTATCCGGAAAGGTGGTGTATCTGAATATCTGGACCATACACTGTGGAGCATGCTGGCAGGAGATTCCGGTGTTAAACAAACTGGATACTGTCTACAACGGCAACGAAGACTTTGTATTCATCTCACTTCTGCTGGACAAAGAACAGGAACTGTCAGAATTCCTGGAGGGACACAAGAAGCGAATCGGGGCATTGACCAACAGAAACATCGAGATAGACTTTGATCTTATTGCAAATGAAGCGCCTTTCGGCAATAAGGACCTGAGTAAAATTCTTCCGTTTCCCACGCATCTGTTTATTGACAAGCAGGGAAAAATATCGAAGAAGCTGACGGGGTCGTTCTTTGATTCGCAGAAACAGGAAACTTATTTGAGAACTGCTATAGATGAGCTGTTGGCCAAATGATGCCAAATCTTAGCCACGCAAGGCTCTTCTACGAAACGCCACAAAAAAAGGGAAGAACAATGTTCCCCCCTTTAGCCCTGCTGTCTTATCGACATCAGGTATTCACAGTTTAGGTTATGAATTTCACTTTAAACTTATTGCGCCTCATTCCGGCGATCAGAACACATTATAGCCCAACGAAATGTAGTACATGCCGCCGATCATCGGGTTCGCGATACCGGTTGAGTAGTACTTGTTCGTTAGGTTAGTAGCTCCCAGCTTGATCGTTGAGTGAGCCTTGATAACCTTGTAACCAACATAAGCATCGATTACAGTTGAAGCGGGGACTGTACCTTGTCCTAACCCGCCGGCCACCTGATAGAAATATCCAGGCTTATAGCGAAGAGTTGTGTTGAATGAAAACTCTTTCTTCTTTCCGAAACCTGTATTGCCGAACTCGAGATTGATGTGATAGTTAGGAGTGTTGAAACGAGTCACGCCTTCATCGTCGTTGTTCCTGATGTGGTCGGAGTAGTAGTTAACCTTTGCCATAAAGTTTTTGGTGAGGTCAACGTTAACGCTGGCAGCATAGCCGTACGTGTTTACTGATTCGGAGTTGTTGTAAGCAATGTTATACTTTACGTAGGTGCTGGGATCCTGGAAAGCTGTTGGATCCTGAGTGCCTGGCGTATTCGCTACGTCCGTGTAGGAAACGAAGTCTTGCCATGTGGCATAGTACCCCAAAACATCAATAAGAACTCTCTTGCCAAGTACGGCAGCATAACCAAGTTCGAAAGAATTCGCCGACTGCGGCTTGATGTCGTTCACTATGTATTTCTTCAGGTCTGCAGGGTCGCCGCTTTCCTGATATGCTTCAACGCTCTTCAGTGTATAAGGTGCGTACTGATCGAAGTGATACGTTCCGTTCAACAGGTATGATGAACCACCTGCAGAGAACGAAAGAGGATTCGTTCCATTCAGAGTGTTCTGCAATGCCTGGATGTTTGAAGGGAAGCTATAAGCATTCTGGTACGAGAAGCGGATGTAGTTTTGGTTTGCTACTTCGTATACGGATGAAAGTCTCAGCGTTGGCTTTGCTTCTTCAAACAACGTGTTTTTGTCAAGTCGGATGGAACCTGTCAATGCTAACTTCTCTTCCAAAAGTCTTTTGATGATCTGTGCATAGCCACTGTATTCATACATGTTGATCGGTCCGTCGTAGTCGGGGAACAGTGTGCCCTTCGAATCCAGGTTATACATTCTGTAGTTTACGCCAGCGATGATCTCTGCCCATTTGATGATATCTGAGAAGTTATACTGGAAGGCAGCGTTGAACAACTTGCTTCTGTCGAGAAACAATGTTCCGCCTTCTGTGATCGGCTTTTGTGAAATGGCTTGTTTTAATGAATTGAATTCAGCTGAACCAAGTTCAGGACGACCGATATCGGCGTAAGAACGTGCTGCCAGGTGGGCACTGTTGATGTCGGCTCCCATGGCGAGGGCCTGAATAAGCGCGCCTGTGTATTCGGGATACCATCCACCGGCACCGCCATCATAACTTACCTTCCAGCCTTCGTTTATCAACTGTGCAGTTGGTCCTGCGATCAAGGTGTTGCCTGAGTTCTCAAGCGTAGTATAAGCTCTCAGAAACCAGTTCTTGGAAGCAAGCTCAGCGCGGACCTGGCCTACTTTGAAATCATTCAACTGATATCGTGTGTCGTTGGTATACACCAAACTTCCGGTTCCGTAAGTACCAGATACAATTGCCTGCACCTTAGGTGAAATTTTATAACGCAGTTCAGCGTTTGCCTTGATCAGTTCAATGTTATTGTTCAGGTAGCCATACTCGGGATATCCGGTACGTGCTACTTTGTTTTCCTTCTGAAGAAGAGGTTCGATGATCGGTGCTAACGATGCATCCTGTGAAAGAGCGTACATCAGAAACGGGTTGATATCAACAGAGGTAGCACCACCGTACAGGTTCACGCCATTGTAGTTAGGATCAGTATAGCGTGTGCCGGTTCCATTCTTGTTTGTTGTATCGGTAGCCACCCAGTCGTGAGCTTTCGTGTATTGAAAGTTGACCTTGAATGCAAACTTATCACCCAGGCGCTTAGCGTATCGCAGTGCAATATCAGTGTAAGGAGATGCGTCAACCGGATCATTTGACTTTTTATTCTTTACGTGATTCACTCCCTGGTTTAATTGCACGCTTAGGCCCTGATGCTGAAAAGGATCCTTGCTGGTGATGATCATGGCACCGTTCAAACCGCGTGAACCATACAGCGCTGATGATGCACCAGAGAGAAGCTCCACGTTGTCTACATCGAGCTGTGTCGGACCAAGAACGTTGCCGAGAGGGAAGTTCAATCCGGGAGCCTGGTTATCCATTCCATCAACCATCTGCAGGAAGTTGGTATTACCGCTGGTGTTAAAGCCACGGGTCGTTACAGACGTAAAGCCAATGCTCGACACGGTAACGTCAACACCTTTGAGGCCCTGGATCATGTCGTAGTAGTTCGCCTGTGGTGAGTTGAGGATATCCTTGGTACTGAATCGTTCGATGGTAACGGGTGATTCAATCTTCCTTTGAGCCGTGCGGCTCGCGGCCACAACAACTTCCTGCATCAGTAAAGATGCAGGCATCATAGTAACCTTCAGGCTGGTGGCGCTGGTTACTTCGATCTCCTGTGTTTCGAATCCAATGAATGAAAACACAAGAGTGATGGGAAAGTTGTTCACCTTAATGTTGAAGGCGCCATCGTTGGAGGTGAAATCACCTTCGGCCTGACCCTTCACGGCGATGTTAACGCCGGGCAAGGCCTGCTGCGTGTCGTTGTCGATCACTGTTCCTGAAACAACCGACTGAGCGTGCAATGTTCCGCTCGCGATCATCAGGAGGAATAAAATTGCATAGTAGAAATGCTTCATATGATTAACGTGTTTTGAAATTCGGGGGCTTTGTTTGCTCGGTTATTTCGTGATGGACAACATATACTCAGCAACCGCGTTTCGTGTCTCCTCGGTGAGGTAGTTCTGCGGTGGCATCTCAGGATAATCGTCGCGCTTGTGAACTGGAGCAGCAATAAAATCTGCAAGTCCCTTAGGATTATTTTTGTACAGTGCCTGAATGGTGTTTACCGGAGGGCCAACCAACCGTGTGCTGTAGGAGTGACAACCAGAGCAAACACCGTAGTAAGTCATCTTGCCCTTTTCGATCATTGCCGTTACGCGCGGGGTAACAGGTTTGTCAAGGAGATAAGTCTTCACGGCTCTCGTGTCAACACCCTGGCATTTTGCATAGGCATCAACACCAAACGTTCTGTAACGGCCTGGATTAACGATACAGCTTCCAACGCCGCCACCGACAGCAATGATATCAGGGCCAAGTTTTGAGAGCTTGGTTAACATGATGGTCTTTACATCGGCTGTTGGATTGTTTCCGTTGTTGCCCATGAAGTTGTCGAGCAGCGTGATCCGGTCTGAGTTTGGTTCAGCCTCGGGATCGCTTGCGTGATCAACGCCAGCATAACCGTAGTCGGTAATTGTGATGCCTGCGTTATCGTTACCGGTAATAATGTTGTTTTCGATGGTGATATCGTCGGCAGCCATGACGAGGATACCGGTTCCGGGAGGAATGTGTGATACCGTAGAGCCTACCGCTCCGAAGTTCTTCGTGTTGTTGTTGTACACGTAGTTGTTACGAATGATCACATCAAAGCATGTTTTGATAGGTAATCCAGGTGTGAGGAATGCAAGAATACCACCGGTGTTATCATGCGTATAGTTGTATTCCACGAGTGCGTGGCGTGAGTTTTCAATTTCAATACCAGCAACGTTGCCGTATACTTCGTTGAATCGTACATCGATGTTGTCGCACATGCCGATGTAGATGGCAGCGTCTTCAATGCCCGTAAGGATATTACGCTCTACGATACCATTCTTTCCGAACTGAGGGAAGATTCCGTATACACCGGTGTCGACGATCCAGTTGTTTCTGATCACGTAATTGTTACCGGCCTGACCCATGATGCCATTGCCTTTGTAGTTGGTGATCTTCATGTTTTCGATCAGTGTGCCGTTGCCCGAATACAGGATGGCATCGTTCATGGTTTTCTTTCCGTCGAGTGTAGGCCATTCGCCGTTCTCGATTACGCCCTGAAGAGAGATGTTGTCTTTGTCGATGTATACCGTTTCGTTGTATACGCCGGGATAGATCCGGATCAGATCACCGGAAACAGCTTTGCCAACTGCCTCCTGAATCGATTGACCTTTCTTTACTTCGATGGTTTTTCCTGTAATAGTTCCGGCACCAACTCCAACTGAATCACCGGAAGTTGCCGACTGACTAAAATATGTGGGGACAGGGGCAGGGATGTCCGAACCTCTGCCGAAGAATAGCTTTCCACAATAGGCGCCAATCGCGAAGACGGCCACTATGAGGATTGCGCGAATTGCAATTTTCATGAAGGACTTTGGTTAAGGGTTATTGAATGTTTTTATTGAATGGCTGACAGTGTTTGCTGTTGAACGGATTGATCCACTGTGATACCGGAAGGGAGTGTTTTCGGTATCTGTGGAGTAAAGCTTTCGTCGGTAAGCGTCTTTAAAAAATCAACGAGGCGGTCCATCTCATAGGCAGTAAGCTGGGGTTCCCAGATATGCCAGTGGATGTGGAGCTTTTCATCCTTTGGAACTTCGTGTCCGCGGCCTGCTGTGTAGAAGGCAATCATCTCACGCATCGAAGCAAAGCGGCCGGCGTGTGTATAAGGAGCTGTGCGATCAATATTCCTCAGGCTTGGTACCTTGAATGCGCCGCGCAGCGAAGCGTCATGAAAAGTTTGTTGCGCTCCAGGATCAAGCGGTTTTCCGTCGGGTTCAGCCAATCCGATAACCGCGACCTGCTGGTTAGTAAACAACGGGGGTGTATGACACTCAGCACAACGCGCAACAAACGATCTGAAAATATTCAACCCTTCAATCTCTTCCTTGTTCAATGCCTCATGATAGCCATGAGCGTACTGATCGTAGCGACTGTTAAGCGAAATTAATGATGACTCAAATGCAGTGATCGACGTATAGATCTCGTTCAGCTCAATTTCATCCGATGTTTTTGATGGAAAGGCCTGACGAAACAGTTGTCGGTATGATTCTATGTTGTTTAAGGTTTTGAGGAGCTGCTCGCGGGTGGTGCCCATTTCATCTTCTGCGTATAGCGGCCCCGTCATTTGCGCCTCCAGTGAAGCGGCGCGTGCATCCCAGAAGAATTTTTTATAGAACGCCACGTTCCATAGGCTTGGTGCCGAACGCGGGAGTGATGCATTGTGAATGCCAACGCTTGTTTTTAATCCGTCGCTGAATCCTTTTGCGGGCTGATGGCATGAGGCGCATGAAACCGTTCCGTCTTTCGACAATACCGGATCGAAGAAAAGATATCTTCCCAAATCAATCTGCTGCGGAGTGAAGCCATCGCGCACTGCGGGCAATGGCGTCTTTAAACCACCAACGCCAGGATCATTGCCCTCCCGTGATTCGTATTGCTGATAAGGTGTCCGGAGTGCGCACGTGTTGTTATCTGTTAATTCGAAACCTGGCGGACAGGTATTGCACAAAGCAAGCGACTGTGATTCTTCTTTCGTTGGGCGGGCAACGATAAACAACGCGATTGCGCAGCTTAGTGAAAGAAGGATCACTGCCAGTTTCATTGTGCTGGTTGAGTTGTCGATCTGATATAAGCTATTACATCATCGATTGCCTGCTCATCGGCAAGCAATGCCATCATAGGAACCATCTGCGCTCCGAACTTATCTTCGGGGTGTGCCCCCCGTACCGAAGACTTGAACTTTGATATTTGTTGCCGGATATACCAATCGTCTAAGCCATTCAGACGGGGAGCGTTCATTTTTTCATTTCCTTTTGCACCGGGACCGTGACACGATCCACAGGTACTTTGATAGGTGCGTTCGCCCTTTTTGATGTCGCCTTTTATTGTTGAAGCGATCTGAACATCGGGCATGGTTTCGATGTAAGCCACAACATCAGCTATAGCTATCGAGTCTTTGAGGGTTTTCGCCATTGCAGCCATTTGAAGGCCGGAAGAATCCTGTGCGTGATAACCACGGATTCCTTTCTGGAAATTCCTGAGCTGACGCTGCAGGTACCAGATGTCTGAATTGGCCAGGGCGGGGGCGTTAAGTTGCTTGTTACCCTGGGCGTAGTCGCCATGACACGTTTTACACGGTGCGTAAAGGCCCAATCCTTCGACAGGATTTCCCGCCGGCAGTTGCGACGCCGCAGTATATTGTTCTGCAATTTTATTCTGCTCTCTTGAAGAGCAGGCAAGAAATATCAACGCAAAGACGACGTAGTAATACCCTCCCGACATATTGTTCCAACCCGGATTGACTGGATGCTAAGGTGCAACGGCTTCGGGTCAAAGAAGTATCACGAAAGACGTTTTGGGGTAAAACTGGATTCGGCGGGGTGAAATTGAGGCGATCAGGAGGCTTTTTGTACGATGCGATCTTCGAACGCCTGCTGATATTTTGCGGAGACCGACAGGATTTGATCTGACCCATCTTCCATTTTAACACGATACCCCTGAGCCGTTCGCGACACCGCAACGAGGTTTTCAATGTTGATCATATAAGAACGATGAATCCGAATAAAATTCTGCAGGCTCAGGTCCTGTTCCAATTTCTTGAGATTTGTCCGGATGAGCTCTTTCTTCAGTTCATTGTCGCCTTTATAATATAGAAAGATGTAGTTGTCCTCCGACTTGAAGTAAAGGATGTTGCGGACGGGCATGTGAACGACCGCCTTTCCATTCTCATCATTGATGGTAATATTCGTTGCGACGGCAGGCTTACTGGCCTTAATGGTGAGCTCCTCAACAACGGAAAGCTGGTCCTGTACTAACAACAGGACGATCCCAAAAAAATAGGGGAGCACGAGAAGCATCAGGGTATACTTCAGTGTAACGAGATACTCGTGGACGTCGAAGAACGACATGCCCAATACCATGATGTTTACGGTATGGATAGCTATGGAAATCAACAAGAACTCGATGACCAGCCAACCGAGAAAACTGCCACGTGTCGTGAGCGTAATATTGAATATTGAACGGATTGCAAGCTGACTCAGTGCAAGCGCCGCCATGCCTGCAGTTGAAAAAAAGGTAAGGATCACAAACAACGGAGTCCGTACATTTGTGAACCACGTATTGATATTGAAGGGCTTGAAGACCATAAGAAACAGACAGCCAAAAACGCCACAAAAAATTACCAGCTGCCAGCGTGAACGACGCGAATCCAGCAACCTGAAAGGTTTTTGAAACCACGATACAACACGATTCATACTAATATTTTGATAATGATTTTGGAATAATGGGTCTGCTTTCCGGCCCGTTTACACACACAAGTATTAAAAATCAACGTTTACGAGTGCCCGTAGTTTGACCAAATTGAAATTTGCAATTCATTCCTGTCAAATCAAAATGAGGGAATTTTCTTTTATTGCGCTTTCCTGAGAGAACAGAATTTTTACTACGCGTAACAGTTAGCAGATGGATCACAAGAGTATAAAGATGGCAAGTATTGAAAGACAGGTAGATGAGGAATCTAACGCAGGTGACGTGATCAAAAATTCGGTGAAGACACTGATCAGCAATCAAAAGCAGTTCTTCAACAGCAACGCAACGAAGTCGCTGGACTTCAGGATTGAGCAGCTGAAAAAACTGAAGTCAGCAATTAAGAGCTCGGAGCGCGAATTGCTAGACGCAGTGTTCGCGGATTTTCAGAAGGGAAGTTTTAATACACTCGTTACTGAATTCAGTGGCGTATACAATGAACTGGATCTGGCGATACGAAAATTAAAAAGCTGGTCGAAAAGCAAGCGTGTAACCACGCACATGGCTAATCTTCCAGGCGCAAGTTATATCATGCCTGAGCCTCTTGGCACATGCCTTATTATAGGAGCATGGAATTATCCGATCAATTTGAATCTGGTGCCGACCATTGCTGCTCTTGCTGCGGGTAACACGGTCATACTAAAACCAAGCGAACTTGCAGCTCACACCAGTGCAGCTTTGTCTAAGATGATCGCGAAGTATTTCGATCCGCGCGTTCTCACAGTCGTTGAGGGAGGTGTTAAGGAAACAACGGAGTTGCTGGAGCAGTCATTTGATAAAATATTCTTTACGGGTAGCGTGTCCGTGGGCAGGATCGTTTATCAGGCTGCAGCAAAGCATCTCACGCCGGTTACTCTTGAGCTTGGTGGTAAGAGCCCTTTGATCATTGCCGCCGATGCAAATCTGACGATCGTTGTTAAGAGATTGGTGTGGGGAAAGTTTGTCAATGCAGGACAAACGTGCGTGGCACCTGATTATGTTCTGGTTGACAAGAGAATTGAAAATAGTTTTCTCGACATCCTTAAAGAAGAAATCAAACTCGCTCAGTTTTCACTTGAAAATGAGAACTACGCGCAAATCATCAGTGAAAGACATTTTGACCGATTGGTAAGTTTGATTGATCCGAAGACTGTACTCGTTGGCGGTGAACATGACCGCTCCAGGCGATTGATTGCACCAACGGTACTTACGAACATAGCGGGCGACGATAAAGTTATGGAAGACGAAATCTTCGGTCCGATTTTACCGGTGTTGACTTACGAAAACGTAGAAGGTGCTGTCTCGTTTGTTAAGTCACGACCGAAGCCGCTCGCTCTGTATCTCTTTACGGAGAGCAGTAGCATTCGCGAGAGGATATTCAGCGAAGTATCCTTTGGAGGTGGCGCTGTTAATGATGTACTGGTTCATTTAGCAAACGATGAACTGCCATTCGGTGGAGTTGGAAACAGCGGAACGGGAAGCTATCACGGTGAGGCGGGCTTCAAAGCTTTTTCGCACTACAAAAGCTTCATCCGCAGGCCGACATGGTTCGAGCCTCCTTTAAAATACTATCCTTATAAGGACTGGAAACTTGCCGTGATCAGAAAGCTCTTTGGAATGTAGAAGAATTAAGAATTAAAATTAAGAATTATGAATTAGCCGCCAGCCTACGGCTGATTGCAAGCCGCAACCGCCAGGTTGTGATAGGTTGTGGCGCTAACTGTGCTGTCGAATTACGTCCATAGCAATTGCCATTATTTCGTTTTCTCTCTGACAGAAGTATCCTGGCCCTTGTCGAGTATGAACAACACAAGAAGTTTCGCTGTTTCTGTTTGACTTGGATTTTTCGTCAGGCTATGCAGTCCATTTGGGAACTCGTAGAATGAATCTCCCTTCTTGTAGGAGTATTTTTTTCCTTCGAACTCAGACTCTAACTCACCTTCCAGCAGATATCCGAACGTCTGACACGGATGGCGATGTGGCCCGGATACAATGCCGGGAGGAAAATCGACGATTACCATTTGGACTTCCTTTCCTTCTAATGCCGGCTCATCTAATATTTGCTGGAGAATAATCCTGTCAGTGATCTTAGCTGCTGAAGTACCGGATCCATGATGCTGGGCATACAGATTGTTTATTACAAACAGTAGGCCCAACAGAACCGCTGCGGTTAAAAATCTCATATGAATTAGAATTGGGTTGGTGAATAAGATAAATGGGGAAGGATCACGTAATGAAGGAATGATCCGCTTGATTATTTGAATGATCAGTTACTGCACTAATGGATCATTCAATCTTATCGGCAACCATGTGCATCGAAATAGCAATCCGGTTCCAGCTATTTATGGTGACGGCAGTGAAGATTACCTGAGCCAGTTTTTCCTTTCCTAAAATGCGCAAGGCGTTTTCGAATGTTTCATCTGACACTCCCCCGTCTGAAATGTGCGTAACCTCTTCGGCAAGTTTCAAAGTAATCTTTTCCTCCTCTGTAAAGAACGGCGTTTCCCACCACGCACTTATTGCGAATAGCTTCCGGGTTGGTACGCCAAGTTTCAGAGCGTCACCGGTGTGCTGATCGACACAGTAACCACAGCCATTGAGCTGTGATACTCTTATTCGGATAAATTCTTTTAGTATTCTGTCGAGCGCAAAGGCCTGCACTTGTTTGTCGGAAGCGCCCATCGCTTTGTAGATGCCGGGCTCAGCTTCGTTGATGTTCATTCTCTCTTTCAATTCCGTTAGTTCGATGTGCACAGGTGAGATGATGTTGGCTTTCATATGTTTTTATTTAGAGCGATTTGATCAAGACTCCATGAGTAACGTTCGATTGATGACAACAGGAAGCTTCCGGCACTTAACGTGAATACGGAATAGCTCAGCGGTGAAACTATTCCGAAGGAAATGGTCATCGATAGGGCGAAAAGAAGTGAGAGCAGTCCACTTCCCATGGCTGCTATCCTTGTCCACTTTCCAATAATCAGCAGTGATCCCAATAACAGTTCTGCGGTGGTAGCAATCACGGCAAATGGTGTAATCAATGGAGTGGGAAGAAAACTCATTGTTTCAGAGGCATATTTTAAGAACGACTGCCAGTTGCCCCATGAGATATTTTTTCCTCCCGGCGGGCCCCAGACGCCAAGCCTGTCTAAACTGGGTACGATGTAACCAACACCGATTGCAACACGCAGGTATAGCTGGCTGATTTGAGTTATGTTTTTCACGATTAAAATGTCAAGCGCTTATTATGTTCCGTTTGGTGCATAAAAGTAAGCCGGTATTGGTATATATTGGTATACCAGTTTATATATACCAGGTGTACCAGATATGATTCCTTTCAAGGCTCTGATAATCATTGACAAGACCGTAGCCACACCGCTGTACCTTCAGATCGCGAACAGCATCATACAGAACATCCGGCAAGGTCATCTGAGGAGAGGTCTTAAGCTTCCGGGAGCCCGGGTCCTTGCAGCCGAGTTAAATGTGCACCGTAAAACGCTGCAAATGGCTTTGGATGAGCTGCTCGCCCAGGGATGGCTGGAGATCGAGGCGCGAAAGGGGACGTTTGTGGCTAAGGCGTTGCCAGAGATGAAAGCCGTAAAATTCGGATCTTCACAGTCACCGCTCGTTTATCCCGAGAAGGCCGGATTTCAAATAAGGAAGGTAAACTTCCGATCGTATTCATTTACCAATTTTCAAACTGATAAGAATCTCATTATCACTGAGGGCTTTCCGGATATCCGACTGGCACCCATTCAGGAATTGATGCGCGAAATGCGGAGCATCGAGAGAATAAAAAGTTTCAGAAAGTATTTCCACTACGGCAACCCCCAGGGTACGGCTTATCTGCGCGAACCGTTGTCGTCGTTCCTGAATGAGACACGTGGTTTGCCGATTTCGCCGGAGAACATCATTATTACCAATGGAGCGCAGATGGGACTATACCTCACTGCGAATTTGCTTTTAACCAAGGGAGATCATGTTGTCGTTGGGGAGCCGGGATATTTTACGGCAACGCTCACACTGGAGAGGGCAGGCGGTGTGATCAATCGTGTAAAGGTTGATGAGAATGGAATTGACGTGGATGCCATTGAAGCAATCTGCAAGAAGAAAAGGATCCGTCTGGTCTATGTGATCCCCCATCATCATCTTCCCACAACGGTAACGCTAACACCCGAGCGAAGGATGCGCCTGTTGAACCTTGCGGCAAAGTATAAGTTCGCCATCATTGAAGATGATTACGATTATGATTTCCACTATGACAGTAGTCCTATGTTGCCAATGGCGAGCCTCGATACACATGGCAACGTGATCTACATTGGAACGTTGACGAAAACGCTGGTGCCGGCCATCAGAATTGGTTTTGTGGTAGCGCCCAGAAATTTCATTGAGGAAGTTACGCAGATGAGAAGATCCATTGAGTTTCAGGGCGACACGTTAATGGAGATCAGTATCGCCGGACTCTATAAGAACGGAGTGATTGCTAATCATATCAAGAAGTCTGTTCGGATATATCGCGAGCGAAGGGACAATTTCTGCAATCTTCTTCAAAACAAACTGGAAGACCTGGTTTCGTTTCAGATTCCTGAGGGAGGAATGTGTGTCTGGGTCAGATTTAATGAAGGAAACTTGCCGGTTATCGCTGCATCCGCCTATAAAAAAGGGCTAACGATGAGCGATGGAAGCAGCTACAATGAGAAGGTAAATTATAATGCTACCCGCATGGGATTTTCGTCGCTGAATCTGAATGAACAGGAGAAGGCGGTGGACATCCTGAAGTCGGCAATGAGTTCTTGAGGCTGAATTCTTTAGGTCTTATTCCTGTGATCTGAACGCTGGGACCTTGAATCATCAGTTTACCCGTTAGTGAACTTTGGCAATGACTCGTTGATAGCGGGTCAATGCGGGTACGCCATTATCAGTAACTTCAAGGATGATATGAATGGTATCGCCGGCCTTAGCATCACCGGGAACCCTGAATGATGCATCTGCTTTATCTGCAGTGTTGATCCTCACATTGCCATTGTAGCTTCCCGCTTCCTGATACTGCCACCACTTGTAAGAAACTGAATTCCCGTCGGGATCTTTTGCTGTACCGTTTAGCTGAACAGACTGGCCAGCCTTCACATTCATATCCAGAGATTGCTTCACCTTTACTGATGGCGGATGATTTGCTCCCTGGTACGGTTTGATGCACCAGTCTGCGCGCGCAGCAAAATCATTCTGCAGAGCTTCTACCCAACGCGTTTGGGGAAACAATGCATCTTCTTTTTTGTCGAACGTATTGTAGTCTTTTGCTTCATCACCGTCGTGCCAGAAGTGAGGCTGCGTTTTCGACTGAACGAAACGTCCGCCCCAGCCACCGTTCGAGGGTTTCTCGAAGCTCCTGAGGCCAACGTCGAGCAGATAGAGATACGAAGGAGAGTCTCCTTCCGAAATGAAATCGTACTGCTGCATCCCTTTCGTCCTTACTTCAACGGTATCGCCATGCGTATGGTCCGGATCGGCCACCAGTTTTTGTCCATCGCCCCATAGAAAGTAGCCCGCGAGCAGGTCGCCATGGTTGAACTTGATGTTTTCTGCGAACCATTTGCCTCCGAGATAAGGCCTGTAAGGTTCGGGTACTACTTTGTTCCAGGGATAAGCAAGACACCAGAACTGGGATTGGTTATAGATTACCGTTACATCAGGCCAAGCACCTGAGACATAGTTCTTATAGGTTTCGTCCTGATCAAGGATGATGTAAAGAACCGTCTTCGCGCAAACCTTTTTATAGATCGCTTCCCATTGAGCAGTTCCTTTGTATTGTTCCTCTATCGACTTCAACGCCCGCGCTACTGTATTCGTGCCGCCCCACATCTGGACATGTACAGGCACTGCATTGTTGTCGAGCAAAATGCTTTTGATGAATTCCGACCCTTCGGTAACCTTTGTCATCTCTCCCTCAAACTCAATGTTGCCGACCTTGACGAGGCTTTTTAAATATTCGGGCTTAGGATAGTTCTTGTCATGCAATAGCAGGTTGGGATAGTATTGTGAGTATTTGTCGAGATACTCCTGGATCCAGCTTGTTCCGAGCCAGCGCAAGTCAGTGCGGGTTCCGTAGTTTTTGGCCCAGGGCATATTCGATGTGAAGGTTGTGCCTTTGCCATCGCCTGAATAATGAAATTCAGAGCTGCTGTAAACGAGTCCAATGAGGTCGAGGTCATTGGCATACAGAAGCATGCGAATGAACGAATCCATGTCGTCCACTTCACCGTCAGTGGTGACAATAGTTCTTGGTTTCGTAGTGGTTTGAGCTTCTATAGTGCCCGTGGATAGCACAAGAAAAATCAAACTGAGATATAAATGGTTGATGTTGCGCATGGAGGTGAAGACTGAAGTTTTCATTTAAACAGCATTTGACTGAATTCATTGAGATAGAGTCTCCATGCATTCCAGTCGTGCCGGCCGTTATTTTCACGATAGGTGTATTTTAGTCCGACCTCATCATAAAGCGCCGTTAACTTTCCAACCGTCTGATAGAGGAAGTCCTCTTTGCCCATCGCTATCCAGTAAAGCTTTGGATTGCTTTTCTTAAGTGCTTCCAGCTGCTTCACATGTAATTCTTTGTTGTAGTTTGAGTTTGCACCGGCGGAAGAGAACAAACCCATGCTCATTACTCCGATATATTTGAACATGTCGGGATTGGCATTGGTGATATTCTGCGTTTGATAACCACCCATAGAGAAGCCGGTGATCGCACGATGATTCGCGTCTTTGATGACACGGTAGTTCTTTTCGATATATGGAATGACATCCTTAACCATGCTTTCCTCGAATTTGCCAGAAGCCATGGAGCTGATTCCAACAGGTGGAGTGGAGTTGGCAGCGGTTCGATCCAGAGGTGCAGCAATCGTGTTAGGGTTACCGTTGGTGATCACGATGATCATGGGAAGCGCTTTCTTCGCCGCAATTAGATTGTCGAGAACGTAGTTTGCTCTTCCGCGACTTAACCAACATTCTTCGTCGCCACCGCCGCCATGCATCAGATAGAGAACGGGATAATTGTTCTTGTCCTTTTCGTATCCGGGAGGCGTATATACATGCATTTTCCGGTCGCCGCCTAAAGTTGGAGATGGATACCATATAGCCGTCACCTGGCCATGCGGCACAGGTTTCACATCATAAACGTCTGCCAGTGTGCCTGGAATCATAAGGCGGTTCATTGTCCAGGCTCCATCGCGGGTTATGAAGTTGGATAGCGGATCGAGGCCGTGAACGCCGTCGATAATGAATTCATATTCATACATGTCGGATGGCAGGGGGCCTATCTTCAATTCGAAGACAGAATCCTTCTTTGCCATGGGGATAATGTTTTTGAACTCTGTTGGCCAGCTACCCATGACTTCTGCGGTTGTAGCGTTCGGTGCCAGTAGCCGAAACACCACGGAATTGTCGGGGAGGACCTCGGGTGATTTGATCTTACTGGGCTGACGTTGGGCGTCAAGGTTGCTTATTGCGAACAGGCAAAGGAGAATGGTGAGGAATGCGCTTTTTAGAGCCAAAACGCGTCGGTAATCAGGTGTTTTCATAGGCATGAGCGTTCCAGGCCACCCCTTTTTGAGCGGCGCTGTGTATTTCGTTTGTTTCGAATTGATTTACGATTATACCGATTAAACGAAAGTAAACAAAGTCAATCGTAAAAATATGAGGGCAGGAAGGTCCCCTGGGTGAAAATCCCCGAAAGAAATAGAAGAAACTAACGAATGCTCAAAATGCCCGGCACTCTTCCCCGGCAGCTGGAAACTGGCGCGGTGGATAGGGGCGAGCACCTAAGGGCTAATGCAACTCTTTATAATACAGGCAGACCTTATTCATTACGCATTCTGAATGCTTCGGATTTGAGGGTCTGCAAGTTTCTCTTCCCAGGAATGAGATGGCCATGCCTGCCTCACCCCAGTCTTTCTGATCGAGTACGTCCATCATCTGCTTCTCGATCTTCTTTGGATCTGTACCGGTTGCTATACCCAGACGTGGTGCTACGCGGACCACATGCAGATCAACGATGATGCCTTCTGCTTTCACACCGGACTCGCGCATAATTACGTTGGCCGATTTCCTTCCAATGCCCGGCAGTGATGTCAACTCTTCCAGCGTGGTGGGAATGTTTTTATTCTCTCTAACAGTACTGGCTATCTCCAGCAACCACTTAGTCTTGTTCCTGAAGTTTCTCACCTTCGATACAAAAGGATAGATCGACTCGGATGTTGCCAGTGATAGCGCCTTCATATCGGGAAAGGCATTGAAGAGATCAGGAGCAATCTTGTTGATGTTGCGATCTGAATCCTGTGCAGACAGGACAACCATAACGATAAGTTCATAGGTGTCGTGATAATCCAGTGGATGCTGCTTGCCTTTATATTTTGTTATCAGTGGTTGAATTTCTTTTTGCCAATCAACTGATGAGGCCTGAGCCGATTTCTCAACTGAGAGACTCGCCTTCTTTGTCACTGCCTTCTCTGATTTTTTCGCAGGAGCCTTTGTTGACTTCTCCGCGGTTGCCTTTGCCGTTTTTTTAGCTGGTGCCATGAAGTTGTTTCTATAAGTGAATCTAACAGGGTTGGAATTTAATACGATTACCTCATATCATACGTAAAATCGAAGAATAGTTGCCTCAGGACTGAGAACAATTCGTTGGAGTGTTGGCCAGAACATCCCGCGAATTTCTTATATTAGATTAATCCGCACACGCCCCTGTAAGAATGTGAATTGATGTTGAGGTTAGCGCCGTAGCAAAAGAGATTGGTAGCAGTAAGGGGCCTCCCGGATTCGATGATAAAGACCTTGACGACGCAGTCATTTATGGCTATGGAGCCGCATCAACAATCGGGCATGAGTTAACGCACGCTTTTGACGATCAGGGCAGTCAGTATGATGAGAAAGGTAACTTAAGAAATTGGTGGACGAAGGAAGATAAGCTGCAATTCGATCAGAAGGTTAAAGGGATTGTGAAGCACTTCAACAACTATGTAGTTCTTGATAGTTTGAAGGTCAACGGAGAAGCTACTGCCGGGGAAAACATTGCGGATCTGGGAGGAATTGTGATTGCCCTGGACGCATTTAAGAAGACTTCACAATACAAAGAGGGGAAAGTGATCAACGGACTATCGCCTGTCCAGCGCTTTTTTATGGGCTACGCATACGGATGGAAAACTATTACCACAGATGAGTTAATGTTGTGGACAATACAATCAGATGTGCACTCGCCAGCCTTCTTGCGTATCAATGGTCCGTTTTCTCTGGTGCCCGAATTTTACGAAGCTTTCAACGTAAAGCCTGGCCAACCCATGTGGAGACCCGATAGTCTTAGAGTAAAGATTTGGTGAGGTGTTGCTGGCAAATTTGCCTTTGGCAATTGACTCTGGTGCGGAATCATTTAATTGAGATACATAATATATGTAGAACTCAACAACGTTGTATTGCATTTTACTTCACCTCTTAGGCACAAAATATACTTCTTCACCATTATCAAAAGTCAAGGTCAGTACATTGCCCGACAGCCCGTACGATTTTGTTCGATACAACCCTTTAAGGTAGTACTCTTCAGCGGCCATTTCGTCATCAGGTCCACCCATTAATGTTGAAGTGAGATGAACCGAAATGACCAGCTTGTTTTTCTCATCCAGCCTGAACGCTCCTGTATACACATTTAGAAATGCTTTCCCTCCAGCGCCATAGATGTCATCTGTGCCCTTGGTGAATTGTATGTTTACTTTCCTTTTTAATTTGGCAGGTAAGCGATTCTGTTTAAAATCCAGCAAGAGCCATTCGCAATCGGTAAATGAGGTGATGGGAGGACCGGCATCAACGGGGACTTCATCAACAGGGGCGTTATCAGTTGGATTGATTGGTTCGTTGTCGCAGGCGACAATCATCTGTAGCAGGCAAATGAGCAGTGCCCAGGTGAGAATATTTTTCATACTGAAATCGGTTAACGTTTCAATCGTTTTGACAGCTCTGCGTCAATAAAGGTTGGAAATTAATGAGGCAAAACAGCGATAATACAGCATTCGGAAGTGTCATTCGGTGATAACATTGTGTCTGTTGGTATTCGACCTTCTGAGATAAGTTGTTGTTGGTGGGTTCGGGAATAATTGTGGAACGGAACTAATTGTAGTCCAGTTAACCTTGTTATAAAAACGTATCACATGATCAAGAGCAAAGAGTACGACGTCATCATCATTGGAGGCAGCTATGCCGGACTTTCAGCGGCAATGTCGCTGGGGCGTTCCCTTCGAAATGTTTTGATCATCGATAGCGGGCTGCCCTGCAACAGACAGACGCCACATTCACATAATTTTATCACACAAGATGGAGAAACGCCTGCTGCCATCGCTGCAAAAGCACGGGAACAAGTGCTGGCATACAAGACCGTGAGTTTTATAAATGGTACGGCCGTCAATGCTACAAAGAATGAAAAAGGGTTTGTGGTCATCAACGG
This sequence comes from Chryseolinea sp. T2, assembly GCF_037203685.1. NCBI lineage: Bacteria > Pseudomonadati > Bacteroidota > Cytophagia > Cytophagales > Fulvivirgaceae > Chryseolinea > Chryseolinea sp. T2. The sequence continues at coordinate 65,114 of NZ_JBBCAU010000013.1, forward strand.
CGACGGGCAGCAATTCGAATCGAAGAAGCTGGTGTTGGCGACGGGGATAAAGGATAATATGCCGAAGGTGAAAGGGTTCGAAGAATGCTGGGGTATTTCCGTTGTTCATTGTCCCTATTGTCATGGTTATGAACTGCGTGATCGGAAAACTGCTATAATGGCCAAAGGCGAGAAGGCGTTTCACCTTGCTTCATTGGTAAACAACCTGACGAATGATATTACCCTACTGTCCTCAGGTAAGCACGAGTTAAAAGAAGAACAGATTGCCAGACTGCAGAGACGTAATATTCAGATTATTGACACAGACGTTTCAGCTATTGATCACAACGATGGATACGTAAAGAGTGTGGTCTTTGCCGATCAATCCAGAATGCCTTTTGATGCTGTTTATGCAGCCGTTCCGTTTACACAACATTCTGGCATTCCGGCTACACTAGGTTGTGCGTTTACTGAGCAAGGCCATATCTCTGTGGATGCGTCGTGCAGGACTACCGTTAGCGGAGTGTTTGCCTGTGGGGACAATTCAGGTATGATGAGGTCGGTTGCCAACGCGGTTTATACAGGGAACCTGACTGGTGCGGTAATCAATAAAGAGTTTACGGATGAGTCGTTTTGAATGACCATACCACTCAAGAATCTATCATCGAACAGAGTTCCAGGTGTCAATTGCCCATTGTTTATGCTCCTCTGTGGGATAACAAATTGTTGAGAGAACGAATTTGTGCTCTTTTACTTTCACACCCTGTAATATCCAATACTCCTGTTCCGCCTCCTTATCGATGCTGTAATAAACAATTGCTTTTCCGGCGATATCGGTTTCACTTTCCAGAAATTCGGTTCCGGCAGAGGCGTCGTCGAAAAAATCATTAGCATACTCATCATCTGACCGCTTGTCGCTTCTTGTGTAACATCTGCTTCGAACCGTTCTGTCATGATCATAATACACTTCACTGTCGTCTTCGATACTGCGATATAGATTACCAGGCAGGTCGATCATCCAGTTTCCAGCGAGGTCGAATGTCATTATGTGTTTCCTGTATCCGAATTCAGTCTCGGGGATGTGCGTATCGTTGCCGTTCAAATAGTTCTTTACCGTGTACCAATCCTCTCGTGGCAGATCAATTTTTGGACTTAGTTGCTCGGCTTGTTGGAAGCATCTATCGATGTTATTCAGGACTTTTCTTTCTGAATCATCGGCCGGATAGTGCCAAGGGCATTCAACGTTAAGTAATGCCGTACCTGTTGCTTTATAAAAATGCTGATCGTCTTGTTTGTTCCACCAGATGAAGAATTCCTGGCCTGCCCATTTCAACTCATGAATTTCCAAATTGGCAATTTGTTCAAACCACTCCCGGTGGAGGATCCGCAGCTGTGATATCGCAAAATAGTCGAAACTAGGTCTGGGATAGCCACCAGGAACAGATAGCATGAAATTCTTATTTCCGTTTTCCATTACTGATTTGGCGAGCTGACGAAGCCATTCAAGCATTTCAATCTGGAGTTGCTTAAAATCGCGGTGATTGTAATAGTCGGTTTCATCTGAATAGTAATCGTCGCCTTCTTCCAGATTCCAATGCCACTGGACCCCAAGGTCAGTTCCGAGCTTTTCAATGAATTCAACAAGGTAAGCGTGATATCCTGGACCGACGCTATTTGTCTTTGCAGAGCAAATGAGGTGATTGCCTATGTACTCGAAGTGTACCGTTTCCTCACATGGGTGCAGTCTTACATACAAAGAATTCTCATCCTCGCTGAATGACAGGAAGTCTTTAAACAATCCCGAGGAGTTGTTCGTGATATATTCCTGAATAGCAATAAACGAAGTTGGATTGGTGACTTCACCTTTAATATTGATTCCGAGACCCATGATGTTTTGATTGCTTCACCAACTACCGGGTTGGCCGATAGGAAATTGTTGGGGATTAGATATTAGATATTGGATTGTCTTTAAATGATCTCACACCATATGCTGATACATAGCAAACAACTTCCAGAACCGCCGCGCGACAGTAAAATCAAATCGCTCCCGCTTAAAATCGTTTAGGACCAGATCAATCTTTTCATCCTTCATTTCAAACTGACCGATTATGATCTCCCGCTCGGCAACGAAGAGTCCGGTCTTATGCTGGCAGAGGTGGATGTTTTGTTGAGTCACTTCTTCAAAAATCAGTACATCGTTTAACTGATATTGAGGAAGTGATTCGTGATGCGGGATGTTTGGGTTAAAGCTCAACGCCAGCATGCTGGACTTGTTTACCTCCGGCAGGATCAGTTTTGGAAAGCTGTCGAAGTCATTAAAAGAGAGTTCCTCATAGCAGCCTCTCAGATAGATTGCATCATTAATGAAAGGAACGCTCCTGAGTTGAAGATTGGTGATGTGCTTTTCATCTTCAATTAATTTGTCGCCATTATACTTGAGTATCTCATGAATGGAGAGGGTCTGCTCAATGAATTGGCTTAGCGGAATGCTAAAATGATTGGCAATCTGCACCACCGTCTCAATCCTTGGCTCTGCCCGGCTCTCTTCATATGATGAGATATTGCCCCTGGTGAGCTCAAATAGCTGTGCAAACGCTTGTTGGCTAAGCCCTTTGGCAGTTCTGATCTTCTTGATATTGGCGCCAATCCTCGTCATTTGCCAAATATAATTGTAATTTTCATTATCACAATGCTAACATTTTTTGCACTGCTTCGTATTAATTATTAGATTTGATTTGCCAGCAGAAACCATGTCCATGAATCATTTTGAGACCATAGAAGATTTCGCACTCCGGCTCAATTGCAGGGTACTCTATAAAAATGAAAAGAATGGCATTCTGAAGATCGACAACCAGCCGGACGGCATCCACAACCTTATTTTGGGCATTGCCCCTCCCATCCTGATCATGGAGCAGTTCCTCTTTTCCTTCCGTGAAGACAACCTGGCCATGTTCAAGAAACTGCTGCAAAAGAACAGGGACACCATCCACGGCGGCTTTGTCATAAATGAAGAGGGCGACAAGGTGCTTTTCCGCTATACCATGCAGCTCGGGAACATAGACTTCGTTGAATTTGAGAGTGCCCTGAATTCGCTCGGGTTGCTCGTCAGTGAATTTGCTCAGGAGATCATTGATTTCTCCAAGCTGTAGAGGACGTTAGATTTTTACAACATAAAATTATCAGTCATGAATATCTTCAAAAGACTCTTCAGAATAGGCCAGGCGGAGATCCATGCCGCAGTCGATAAGATGGAAGATCCCATCAAAATGACAGAACAGGGCCTTCGTGAACTTCGAACTGATCTCTCAGAGGCAACTGAAGCCTATGCGAAAGTGAAAGCGCTGGCTATCCGCACTGAGAATGACCAGGTGCATTGCCAGCAGGAGTCACGGGTTTATGCCGAAAAGGCTATATTAATCATGCAAAGGGCCCAGTCGGGGCAGGTTGACCTGGGAAAGGCAGAAGACCTTGCCCGCGAAGCACTGTCGCTGCATAAAAAATACTACGTGGAGTCTGAAGAACTCGGACAACAAGCCGTTGCGTTGCGGCAGTCTTCAACGGAGATGCTGCGCAATACCGAGATCCTGAAAGAGAACATGGAGAAGTGGGAGAAGGAGTTGCGGACGCTCAGGGCAAGGGTTAAAGTGAGCAAAGCGACGGAACAGGTAAACAAACAACTGGCGCAGGTCGACAACAATGGAATAATCACCATGCTCGAACGCATGAAGGCCAAGGTAGAGGACCAGGAGGCCATTTCGAAGGCCTATGGCGAAATCGCCCGCGACAGGAATGACCGCAAAGATGAGCTGAACAGTCTTTTAAAGAATGATTCCTTATCTATTGAAAAAGACCTTCAGGCGATCAAAGAGAAATTAGGTATATCGTAGTACCGTTAACCACCCCATACCGATGTCGAATATTTTCCATTTGCTGTTTCATCCACTGAGTAACGCGATAATGACCGTTCTCACTGGTGTGACCGCCCTTTACTGGCTGACCACTTTCATTACCGGCGATCTCTTCGGCGACGCTGGTGTTGATGGCGATGCACACCTCAGTGGAGCGGACCTGGATACTGATGTCGATAGCACTAATGATGCGGGTGGTGACAAGTCGGTCGTTCAAAGCGCCCTTGAATTTGTGAACATTGGAAAGGTGCCCTTCATGGTGGTTTATTCAGTGTTCAAGTTTATTGCCTGGATCATCACCCTCACGTCGTCGATATTTCTTGGTTTGACGAGCTGGGGATGGAAGTCTGTTATCATCCTTGTGCCGGTGCTCTTTGTCGCGTACCTGATTACCGCATATGCAACGAAACCTTTGGTTAAAGTTTATGAAGCAATGGGTTACAATGGTGAGGAGTCGCAGGATTTAATGGGCCGGATTGCAAAGATGAAGTCAGCGATCTCAGGAGATAAGATTGGTGCTGCGGAACTTAAGGTCCAAAGTGACATCATTCGCATCAATGTCAAAAGTAAGACAGGTGAGTCCATTGGATATGATGCAGACGTGATGATCACAGGTGAGTCGGCCGACAAGAAGTTTTACCTGGTCGTTCCCGATATTAACCTTTCGAATATCGTTTGATAGTATAATACTTATATAGAAAATCCCCTTCGTTAAACCCTAAAATTTCCTATTGCTATGGATGTACTTGGCGGCATTGGCTTATTGCTGATCGGTGGAATTGTGTTCTTTTTTTTCATTATCCTCTTTGCGTTTGCAAGCTTCTACAAGAAGATCCCGCATGGCAAAGCGATTGTACGTACCGGTGTAGGCGGAGGTAAAGTTGCCTTCAACAAAGGTATGTATGTGATTCCAGTTCTTCACAGAATGGAGATCATGGATATTTCGGTGAAGAAGCTGCAGATCGACCGCCTTGAACAGGAAGGGCTGATTTGTAAAGACAACATCAGGGCAGATATCAAGGTCGCATTTTTCGTTCGCATTAACAGGAGCGTGGACGATGTGTTAAACGTTGCCCAAATCATCGGGACAGAACGCGCCAGCGATGTTGATACGCTCAGAAACCTTTTCGAAGCGAAGTTCTCGGAAGCGTTGAAGACGGTGGGTAAGAAGTTCGATTTTGTCGAACTGTATGAAGCGCGTCGCGAGTTCAGAACAGAGATACTCAATATCATCGGCACCGACCTTAACGGCTATATCCTCGACGACTGCGCGATCGACTACCTGGAGCAGACAGAGATAAAGTTTCTCAGTGCTCAGAACATCCTCGATTCCCAGGGTATCAAAAAGATTACGGAGCTCACGGCTGAGCAGAATGTAAAAGCCAACCTCATCAAGCGCGACGAGGAGAAAATTATCAAGAAGCAAAACGTCGAGGCGCGTGAGGCGATTCTCGAACTCGATCGGCAGATGGCGGAGAAGGAGGAGAAGCAGTTCAGAGAAATTGAAAACATACGTTCACGCGAGCGCGCTGAAATTGCTAAGGTAAAAGAAGAAGAAAGACTCAGAGCCGAGACGGTGCGCATCAAGACCGACGAATCACTGGCGGTGCAGGAAGAAAACAAACTTCGTCAGATCATCATCGCGGAGAAGAACAAGCAACGCACCAATGCAGTTGAAACTGAACGTGTAGAAAAAGACCGTGCACTTGAAGCAACCGAGCGTGAGAAGATTGTGACACTGGCGCAGATCGAGAAGGAGAAGATATTGGAAGTAGAGCGTAAGAACATTCAGGACGTGATCCGCGATCGCGTGCGTCTTGAGAAGGGTGTGGTTGAAGAGCAGCAGGGTGTGAAAGATCTCCAGGCTTTCCGCGAAGTTGAGCGCAACAAAACAGTAAACCTTACCCTTGCGGCACAACAGGCGGAAGAGAAACTCATTCATACCGTGAAGGCGGCTGAAGCTGAGAAGAAAGCGGCCGAAGAGAAGGCAAAGCAAATGATCATTGATGCCGATGCCAAGAAGGAGGCGGCGGTTAAGCAGGCTGAAGCCCGCAAGATTCTTGCTGAAGCCCAGGCGCGCGAAGAAGCAACGATCGGTCTGTCCGAAGCTGAAGTGTTGATGGCGAAGGCTGACGCAGCGGAGAGACAGGGTATTGTTGATGCTACGGTGATTGAGAAAGTTGCTGAGGCAAAACGCAAGGAAGGTTTGACGCAGGCCGAAGTAACGAAGGAGAAGGCACTGGCAGAAGCTGCGGGTATACAGGAGAAAGCGGAAGCCATGAAGAAACTTGATACCGTCGGCAAGGACCACGAGGAATTCAAGTTGCTGCTGGCAAAAGAAAGAGACATTCAACTGGCGCAGATCAATATTCAGAAAGACATCGCTGCATCACAGGCAGCTATATTGGGCGAGGCGTTGAAGTCGGCGAGGATTGATATCGTGGGTGGTGAGACGATGTTCTTCAATAATATCGTTAACCAGATCTCCAATGCGAAAGGCTTCGATCGTTTGATCAATGAGAGTGAGAACGCTACTCAGCTCAAGACTGCGCTGCTTGGTGATGGCGAGAACTCAGGTGATCTGCTGGATCGTATCAAGGGCTTCGCGGAGAAGTACAACATAACCTCGAACGATATCAAAAACCTGACCATTTCCAGCCTCATCCTGAAAATGCAGCAGAAGAGCTCGGATGAGGATCGTCCATCGCTGCTGAGCCTTGCAAATCTGGCCACCAGTTTGGGGTTAGCTAATAAGAAGCTGTAATAAATCGATCTTCAATAATCTCCGTTGATGGAGAGGTCGCGGAATGAGACGCAGCTATGTTCTCGTTCCGCGACAGATTGATGGTTAAGTCTTAATGGATGAAGGTTCATCAGCGTTTATCTTTTTCGAATGGCAGGCACCGAGCAGACAAATACAATACTGGATACCGGCACATATGAGATCATCCGGAAGCGACTGGATGAACAACGGCTGAACTTGCTGGACCGGCTGGCAAAGTTGAACAGCGCCCGCAAGGAGATTTTTAATTCAACGGGATTTCAGCTGGCGGGCAATCAGCGCATCACGACGCTCAACAGCGGAGTGGCGCGCGGTATCATGGCCTTTGGTGACCTCACGGTATTTGGCTACAACGTTCATTTTGGTCTGCGCGAGAACATTAAACTGAGCGATGTTTTCAGCATCTATAAATTTAATGGCACCCACTTCAATCCCGAGCCGCTCACGCTGATTGAGGACGAGACGTTCATCACCGACTTCAATAATCTTTACAAGTACTACAGGGATTCGATCTTCGCGAAGTTTCTCAAGAACGAGAACTATGTATACATGATCTTTCAAACCAGCAAAAGCCCCGACGACCGGAAGGCTTTTAAGTGGTTGATCAAAGATGATAAGCTTGTATACGTCGATGACAGAAGTGTTCACGAAGTAAAGAAGGCTGCGCAGTTTGAGTTCGACTGGATCAGAACCGATCTGAGCAATCGCCGGCTTGGCATGCATCCGCATATCTCAATCTTAGATAAGGTGTTTATTGAGGCCGTTCATGGCGACATTACGTTCAAGGTTGAGAACAATACAGATTCCGGGCGGGGTATTTATGCTGAACCTGTAACCAATAAGGATCAGCAGCTTGATGATGCAGAGTATCATTATGCGGATATCGGAAATCTGATACCGATCAAGATAAAGCCGTATGGGGAAGCGTTTCGTGCGTATATCTTCAACGTGCGCACGAAGCAGGTGCTGCCGATTAATAGCTTACTCGATGCTGGTGTGCTTTTGCCCGACAATCACGGCATCATCTTTCCGAATGGATATTATCTGCAGAGCGGAGAGCATAAGATATTTGATCTTCAGATATCAGATCTCGAATTCAGCAGCAGTGTCGCGTCGCCTAATGGTGAAGATTTTCTGTACGTATTTTACCAAAAGGTTACGAACACGTATGTGCTGATGTCTTATAATATGATCGCGCAACACGTGGAGACGCCGATCATCTGTAACGGCTTTACCATCTTTAACGATGGTATGCTCGTTTATTTCAAGTCCGAGAACGAGGCCGTGCGACATCACCAGGTGCAGATCTGGCAGACACCTTATACCGCGGCGTTGAAGGAAAATACCGCCATGATGAGCAATGTGCTGTATAAGATCGGCAACAAGGACATTGTCAGTGCGATGAGCGAAAGCCAGGAGGTGATACATCTCCTGCAAAAGGAAGACAGCTACGAAGATCTTTACGAAGACATTCATAAACGCGCCAACGACATCGTCGATTCTTACTTCTGGCTGAGGGACGCGGGCACGTTCGATATCGCCGCTCCGCTGACACAGATCAGGGACATTGCCAATACGGCCATCGATGAGTTTGCAAAAGTGCAGGCGCAGCGCCAGCATGCCAAGGACAACCTGACGGCTATGCAAAAGCGCGTCGATCAGCTGGTGATCGACGTGAAGGGCGCAACGATCACGTCACTGGAGCAACTCGTTAAGCTGCTCGCTTCGACAAGGAGCATGCAGGGTGCGGTTATCGATCTGCAGAACATCCGGTACATCGATACGAACGGTGTCAACGCATTAAAGGAGATCCTCGCCCAATACAATACATCGCTTTCGAACGACACCGTTCAGTTTCTGCTGAAGGACGAAGCACTCGTGCCTTATGAGGTCCGTGTTGCTGAACTGAAGAAGGCAGCAGGTGGAGTTACCAAGGTGATTGATGCGCAGCCTGTAGAGGCGGCAATAAAGGAGATTTCTTCGGGGCTCGAAATGCTGATCGACATTCTGAACAGCCTGAAGATTGAAGACACGACGCAAACCACGCGCATCGTTGAGAAGATCTCGCTGATCTTTGCATCGCTGAATGAGGTGAAGGCGGAACTCGTGCGTATCACGACGAACCTGAGAGCGCAGGAGTCGACGGGTCAGTTCTATGCACAGCTTACCCTGCTGGATCAGAGTATTGTAAACTTTCTTGATCTCTCTACTTCACCAGAGAAGTGTGAAGAGTATTTCACTAAGGTGAGTATACAGGTTGAGGAGCTTGAAAGCAAGTTTGCTGACTTCGATGAGTTCATCGGTAAGATCGCCGACAAGCGCGATGAAGTAATCAAGGCTTTCAATGGCAAGAAGGAGATGCTGATCGCGCAGCTGAACAAGCGAACGACGGCATTGGAACAGATCGGATTGCGCGTTCTTAAGAATATCGAAAACAAAGCGCAGTCGTTTAACGATAAGGAAAGTATCTACGCTTTCTTCTCGACCGACCTTATGGTCGATAAGGTCCGCAACCTGATGGTTGAATTAAAGGACCTCGGTGATGTGGCAAAGGCGGAAAACCTCGAGAACCTGCTGAAGGTTTCGCAAGAGACTGCCTTGCGAAATCTTAAGGATAAAACGGACCTCTTCGCCGACGGGCAAAATATCATTGCGCTCGGTACATATAAGTTTATTGTCAACAAACAGGTCCTTGATCTCACGATTGTAAGGAAGAACGAGAGCCTGTTTTATCACTTGTTGGGGACGAGCTTCTACAAGGAGGTGACCGATGAATCTCTTTATAAGCATCGGGCGATATGGGAGCAGGAGTTGATTTCCGAGAACGCACAGATCTATCGGTCTGAGTATCTGGCCTATCAAACGTATATCGAAAGTTTACAGCAGAACGATCAATGGAACTATGAAACCTTCCTGAACGATCGGACGGAGCGCGACTACGGTGCTGCTTATCTGAAAGGTGTTCACAACGTGGACGCTGCTGCGATCTACCAGGGACTGAAAAAGCTTCAGCTCGAGCTGGGTATTCTGCAGTTTCCTCCTGCGGTACGCGTGGCTGCCCAGTTGTTCTGGTTCGGATTGGATGAGGCATCGCATGTGAAGCTTCAACAGCTGATCATCGCTGCCTACTCGATCCAGGAAAGTTTCCCGCAGAGCAAGCGCGCTGCTTTTGTAGAAAAGGAATTGTCGACGCGTTTTCTGCAGTCGAAGGTGGCCTATGAACCAGTAGATGCAAACGAAGTTGCACAGTACTTGTACCTCGAGCTTTCAGTTGCCAGGCATTTTACCTGCAGCCAGCAGGCACTTCATTTAAAGAAGGCATTCGATGAGTACCTGGTTGCTCAGCGAAGAACGGCACTGTTCTTAAATGAGATGAACAATCCAGGGTTCGATACCATGGAACGGTTCTATATCGTGCAGAGCTGGCTGCATGCATTCGTTCAAACGCGGTCCAATGTTGCAGACATGCAGTACGTCGATGAGGCATGTTGTCTTTTGCTCTTTAAAGATCATGCTTACAAGGAACGACCGGCGGCAGATTCGCTTGAGCTGTCTGGTCTGAAGGGAACGCATGCTGTGATCGTTGGTGATGGAAAGTACACGCTGAACATTCACCTTTTCATGAAGAAGATGCGCGGGTATTTCGATACGATTGTTCCTGCGTTCTCTTCGTTCAACCAGGTGAAGGCACAGTTGGTGCAGGGCTATCGTCAGCAGCTGAAAATCAGTGAGCTCGAACCAAAGGTGTTGAGCTCGTTCGTCCGAAACAGGCTCATCAATGAAGTATACTTCCCGCTGATCGGTGCCAACCTAGCAAAGCAGATCGGCGCAGCTGGTGATGACAAGCGTACGGCCCGCATGGGCATGCTCTTGCTCGTATCACCGCCGGGCTATGGTAAGACCACGTTGATGGAGTACCTCGCAAAGACGATGGGGCTTCACTTTGTGAAGATCAACGGCCCGACTATTGGACATGGTATAACGTCTATCGATCCCCAGGAAGCTACCACTTCCGGTGCGCGTGCTGAACTCAAGAAGATCAATCTCTCTTTCGAAATGGCCGACAACGTGATGTTGTATGTGGACGACATCCAGCACTGCAGTCCTGAGTTTTTGCAGAAGTTTATTTCTCTTGCCGATGGTCAGCGCAAAATGGATGGCATCTTCGAAGGTGAAAGTAAGACCTACGACCTGCGAGGTAAACGTTTCTGCGTGGTAATGGCCGGCAACCCCTATACCGAGAGTGGCGAGCAGTTCAAGATACCAGACATGCTGGCTAACCGTGCCGACGTATATAACCTGGGTGATGTGATTGGCAGCTCGGATCAATTGTTCCGGCTAAGCCTCATCGAGAACTGCGTTGCTGAAAATCGTTATCTGCAGCGCATCAGCAACCGCAGTTTTGATGACCTGTACAAGCTGATTAGTTATGTCGAGACAAACAACGACATGCTTCCTGAGATGGAGGGGAATTACAATCAACAGGAGATCGACGACGCCATCGCGGTACTCAGGAACATCATGCGAATCCGCGACGTGGTGATGCTGGTAAATCAACAATACATAGCGAGTGCGGCAATGAAAGATGCGTACCGCACGGAGCCACCTTTTAAGCTGCAGGGATCGTACCGGAACATGAATAAGATGGCGGGCAAGGTTGTGCCGCTCATGAATCCGGAAGAAGTGAATACATTAATCCTTTCTCACTACGAAGGAGAATCTCAGACCCTCACTTCTGACGCGGAGGCGAACCTGCTTCGATTGAAAGAAATCGCAGGCTTCCTGAATGCCAGCGAAGTTGAGCGATGGAAGCAAATCAAGGAGATCTTCGTTAAGAACAACAAGTTTGGAATGCTGAGCGAGGGAGACGCGTCGGGGCAGATGCTGATTCAGCTCAGCTCGTTTAACGAACACCTCGAGGCCATCGCGAAAGCACTGAGGAAATCGTAACTAGTATCCGTTGTTGCAGATCCCGGCAGAATGATTTTGGGTTTCTGTACTTCACGGCGCACTTTAACTTAACGGCAATAAAAAAGCCCGCTTATCAGGCGGGCTTTAGTTTTGATATCCGGAAATTATCGACCGTTGATCGCCTTACCCATCGACCTTAAGTAAGCGTGAGAGTTGGCGTACCTGTAATAATTATATCCGCGGTGACTCTTATTCCTTTTAACATTGCGCACTTTACTATTCGTCTTCGTCGCAGTGTGAGTCTTAGTTGATTTAGCACTCTTGTTGCTCGGTAGGGGAGAGTCGCCAGAGGCGTAGCTATGATTGTACGTGAAGATACTCGCACAGATCAATACAAGCATCACTAACTTTTTCATGGGTATTTATTGGTTTTTGGGAATGAGTTTATCGTCAAATGTTCTTTCGAACACTTATGTTTTTTAATCAAACTGTAATGTTGTCTTAGTGAAATGCGCCTGACAAGAGGCAGAGGAAGAAGCGGTTCGCAGAATGCTCGCCGATGAAAGTGTGGTTACACGTCGATTAGTTGTTAGTCTCTCAGATAATAAGAATGTAAACGAGAGTTAGTTCGGCGTGTTGCCAACTATTTTAAAATCTTTTCTGAGCGATGTACGTAGTGAATTCGCATCTTGAAAATGTGCCTGCCGATGCCACCAGGGCACTGCTGTCACTTACCGCATCAATCGCAAAGGCGGTTTGCGAACGGGAGAGATAATGTTCAAATTAACACTTCTGAAAGAAGTAGTCGTTAGTCCTGAGTCCTAAGTCCTGAGTATTGGTTAGTAGTCGTCTTAGTCTTTGGCGAAAGGCATTTAGCGACTGAAAATGGGGATCAATCAGGTTACTGTGCTTTAATCGGAACAACGAACTTGACATCCGACCATTCAAACACAGCGTCAATGCCACCATCGGCTTCAATGAGCGTAATAGTGTACTGCTCGACAGGCGAACTCAAATGTTCAGTGGGAACCTTCGTGTGCAAAACATCCAGACTGTAGTCGGGCTCCATGGCACCCCATTTACCGAGCTCTGAATTCAAGGCGATATCAAATTCATTTGCTGCAGGAACGGCGTACATTCTGTAAGTACCCGCTTTCATCGGCTGGTCATTAAAAAGAAAGTCTTTGTTGACCGTTAACTCTGTCGATTCATTGGCTCCAAGTCTCCAGTATTTCCCATACGGTTGAAGTGCACCTTGTTCTTCTGAACCAAAAATCAGACGCCCCCGAACGGACGGACGGCTATAAGGTATCGACACAGTCAAGCCGTTGGCGGTTAACTCGGTCTTTCCAGGAGGACTTAATGTTCGGTTCCTGTAGTTGAGGTACACGAATCCGAGGGCAAGCGCTACAACAAGTACGACTACGCCGATAAGTATCTTTTTTTTCACGGTAACAATTTAACGATTTCCTGCCAATTAAGAAGCATTGTCACTACCCCGACCATTGAATGATTCCTGACTCTATCCAATACCCAAGGATGCAGAAGCTTCTGTCGAGCGGTGTTCAGGGATCGGGATCACTTCGAAACGATTGAACATACAGAAAGCCGGGGCAATCAAAACTGTATCATGAATTTCACGGTCAGTATCAATCTTCCATTTCCAACAGCAAGTTGGCTATGAGTGCAGTCCATCCGGTCTGATGTGATGCACCAAGGCCCTGTCCTGTATCTCCATGAAAGAACTCGTAGAACAAGTGATGATCTTTAAAATGAGGGTCACTCCAATGCGTTTGGTGCCGGGCATGATACTGATACTGTCCGGCGTCATTACGTTCAAAGATTCTCAGTAATCTGCGGGTAAGCTCGTTAGCAATTTGTTTCAGGTTCAGCTTTGTTCCTGACTTCGAAGGGAACTCGATTGTGTACGAGTCTCCGTAAAACTTATGATATTTTCGAAGACAATTAATAATTAAATAGTTTAACGGGAACCAGATCGGCCCGCGCCAGTTGGAATTGCCGCCGAACATTGCGCTGGTACTCTCGCCGGGTTCGTATTGAATGCTGTAGGTGTGCCCGTGGTATCCGAAAATATAAGGGTTGTCTTTATGACTCCGCGACAAAGAACGTATGCCGTAATCGGATAAGAACTCGGCCTCGTCCAGGAGCCTTTTCAATAGCATGTCCATTCGGTCGTCCATAATAATGGCGAACAAATAGTTGCCATCCTTATTCTTGCGCTCCATGTCGGTTATGATGCGGGTAAGGTCTGGCCGCGTTAGCTTGATTACTTCAACCCTGGTATTGAACTGATGAAGATTTTTGAATACGCTGGTGTTGATAATCTCTACAGCCAACAATGGAATAATGCCAATGAGGGAGCGGATCTTCAGTCTTTGCGTTGTTCCATTTTCAAACTGAACGGCATCGTAGTAGAACGCATCGTCTTCGTCCCAAAGGGAAATGTCGCGCTTACCGATATGATGCATAGCCCATCCGATGTTGAGCAGATGCCGGAAGAACTTTGCGGCCGATTCTTCATAGGCTTTGTTGTGTTGTGCCAACTCCAGAGACATACGCAGCATGTTAATGGCATACATCGCCATCCAGCTCGTAGCATCTGCCTGTTGTAGTTTTTTTATTCCTGGCGGCATGTGATTTCTATCGAACACGCCAATGTTGTCAAGGCCCAGGAAACCACCTTCAAAGATGTCCGTTCCGTTGGCATCCTTCTGATTGACCCACCAGGTAAAATTCATCAGCAGCTTTTGAAAGGCCCGCTCCAGAAAGTCCCAGTCAGACACATTCGTTTTTTTCTTGTCGGCTTCATACACGTACCATACGCCCCATGCATGCACCGGAGGATTTACATCACTGAAGTTCCATTCGTACGCGGGAATCTGCCCGTTTGGATGCATGTAATACTCCCGGAGTACAACCAGTAGTTGTTGCTTGGCGAAATCCGCATCGATGTGTACAAAGGTTGCAGCATGGAAGGCAAGATCCCAGGCGGCAAACCAGGGATATTCCCACTTATCGGGCATCGAGATAATGTTCCGGCAGGTGAGATGTTGCCATTCATAGTTTCTTTTTTTGGTACGCGCAGGGGCAGACTCGCTGGGTTCTCCAAACAACCATTTGAACACATCGAGGTAATAGAACTGCTTCGTCCAGAGCAGACCACTTACCGAACTTCGAAGCAATGCCTTATGTTCCGGAGAAATGTTCTTTGGTGCGAGGTCATTGAAGAACTCGTCGGAATCATCTTTCCGCCTGGTGAATATATCATCGAAGTCGACCCACGGATCTTCCAGCTGATTTTTGCTAAGCCTGATCTTGTACACCTTCGATGCTCCTGGCTGAATATTTTCCTTCAACCATATTGCTGACTTGGTCCCTTTCTTCTTCGGATTTACCGTGCTCTGATTGTTAACAACGAAGTTATTAATACCGTCCTTCACAAAGGGTGAGTCATTTGGTGTATTGTACACGCGCCTGTTGTTCGTTTCATTGTCACAGAACAATTGCTCACCTTCCTGATGATAAAGAAAGAAATCTCCATTACGACCTGAGCTCGTTCGCAGACAATTCGGAGTAAGCGAGACGATTTCTGGCTTGTTAAACCGGGGATTGTGCCTCCAGAAATTACGAAACCACAGTTGTGGCAGTACATGAATCCTGGCAGCATCTGGTCCGTGATTGTGGACTGTGACCTTCATCAGGATATCGTTCATTTCATCCTTGGCGTACTCTATATAACAATCAAAGTATCGGTTGTCTTTGAATGCTCCTGTGTCGGACAACTCGAATTCCGGAGTAAAACGATCTGTTTGATTCCCCTTCAACAGCTCACGGTACGGAAACTGCTCCTGCGGATACTTGTACAGGAAGCGGCAATAAGAATGTGTGGGTGATGAATCGAGGTGAAAGTAGAGTTCTTTAACATCCTCACCATGATTTCCTTCTTCGTTTGTCAATCCAAAGAGTCGCTCTTTGAGGATGGCATCTTTGCCATTCCAGAACGCAGGTGCAAGACACAAAATCTGGTCTACATCACAGAACCCAGCTATCCCATCTTCACCCCAACGGTATGCGTAACTCCTGGCAAGATCGTGAGTAATGTAGCTCCAGGCATTTCCATCCGGACTATAGTCTTCTCTTACGGTACCCCATTCACGTTCTGAAATATAAGGTCCCCATTTCTTCCAGTTCTTGTTGTTGTTTGAGCGGGAGAGTCGTGCACGTTCTGTGGTATCCATCTTGTGATTTAGGCCGGGTCTGTGACACGTGGTTAATCACACCACGTTAAACAGTTGTTAAGTAATATAATGATTGGAGTTCAGTTGGTAAATATTGCCTGTGACGTCCCGCGCAATGAACACGCGGATAGTTGAGGGTGATGAATGGCGTCTTCCGGCTATTTCATAGGGGTGCTAACGTTTGTTATTTCCTGATCGCGTGGGTTTGCTTGTCGTGGAAAAGAATGCACATCTTATCAAAACTTTTTTGGTCGCGGCGAGCAAATCATCAGACCTATCCCTGTGAGGGCGATATGTGAAGATACACCAACTGTGGGTACGCGTCCGGGCTTAATTCTTCCTAACTTAAATTCAAAATCCAATCTTCTCATGAACACGCTCTATCGCTCCGCCATTCGCCACCTGTTCAAGAATAAGACAGCCGCTTTGCTGAACGTCGCGGGAATAGCCATCGGCATATCAACGTGCCTTTTGATCATGATCTGGGCGCAGCGCGAGTGGTCGTTCGACGATTTCCACACGAACGTCGATAATAAGTACAGAGTGTGGAATACATTCAAAAGCGAGAGTGAGACCTTTTCGCAGGCGCCGTCATGCTCTGCGTTGGGAGCTCAGGCGCCACAGCATATCCCGTCAATTGTCAGCACGTGCCGGATCTTCGGAAACAGTTTTAAGCTCCGCTATGAGGTAAAACATTTTTCGAGAACAATGCGATAATAGCAGACTCGAACGTGTTCCGGTTCTTTAACTTTCAACTCGTCAAAGGTCATCCCGATCAGGTGCTACGTACACGTAACGAGATTGTACTAACCGAAAGTTTGGCTGTGAAGTACTTCGGCAGTGCCGACAATGCGATGGACAAAATCCTCATGGTCGATCAGACGCCCATGACCGTAACAGGTATTGCTGCCAACATACCAGTCAATTCGCACATTCAGTTTGACCTTGTTGTGCCTGTGGAATGGCTGAGGCAGTATGGCCTGGAGAACTGGAAGCAGGATATCAACGACGGTTGGGTAGGAGGATGGCCACATACTTATGTTGAGATCAGTGACCCATCAAAGAAGGCCGAGGCACAGGCAGCCATCAACGATATGGTGGCCCGGTTTGCAAAGAAGGAGTGGGAAAACAACAGGTTCTCATATCAATATTTTATGCAACCAGTTAGGGACATTCATTTGCAGTCTTCGCTCCGATACGATTCCGGCAATAATGGCAGCCAGACAACGGTGAGGGTATTCGTGGCCGTAGCGATATTCATACTGCTTCTTGCTTGTATCAATTACATTAATTTAACCACGGCAACGGCACTGACAAGGGCGAAGGAAATCTCATTGCGAAAAGTCGCTGGCGCCAGCCGTCAGCAGCTGATGCGACAGTTCTTCATCGAAACCCTTATGGTCACAACCATATCCGTAGCTATGGGCATACTGTTGTTGTCAGCTATGTTGCCGGTATTCTCGTCGTGGATGGGACAGCTGTATAGGTTGGAAATCACGGCAACAAACATTGCTGCAGTGGTTGGATTTATTCTCCTCATCGCAGTCATTTCCGGATTTTATCCGTCAGTGGTTCTTTCGTCCTTTCAACCCGTTGCAACGTTGAAGGGACGGTTTGCTCACAGCAATCTCGGACAGGTACTGAGAAAAAGTCTTGTTGTTCTGCAGTTCACGATATCTACCGTGTTGCTTGTTTCTATCCTTGCTGTTCATCAGCAAATGGAATTTATAAGGGAAAAACCTTTAGGTTACAAGAGTGATGCCGTAGTTGCCGTGAACTTTAATGGAGAGCAGGGTGTGAACAAACAGTATCAGACGATCCGTAACGAGTTGCTATCCGTGCCCTATATCGAATCCGTAGCACTTCACAGCGACAATGTTGTTGGTGGTTTGGGGAATGGCTGGATCGACACCGAGAACAACGAAGGCAAGAGGGTCACCACAAGCATCTATCGCATGGGTGCGGATGCGGACTACTTTGATACCTATGGAATGGAACTTGTAGCCGGTCGCGTTTTCGAGCGGGCAACAGCGGATACCACCAAATCCGTTCTGATCAACGAAGCCGCGGTAAAGATGTTAGGGTGGCCTTCGGCTCAGGATGCGCTGGGTAAACCTTTCGGGTCGGGCGACAATGTAAAGAAGGTGATAGGCGTTGTGAAAGATTTTCATTTTGAAAGCCTGCACAAAAACGTAGAGCCGCTGCTTATTAGTCATGTTAATGGTGGATGGGCATTTTCTTTGCGTATCGAACGCGCGCATATACGTGATGGACTTGATCAACTAAAAGCTGTATGGTCGAAGCTCTCACCCGATGTTCCGCTCGATTTTTCTTTTATCGATGAATCGTTGCAGGCTCAATACGGTCGCGAGCAAAAGATGGAATCGGTGTTTTACATTTTTGCCGGATTGTCATTCCTTATTGCCTGCATGGGCTTGTTCGGTTTGTCAACATTCATGATGCAGCAGCGTGTTCGTGAGATCGGTATCCGCAAGGTATTGGGCGCTCCTGTAACCCGGATTGTTGTGTTGCTCACGACAGATTTCTCGAAGCTGGTGTTGATCTCTGCTTTAATCGCCCTTCCCATTGGATGGTTTGCCATGCAGCAATGGCTGCAGACCTTTGCCTACCACACCACTCTGACGTGGTGGATATTCGTTCTGGCTGCAGTGATACCGGTAGGCATTGCGTTGCTTACAGTAAGCATGCAGTCGATCAGAACCGCATTGATAAATCCGGCAAGGACACTTAGAACCGAGTAGGAGAAAGTATTAACGATTCGCCCTGCTATGATATCGCCATATTAGTCTCGCTTTTTTCAGCGTGGCTCGATGCGATAACCCAATTCAGCGGCATGTTTCGCTCTGTCGATGTAGAAGCTTCTGTCGCGTGGAGCCCAGGTGTCGAGCCCATCGACATAACGGTTAAACATGCAGAAGGCGGCCGCAATCAGAACCGTATCGTGAATCTCGCGATCGGTCGCGCCGAGTTCTTTCGCCTTCGAGATTTGATCTTCCGTAACATGCTTACCACCCTTTTGAACGCTTAACGCAATTGACAAAAGCGATTTCAATTTATCAGAAATATCAGCAGACGTGAAGTCAGCTTTTACTCCGTCGATGAATGCCATGTCGCACTGCAGATAATGCTGAGCGACACCTCCGTGTGCATTCTCACAAAAGAAGCAGTCGTTCGCCGATGATACCACTGTAGCGATGAGTTCGCGCTCGCCGCGGGTAAGAGAGTTCTCACCGCGCATGAGCGTTTCGGTAAACTCGCTTAAGGGTTTGGCTATGTCGGGTCGAATGGAAAGCGGACCGCGAATTCCGGGAATACCTTCAGGTAATGTTATGTATGGCATGGGAAACCAAGATAGATAAACTCCTAAATATTATTATAACTTAGAAGAGAAGACCACACCAAAACCTCTCCTTCAATGACCCGAGTAGCCCAATTCTCGCTGTTATGCATGCTGGCGGCGTGTGTAGCGAAAGATCCTCCATCAACAACTGCTGATAACAAGACGGGTCCACAAGTTCCCGACGGTTATGTCATTGAAATCGCAGCCGACTCAACCCTGGTCGACTTTCCTATGTTCAGTACCCTTGATGAATACGGAAGGCTTTTCGTTTTTGAATCAACCGGCGATAAGTACAACAAAACAGAAGACGCCATCGGCAATCCACAATTCAGAATCAATCTTCTCGAAGACACCGATGCAGATGGAAAGTATGACAAGAGCACCATCTTTGCGGACAAGGTGGGTTTTCCTCAGGGTGGCGTTTTTTATAAAGGCTCTCTCTACGCTTCTTCAGCGCCTGACCTCATCAAATTTACGGATTCCAATAGCGACGGCGTTGCAGATCAACGTGAGGTTATCTTATCGGGGTGGGTGCTGAATGTAAATGCAAACAGCCTGGTAGGGCCATCGTTGTCTCCGGACGGGTGGTTTTACATGACCAATGCCATTGAGGGATTCGACGTTACTACCAAAGAAGGCCAACATCTGAAGGGCGAGACGGCACGAACGTGGCGCGTAAGACCGGACGGAACAGGTCTGGAGTGGATATCTGCCGGAGGAATGAACAATCCTGTTGAGCTTGCTTATACGGAAGCTGCAGAGCCGATCGGTACGGAAACGTATTTCACTGAACCGCAGGCAGGCGAGCGCGACGCATTAGTTTACTGGATTGAAGGAGGTGTTTATCCCAAGCCAAACAATAATATTAAACGTGACAGACTTCCCCTGACAGGTGAACTCATGCCTGTGGTTTCCAAGTATTCCCGCGTTGCACCTTCGGGGATTGGTCGTTATCGTCAGAAGGGTTTAGGCGACGACTTCAAAGACAATCTGTTCAGCGCGCAGTTCAACACTCATCGCGTGCTCAGGCACAAACTGATCAGACAAGGCGCATCGTTCCGCACCGAAGACGAGATCTTCTTCTGGAACAATAATAACGAAGACTTTCATCCAACGGATGTGCTGGAGGACGCCGATGGAAGCCTGCTCGTTGTTGAAACCGGAGGCTGGTTTATCAAAGGTTGTCCGTTGTCTCAGGTGTCGAAGCCACAACTCAAGGGCGCGATATACCGCGTACGGAAGAAGGACGCGAAAAGAGCCGACGATCCCTATGGCAATACGATCAAATGGACAACGCTTGGGCCGGACGCGCTTGTGAAGTACCTGGAAGATTCTAATCCATTTCTTGCCGATCGGGCGCAGCAATTTCTTGTTGACGGTGGCGATGGATCTGTCATTGCGCTGAAGCAATTGTTATCGGCTTCAGAAAGTGCAGATGCAAGAACGAAGGCCGTGTTCACGCTCAATAGAATCGGAACGCCTCTTGCTATGGAAGGTGTCCGGACCGCTTTGAAGGATGGGGATGATCAGGTGGCCGTTGCCGCTGCGCGGTCTGTTGGAATGTCGAAAGATAAGCAGGCCCTCGCCAGTCTGTTAGTGGCTGTAGCGAACGGACACGATCCGCTTCGGAGACAGGCAGCAACTGCTCTTGGACAGATTGGAGACAAACAGGCGGTGACCGCGCTGATCGATGCTTCATCAGAAACCGATGATCGTTTCATCAGGCATGCCATCATTCACGCGCTGACGACTATCAATGACGTGCACGGCGTTCGCTCACGGCTTTCTGATACTTCTGCAAGGGTGCGTGAAGTTGTCATCATTACGCTCGATCAGATGCCATCGTCTCCGCTAACAGCTAAGGAGCTGACTCCCTTTCTTACACACCGGAATAAGAAGCTTCAGCAAACTGCACTGTGGGCGGCTTCTCATCATCCTGAGTGGAGTGGGGAGATGGTTACATTTCTCGAAAAGGAGTTGAAGGGCAACGAATCGCTTGCATCGAATGAGAAACTGCTGTCAGATATGCTGATCTCGTTTGGAGCCGAGCCAAAGATGCAGAAGTTCATCGCCGACAAGGTGGGCACTGCATCGCGCGACCGGCAACTCTTTTTAATTAGCGCCATGATGCGAATGAATATGAAGGAGTTTCCCGCGGTATGGACATCGCGGCTTACTTCGATGCTGGAGTCCGGGACAAACGCCGAGGTAAAATCCAAAGTTATAGAGCTGGTTCAATTGCGCAGTATTAAGTCGGCTGAAAAGAGTCTTGCCTCCGTTGCAGATGATAAGCAAAACCCCGCGCCGCTTCGAATGCAGGCAATAGAGGCCTTTAGTGCCGGTAACAGGAAATTGAGTGAAGCGCACTTTGACTATCTGCTTAATCAACTTACGCAAAAAGGCGAAGTGGCCAATACGCAACAGGCCGCGGCCATTCTTGAGAAGTCGGAGCTGACGGATAACGAATTAAAGATTATGTCCGACAAATATCTTCCACAGGCAGACCCATTTATTCTTCCCCGGCTTGTATCTGCGTTTCAGGGAGGGCGCTCGGCAGAAGTTGGAAAAGCATTGGCGACGACACTTTCAAATTCCTCAACGCTTGATGGATATTCGGAGGAACGGCTGCGAAAGGTATTTGAGCATTATCCGCCAGACGTAAAGCCCGACGTTGACAAGCTGATCGAGAAACTAAATGCCGTTCACGCCGAACGTATCAAATATTTGAAGGAGATCGAGGCCAGTCTTGGCGATGGCGTTCTTGACAATGGCCGAGCTCTGTTCTTCGGTAAGGCAACTTGCTTTACCTGTCATAAGATTGGATCGGAGGGTGGTCAGTTCGGACCTGATCTAACGTCCATACAACGCGATCGCTCCACGCACGATTTGCTGGAAGCCATCGTGTACCCAGGCGCATCGTTCGTGAGAGAGTATGAGACGTACAAAGTGCAGACCGCCAACGGTGAGCATACCGGCATTGTTAAAAGCAAAACGCCTGATGAAGTTATCCTGGCAACATCGCTGCAAAGCTCCATCCGGATTCCAAAGAGCGACATCAAAAGTACCGTGTTATCGGATGTATCCATGATGCCTCAGGGTCTGGACAAGCTTTTAACTAAGAAGGAGCTTGCTGATCTCATGGCCTTTCTTCAGGGCCAGGATCAGGACCCGGAAACAGATCAGCGAATTCTCAGACACACCGTAAATCAATAAGATGGAAAGGCGCGAATTCTTAGGACAGTCCCTGGCAAGTGGACTAACACTGTTAGGCTCTCCGTTGGTTGGCAAAACGGAAGCTGGTAAGGCATTCAACATGAAGTTCTCTCCGGACTTTGGAATATTCAAGGCAGCGTCGGGAGATAATATTGTTGATCAGATAAAGTGGGGATACGATCAGGGTTTTCGCGCATGGGAGAATACAGGCTTGAAATTTCGCCCGGTCAGTGAACAGGAATCCATCAGTAAAGCTGTTCAGCAGTTGGGGATGGAGTTCGGTCAGTTTGTTGGCACGATGACGTTCGAACATGTCACCTTTGCAGGCAAGGATGCATCAGCGCGTGAGGCGGTTCTCAAAGACATCAGGCAATCAGTGGAGATCGCGAAACGGATGAATACAAAGTTTGTACACAACGTACTGGGTATGGGCGATCCCAAACTTCCATATGATTTTCAGATGGCCAACGCCATTGAATTGCTTAAGCGGATAGCTGAGATCTATGAGCCAAATAACATCGTTATGGTGATGGAGTCGATGAATCACAAGATCGATCATCCGGGAATGTTTCTGCATACCATCCCGCAGGCCTATGCGCTGGCGAAGGCAGTGGGCAGCCCCAGCATTAAAGTGTTATTCGATTTCTATCATGTGCAGATTGAAGAAGGCAACCTGCTGAAGACACTCGACTATGCCTACGATGAAATTGCCTATTATCAGCTCGCTGACAATCCAGGTCGTACAGAACCAACAAGCGGCGAGATCAATTTTGTTAATGCATTACAATACCTGCACAACAAAGGATACCGGGGATTCATGGGGCTGGAACACAGTACAAAGAAGCCAGGGAAAGAAGGAGCGATGGCCGCGCTGGAGGCGTATAGGGCTGTTGACCCTGATTAAAGGTTAGGGCGTCGTATGGTAGGTTGGTGCTTCGTAGGTTCGGTTAAACGAATGCAACCGCAAAATGTTAAACTCTAAATGTAAAATGTAAAAGTAGTCTTTGACAGAAGAGTTGAAGGAATGCTTAAAGAGTTGCAATTGTAATTACTCGCAATTCTTGCTGATGGAGTCGAGGGTGAAATCCTGAGATACCACTTCGTTGCTCACATTCAGGGCGCGGTCGCGGATGCGTACTTTTAGGCGAAGAGTTTTGGACCCGAATGTTTGGCGTATACCCACGGAACTCATATCGTATTTCAGGTCGCCTTCAAGCAGACCGGACTTATCAGATAATTCCGGGAACCGTTGATTGAATGAGGCTTCACAATATTCTTTTTCCCAGTCGAAGAGCGTGAAGGTTCCGGTTCCATCGTTCTCCCAAAACTCGACGTCAATGTTCCGGTGATTGGGATTGCGTTTGTAATAGACCTGGTCCTGTACGATGTAGTAGACCGAAGGAAGGCTGCCGGTGGTGACCGTATCGATATCGGGATAGGAAGCGTCGATGATCGCCTTGTCTTTTTCCTGGATGTATACCTTTTGGATTTTATAGTCGTAGCAGGATGTTACAGCATCGACATAGGGAGGAAGATCATCCGAATACGCCGGATCGAGGAGTGTTCGCGTGGTCACCAGCTTTCCCGTTGTGCCCGGAGGTACTTTAATGAACTGCTGCAGGCCATTAATTACGGTTTCTTTTCCCGCTTCCACAACCTCACCGCTACTCGCAATGCCGTAGAATATGTCGTTGTATGGCTCTTCGATCTGGTCTGCGAGCCCAAGGTCGCCGTCCCCGTCGCGAAACGAAATTCTGAGCGTCAGCACGTCAGGATCAGTTGTACCTCCGCTTTTAAAGCATACGCCAATAAAGCTGATCCTGGGTGTGGTAGAATATTCGGGAGCATTGAAGCAAGACGTCACAGCTGCCGCAACGGTGAACAGGAATAGGCTTTTTACAACTTTCATCACGGGTCGTTTATTGTGTCTCGTACCGCGGCGCCTCCAGTGTGGCTCACTCTTCACTTTTGAACTTCAGATGAAGCTAATTGAAGCAACCTTCGAATTACCAATATAGCCAAGTCCCGGTTACTTTTAAAGCTTTTTGAGGAGTAAACACGCGATCAGGAAAGCAGCGGTAATTACTGCAATGAGTTACCCTTATTGGGGCAATAACATAAGCAGGTTAAGCGTTTTATTCGCTTTTCAGTGTCTCCACGGGATTGGTCTTTGCTGCTCTTAAAATAGTGAAACCCGTAGTAGCTGTGCCAATGCAGAAAATGACCAGCCCGCACGTTGCAACGGTAAACAGGCCGACGGAGGTGTGCTGCATATTGAAAACGCCAAGCAGCGCATTGAGGAGATAGTAGCCGCCGAAAGATC
This sequence comes from Chryseolinea sp. T2, assembly GCF_037203685.1. Classification (NCBI taxonomy): domain Bacteria; kingdom Pseudomonadati; phylum Bacteroidota; class Cytophagia; order Cytophagales; family Fulvivirgaceae; genus Chryseolinea; species Chryseolinea sp. T2. Next base: position 89,850 of record NZ_JBBCAU010000013.1, read on the forward strand.
CGATCAGTGCCGCAATACCAAGAATAATGATGAATTCTCTATTGATAAGCGCAATCACATTTGCCACGGTGGCGCCATGCGCTGCGGAAGGCAACGACGATGTAATTCTTTAACATAGAGAGGCCGGTTTAGGGAATCTAATGAAGCTATCGGAAAGTGATCGTTATTAAAGATAGGGATTAATCGTTTAATTTGATACCAATATGAAAACGCAATATTCATGACGAGTCACGCGGCCTATCTCAGTCGCTGTCTCGAGCTGGCCCAAATAGCGAGGGAAGAAGGTGAAAGTCCTGTAGGAAGCGTTGTGGTGTTGAATGACGAGATCATCGGTGAAGGCTCTGAGAAAAGCCGGCAGCAAAATGATGTAACCCGACATGCTGAGGTGGTTGCCATCCTGAATGCCGTTGCAACGAACGGGCACTGCAAAGGTGCCACGTTGTATACAAACATGGAGCCCTGTATCCTGTGCTCGTATGTTATCCGTCATCATCAGATTGCAACAGTTGTTTTCAGTAAACATAGCGGAGAGCTGGGCGGCACCAATCCGCGGTTTAATATTCTCACTACGGATATGATGAGCAAGTGGACGAAGCCGCCGGAGGTTATTGTAGAGCCATGAGGCACGTCAATTTTTATGCAGCTTATTACTCCAATTGACGAGTAGAATTCAAGCGCTTCCAACCTTTCCAACGGAACAGGGGTCTAATGGTCAAATCATTCCGTTATGAAAACCTGCGCTTCGCTCCTTATGCTCGTTGTAGTGTTGTTTGGCTGCAACGACGATTCCGTTACCAAAGACTGTGGAACACCGGCAACGGCACGAGACCTCACGAGTGTCGATGGATGCGGTTATGCATTTGAACTGAGCGATGGTACGTTGCTTATCCCCGTATTTGATGTATTGTATTGTGGTACACCGCCCCTTCCAAAGGAAGTAACCGAAGATCCCCTGTACAACTTTCAATTTACTGAGGGAAGGCAGGTCGTTATCGGATATGAATTAAGACCAGATGTCGCGACTGGTTGCATGGGCGGTAAGGCAGCGAGAATTACCTGCCTGGAAGCCACCGAGCCCACGGAGTAGATCAGGCTCCACCCGCTACTTCTTTACTCAACGAGTACTTCTTCGGCTTCATGCCAATGTACTTTTCAAATTCCCTTGAGAAATGACTGAGGTTGGTGAATCCCAATTGATATCCCACTTCAGAAACAGTCAGTTTCTTTTCTTTGAATAGTCTTGCTGCTTCCTGCACACGCGCCGACTGATAATATTCAAAAACTCCTTTACCAAATGTCTGCTTGAAAAGCTTTCGCAGCTTCGGTTCACTCATGCCGGCCTCAGTTGCCAGAGAGGCAATGTTGGGCGGTTCGTTTAAGTGGGACTGCAGATGAATCTTGATCGCGTAGATCGCTTTGATGTCATCCAGGTGCATCGAGCTTGCAGGAACAGGATCCCTTTGTATCAACAGAGAAAAAATGTGACACAACAGTTCCTGGCATTTCAGATTGTAATAGTAGCGCTCAAGATTTTCGGGAATGGGTTGATCCAGTATTTCGCTGCCCACGCGAAGCATCTCCGACGACAGACTGGTCTCGAATATGAAGTTGTCTTTTCCCTTAAGTATTGTTTCGGCAATGGGATGCTTCAGCTCTTCGAAGAGGGATCGAAGATATTGCCTTGATGCTGCAATGGTAACGCTTCCGAAGAGTGTATTCGAAGGCATCTCCATAACAGAAGAGACCGCATGCTTGCAAATGAGCACGTTCGGTTGTTCGGTTGAAAACTGTCCTTTGCGATGAACTGAAGTCGGGAAGATTCCATTGAGTCTGAACACAACATCGTCCTGCCCTTCTGCCAGTTCATTCTTACGATCGATAACGACTTCTTCCTTGAGATGATAGTTCCTGATCATCATCCTCAGTTCCTTTCCCCAGTTGAATCCCGACATATAGCCACCGCCTTTGCTATCGGGAATACGGATGAAACGCCCATCCACTTTTGCTCCGATCGCCCGGGCAAATTGCTGCGCAATTCCCTCTCCTTTGTCAGTGATGGATATTTTCATTCGCGACTATTTTAAAAGCATTCATGGCTATTTTGCCTATGAAAGTAGCTATAGTTTTGCATCAGTGAAAGATATTTAACATCATTTGATATGCTCATCAGCGACAAAAAGATCGCCATCATAGGAGGTGGCCCCGGGGGCCTGACACTTGCCAGGCTTTTGCAACTCAAAGGCGCAGACGTTAAGGTTTATGAAAGAGATATGAACAGGAAGGTGCGCGTACAGGGCGCCACACTTGACCTGCATTTTGATTCCGGATTAAGGACAATCGATGCGGCCGGACTAATGGATGCATTTAAGGCAACGTACAGGCCAGGCGCCGAAAAGGGACGATTGGTTGATAAGTCCGGAAACATCATTTTCGATGATCATGACAAGACAACTCCTGCAACTGACTTCAATTCTCCCGAAGCCAGACCAGAAATTGATCGCAGCGACTTGCGTGACCTGTTGTTGAATTCGCTTCATCCAGATACAGTAGTCTGGGACAGTCATTTCATCAGCATGTCGAAGAAGGGCAAGCAATGGAAATTAGAATTTAAGAATGGTACAACGACCGTAGCGGACATTATCATTGGGGCTGATGGAGGTAATTCAAAAATCCGTCCATGCGTAACTTCGACAAAAGCTGTTTATGCAGGCATTTACATTCTTCAGGGGAACGTGGACAATGCAGCGAAAGTGGCGCCGGCCATGCATGAATTGTTGAAGGGCGGAAAGCTATATGCTCACAGTGATGAAAAGTATTTACATGTGTCGGCCAAAGGTGATGGAAGTATTGACTTTTATGTGAGCAGCAAGAGAAATGAGAACTGGTCTGTTGAGAGTGGGATTGATTTCACTGATAAGTCTCAGGTCGCAGAGTTATTCAGGACCGAGTTTGCTGACTGGGATAAGATCTGGTTTGAGCTTTTTGAGAATTATGACGGTGCACTATTGATCCGTCCGCAGTATTGCATACCATTGGATCAAACGTGGGAAGCGCAATCGAACATTACGTTGCTTGGCGATGCAGCTCATATCATGGCCCCTTCGGGTGAAGGTGTGAATCTTGCCATGCTCGACGCTGTGGAACTGAGCACTGTGCTGACCTATGGAAGTTTCAATGATCTGAAGGAAGCCATAGCGTTCTATGAGAAGAACATGCGCGAAAGGGGAGCGGCGGAGGCAGCAACATCTGCAGGGATGATTGAGTGGATGCATGCGGAGGGTGCGCAGGAAAAGATGGCTGAGCTGCTGGCTTGAGCATTGAAGGACCAGGGTTGGTGCATAATCCTTTTATTGCAGGTGCGTTGTACTTACGTTATATTGAGATGTCGTTAGCCATAACTGCTTATGCCTGAGAAAGGATTCTTTACAAGAAGAGAATCGTCGATGCGAAACTGGCAATGGTCTTTGCTGCAGGGAATTTTGGTTGTTGCAGGTGTTCTCTCTTTATATAGTTCTGAGGCGGCGACTATTCGCGGACGTATCCTCAATTATGATGGTAAATCTACTGTCAGCTATCAGTTGTCGTTCGAGCAACTGAGCCTTCGCTATGGATATTTTGAAAAGGTAACTTTGTCGTCCGATGGAAAGTTTGAGATTCATTATCCCATTCACCAGCTGACAACGGTTCGTATATTCTACCAGCGAGTTCCCTATGAGTTCGTCCTGCGTGAGGGTTCGGACGTCGCTGTGGTGATTGATCAGAGCAGGATCATCATACCCAAAGAGGACACGTCAAATAGCAAGTATTTTGACGCTGTCGTAAACACTGTTCGAAAACAGGCCACGGTTCATATCGAGGGCGACCTTGCGTATGTGAACAAATATCTGAATTCATTAGAGAGAACTGTTTCCCGGTCGTTCACAGTGCGGGGATGCGATCTCACTTTTAAACTTGACAGCATACAGACATTCGAACGGGCGAGAGAATATCTTGATTCATTACTCCGGAGTGATGAAGATGCAATCGGGCAACTGCCGATAGAAGAGAATACAGCTGAAAATAAGGTAGCAAGTAAAAATCATGAAACAGGTGACGAGGTAAAGGCATACCTTCGAAACGATGCAAAGGCGTTCTACTATAGTACGTTCCTGAATGCGTACATGCGACTTCGTCTTGAGTATGATCGTGATTTATTACGGCCTGTCGATAAGAATCATCTTCAGGAATGGAAGGGTTTTGTTTCTTTATTTCTGCGAAATGCGTCTCAGTATGTGGTTCCCGCGCCGACGTCGGCAACATACAACGAGTATGTTTTGAATCTCAAGTACACTGCCGATCTGGAGGACAGTGTAGCAATCAAAAGCAGGAAGTCGACCGACGGAATGATACTTTCTGAAATGTTCCCACACCCTGCAATGCTGGACTCGCTTGTCTTCGCTGAGGTCAATGTTATGAAGGCTTACCGGATGCACTTCATGTTCATCTTCCTGAACTCTCAATATTACTACTCGTCAGTATTAAAATCATGTGTTGATATGTGCAACCGCGAATACAAAGGCTCACGATACCTGGAGATCCTGCGACCAAAGATTGCAGACTTAAGTAAGTATTTGTCGACGGCCGCGGTTAATAATAATGAGAAAATTGTAATCCTTGAGGACCATTACAGGACAGTTAATGAACTGCTGAAACCATTCAAAGGCAAATGGATATTTGTTGACTTGTGGGCGTCGTGGTGTGGGCCGTGTGTCGAGCAATTCGCTTATAAGGATAAGCTCAACACATTTCTGGAGGAGAACAATGTTTCGTCTTTGTACATATCGCTCGACGGTGTTGAGCGAAAGGACAGATGGATGAAGATCATCTACGCCAATGATCTGCACGGATCCCATTACCTGCCCGATGCTGAGATGAAAGTTTCACTTTGGAATTTCATTGGCGGAAAGACGGGTATCATTCCGCGATATGTTTTGATCGACAGGAAGGGCACCGTGTCAATTGCCAGCGCGTCGCTGCCGATGGATTTCGAACAGCTTTCTACTGAAATCAGCGGGAAGATAAGAAAGTAGTTGAACACCAATCCGTCCAGGTCGCTCGTGCCCGCCAGCGGATGAACGGCATCAATTAAACGACTGCCTAAACTCCAGCGGCGACTGGTTTGTCTTTGTTTTGAACAACTTGCTGAATGACTGCGAATGTTCAAAACCTAATTCATACGCAATTTCGCTTACGGTGAGGTCCGTCGTTGATAATTTCTCTTTGGCTTTCTGGATGAGCTTTTCGTGGATGTGTTGCTGAGTGTTTTGTCCCGTGAGCGCTTTTAGCAGACTGCGCAAATACACAGGCGAGACGTTCAGATTGTCGGAAATGTATTGAACCGAAGGCAGACCTTTGCTGATCAGGTCTTCATTGTTGAAATAATCAGACAGGAGTTTTTCCAGCCTATCGAGGATCTGATGATTGGATTTTCTTCGTGTAATGAACTGCCGGTGATAAAAGCGCTCGGCATAGTTCAGCAGTACTTCAATCTGAGAGATGATGATCTGCTCACTGAACTTGTCGATGTTCGATCGATATTCGTGCTGGATCTTTTCAACGATTTCATTCATCGTTTGTTCTTCCTTTTCGGAGAGGAACAATGCTTCGTTTACGGAATAGTCGAAGTACTCGTATTGCCTGATGTTTTTTGCAAGCGACGTCTTCCAGAGGAAGTCGGGATGGATCAGCAACATCCAGCCCGTGCGTTTGGCATCTGCACTCTGGTTCTTTTCAAGCTTCAATAGTTGATGAGGCGCCATGAATGCCATGACACCTTCATCAAAATCGTATGACTGCTGACCGTATCGCATCTTGCCTTCCATGCCGCGCTTTACGGAGATCACGTAGAAGTCGAACAATAAACCTTCAGATTCGTCGACAGGTGAGCCCTTCATTTTGGAATAGTCGACTACGCTTATGAGCGGATGCTCTGGTGGTGGCAGGCCACGCAGTACATGGTACTCGCTGATCGTTTTTATTCGTACGGGTTCTGCGGTTGACATAAACAGGTACCTTGCCAGTACTTAAAAATAGTTCTTTCGCAGGTCTTCTAACAGTCCTGTGTGTGTTGGCTTCCAACCCAAACGTTCCTCTGTTTTTGAGCCGGATGCGGGGCTATCGAACCCTATGAAGCGACTCATCCATTCGAAGTGTTTGATCGCGTCTTCTCCCGACACCGACGCAACGGGAAGATTCAGCTGATCGCCAATTAGCTCTGCTATTTTCTTTACCTCGATGCCCGCATCACCTATGGCATTGTACAACGCGCCCGTTGATGACTTCTCGAGCGCCAGGCGGAAGAGCTTTGCGGCGTCCAGGCGATGAACTGCGGGCCAGCGGTTGCTGCCGTCTGAAACGTAGGCAGATACCCCATGCTTGCGCGCCTGTTGAATAATAAACGGAACGAAGCCCTTGTCGCCTTTGTCGTGGACAGAGGGTGGCAACCGAACCACAGAGGCATTTACGCCTTTGGCAGCCCATGCCCCGGCCGTTGCTTCGGAGCTGCGCGGCGAATTTTGCGCAACGCTGTCCTCGGTGATGATGCCGTTTATAGGAGGCAGTCCAAGAATTCCTGCGGTTACAACGAGTGGTTTACTGGTCCCTGCAAGTGTTTCGGCCATTGCGTTGATGGCTGCTTTATCCGCTTCGTTCGCTTTTGCGTACTGGTTGAAGTCGTGAATGAAGGCCGTGTGAATGACACCATCTGCTTCCGAAGTACCTTGTTTTAATACGTTCAGGTCTTCCAGGGTTCCCATCAACACCCTGCCGCCCGCAGCAGTTATCGATTTCGCTTTTTCATCTGATCGGGCCAGGCCCATCACCTGATGCCCTGCATCAATTAATTCTTTTACGACGGCCGAACCAATGAAGCCCGACGCGCCGGTTACAAATACTTTCATCTTTTGATCTTTTGTTGATACAAAGGTGCTGACAAGAAATAAAGAAGCTGTATCCAATATGATGATCGTTGTAGTCAAAACGCAAAGCCATGCTTGATTCCGCAATTGGAGGGGAGATTATAACGCCTGCCCTAATAGTGTGGATTATCCATCACACGTAAAGATCTACACACTCAGTCCACAATTGTGCAATGTGCAATGCAAGGCGATCCGCAATGGAAGGAATCAGCGTATATGCCGGCAGTAGAATGAGGTGTTTGGCAGTGGTATCGCTTTTGAATGGTGAAGGTATCGCACAAAGAATTGACGGGGCGATAGACGTTTTTAACATAAATAACTACAACTATGAAAAAGACTACAATCAATAAGTTGCTTGTCGCGGGTGTACTGGGAAGTTTCCTGTTGCTAACGCGGATAGATGCAAACGCGCAGTTTGGTTTTGCGATTGGGCCTAAGGGCGGTGTCGCAATAACGACCTTTAAAGGAACGAACTCAGAAAACTTTGATTCGCGCACATCCGGTTTCTACGGCCTGTTTACGAATTTTCAATTTGGAAGGGTGTTTTCATTGCAGCCGGAGTTCCTGTTAACGGAAAGGGGAGCAAGCTTCACGTCAAGTAATGTCAGAAGTGATGTTAGGATAAGTTACTTTGATATTCCTGTGCTGGCAAAGATCCGGCTTCCTCTTGCAAATGAGGTGGTCTTTCCACACATATTGTTAGGACCTGACTTTGCATTCAAGACGGATTTCAAGGCGACGGCAAAAGACACTCAAACGGGAAGTGCAATTTCGTGGACAGATGCTGATGTGAAGCAATCTGATGTCGGTGCGCTGGTGGGAGCTGGTGTTGATATTCAGACGCGTGGTAACGGGATATTCTTCACCATCGATGGTCGTTACGGCTGGAGCTTCCAGGATCTTAATGACAACGACAACATGATCGAGGTGAGGAACAGAGGATGGATGTTTGCTGCCGGTGTTGGCTTTAGAATAGGTAATTCCAGCGGCGATAACGATTAAATCCTGCTTTAGCTTTAAGTATGTACAGCCTGTCTGCGATAAATAGAGATTGCGGCAGGCTGTTCTTTTGTATTCAAGTTAACGGTAGACGCCCGACCGGAACTCGCGCATTGAAATCATTCGTTCTTTATCCTCGTCCCACAACTTGAGTTGAAGGCATCTCCAGATTTCATTTGGGTGGAGCGAAGTGCATCGCGGGTGCTGAAACTCGATCACTGAGCGCATGGCTTGCGGCAGATTGTAGAATGGTATCCTCGGGTTGACGTGATGAATGTGATGGTATCCGATATTCGCCGTGAACCATCTCATCATGCGACTCATCTTTATGTAGCTCGATGATTTTAATGCAGCATCAAAATAGTTCCAGGAGTCATCGCTTGACAAAACAACTTCGGGAAAGTTATGCTGTGCGTAGAATATGTATCCGCCAAGCGAAAAGGCTACGAACGATGGGATGAGCAATGAGAACGTAAGGGCCGGCAGTCCTCCATAATACCAAAGTGCAGAGGCCAGGGCGATGTGAATTAACGCGGCGACGCCGCAGTCCCAGTAACGTTTCGGGTTTTCGAAGAAAGGCCACAGACAAAATGATACGAGGTAGATTGGGATGTATCCGAAAACAATCATGAGGGGGTGACGAAGCAGTTTGTATCTGAATTGCTCCTTCGATGTGAGTCTTCGATACATTGATGTGGATATTGTTGGAAAGCTTCCCAGCACGAACGTGGCGAATTTTGAGTTTGTGTGATGGTGGTGTTCATGTGATTCGTCCCATATGCTGGACGGTGTTAACGTCACCAGTCCGACAGTGGTCATGATCAGATGGGCTATTTTGGAGCCTTTGAGTATAGCGCCGTGATGAAAATCGTGATAGATGACCACCAGCCTTGCCGTTATGAGGCCGGCGATAATTCCGGAGACGAGCTTTAAGAAGGTATTGTTGAGGATCGAGGTGAGTGAGAATGCAATTGCCGCCAGGATCAGTGTTGACAACAAATAATACCAGCTGAGCAGCCGGTCCTCTTTGGCAAAGGGCATTGTTTTGAAGATAAGATCGCCTTTGCTATTCATGGTAGCTAAATTCGTAAAATGAAATAGACTTTTCTTGCGCCCGATCGATTAGCTAATTTAGGAAAATACGGCGGTGTGTTTTTGTTCAGTCACGTCATCGAGGTGGTCAAAAACTTGTTCAGGATCTATAGTACCTGAAGCCGGATCTCTGTATGGAGCGCCTTGGAATGGCCGGCTACAGGCCGCCTACAGGCCACCTATAGGCCACCAAGAGGCCGGAAAGCCTAAGCAATGGCCTCTGCGATTGGCACAACTGCAACCAACTATAACGAACTGCAACTAACTCGAAAGGGCGATTTGGGAATACTTTATGTTTGCATCAGGCCGATGAGAATTAAGAATTAAGAATTAAGAATTATGAATTAGCTGTCAGCCTTGCGGCTGAATGAAGGTCACGACCGTGGGTCGTGGAAGCTGATTGTTGTGAAACGATAGCAATGAAAGTTGTAGCAATTACCTCCGGGATGGTGTGGGTGAAAAACCGGAAGCACGCATTGGGATCGGAGACGAGGTACTAGCGGGTAGAATCAGGCGCGGTGCTTTAAGCAACTAGAACTAGTACCGTGGACATTTTTACACAACTATGTTTCGACTTTTTTAATCCATGGCCGCGTTATATGCCTTAGACAGGAACCATCCATCTGTGGCAAACGCTTTGTAACGAATGGAATCGCTCAATGTCACTCATTCATTGGTGAGCAATGTCCAATGGCTATATTGGTATGCAAGTAAGCTGAACCTGCCAGCGTGTTGGATCTGATCAACAGTGAAACGGTGAACCTGGTAATCTGCAATTCACGTTTTAAAGAAAGAGGTCCAAATGTCCGCACAGAACGATAACGGAAAAGGAGGTAATACTCCTGGTATTGAAAACGCGTACCAATTCTTTGCTCAGGCACCAGTCGTCATAGGCTTTGTTCGGGGCGGGAACTATATCGTCGAGTTTGCAAACGAAGGGCTGTTGAAGATATGGAAAACGGACAGTGCCATCTATGGCAAAAGGCTATTCGATGTTTTTCCCGAGCTTGAGTCACAGGGTTTCCGTCACCTGCTTGATAACGTGCGCACTACCGGTAACGCTTTTACCGCGTACGAATATCCGATGACCTTTGAACGTGGCGATGCCGTCGAGGTCTATTATTTTGATTTCATCTATCAGCCGTTTTACGAAGCCGGGCAAATTGCCGGGGTCATTGCTGTGGGACATGATGTGACAGAGAAAGTCAATGCGAAGAAGCTCATCGAACGGGGCGACCGGAAATGGAAGCAACTAGCTAACTCCCTACCCGTGATTGTCTGGACCTCCGATGAAAAAGGCAACCTTGATTTCTTTAATGAGCTCTGGTATGAAACCACCGGCCTTACCCGCGAAGAATCGATGGGATCTGGCTGGACTAAGGCGTTGCATCCGGAAGATATCGACCGATGCACAGAGGCCTGGAACGAAGCTCTTAAGCGCAGGACGTTCTATGAGATTGAGGCCCGCTATCGAAATAAAAACGGGAGCTATCGATGGGTGCTGGCCAGGGGCATTCCTGTGATTGAAAATGATATGATCGTTAGCTGGCACGGCACGAGCACAGATATATCGGGGCAAAAGTCCGTTGAAGGTGAACTAAAGGACCTGGTCATGGGCCGCAATCAGCAGATTGAAGAAAAGGAGAATCTGTTGAAGAGTATTCTTGAGAACTCCACTAACGGAATCTCTGTATCCAAACTGCTTTTTGATGAGCAGGGACACGTTGTCGATGCACACACCATACTCGCGAACGACTCAGCCGTAAAGTATATTGGTATTCCCAGGGAGGAGTACCTCACAAAGCCGGCCACACATTTTGATCCGAATATCATCGCGTCGCCGTACGGACAGGCTTGCATCAGAACATTGCTGACAGGTGAGCCATTCATTATGCGATACTTTCTCGACTTCAGCAGGCGCTGGCTGGAGTTGACCGTATCCAAAATGGATGACGCGCATTTGATCCATCACTTCACCGACGTTACGGCTATACGCGAGGCTGAAATGAAGCTGGAGAAGACTCTGGAAGATCTGCGGTATTCGAATGCCAACCTGGAAGAGTTTGCCTATGCAGCGTCACATGATCTCAAGGAACCCATTCGCAAAACGCAGTTCTTCGTTAGCCGGTTAAGGGAAGAGTTGAAGCATAGCCTGAACGTTGAACAGTCGGCACTTTTTGAACGGCTGGAGAAAACGCAGGCCAGGATGAAGAAGCTGATCGAAGACCTTTTGGAATACTCGCAGTCTGCAAAAGGTGAGGCGGACCAGGAGAACATTGACCTTAACGATGCGATCCACACAGTGCTGGAGGACCTTGAACTGGAGATAGAAAGGAAGTCGGCCACGGTTAACATAGGAAAGTTGCCGGCAATCTTTGGTAATAAGAGGCAGATGCATCAACTCTTTCAGAACCTGATTGGTAATGCGCTCAAGTATTGCAGGGTAAATGTGCCTTGTGAAATTCGGATTGCTGCTGAAACTCTCAGAGGCAGTGATGTCCGGTTCGCAGTTCCGGAAAATTTACGTGAGCAGGTGTTTCATTTGATTTCCGTGTCCGACAATGGGATAGGCTTTGATCAGATGTATGCTGAAAGTATCTTCAAGGTATTCGCGCGTCTGCATTCAGAGGAAGAATATCGCGGTTCAGGAATAGGACTGTCTATTGTGAAGAAGGTCGTGGAGAGTCACCACGGAACTGTGTGGGCGGAAAGTAAGCCGGGAGAAGGCGCAGTATTTTTTATTTTGCTACCCATTTAGCGTTATTATTCTGGCTCAATATCGTTAAGCGTTTTACACACTTCGTCCATAGGATAAACAAGGAGAAGCGGCCTTGCATGAAAATGAGATAACCCGACAAGTGTGTATAAAGGAAGAACAGAATCCGTTCTGATCGGATTCTGTTTCGGGTATCGTCGTGTATTCGTTAACGTTTTCCAACCCAATGCGGATATAACGGCTTTTGATCGCTCACCTTATCGATCTTCTCAAGCTGTTCCGATGTGAGTGACCAACCCAGGGCTCCGATATTTTCAATCAGCTGCTTCTCATTGCGGGCACCGATCACGACGTTCGACACTGTCTTACGAGTTAACAGCCAGTTGAGGGAAACTTGAGCTATGCTTTTGTTAGTCTCGGAAGCAATCTCATCCAGCACATCGATGACATCGTACAGATAATCTTCTTCAACTTCCGGTCCGCCGGCGGCGCCGCCCATCTGAATTCGTCCTTCGCCCGCAGGTTGATTCCTCTTTATTTTTCCTGTGAGACGTCCCCATCCCAGTGGACTCCAGACCATGAGTCCCAGGCCCTGGTCTTCGACGGCAGGCATCAGGTCCCATTCGTAGTCTCTGCCGATGATCGAATAGTATCCCTGATAGACGATAAACTTTTCGAGGTGTAATTTTTCTGATACGGACAGCGATTTCATGAGCTGCCACGATGCGTAGTTGGAGACTCCAATGTATCGGACTTTTCCGCTCTTCACCAGCGCGTCGAGTGTTGTCAACGTCTCCTCTATGGGCGTGAGCGGATCGAAGCCATGGATGAAGTAGAGATCGATGTAATCTGTTTCCAGTCGTTTCAAACTTTCTTCGGCCTGACGGATGATATGATAACGCGACGCACCGCTGTCGTTCGGGCCATCGCCCATTTTGAAAGCCACCTTTGTTGAAATAATTGATTTGTCGCGACGGCCTTTTAAAGCAGCTCCCAGAATTTCCTCGGCCGCGCCAGTAGAGTATACGTTGGCGGTGTCGAAGAAATTGAGTCCGTGCTCAAGGGATATATCGATAAGGCGGCTGGCTTCTTTTACATCCATGTCGCCCCATTTTTTGAAGAAGTCGTTGGTGCCGCCGAAGGTACCCGTGCCCAGGCTAAGTACCGGAATTCTGAATCCGGATTTTCCCAATTGTCTCTGTTCCATCTTAAGAATTTTGCTTTTGATGGATCAAAGGTATTCTCCCGCTCAGGGCAGAATATAGGACGCGATACCGGATCGCTGGTACAATTTACTGGGTCTTTGCCCGGAGCTCAGAAGGCATTTTTCCGGTGTGCTTTTTATAGTAACGTGCAAAGTACGAGGGATCTTCAAATCCCAGTAGGTATGCGATCTCGCTGACAGTTTTAGAAGAATGCCGGAGACACATGCTTGCCTGCTTTACAATCTGCTCGCGCATAAGCTGTCCTGCTGATTTTCCCGTGATGGATTTCACGGTATCGTTGAGGTGATTTTGTGAGATGCCCAACCGGTCGGCGTACTCTGACACTTTACGCACTTTGATTTCGCCGCCATGGCGAATCACGTTGAAGTCGTTCATGTAGGACTCGATGAATGTCTTGAGGATCCTGGACCCTGCCAGTGAAGCGGCGCCGCGGGTAGCCGTCAGGTTATATACGGTTAAGGCTTTAGCTACCAGTACCTGTAGGTATCCGCGGATAACATCGGAAGAACTGTGTGCAGACTGCTCGCGATGCATGAGGGCGAACAATTCTTTGAAGTCTGCGGTTTGCTCATCTGATAAGCACAGCACCTGGTTTTCGCCCATTTGAAAGAAGGGAAGGTCTGCGAGGTACTGTTTGTTGGTGCGGTCGGCAGTGAAGAAGATGTCTGAGAAGATGCAACCGAAACCTTCATTGGTATCGACAGACGCGGCCCAGGAAGTGATGATATTGGGAGACGTGAAGACGAGCATGTTTTTATGCACGTAGTGCTCGCGGCTGCCGAGCACGTACAGACCTTCGCCTGCGGTCAGGAGTTGTATAGAGTAGAGGTCGAGACGATGGGCGGGGATTATGCTTTTAAGATGCCGACGATCGAAGATATTGACGTCCTGATCTTTGAGGGCAAGACTGTTTTTATTAACAAAGTAGTGTTGAGTATATGAACCTGCGCTGAGGGCGGGGATTGATGGTACGGGTTCCTTCATTTAGATGGCATTGTTTTGCTATAACAGAAAGGAGCAGGAAAAAGTTACGGCCCGCTCAGACGTGTCGTCTATTAAGTCTTCTTCTTTTAAATCTTCTTCTTTTAAATCTTCCTCTTTTAAATCTTCCTCTTTTAAATCTTCCTCTTTTAAATCTTCCTCTTTGTGAGTTAAGCTCCTTTGGTCGCACCGTACTCCACATCGATGTCAGTCCAGGGATCGCGGGAAGAGATTTTTAACATTTTTACGACCAGGGCGATTTTGATCCCATTGACTATGCGCGGTTGAAAGCCGAAGTCGTAGCACGCGTAGTATGGGGCGCGCGTTGTGATATACTGGGTCGTGTAGTAAGCGAATTGATACCCATGGGTCAGAAGGGTATCGCGGGAGACATTCGTTGGCTGATTGTTCCAAAGCGTTCGCAGTATATCTCGGTTCTTCGAGAGGATTTTGTTAACGGGCTTTATGGGCAGGTGTTCGGCTCGTCGTTTTTCATACTTGGCGATGGAGCGACAACCTTCGGAGCAGTACACTTTGTCGCTACGGCCGCGGAAGGGTGTGTTGCATTGGGGACAGGTTTTGGGCGTGGTCATGGGGCTAACGTTTTATCATGCGGCGATACTTATGCCATTGTGGAAACAGATGTACTGGTGAGGTTGCACATATGAAGTAATTGTGTTTTAGAGATACGGAAATACCCGGTTTTACCGGATACTATTGGATACATCCGGAGACACCCGGATTTACCCGGATATACCCGGGTAATCACGCTTCAAAATACTTTGGTTTATTCAAATTGATCGTCTTCACCATTGCGGGATTTCCTTATGAAAAATGAGTTGCCGGTAGTGACCCTGAGGCACATAATTGTTGACGGTCAAAAGGCGATAGGCATGCAGTTCTATCCCAACAAAGTGATTCATGCACTGGTTAAGACGCTCAAACCCCGTTGGTCGAACCCGGACCATATGGTCTTCCTCTTAAATAGCGAAACAAACCTCAACTCGATTTTCAGGACTTTCAGAGGCGTCGCCTATGTAAATGCGAAATACTTTTTCAGAAACAAACCAGTGAGAAAGGGGGCCGAGCCGACAGATCTGGGCGAGCTGAGAAGCAAATGCGGACCTGGTGGTTGTCCCGCAGCATATCTTGATTTGCTTGAAACGAAACGTTACAGCTTGCATACCGCCAGGAGTTATGTTCATCTGTTTTGGAGCTTTCGGCAGTATTATGCTGACCGTGAGCTGATCGACCTGGGTGATCCGGAGATTAGGCGCTACTTGCATATGATTGTGATGTCGGGTAAATCGTTCTCGTACCAGAACCAGGTTATTAATGCGATCAAGTTTTATTACGAGCAGGTGTTGAACATGCCTCAGCGTTTTTATGAGATTGACCGGCCAAGGCCGGAGATTAAATTGCCGGAGGTGTTGAGCCAGGACGAGGTAAAACGTATGATCGTCGCGACGGAAAACCTGAAACACAAGGCCATACTGGTGACGATGTATTCATGCGGCCTGAGGTTGTCGGAGCTATTGGACCTGAAGCTCACAGATGTTCAGAGCGACAGGGCCATAGTTGCTGTGAAAGGAGGGAAGGGCAGGCGAGACCGGAACACATTGCTTTCTCCTACGACGCTGCAGCTTCTGCGCAAGTATTTTAAGGCATACAAGCCGGCGGAATACCTTTTTGAAGGCGCACAGGGAGGGAGGTATGCTGCTAAAAGTGTTCAGCAGATAGTGGGCAAGGCGCTGTATAAGGCGGGGATCCGGCGGCATGCCTCGCCGCACACGCTTCGCCACTCGTTCGCGACGCACCTGCTGGAGCAGGGGACGGACTTGCGGTATATTCAGTCGCTGCTGGGCCACTCTTCACCGAAGACAACGGAGATCTACACGCACGTTTCGACGAAGCACATTGGACAGATTAAGAGTCCGATCGACAAGCTGCAGCTTGACATCTGATTCTCATAAAAGGATTATATACGCAATGCGTATATTTGGATGTTGTGCGGCATGGGCCGAAAATGAGTAAATTGCGTTAAATGATTGTGAGTTATGAGTACAGCTGAGCTAAAATCAACACTGCATCGGATTCTTGAAGAGATAGAAGATGAAAGACTGTTGCGAGCAATTCATGCATTCTTGGAAGAACGTGTCAATCAGCCAGGAAGGATATGGGAAAAGCTAACAGACGAACAACGAGAAGAAGTATTGCTTGCCTATGAGGAGTCAGAGAATGAAGAGAATTTAATTGATTGGGAAGAGGTGAAGAAGACGATGAAATGAAAGTCTTTCTCTCCCGTAGAGCCGTTAAGAGCTATACGCGAATTCGAGACTACATAGAGGAAGAGTGGGGCGAATCTGTCGCCGAGTCATTCGAAGTAAAAGTAAACGACCTATTCACTCTTCTCGCCAACTATCCTGAGATGGGTATTCTTGAGCAGAAGGATATTCGGAGTTTCCAACTAACGCAACAGACGAGAGTTTTCTACAGGATAAAAGGGAACCGCCTCGTTATCCTTTCTCTGTTTGATGTGAGACAGGATCCCAAAAAGAAACCGATGTAAGTGCCGGCCACACGCCGCACAACAATGTATATGCCGCATTGTCGTTTCCTGGTTAACTTTGAAAGTAAACGCCAACGCGGCATATACTAGCGATATCTATGATCAAATCAAGCGATCTGGGGACTATTTTTCAAAGTTTGTTGATAAGGAGT
>NZ_JBBCAU010000014.1:0-89095 GCF_037203685.1 Chryseolinea sp. T2
TCTTCTTCATACGGATTTCAGTTGGTTAAATTTAAAAACTCTAATTTTAACCTGTACTAAAATCCCGGCCAGGTACCTCTCTATTTGGACTACCTGATCGGGAGGATTACTCTAAAAACAAAAGGGGCCGAAAAGGCCCCTCCACAATTATCAATTGTAAATTATCAATTATCAATTCCTTTCAGTCCTTCACCCTGTTCAAAGCCAGCATACCCAGCATCCAGTCCGGCAGCGGCTTATCAGGGTTCCTGTCCTTAATATTGAGATACCACCCTATCTTTTCGAAAATAGGAATCTTATGTGTTTCTACGAACTCGATAAGCGTGCCATCCGGGTCTTCGCAGTATGAGAAATGACCTGCAGCCTTCCCCATATCAAATGAATCGCGGCTGTCGACTGTAAAGCTGAAGTTTGCCTGCTTGCAACGTTCTGCAAGACTTGCCATGCCGTTGATGTCAAAGCAAACATGAATATACCCCAGATCGCCCCAATAGCGATCGCGAAACATCTTATCGACCTTTCTGTAATGCGCCTCGACAAGTTCAATTTCGGTATCGCCAAGCAATCGGCAGAACGCTCCCCGGCGATTCTTATTGGAGCGCAGAATGATCCTTCTGAATTCACCATCGCCGCCAGGCACGCCAGCGAAGTCGCTATACTTTTGCGTTCCATCGTAGATGACTTCTGTATAGCCCAGTACGTCGCGATAAAGTTTTAGTGCGTTATCGATGTTAGTGACGCCGATAATACATCCTGCAACACCGCCGGTAACGGCTCTCTTTGTGGTCTTGAACCAGCTCTTGCTCTCTGTGATCTCGAAATAATTATCGAAAGGATCGATGAGATAAAAGTGCTTCCTTCCGTCAGGTGCTGTTTGAATGCCGTTGACAAGGTTAACACCATTCGCCTTCAGTTGCTTGTAGGCGGCATCGATGTCCTGCGTCTTAAGCTTCACTGCAAATACACCAGTGTCACCCAGGAGGTGCTGACCCTCTGATTTCTTAGGCGACCGGCTCGTGAATTGCCAGATCTCAAAACCTCCACCACCCTGCATGTTCATAGCAAGAATTGCATAGCGATCTTCGGCGCGGTTTCCAGTGTACCGGGTCATCAGAGTGGCTGTCGCGCTGTCCTTGAAGACCGGGACGTCCATTCCGAAATTCCTACGATACCAGGTCCATGCTTTCTCAGCGTCACTGACTCCAATGCCAACCTGCTGAATACCACTTATGATATAGCCCATAATTCGCGCCAAGTTACTGGTAAATAAGTTAAAAAATATTCAATTCTCTCAAATCCCTTGCGCCACCTCCAAAAAATCTCCTGATGCCACATCAGCCTTGTGCTGTCTGGCTGCGACGTTTCTAACCCGCTCATCGGCATCCGATATTGTCGGGCAGGATTTTCGTACGCACTAACATTCGAAATTAAGATTCAGCTGCACGCAGGAAAGTTGCATCACTCCTGTACAATTATCCTATTTCTTTTCGGCTTTATATTCCAACGTATCGGTTACACGCACAGGAAGAACATAGCCACCTGTATCCACGGCAATGTCGGGACGTACAAGCAACAACTTCGAAACACCCGATCTTGTCACACGTGTATTGAAGCACCATACTTTTTTGAGAGCCTTTAAATGCTGAAGCTCCGCCAGTCCGGTATCAGTAATATCAGTACTTACAATGTTCAGTGATTGCAGCTGATTAAGTGTTCTGATCTTTTTCAGTCCGTCGTCAGAGATCCTGGTATGATGCAGGCTTAGTTGTTGAAGCAATGGCAGGTTTACGAGTTGTTGCATGGCGCCGTCCCCAATCGACGTACGCCCGAGGTCGAGTGACAGCACCTGATTCTTAAGAGGCATTAAAAGTGAAAGTTGATCGTCGGTGGTCGCAGGTGCATTGATGTAGCTAACGGAAAGGTAATTGGTACTATCGCTGAAGGGAATCACTACGATACTCCGGCTGGTCAATGCCGTGACAGACATTGAATCAGCACGCGCTACTTCCGCATCTGGCAACGTCCTTTTTCGCTGAGAGGGAGCAGACAAAGCCTGCAGGAATCCTTTGATGGATGCCGAAGTGTGGAGGTCTGCAATCCGCTTGTCGAATGGAGCGCCCTCGACAAGCCAGGCACGGATCAGCGCCACTTCTGCAGACGCTAGCTGTGGCTTTTCATTTGGAGGCATGTGATGTTCGTCTTCCAGCGGAAGAAGAAGGCGCCTGTAAATTTCACTTGAATCGGGCTGCAACGTATTGATCACGTCTCCATGCTTGCCTCCGTCGCCGATATATCCCGGCTGGTCCAAACGAAGCTGGCCCTTTTGCTTGGTTGGGCCGTGACATGAGTAACAGCGCGTATCCAGGATGGGCGCTATAATGTCGGCATACAAACGGGCGCTATCGGGATCACCCTTCCATGTTAATTGAAGTGACTGCAATTTCTCTCCGGAACTGCTGGCGAAAAGGTAATCTTCACCATGAGTAAGAGAGCCGCCCACATGGCCGGTGAGTCCGATCAATGCAGCAAGCGGAATAAAGAGAAAGATCCGCACAAGTCGCCGCTTCCGTTTTTCCTTGAAGAGGGTAATGATGCTGTCGCGCGCAAAGAATACGATCCATGCAAAAATGGTGGTGATGATTCCGGCGTTTCTGTGAATCTCAATCAGATGTTCATCGTATCCGGCAGTTGATGCAAGTGAGAGTCCGGAGACAACGGAAAGGGTACTGGCAACGGCTCCGAACAGGATCATCGCCCTCACTCCGGTTCTTAGTTTCCTGTAGGGTTTAAAATAGGCGAGCAATTCGAACGCAGCAGCTAGCAAAAGAATCCCGATGGGCAGGTGAACCAATAACGGGTGCAGTCTTCCTACAAATTCCTTCATGCAATAATCTCACGGATTGCTTGTCCTGAAACATCGGTTAATCTGAAGGGCCTTCCCTGAAAATGATAAGTCAGCTTTTCGTGATCGAATCCGAGTTGATTGAGAATCGTTGCCTGTACATCGTGCAGCGAAACTTTTCCCGACACAGGATAGTAACCAATTTCATCGGTTTCGCCCCACGTAGCACCCTGCTTGATGCCGCCGCCGGCCATCCACATGGTAAAAGCATCTGTGTGATGATCACGGCCATGAAACGCCATCTCTTTCCCTTCACGATTTTCCTGCATCGGGGTACGGCCAAATTCTCCTCCCCATACAACGAGCGTCTCATCAAGCAAACCACGCTGCTTGAGATCAAGCACCAATGCTGTCATTGCCCTATCGATAGTACGGCACTTATTCTTTAAACCTATGTCGACCGACTCGGCCGGTGAAGTACCATGCGCATCCCATCCCCAGTCGAATAGTTGCACGAATCTCACTCCCTGTTCCACCAGTTTCCTTGCGAGAAGGCAATTATTGGCAAATGAAGCCTTGCCTGGTGTAGTCCCGTATAGCTGATGAATGTACTCCGGCTCGTTGTTGATGTTCATCACCTCGGGTACCGACATCTGCATGCGATATGCCATTTCGTACTGAGCCATGCGCGTCAATGTTTCCGGGTCTCGGAATTCATCGAAGTGCTGACTATTGACTTCGTTGATGGCATCTATAGTCTGTCGCTTCAGGTTGCGGTCGAGCCCTTGAGGATCACTGAGAAATAGTACGGGATCTCCCTCTGAACGGCACTGAACTCCCTGATATACGGAAGGAAGGAATCCGCTTCCCCATACGCTTTTACCGGCGTCGGGAGTTTTACCTCCCGATGTAAGAACGACGAACCCTGGAAGGTTGGCATTCTCTGTGCCTAGCCCATACGTTATCCACGAGCCGATGCTTGGTCGACCCAGTCGTGGCGACCCGGTGTGCACGAACAACTGCGCAGGCGCATGATTGAACTGATCTGTGTGAACACCTTTCAAAAACGACACCTCGTCGGCGATGGTCGAAAAATGAGGTAGGTTTTCGGAAATGTATGCACCCGACTGACCGTGTTGTTTGAAGACAGCTTGCGGCCCAAGCATTTTCGGAACTCCGCGAATAAAAGCAAAACGTTTTCCTTCAAGCAGCGATGGAGGACACAGCTGATTGTGCAGCTTCATCAGTTCGGGTTTGTAGTCGAACATTTCAAGCTGCGAGGGAGCGCCTGCCATATGCAAATAAATCACGCGCTTCGCCCGTCCTGGAAAATGCGGCGACTTTGGTAGCATCGGATCCACCGGTGCCGTCACGATCCCCGGCTTGCTCTTCACGTCCGAGCATCCGGCC
Organism: Chryseolinea sp. T2; assembly: GCF_037203685.1. Lineage (NCBI taxonomy): Bacteria > Pseudomonadati > Bacteroidota > Cytophagia > Cytophagales > Fulvivirgaceae > Chryseolinea > Chryseolinea sp. T2. The sequence goes on from NZ_JBBCAU010000014.1 coordinate 4,253, forward strand.
AGCAGTCCAAAAGCTACTGCACCAAGTCCCACTGCACTCTCACTCAGAAAGTGCCGGCGCGAAATGCGTTTTAATTCATCGGAAATCATCATAATCCAGGTAAGAATTAAGAATTAAGAATTAAGAGTTAAGAATTATCGTCCACGACCTTCGGTCGTGCCGTGCAATCAGCCGCCAGGCTGGCGGCTAATTCATAATTCTTAATTCTTAATTCTTAATTTTTCACTATTGTTTCATCCAAGTTCAGCAAAGCGTTAGCCACAACCGTTATGGCCGCAGCCTCCGCACTGGTTCCTTTCTTCGCCATCAGCTTTTCCGCATCGGCATCATGCGTACGGTAAAAGGCGAGCGCATCATTATACAATCTCTCCATGACAGCGCGTTTTGAGGGCGCCATCTCCCTGAACATAATTCGTTGATAACCCTGATTCACCTGCTCTCCAACGTTATCACTATGCGCCATCATCAGCGGCGCCAGGTGGCGGGCGACAACAAGGAATGAGGAATCGTTCATCGTAACCAGAGCCTGAAGCGGCGTGTTCGTCCGGATACGCCGGCTTGTACATACTTCACGACTCGAACCGTCGAACATCATCATTGAAGGATAAGGACTCGTTCTCTTCATGTACGTATATACGGAGCGCCTGTATCGGTCCTCCCCTTCGCTTTCCTTCCACTTCTCGCTGCTATAGACCGAACTCCATATTCCCGCAGGCTGATAAGGCATAACGCTCGGCCCATGCATACGCGTGCTTAGCAAACCCGCTACTGCGAGAGCCTGATCGCGCAACTGTTCGAATGACAATCGTACACGTGGCCCCCGGGCCAGCAGACGATTCTGCGGGTCACGTGCCTGCAACTCTTGGGATACACGCGAATCCTGTCTGTATGTCGCCGACAGGGCGATGTCGCGAATAAGCGGCTTCAGGTGCCATTGATGATCCACACGAAACCGAAGTGCCAGCCAGTCCAGTAGTTCGGGGTGGCTGGGCGCAGCGCCCTGTGTCCCGAAGTCCTCCAGAGACTCCACGATCCCAATACCAAAAAACTGCTCCCACACGCGGTTTGTTATGGCCCTTGCGGTGAGCGGGTTCTCCGGGGCCATCAACCAATTGGCAAATCCCAGGCGGTTATTAGGCTGGTTATTCGGGAACGGATTTAGTGAAGCAGGAACATCTGCCGTGACCGTGTCACCACGCACCATCCAGTTGCCGCGAATGAATACCTGGGTTGTGCGGGCCTGCTCTGGGCCATTCTCGATCATGATAGGCGTTTGAGTCGGTTTTGCGTTGAGTAGCTTCAGGTACTCCCGGCGCATAGCATCACCGTTAGACGTATTGACCTCAGGAAACGCGTCGCCGAAGGCGAGCCATTCGACTGCACATACAGCAGCACCCGGTGCAATGCCCCCATTATCAAATGAGAAATATAAATCGTGCACGCCCTCCGCAGGCTTCAGGTCATACATCGCAACGCGGTCACCTTTTTCAATTGCATGGTGAGCAATTACCGGTCCATCAACAGCATCAAGCCTGATAGTAAATGTCCCTCCTGCTGTTGAGGTCCAGTAGTTAAACAGCAGCGATTGTTTATGCTGCATGTTAATCTTCCTCATTCTGGCATGGCCACCATTTCTGATGCCAAGCCACTTGTTATCGAGCAGTGAGCCATTGGTAATCTCATCGAACACGTGAGGATGATACTTCGGCTCCATCGTCTTGAGGAAAAATGCTGTCGCCGTTGCCTGATCACTGCTACCCTTTGCGCGTATCCACTCCGTTACCTTTTGCACTTCGCCCTGATCTTCTTTTGAATACTGCCGCAGGTTGGGATAGTCGCCGGGAACATCTTCGTCGCGTGTATTATTGAAGAATGCCATCGTCCTGTAATAGTCCTTATGAACGAACGGATCGTAAGGATGCGTATGACATTGCACGCAGGCCATGGTAGTGCTCTGCCATACTTCCCACGTAGTGCCTATTCTGTCGATGAGGGCGGCAACGCGAAACTCCTCGTCATCAGTACCTCCCTCATCGTTGTTCATGGTATTGCGATGGAAGGCCGTGGCGATAAGCTGATTGTCGGTAGGGTGATCAAGCAGATCACCCGCCAGCTGCTCTCGTGTAAACTCGTCAAAAGGCTTGTCGGCATTCAGTGCGTCGATGACCCAATCGCGATATTTCCAGATAGACCTGCCGTTGTCCTTTTCGTATCCTTTGGTATCGGCATAGCGGGCCATATCTAGCCACCACGACGCCCACTTCTCGCCGAATCTTGGCGAAGCCAGTAATGAGTCTACAAGTTTTTCATAGGCCAGTGGATCCGTACTCGACAGGAATGCTTGTGCCTGTTCCATGCTCGGGGGAACGCCGACGAGATCGAGGTATACCCGGCGCATAAGGTCTGGCTTGCTTGCAGTCGGGGAAGGCATGAGCTTCTCAGCCTGAAGCCGCGCCACGACAAAGTTGTCGATGGGGTTGATCAGCATTGGCGATTGACCTGCAGGATCTCCCACAGACGATAACGCCACGGCCGGATTAGGTACGATCGGTGGCTTCGGAGGCAGGTATGCCCAATGATCTCCCCAGGGAGCGCCCTGATCGATCCACCGCTTCAGGATGTCAATCTCGTCCTGGCTAAGTGGCGATTCCTTATAGGGCATGCGCACCTCGGGGTCGCTGCTGGTGATCCTTCGGATCAGTTCGCTGTGGGCGGCATCACCGGGAAGAATAGGCGTTTTGCCCGACTCCGCGGTATCGAGGGCCTCATGGCGGAACAGGAGGCTATAATTGGCATTTCGCTTCACGCCCCCATGACAGCTGATACAGTGTTTATTGAGAATGGGCTTGACCTCGGCACTGAAGTCGACAGTCTCCTGGCGGCAGCTGATACACAGGAGCAACAAAAGGGGGACGAAAAAAGCGGTGCAAACGTTTGCCATGACGAAGGCTCAAGATAGCCAAATATCCAGCAATCCAGTCCAGGAATGGTGCAAACGGCTATTATCGTCTAAATTGGGGATCATACACCAACAAAGCCCGAAGAACTTCAGTGTCTCGGACGGGCTGGAACAGCCCTCCGCCCCAAAATTCATAATTCATAATTCTTAATTCTTAATTCTTAATTTTTCCCCTACCTTTGCACCCTCAAAAAAACAAAACACAAAACATGAACAATTACGAGACGGTATTCATTTTAAATCCCGTTTTGTCTGAGGACCAGGCAAAGGATACTGTCGAAAAATTCGTGAAGGTGTTGAAGAAAGCTAATGCGGAAATCCTGAACAACGAACAGTGGGGTCTTCGCAAACTCGCTTATCCAATCAACAAGAAGTCTACCGGCTTCTACAACCTCATCGAATTTACGGCAGAAGGATCGGCAATCGACACACTCGAAACCGAGTACAGACGCGATGAATCAGTGATGCGTTTTCTTACCACTGCGCTCGACAAGCACGCAGTAGTGTACAACGAACGTCGCCGCAAGGGCGAATTCAAAGTGAAAAAAGATCAAAAACCTGTTAAAAAAGAGGAGGGCGCAACACGATGACACTGATGAATGAACCCATCAAACGCGCAGAAATTAAGCCTAAGTACTGCCGTTTCAAGAAGAATGGTATTAAATATATCGACTATAAGGATCCTGACTTCCTGCTGAAGTTCGTTAACGAGCAGGGCAAGATCCTTCCCCGTCGTCTCACTGGCACTAGCCTGAAGTTTCAAAAGAAGGTATCTACCGCCGTTAAGCGCGCAAGACACCTGGCATTGCTTCCTTACGTCGGTGATTCATTGAAGTAATCGTTCCACTATAACAGATACGAACATGGAAGTAATTTTGAAGCAAGACGTCGCAGGACTCGGTTATAAGAACGACACGGTGAAGGTTAGACCTGGTTACGGTAACAACTACCTCATCCCTAATGGTTATGCACTTATCGCTAATGAGGCAAACAAGCGCCTGGTTTCCGAGAACGTGCGCCAGGCAGCTCACAAGGCTGCCAAGATCAAGCAGGATGCTGAAGCATTGGCTGCTAAGATCGGCGAACTTACTATTGAGGTTGGTACCAAGGCTGGTGAGTCTGGCAAGATCTTCGGTGCTGTTACAGCATTGCAAATTGCTGATGCGCTGAAAGCAAAGGGATTCGATATCGACCGCAAGAAAGTGGTCCTCAAAGAAACTCCTAAGCAGATCGGCACCTACTCAGCAACGCTGGATCTCCACAAAGAAGTGAAACACGAAATTCAAATAAAGGTAGTGGCTGAATAAGCCATTCCTTTACAGCGCAACGCTGCATAAATAAAGGGACGTTGGGTTATACCCGACGTCCCTTTTGTTTTGTATGACATTCGAACGGCTGCATATCGAAACGCGCGATGATGGTTTGTGCGATACCCCGGTAACGGCACAAAACATACGATTGCGAAAATTATTTTCATTCCATTATCCGTGTAAACCCGCATGCATGGTATTTTAGATCATTCCTAAACCGCCCCGCATGAAGTCGACCGAACTTTTTCGTCAGTATCAGCTAACCCCAAACACCTGGGATGAAATGTATCAGAACGAAACGGTGAGGGCCCATTACAGAAACGTCCTTGAGTCGCTTTCGTCGATCCCATCCGATGAACTGAGCAAGAAAGAAGAGCTGGCAAAGAGCCTGTTCATGGCGCAAGGGATCACGTTTACTGTCTATTCGAGCGGTGAAGGAATAGAAAAAATCTTCCCCTTCGACATCATACCGAGAATTATAACGGCCAGCGAATGGGACTTTATTGAGCGAGGCATCAAGCAGCGATTGCGCGCACTAAACCTCTTTCTCAAAGACGTATACCATCAGCAGTTTATCATTAAGGACGGCATTGTACCCGTTGAGCTGATATACTCGTGCCCTCATTATCTGCGCGAAATGCAGAATGTAAATGTGCCTCACGACATCTACGTGCATATCGCCGGCATCGATCTGATACGCGATCACGATGGTACTTTTTATGTACTTGAAGACAACCTGCGCACTCCGTCGGGTGTGTCGTACATGATCGAAAACCGTGAGATCACGAAACGCATTTTCCCCGATCTGATTCCCAAGAATCACGTACTCCCGGTGACGCAGTATCCCAGCATTCTATACAAGAACCTGATGTCACTGTCACCCGGACAGGTGTCGTCACCAAACGTAGTGCTGCTTACACCGGGCATCTATAACTCGGCTTATTTCGAGCATACAACACTGGCGCGCCTGATGGGCATTGAACTGGTTGAAGGCCGCGACCTGGTCGTGGAAAACCAAAAGGTGTACATGAAGACAACGGCCGGGCTGCAGCAGGTTGACGTCATCTACCGCAGGGTTGATGACGAGTTCCTGGATCCTCTCGTGTTCAATCCCGACAGCGTCTTGGGTGTATCGGGAATACTCGCTGCCTATCGGAAGGGCAACGTCGCTATTGTAAATGCTATCGGAAACGGCGTCGCCGATGACAAAGCCATTTATGTATACGTTCCGGAGATGATTCGTTACTATCTCAATGAAGAACCTTTACTCAAGAACGTTCCCACTTACCAGCTTGAACGTCCTGATGAACGCGACCATGTACTGAAGAACATCAATCGCATGGTCGTGAAGAAAACGAATGGTTCAGGAGGATATGGAATGCTGATGGGACATGCTGCCTCCGACGCGGAGATCGCCGACTACTCGAAAGAAATTCTTAAAGATCCCCGGGCATTTATTGCTCAGCCTGTGATCAGTCTTTCAAATGCCCCCTGCTACATTAACGGAAAAGCTCAGCCCCGCCGTGTCGACCTTCGCCCTTTTGCCCTGTGCGGTCCCAATGGCATTGAGATTGTACCGGGAGGTCTTACGCGGGTCGCGCTTAAAGAGGGTTCACTCGTTGTGAACTCTTCACAGGGTGGCGGCAGTAAGGATACATGGGTACTTGCCGAGTGATCAATTCCTAATTTTTCTGACAGATGCTTAGTCGTGTTGCTGATTCACTTTACTGGATGGCGCGTTATATGGAACGCACCGACAGTGTTCTACGAATGCTGAAGATCAATTATAACTCATCTCAGGATGCGCCCCAGGATTTTACCTGGCATCCGGTGCTGAGCATATTTGCAAGCCTCGATGATCATGAAATCGATCGTCTCGAAGACGACAGCAGAAAGGTACTGCAGTTCATGATCGTGGACCGCCTTAATCCGAATTCCGTATTCAATATGGTGACGCTCGCAAGAGAGAACGCACGCAGCGTACAGGACCATATAACGGTTGAGCTATGGAAATGTCTTAACGAATTCTATCATGTGGTGAGAGGCGATCGGTTGACGTACGCCATCCAGCACGGCGACCCCATCACGGTGTTGGATACGCTTATTAAGGAGTGCATGCTCTACTTTGGCACAACCGACATCACGATGTTTCGTGGCGAAGGACTCCAGTTCATGAACCTCGGCAAGTTTATGGAACGAGCCATACAGTCGGCCGAGATTCTCGATATCAAACTGGGCAACCTTTCCGGCGAGGTAGACAAACCGACAGACACTGCCTATTGGAAGTATCTTCTGATGTCTATTTCTGGTTATTCGCTCTATCTCAAACGCTATCAGTCAGGATTTGAAGCCCGAAACATTGTAGATCAGGTATTGTTCAATCCGGATTTTCCAAGGTCAGTTCTATACTCTTTGAACCAACTCGAAAGAAACTTTGACCGATTGAGGAGTGAAAAGAATCTGGAGGGATTTCAAAAGGTTCAATTCATGATCGGAAAGCTGCGCAGCAACGTGCAGTACTCCAATGTGCAGAATGTATACGACACGGGACTGCACAATTATCTCAAAGATGTTATTGATGAAATTGATGAAATCGGCGTGGGTCTCAATCAGCACTTTTTTGGATACACCTAGCCAATAGAGAATGTGCTAAGTGCAGAATGCCAATGAACCATCACGGAACAAATACTGAAGATTAACGATTATGCCTAAATTCAAAATACGACACCTCACCAAGTATGTATATGAGAATCCGGTTCGCGACAGCGCTAACCAGATCATGCTGTACCCGATCAAGGATTCTTATCAGCAGGTAATACAGCATACTATCAGCATAACCGGCAATCCGATCATCGACCTTTACTTCGATCCCTTTGGAAACCAGGTAGGCACCTTCACACAGGCGAAGCCTCACAAGGAGCTGCTCATTGACTCAAAGCTTATCGTAGAGACCCTCCCCCATCGCGTGCCCGACGATACAACGCCAGCCGAACTTCAGTGGCTGGAACTGTCGACTTTAAAACAGCAGGTGGAATTCATTGACTTTCTGCGCATCGAGCGATTTGCAGGCCAGACCGAAATGGAAAACATCATCGAAGCTGAACGCTGCAAGCATTGCTCTCCTTTCGTTACGGCCAAAGACTTCTGTGAATATATCTACCGGAACTTTGAATACAGGAAAGGCATCACCTCCGTAGAATCCACGCTCGATGAAGTGTGGTCTCTACGATCAGGAGTATGCCAGGACTTTGCGCATATCCTCCTCATTATGCTGCGCATTGTGGGTATTCCGGCCCGATATGTGAGCGGATATGTTTGTCCGAAAAAGAATGGAATGCGCGGTGAAGGAGCAACACACGCATGGGTTGAGGCTTACGTACCGTTCTATGGCTGGTTGGGATTTGATCCTACTAACAATACCATCGTTGAAGATTCCCACGTAAGACTTGCTGTTGGAAAGAACTTCTCCGATTGCTCACCTGTAAAAGGGACTTACCGGGGTACCTCCACGCATACACTGGAAGTATCCGTTTCTGTTGGCTACGAAGACGGACAAACAGCCGATGGCGATCCTGAACTGATCAAGCCGGAGGTAAAACCCGCGTCGAAGAAGAATTCATTCCGACGACATCAGGAAATGCAAATGCAACAATAGACCATTTGGTGATCTAATGATATAGGGGTTTGGAGATTCTATTACAGCTGCTTATGCAGCTGACTAAGTACCACGCCGTTCCCGGCGTGAAACCTTATCTCCAAATCTCTATATCACTAAATCTGCAAATGATTAGAATTTATAGCGCACGAAAGCTTCCATAGCTTCATACTCGGCAAGACCGAGAGCGTTGTAAGCCTGAGCAGTTGCGTGGTTACGATCTTCAGCACGCATCCAGAACTCACGCTTGTCGCTGCCAGGGAACATCGCGCTGTCCTTTTGTGACTGGTGCTTGAACACAGCACGGCGCTTGCGCATCAGTTCGTCCGGGCTCAGGGGCACTGCCATTTCGATTTGATCGATGTCCCACTCCTGCCAGGCACCGCGATACAACCATACCCAGCAGTCTTTTGCCCAGGGGCGTTTCTTCAGTCTTCTCAGCGCTTCGAAGATAGCTGCAAGGCAAACTCTGTGCGTTCCATGCGGATCTGAAAGGTCACCCGCAGCGTAAACCTGATGAGGCTTTATAGTCTCCAGGATATCCATCACCACTTTAATATCGTCTTCACCGAGAGGCTTCTTCTTTACAGCACCTGTTTCATAGAACGGCATGTCGAGGAAGTGCATCTGTTCGTCAGGAATGCCAACGTAACGTCCACCGGCCTTCGCTTCTCCCCTTCTGATAAGACCTTTGATCTTCAATACCTCAGGGCTATCTAACTGTCCGGGCTTCTTGTTCTTCAGTGATTGAACTGTCTTCTTATAAAACTTCGCACCATCTGCTTTGCTAAGACCGAACTGATCGTTGAAGTCGCGAACGAAGTCAGCGAATCGTATCGCATCATCATCGAACACCGCGATGTTTCCGGATGTCTGATAAGCAACGTGCACTTCATGACCTTGATCAACCAGACGTATGAACGTACCGCCCATTGAGATTACGTCGTCATCAGGGTGTGGCGAAAAGATGAGAGCGCGCTTCGGGAATGGCTTTGCACGCTCGGGACGATGCTCATCCGGAGCATTTGGTTTGCCACCCGGCCATCCGGTGATAGTATGTTGCAGGTAGTTGAAAACTTTGATGTTTGCCTGGTAGGCAGAACCGTATTCAGTAACAATGTCTCCCATACCGTGCTCCATGTAATCATGGTTGGTAAGCTTGAGCACTGACTTCTTCGTTTTCTGGCACAACCAAACCACGGCTTTGCGGATCAGTTTGTCATTCCACTGAACAGTATCCAGCTGCCACGGAGTCTTCACACGTGTAAGTGATGACGACGCAGCTTCATCTACAACGATCTGGCAATCGCGATGCTTCTGCAGAAACGACGAAGGCAGCTGATCAGTGATTGGTCCTTCAACAGCCTTGTATATTACAGATGCTTTGCCTTCACCCCAGGCCATCATATAAACCTTTGCAGCTTTCATGATGGAACCAACACCCATCGTGATGGCTTTACGGGGAACGTTCTCTTCTCCGAAGAAATCGCTGGCAGCGTCGATACGTGTCACCTGATCGAGGGTAACAAGACGAGTCAACGACTTCTCAGAAGAACCAGGCTCGTTAAAACCAATGTGACCTGTTCGACCGATGCCCAACACCTGAACGTCGAGTCCTCCCAATGAATCGATCTTGTCCTCGTAACGCTTGCAGTAGTCTGCCACATCTTCCTTTGCTACCGTTCCATCAGGAATGTGAATATTCTTTGAAGGGATGTCGAGGTGATCGAACAAGTGCTCTCTCATGAAGCGCACATAGCTTTGGAGCGCCTCGGGTTGCATGGGATAGTATTCGTCCAGGTTGAAGGTGTAGACGTTCTTAAAGCTTAGTCCATCCTCCTTGTGCATTCTTACCAGTTCCGCATACATGCGGGTTGGCGACGACCCTGTCGCAAGACCGAGCACGAAAGGCTTTCCTTCCTTTTGACGCGATTTGATTTGCGCCGCTATCTCCTTAGCAACAAAGACGGAACCCTTCTCTGAGGTTTCGAAAATTTTTACAGGAATCTTTTCAAAGGCCGTGAGGTCGTTGTTCATTGGTTTGTTTGTTAAACTGTGTCAATATTTATTGGTACGTGACAATCGTAGGTTGCTGCGTTGGTCCTATGCCCCGATCCGGTGATTAAACATCTGCTCTTTCCAGAGGGACATTTCATAATTTTAATCGGATTTCGGCGATGTTAATTACGGGCCTAAATTCCTAAAAAGCCCGAAATTATCAAGTGTTTGCGGAAACATTATTTTTATGCATGACTTCAGAACGGTACTCAAACCAGTGGGCGGAAGCCTCAGAATGGCCATTTCGGACCGAATTTTCACGATTGGATCGTGTTTTTCGGACGCCATTGGCCATCGCCTCGCAACTTATAAATTGACAACTTATCCCAATCCGACCGGCATATCCTATAACCCGTACTCAATACATCGCCTCCTCGACTTCGCAACAAATAGCAGGATTCCTTCAAAAAACGGATACACGTCCGGAGAGGTGGTCTTTCACTATGACTTCCACTCCTCACTCTGCGCTATTTCGAAAAACGACCTGGATAATACCCTTCAGAGTCTTGTCACAAAATGCGCCGCAGCATTAAAGGATAGTACGTGGCTCATCATTACATATGGCACGGCGTGGATTTACAAACGCAAAGACAGTGGCGACGTAGTTGCTAATTGCCACAAGCAACCTTCGGACTGGTTTGATAAGCAGTTGCTCACGGTTGAGGATGTCGGGGAATCGTTTGACCAACTTCATCGACGGCTGAAAGGAACTAATCCCGGGCTTAATATCATTCTAACTATAAGTCCGGTACGGCACGTCAAGGATACACTTGAGGGCAATTCGGTAAGTAAATCCATACTGAGGGTGGCTTGCGAAAATATTTCACGCAGCTATTCAAATGTCTTTTACTTTCCCGCGTACGAGATTATGATGGACGATCTGCGGGACTATCGCTTCTATAAGTCAGACATGATTCATCCCAACGATGTTGCCGAGGAATACATATGGGAGAAATTCACAGCGGCCTGGTTCGACAACGATTTGCTTGCCTTCATCAAATCCTGGAAAGGCATAATACAGGCAATGGAGCATCGGCCATTCCATCCCGGTACGGATGCGCATCAGTCTTTTCTAAAGGCAACACTTCAACGAATCGATGCCTGGACGGGATATGCGGATGTGGAAAAAGAACGGCAGCTTATACGCGGGCAATTGATTGATTCGTGAAAGAGCATTTAATGCCACAGTGAAGTCAACAACAAATGACCAACATTCTATGAATATACCTGGCAACAACAAAAGCGTATCTGGCGCGCCGGCGCACACGAACCGGTTAATTCATGCAACATCTCCGTACCTCCTTCAGCATGCTCATAATCCGGTTGACTGGTATGAATGGGGCGACGATGCACTTTCGCTCGCCCGCAAGCTTGACCTGCCCATCCTGGTGAGCATCGGATATTCTTCCTGCCATTGGTGCCATGTGATGGAAAGGGAGAGTTTTGAAAATGAATCAATTGCATCTGTAATGAATGCAAATTACGTCTGTATCAAGGTGGATCGCGAAGAGCGCCCTGACGTGGACCAGATTTATATGGAGGCTGTCCAGGCTTTGGGAGTTCACGGCGGCTGGCCACTGAATGTCGTTCTTACTTCGGACCAAAAGCCATTTTTCGGAGGAACATACTTTACTCCTCAGGCGTGGATACAGATTCTGGAAAATGTATCAAAGGCATACAAGAGCAACCGCGACAACATTGAAGAGACTGCTGAAGAGCTGACGAATCATCTGATGCGCTCCGACATTGGTCGCTTCGTAAATCATGCAGATAGCTCAACCGTGGACCTGAAAGCGATCGCCGGCAAACTCGCCGAACGTTTTGACCGTCGTCGCGGGGGTATGAGCAACGTGCCCAAATTTATTATGCCATCGATATGGCGATTCCTGTTGAGATACTACCATTTGACCGATGACGACGTATCTCTTGATCAGATTCGCCTTACGCTGGACAGAATCGCCGGCGGCGGTATATATGATCAGCTTGGCGGAGGCTTTGCGCGTTACTCCGTTGATGGCGATTGGTTTGCTCCTCATTTTGAAAAGATGCTGTACGACAATGCTCAGCTTATGAGCCTATACAGTGAAGCATTCTCGGTTACCCGTAACGAACGTTATCGCGAAGTTGTAAATGAAACGCTCGGATGGTTGAAACGGGAAATGACAAATGCCGAAGGCGGATTCTACTCCGCACTGGATGCGGATAGCGAAGGCGTTGAGGGAAAATTCTATTGCTGGCAAGCCGACGAGCTGGACCACATACTGGGACCGAAGTCAGCAAGTGTGAAAGAGTATTACCAGGTTAGTGATGCAGGAAACTGGGAGCATGGAATGAACATCCTGCATAAAGTAACGGACGAGAAACTATTTCTATCGAAACACAATCTCAGCGCTGAAGAATGGCATCGTCAACTCAGCCACTATAAAGAGACGTTACTGGCCGCACGTGCATCGCGCGTTCGTCCCGGACTCGATGACAAAATTCTGACAGCATGGAATGCGATGATGACCTGTGGATTGCTGGATGCATATGCAACATTGGGAGGCGAACAATTCAAGGAGACCGCAGCGGCTAATCTGCGCTTTATTCAAAACAATTTATCAGAAGGGAATACCCTGTATCGCTCTTTCAAAGAGAAGCGCTCTGCAACTCATGGATTTCTCGACGACTACGCATGGTACATCTTTGCGCTGACAAAATATTATCAGGTAACGTTCGATGAAACTGCGCTTGCCCGCGCCGTGGATTTCACCCGCGCGGCCTTGTTGCAATTCTATGATCCGCAGGAACGTTACTTCTTCTACACCTCCGGAGATGCTGAGAAACTGATTGCCCGAAAGAAAGAGATCTTCGATAATGTTATCCCTAGCTCAAATGCTATTATGGCTCAGAATCTCAACTGGCTGGGAACAATAACAGGCAACGATGAATGGCAGGAAATGTCAAAAGCACTGGTCATGCCATTGCAAACGCTTACGTCGTCAGAGCCATCGTATATGTCGCAGTGGGCGATCGCACTCGTCGAATCACAGAATGGCTTGAGGGAAGTTGTCCTGGCTGGCGATAGTCATGATCATCATCGCACACTGCTTAAGACTTTTTTACCGTTCGCGGCGTATTTGAAAGCCGGTAATCCAGGGCTGATTCCGCTCGTTGCCGGCAAAGAGCCTGTAAACGGACAAGATACCATATTTGTCTGCCACAACAGGGTATGTCAATTGCCTGTTCACGACGCTGACCAGGCGATTGCACAGATAAAAGCTTAACGCGACGTGCGCGGCGCCAATCGTCACAGTATATTTCGATATTTATTAACACTTAATGAGGACATCACTATTATTCGCGGCTGTGTTGTTAGTCGCTTGTTCACCAAAGAAGACAGTTCAGGCCCCCACTGCCCTGGGCCCGGTTCCAAGTGAAAGTCAGCTCGCCTGGCACAACATGGAGACCAACGCCTTTATTCATTTTACAACCAATACATTCACCGATAAAGAATGGGGCTTTGGTGATGAATCACCTAAAATCTTTAACCCATCAGACTTCGATCCCAACCAATGGATTACAACCTTGAAAGACACCGGATTTAAGGGCGTCATTCTCACCTGTAAACACCACGATGGGTTCTGCCTGTGGCCGAGTCAGTACACAGAACATAGCATAAAGAACAGTCCATTTCAGGGAGGCAAAGGCGACATTGTGAAAGCTGTCTCTGATGCCGCCCGCGCAAATGGACTGAAGTTCGGTGTCTATCTGTCGCCATGGGACAGGAATCGTGCCGACTATGGCACGCCTGAATACATCACCTACTACAGAAATCAATTGAAAGAACTGTTTACCAGTTATGGCCCTGTATTCGAAATGTGGTTTGATGGCGCCAATGGTGGCGATGGATACTATGGTGGTGCAAAAGAGAAAAGGAAAATAGACGGTGCTCATTTTTACGACTGGCCCACAACATTAAATATGGTCAGAGAGATGGAGCCGGATGTCATCTTTTTTAGCGATGCCGGACCCGGCGTCAGATGGGTAGGTAACGAGCGTGGACTAGCCGGTGAAACAAACTGGAACACAATTACACCGGACACGCTATACGCCGGTCAGCCGGGAATAACAGACTTGTTAAACCAGGGACATGAAAATGGAACGGCGTGGATACCGGCTGAGGTTGATGTCTCTATCAGACCAGGGTGGTTTTATCATGCTAAGGAAGATTCACTGGTGAAATCGCCAGAGCAGTTGTTCGAGATCTACCTTACATCAGTTGGCCGTGGCTCTACGTTGCTACTTAATGTACCTCCCGATCGAAGTGGTCACTTTCATGAGAACGACGTCGCGGCTTTGAAAGGGTTCAAGGCTCTGCTGTCGAATGAGTTCAGGACAAATGTAGCCGCAGGTGCATCCTGTACGGCCACCAACGTAAGGGGCGAGCTGCAGAACTTTCAGGCAGGACTGCTGACCGATGGCAATCCGGAAACTTATTGGGCCACTGACGATGATGTCACCACTGCAAGCACCGAAATATCTTTTAAAGAAGCTAAGCCTGTAAAGTATGTCGTGCTTCAGGAATACATCAAACTTGGTCAGCGTGTCAAGTCATTCAACATCGAGGCTTACTCTGGAGGCACATGGCGCCCCCTGGCAAGTGCAACGACCATTGGCTACAAACGAATAATCCGTGTGAACCCTGGTGATGCAGAAAAAATTCGAATCAACATAACGGCTGCCAAAGGTTGTCCGCTCCTCTCGAATGTAGAAGTCTATTGACGGTCTTTATGACTATAAGAATAGGGATCATATTGTTGGTATTATTGGTTTCAATGAATGTGATTGCACAGACAGACGAACTGTTGTCAGGCATTTACATCATGACCACTCCACTCAAGAAAGTTCCCTGTGGCAATGAAGCAAGGATGATCATCGGTAATCAAAAGATCTGCATTTCAAAGAAGCCCATCGTGGGTGCCAGCGAACTGACTTACGCCACCGACATTCAATACGATCCAAAATACGAGCTGCATTACATCGATATCGGGATCTCCCCTTCCGGGGCCCGAACGCTTTCACAAACAATTGAGTCGTTGCCTGAATCACAATTTGCGCTGGCACTCAATAATCAGGTGATTTGTATATTCAGGTTGAACACGGGATTTACAATCCGCTCTTTCAGAATCGGCAACGACTTACAACTAAAAGACCTTAATGTCATTCACGAAGCATTAAAAGACGTGAAGTTTAATTAATCGAACGTGGAGGAAAATACAGGTCACCATCGCATAACACTTTTCGCAGAGCTTCTATTACCGGTTCCTGTTCCAAGGTTGTTCACCTATCGTGTGCCCTTCAACATGAATGATCGCGTGATGAAGGGTCAGCGTGCCATTGTTCAGTTTGGCGATCGGAAGATTCTTACAGGTGTAATTCTGAATCTCCACGAACAGCCGCCTACTCAATACGAAGCAAAATATCTGCTGGAGTTACTTGACGAATTTCCTGTTGTTACCGACGTTCAGCTAAAACTCTTTCAATGGATCAAAGATTACTATCTGTGTAGCCTTGGGGAAGTGCTGAACGCAGGGCTTCCCAGTGGTTTGAAGTTGGGAAGTGAATCACGCGTTCAACTGCATCCCGCATTCAATCTTGAAGAGAGTAATCTTCCCTTTTCCGAAAAGGAACTCATCTTACTAAAGAACCTGGAAGCAGACTCGCTGGACTACTCTGCCGTATCGAAGCTACTGGATATCAAACATCCTTATAGCATACTTAAGTCGCTCGTTGCAAAAGAGGCAGTAATCCTTTACGAGGAAGTGCGGGAGAAGTACAAACCGAAAACGGAGATGCGAGTCAGGTTAACTTCGGAATATGCAACCCCGGAAGCCTTAGAAGCGCTGTTCAATACACTTTCATTAAAGCCTAAGCAGGAGGAGGTTGTGCTGAGGTACTTGCAGGAAGTTCCAATATTGACTGACGCAAACAGGAATAAAGCAGGCCTCGGCCGGAAGCAGTTACTTGAGCCCGACCTGTCCGAGTCGTCATTAAACACGCTCATTAAGAACGGTGTATTCGAATTGTTTCAGGTGCTTGTGTCACGGTTCGCCGATGCGCCGACAGAGTCGGGAACAGTCAGTCAACTCAGCGACGAACAGCACGCAGCCTTAGTGGACATTACTAACCAGCTGCAACAAAAGCCGGCATTGCTGCTTCATGGCATTACAGGCAGCGGGAAGACTGAAGTATACATCCATCTGATCAGGCAGGCATTGGAGGGAGGAAATCAGGTACTCTATCTGCTTCCTGAAATAGCACTCACAACTCAGGTTGTACAGAGGCTGAGGCGGGTCTTCGGCAATTCAATGGGCGTCTATCATTCACGATTCTCTGACAATGAGCGGGTGGAGATATGGAAAGGTGTGCTGAACGGAAATCTCAAATTCATCGTAGGTGTCCGGTCTTCTATATTTCTGCCATTCGACAGCCTTGGTTTGATCATTGTAGACGAAGAACACGACGCGTCATATAAGCAGCAGGAACCGGCGCCTAGATACAATGCACGGGACGTGGCATTGGTCATGGGGCAGTTTCATCATGCGAAAGTTATCCTGGGCTCCGCGACGCCATCGCTTGAATCCTGGTTTCAGGCACAACAGGGGAAATATGGATATGTGTCGCTGAGCAAGCGCTTTGGTTCGGCACAGTTGCCAACGGTAGTACTTGCTGACATGCACGAGGCTCGAATACGAAAGACAATCAAAGGGGAGTTCTCCCAGGTATTACTTCGGCACATAGCCGAGGCGTTGTCCCGGAAAGAGCAGGTCATCGTTTTTCAAAACAGACGTGGATATTCCCCTATGGTGAACTGTGAAGACTGCGGCTGGGTGCCCAAGTGCATAAACTGCGCAGTGAGTCTCACCTATCATCAATACCGCCGTGCCATGATTTGTCATTATTGTGGCTATCGCGAATCATTGCCTGAAAAATGTCCGTCTTGTTCGTCGACGCGACTAAAAACTGTAGGCTACGGTACTGAAAAGTTGGAGGAAGAGCTGACTCTTCAATTTCCCGATGCCAGCGTGCGACGCATGGATCTTGACACTACAAGAAACAGGACTGCCTACGAATCGATTATAGACGAATTCGAAAAAGGTGAAACAAACATTCTCGTAGGCACACAGATGGTCACGAAAGGTCTCGACTTCGACGGTGTGAGCCTGGTGGGGATTTTTAATGCTGACCGCATGATTCACTTCCCTGACTTCAGATCTTATGAGCGTGCGTTTCAGTTGATTACACAGGTGAGCGGACGCGCCGGCCGCAGAAGTACGCCTGGCACGGTGGTCATTCAAACTTCCAGTGTCGACCATCCGTTACTGCAAACTATTCTCAGGCAGGACATCCTGGGTTTTTATGGAAGCCAGCTGGAAGACCGCAAAGTGCACGGCTATCCGCCCTTTACCAGACTCATTGAAGTCACCGTCAAACACAGCGACAAGGCTACATGCAGGAATGCAGCACTTGACCTTTTTGAACGGGTGCGGCGGGGCCTTGCATCGGTTCGTGTTCTTGGACCGGGCGAGCCGATGGTCGCCAAAGTCCGGAATCAATATCTGATGAACATACTGATCAAGGTTCCCAGGGCAGGTATTGCACTCGATGAATTGAAAAAGCAGCTGGAAGGCATTATCAATTCAGTACTCCAATCGAAATCGTTCAAGAATCTCCGCATTATTGCTGATGTCGATCCGGTTTAGTTCTGAATGCGGCAAAAAGATTGCATATTATCACTCTAACCAATACACCTTTAAGCAACTACTCAAACCAACACATCTATGAAAAAGTCAGCGTGGATCCTTTGTGCGATGTTATGCCTCACCATCGGGGTGCACGCACAAACTTTCAGAAAGCCGGATAAGAGTCCAATGGACATGGCATACTTTCCCGATCATTTCGCTCATGATCGAAAGCCAGGTGACAAAGCCATAATCCGGGTTACATACAGCAGACCACTTAAGAATGGACGCGATGTTTTCGGCAAGCTTGTTCCCTATGGACAGGTGTGGCGCACGGGGGCAAATGAATCAAACGAGATCAAATTTTATCAGGATGTAACGCTGGGCGGAAAGACCGTAAAGGCCGGAAGCTACTCGCTGTTTAGTATTCCAAACGAAACTGAATGGACCATCATCCTGAATTCTGACGTTGACTATTGGGGAGCGTACAAGTACATCGCAGAACACGATGTGCTACGAGTACCAGCGAAAGTGGGAACTCTAAGTGAACCGCTTGAAAATTTCAGCATTCAGTTCGAATCAACTGGCGACAAGAGTGGAGTGATGCGCCTGGGCTGGGACAAAACTTATGCGGAGGTACCGTTCTCGTTCAACTGAGCGAGGATAAAAATCAAAAATTAAGAATTAAGAATTAAGAATTCGCTATCACGACCTACGGTCGTGACGTGCAATCAGCCGAAAGGCTGCCTGCTAATTCTTAACTCTTAATTCTTAATTCTTAATTACCCACTCTATTCCCCCCTTGATATGATTCAGAAACTTCTCATCCTGATAGTATTCCGCCTTATGGCCGAGCGCTGTGTAGAACTGGCGGCCACCATCGAATTCATGGCACCACGATAACGGAAAGTAATCGCCGAAAACTTGTCCGGGGTATTCGATCTTCTTATCGTCTTTGATTGTGCTGAGATCTGCAGCGAGAAGGACGTGAATATCAGGATTGAGATTGTTGGTATAATAGCACTCGTCCTCCCATGCCCACGTGTCGCCAAGGAACTTTGTTGCCTGGTGCTTTTTGTCGACCACCTTGATGGTAAACGGCTGCAACTCCGGGTGCCTTACGAAACGACCTCCAAGCATCGCGGCGAACCATGGCCACTTCCGTTCGGAACCTGATGCAGAATGAATCCCGACAAAGCCCCCACCCGCGCGCGTGTAAGCCATAAAAGCCGCCTTCTGATCCTCGGTATCAAATCCTTCGTTATTTGTATTGGAGAAGATGATGCAGTCAAACCTTTTAAGATTCTCCGGTGTAAATACCGTTGGGCTATCCGACGACTCAACCGCCCACTTGTTCGCTGTGCAAAGCTTGGTTAAAGCTGCTACACTCGCTGCTATATTTTCATGCACATAACCCTTTCCGTTATGGGTGTAGATCAGAATCCTTTTCTTCTGCGCGTGAACAGAAGTGACGACCAGAAAAAGGACAGCAAAGATCAGAAGGTGTGAAGATCGGTGAAGAAACGACGGTATTCGGGCGAAGTAGTGGCACATATTATAAGTAACTGTTTGATATTAATCGGTTGACAATACGTTACACAGCAATACTCTCCTTGCTTCCGTCAGGATGATTTGTCTGAGGAGACTTTTGTCAGTCCTCCCATGCGATAGAACTTACGGACGCATTAATAGAGTTACCTAAACGATCTCCCACTCTTCATTCAACACAGGGATTGCCTGGTGTGCTGTAAGATCGAATTGCACGGGCACTACTGCAACATAGTTATTAGCTATTGCCCATTCATCGTTGTCCTCACCCTTGTCGAAGTTAACAAAGTTACCAACCATCCAGAAGTATCGCCTGCCGTTCGGATCGACGCGTACATCAAAATCTTCAACCCACTTCGCATTTGCCTGACGGCAGATGCGAACGCCTTTTAATGGCTCGTTTCTCTTTGGAGGGAAATTAACGTTCAGGGCTACACCTTTAGGTAATCCACGATCGAGCACCTGTTGGGTGATCTTACGGATGTAAGCCTCGGTGTGACTAAAGTCGGCATCATGTCCAAAGTCCGCCAGCGAAAATCCGATGGCCGGTGTGCCTTCGATAGCACCTTCGATGGCCGCAGACATGGTACCGGAATAGAGAACACTGATTGATGTATTGCTTCCATGATTTACGCCGCTCACAACAATATCAGGTTGACGCGCATCCTTAAGAACAAAGTGCCTGGCCATTTTAACACAGTCGGCAGGAGTGCCCGAACACTCGAATGCTTTGACGCCGTCGAAAATAAAGTTCTCCTCCAGTCGCAACGTCTCCCCTACTGTAATCGCGTGGCCCATGCCCGACTGGGGACTATTGGGTGCTACAACAATTACTTCTCCCATTGTCTTCATCACATTGATGAGCGTGAGAATTCCCTTTGACGTGATACCGTCATCGTTCGAGACAAGAATAAGTGGCTTCATGGTTGTAAAAAGGCAATAAAAAAAATTTGAGGGACATCGCCTAATGTAGAATGCAAAAGTCGTCCGGAAGACAATACATACCGCATGCTCTTCCAATAAATAAAATAGTGCAATCGCCTGTCAGCGCGAATCGATGCTAGATCGAATTGTAATAGGCGACAATCTTCACAAAATCGTATTTGTCGTCAATCTTCAGTCGATTGGTCTTCATGTACTTCTCGACATCATCAGACTTTTTGCCCATCAGGCTCAACAAGTCTGCCTTCGATCCCTTAAACTCTTCTATGTTTCCGTCATTGTCGAGAAAGAAGTAACGATTGACCAGTACTTCGCGGGAATACGATCCAAGGTAATACGGAGATGTATATGTCCTGAATTCAACTGATTCCCTTGCAAGCAAGGTCAGCTTCCCCTCTGTCAATAATTCAAAGAACACTGGGGTCCGATACTGCCCTTGATTTGTGTAAGGAAGAGCGAAAAACTGCCGGTACCGCTTGACGGTTACATCGAAGATCTCAAAGAACACAACCTTCCGGGAACTGAAAGCATCGGTACGCTGATTGGGAACATTGTATTGAATGAGGTCCTGCTTCAGATCGTACTTGATCTGACCCTTCAGCGTGTCGCCACTATCCAACACCAGCTTACCGTCGTGCCATAGCTCCGACGGCCACGGCTGGCACATTGCTGCTGAAGAAAGGAGCAGTAAACCTCCCAAAAAGAATATAGAAATCCAGGGTCGCATGTTCGGGCTGTTTCGAATCCGTGAGCGATATTTTTTCTTGCTGCGCGATCTACTTAGTTCTACGCAAAATGGTGTGGCCGAGTTTATCGCGTTTGGTTTCGAGGTATTTTTCGTTGTGCGGGTTCGGATCTACTTCGATTGCCACATTATCTACAATTTCAAGACCGTAGCCCATGAGACCCACCCGCTTCTTAGGATTGTTAGTAATAAGACGGATCTTCGTAATGCCAAGGTTCCGCAGGATCTGTGCTCCGATTCCGTAGTCACGCTCATCCATGTCAAATCCTAATTTCAGGTTAGCTTCCACGGTATCGAGGCCTTCCTCCTGCAGCTTATAAGCCCTCAACTTGTTGAGCAACCCAATTCCACGTCCCTCCTGCTTCATGTAAAGCACTACACCCCTGCCTTCACGGTCTACCATCTCCATGGCTTTGTGCAACTGAGTACCACAATCACATCTGCACGATCCAAAAATGTCACCTGTTACACAAGATGAGTGCACTCGTACAAGTACTGGTTCATCTTTCTTCCACGTTCCTTTTACCAACGCTAAATGTACCTCGTTCGTATTGAGCTGATCGAATGCTACCAACTTAAAATGGCCATGCTCTGTGGGCATGTCAACTTCAATTTCCCGCTTGATCAGTGATTCCTTCTTAATTCGGTATTCAATCAGGTCCTTGATCGATACCAGTTTGAGATCAAAGCGCTTGGCAACTTTTACCAGATCGGGTAGTCTCGCCATCGTGCCATCCTCGTTCATAATTTCAACAAGGACACCGCCGGGCTTAAATCCGGCCAGTCGCGCAAAGTCGATCGCAGCTTCAGTGTGACCAGAGCGATGCAGGACGCCTCCTCGCTTTGCTTTCAGCGGGAATATGTGTCCCGGGCGGCCAAGCTCCTCAGGCTTCGTTGCCGGGTCAACCAGGGCCCGTATTGTCTTAAAGCGATCGTGAGCTGAGATGCCCGTTCCGCATCCATGACCTATGAGATCTACCGACACCGTGAATGGCGTCTCGAACACGGCGGTATTTTGACCGACCATCAGTTCAAGCCCCAGTTCGGTGCAGCGATCCTCTATTATGGGCGCACAGATCAGACCCCGACCATGCGTTGCCATGAAATTGACAATCTCGGGCGTCACACACTCGGCCGCGCAAATAAAGTCGCCCTCATTTTCACGATCCTCATCGTCAACAACGATGATAACCTTGCCGTTCTTAATATCCTCTACTGCCTCCTCAATCGTATTCAAACTGCTGTCACTCATAAATAATGGGCGTTGTATCTATCGATATATAACATTAATAAGTTGTTCTATGTTCCAGATGGGCTGGGGTTCATTTGCCATGCTTCAATGAGGGTCTATTTCGGCACGACTATTCCCAATACGCTGGCCAATTCCCGCTCGGCACCTTTTAGCTGTTCGTGGATGGTGAAGAATCGGTCAAGGTCTTCATCAGTTGTCGCATTTTTCATCTGTACTAAATTATCATCGGTCATCTTTTGTATGACCCTGAATTTCAGCCGAAGGACGTTGGTGTAGGCCAAATCCCGCAACACCTCCTTCTCGGTAGGGATATAAATGTGATACTTGTCGTTCCAGTGTTTTGAAGCTTCATATCGGGAGGTCGTTAAGGCAGCAACTTCATTCTTAACAGCTTCCGATCCGTGTTCCATGAAATACAGTGTATCGACAGTAACACCATCGCGGATACCATTGCGAAAGTGATTGTATATTTCTGCGTATAGGGGGCTCGTGAAAACTACATCTTCAAGTTCGGCCACCATAAAGTCAACTACCCGTTCCTCATCATAGGCGCTTTCTGCATAATTGAGAAGAAGTCTGATCGACTCCCGCTCCTGCAGCTGTACAATACTGGATAAATCTGTCGGGGCTTCAGCTAGTTCTGCCTGAACCGCAGCAACAAACTGATCACCTTTTGAACCCGCCTCCTGTCTTGGACCAGGCTGAGCCTTCTCGCTCTTGCTTCGTTCGGTGATAACAATCTTGTTCAGCTCCGCCACCAGAACATCTTCCGGCATTTTGAGCAACTGGCTCGTCTCCTGAATGTACACTGAGCGTTTGATGGCGTCAGGTATCAAAGAAATGCTTGTGATAATATCACGGATGGCCTCCGCCTTCTTTGCAGGATCACGCGCGTCTTTCGCGTAGAGATCGATCTTGTAAGAAATGAAGTCCTGTGTGTGCTCCTTGAGAAACTCTTTCAGCGCAGCGCTTCCCTGCTTCTTCGAAAAACTATCGGGATCTTCCCCATCGGGAAGCAGAACGACGCGCACATTAAGACCGCCCTTCAGGACGAGATCGATGCCGCGAAGCGCGGCTTTGATACCAGCGGCATCGCCATCGAACAACACTGTTACGTCGTTCGTAAAGCGACGCATCAGTTTGATTTGTTCTTCTGTAAGCGCCGTACCAGACGATGCCACAACGTTGTCGATATCCGACAAGTGCATGGAGATGACATCCGTGTAACCCTCTACCAGATAAGCAAACCCCTCACGACGGATCGCATTCTTCCCCTGAAACAATCCATACAGGACGTTGCTCTTGTGATAGATCTCCGTCTCGGGAGAGTTTATATACTTAGGCTGGTCCTTTTCTTTTGTAAGAATACGCGCCCCGAAGGCAATAACTTTTCCTGCCAGGTTATGGACAGGAAATATTACCCTGCCGCGGAAACGATCATACGTTCTTTCGTCCTTTCTAACCACCAGACCAGCTTTCTCCAGCATGGCCTCGCTGTGGCCCTCCGACAACGCCTTACGCTTCAGGCCTTCCCATTCATTCAGGGCATATCCAAGTTCGAACTTCTCGATAATGCGATCGTTGAATCCGCGCTCCCGGAAATAGGTAAGACCAATACTCTGTCCCTCTTCGGATTCAAACAGAAGATGTCTGTAATGGTCTTTGGCATAGTTCATCAGGATGTAAAGACTATCGCGCTCCGTGTGCTCAAGGGTGACTTCACGAACATCTTCCTTGATTTCAACCCCGTACTTTCGTGCGAGATACCGAAGCGCCTCGAGATAGCTCATCCCCTCGTGCTCCATCACGAACGTAATACCATCGCCTCCCTTGCCGCTACTGAAGTCTTTAAAAATTCCTTTCGAGGGAACGACATAGAACGATGCCGTCTTTTCATGCGTGAAGGGGCTCAGGGCCTTATAGTTCTGGCCCGAGCGTTTCAGGGTGACAAAGTCACCCACTACATCGACAATATCGATGCGACTCTTGATCTCGTCTATTGTGTCCCTGGATATCACGCCGCAGAATCCTGCTTCTTGCCAAACTTTGTTTCAAAGATACTGGTTAAGTACATAATACGATCACAGCATTAGATTTAAGCTATTTCGATGTTTCCCCTAAATTGCGGCCGCAATCTTAACATTCCAGAGTATAAATGAGTTTTACCCAAGAAGACATTATTCGCGCGTTGTCTAAGGTTGAGGACCCGGACCTCAAACGCGACCTCGTGACTCTCAACATGATACGGGATGTTAAGGTCTATTCCGACAACGTCAGTTTTACGGTTGTGCTCACAACGCCTGCCTGCCCTTTGCGGGAGGTGATCAAGCGCGATTGCGAAGCCGCCGTTCGCGAGGTGACCGGCCCGGGAGTGCTCATTAATATTTTGATGACTTCAAACGTTACATCGGCCCGTCAGAATGCTCCATTGCTTCCAAACGTGAAGAACATCATCGCGATAGCGTCTGGAAAGGGCGGTGTGGGAAAGTCTACGGTCACATCCAATCTGGCGGTGGCTCTGGCTCAAAGTGGTGCGAAAGTAGGCCTCATTGATGCTGATATTTTCGGCCCCTCTATTCCCACGATGTTCAACTGCGAGTTTGAGCAGCCTCCTGTTAAAAATGTCAACGGCAAGAACATCATTCTTCCTATCGAACAATACGGCGTGAAGCTGCTTTCCATAGGTTTTTTGACTCCGCCCGATAGTGCCATCCTCTGGCGTGGTCCGATGGCAAGCTCGGCGCTGAAACAATTCTTCAGCGACACGGAATGGGGAGATCTTGACTATCTGCTGATCGACCTGCCTCCTGGTACCAGCGATATTCATCTTACTTTGGTGCAGACCGTTCCGGTAACCGGTGCCGTAATTGTCACGACGCCTCAGAAGGTGGCTCTGGCCGATGCCAACAAGGCCATGGCGATGTTCCGGCAACCGCAAATAAACGTTCCGATCCTCGGAGTGGTTGAAAATATGGCGTGGTTTACTCCGGAGGAGTTGCCTGAGAATAAGTATTACATCTTTGGCAACGGCGGAGGTCAGGCTCTTGCCGACAAGTACAGTGTTCCCTTGCTGGGCCATGTCCCTCTCGTTCAGGGCATAAGGGAGAGTGGCGATAGCGGATTACCGGCTGTCATGAAGACCGGAGCCATGAGCGAAGCTTTTATTGATGTGATGAAGACGCTGGCACGTCAGATTGCCATAAGAAATGCTAATTTTGCACAGACTCAACGCGTAGAAATAAAAATACAATGAGCAACACAGCCCTGGAACTGGCACAAAAGGTTGAAGCCTCTCTTGATTCAATCCGTCCTTACCTTAAGGCAGACGGTGGCGATGTCCAGATAAAGGATATCAGTGACGATCATGTTGTTAGACTGGAGTTTGTTGGCGCCTGCGGTAATTGCAGTATGTCAACGATGACGTTTAAGGCGGGAGTTGAGGCCGCTATTAAGCGCGATGTTCCGCAGATCAAGGCCATCGAAGTAATCAACCTCACACCAATCAATCACTAGACGATCTGTCACTAGACGATTGCGCTTCCGCGCAAATTCCGTTTAGCGTACGTGATGCTACTTTTCGCGTACATCCCTGATGCTTTCTGTTGCGTTTGCATTCAAAAAACATCAGAGATATGAAATCTAACCTCAAGCTTAACGGTCGCATTGCAATGCTCGTCGCAGGTGTTGCCCTGGCTGCCGCAGGCGTTGCCAATCTTTCATTCACTTATGCTACACTGCCTGGCAAGTTCTGGAGTCAGCTGGGCATTTCCGAAGCAAGAGGAACTGAGAACATTCGCAAAAGCTTTATTGAAGGATACGTATATACCTATGGAGCATCCGCTGCAAAAAAGATTGCAACAGGTGATCGCGTAGCGGTTGCCAATGACGCAATGGCTTATGCCAAATCATACGTGACCACCCCTGAATTTCAGGATGCGTATAAGCAAGCCCGCGAGCAGCAAAAGCCCGCAGCGCCAGCACCTGCTCGCACCAAGGAAGAAATACAAGCGGCTCAGATTGCAACGATAGAAAAATCGATCGCTGATACTGAGAAGAGCATGAAGGGATTGTCTGCCGAGATGCAGGAGTCAATGAAAGACGTTATTAAGATGTTCAATGAGCAGTTACAGGATTACAAGAATCCTGAAAGTGAAATGCTAAACTATATGGCCGAAGGAGAAAAGTTCAATCATCAGACAGCCATGCAGACTTATGAAACCAATCTTGCAACGTGGCAAAAGACATATCCTGAAAATTATCAGTCGATGATTAAAACACGCCTTGAAACATTCCTCGCGGTTACTGCAGACGTTGACTACAATGCCGCAGTTCACGACGCATATGGCCTTAAGAAATTCAACAACCCTGCCTACGAAAAGAAATCTGACGAGTGGAAAATGGCTTATCGGGCAGGAAAGCCAGTGGTGGATGCCGCCCGCGAGTTCGCCACTGTATGGCTTAAAGAACTGAAATAGAAACGTTTGGTGGTTAGAGAGAGGCACGATAGAGCAATCTGTTGTGCCTTTATTTATTTCTTATATTTGAGACTGTACTTTTCAATACCTGGGTGTGCGGAAAGCTCTGTTCTCGGCATTGTGCGTTGTGTTAATATGTATGAGCGGGATCGCTCAGGATCGTTGTGGAACTGTTGAGTACGTTAAACAGTTGCGTCAGCAAAATCAACTTCGTGAAAGCAAGGAAGGTTTTGAACGATGGATTGACCAAAAGCGTCTTCAGCGTTTGCTCCGTCGCGAGGGACGCACGCAGGCTACTTATCAGATTCCGGTCGTCGTACACGTAATTCACAACGGTGAGGCCGTTGGCTCCGGAACGAACATCCCCGATGCTCAAATATTATCCCAACTGTCGGTCCTTAACAAAGACTACAATCGCCTTAATGCCGACGCAGGAAATACTCCCTCCGAATTTCTTCCGCTGGCAGGTGCTTTTGATGTAGAATTTGTCATGGCAAAGCAGGACCCCGAGGGGCTGGCCACTACGGGTATTGTCCGCACCAGGGGCACGAAATCGTCATGGACGATGAACGACAACTATCAGCTCAAAGCACTTAGCTATTGGCCTTCCGAAGACTATCTCAACATCTGGGTTTGTAAACTGACCGACTTCCTCGGATATTCTCAATTCCCTGTATCCGCTCTCCCTGGCTTGGAGAACTCATCAACTAACCGGCTCACCGATGGTGTCGTAATAGCTTATAATGCGTTCGGCTCATCCGACGATGGAAACTTCATCCTCCAGAACGTTTACAACAAAGGAAGAACTGCCACTCATGAGGTTGGACATTTTTTCGGCTTGAACCACATCTGGGGCGATGATGATAACGCATGTACTGGCACGGACTACGTTGATGATACTCCCAATCAGGCAGGAAGCACTGGCGGATGCCCTACGCATCCCCGTGTTACATGCGACGTTACGTCGATGTTTCAGAACTACCTTGACTACACCAACGACGCTTGTATGAACCTGTTTACGCAGGGACAAGTGGCACGTATGGATATTGTAATTGCGAATAGCCCCCGGCGCGCCAGCCTTACATCATCACATGGATTAAATAATCCCTCTCCCATTGCCAACGACCTTGGCGTGAAAGAAATCATTCGGCCAGCGACTGGTGAATGTACCGGAGCTTTCGGTCCTCAGTTTGAAGTGCGCAATTATGGCAGCAACGTTGTATCATCAGCGCGGCTGCGTATACGTAAAGACGGTGCTATAGCAGAGACAAGGGATTTCAATTTCTCTCCGGCGCTTGAAAACCTCCAATCGGCCAACATCACTTTTTCAAACGTTTCATTTACCAGTGGCACGCATAACATCTCGATCGAAATTCTGCTGACCAACGGAGTGGCTGATGGACAATCTTCCAACAACAATGCTTCCCGCACTTTCGATGTGCCCAACAGCATTTCACTTCCGTTTTTTGAGACATTCAACACGATGCCTGCAAACTGGGACATTACCAACCCCGATCAGGATCTGACCTGGGCACTGTTCAATACGTCTACGCCGAATGGCAATGCAGCCCGAATGAATTTTTACGACTACGAAGATCATGTGGGAGAGCTTGACGCTATTGTCAGCCCCTCATTTGATCTCTCTTCGGCGCCCGCCGCATTGCTGAAATTTGATGTGGCTTATGCGCAGTATGGCTCCAGCACTGATGCGCTACAGGTTCTCCTGCTAACCAACTGCAACACAACTCTCGAAGACGGCGTGGTCATATACAACAAATCCGGTAGCGCACTCTCTACAGCAAGTGCCACCTCTTCCTCCTATTCACCTGCATCGTCGGGTGAGTGGAGAACCGAAATCGTGGACCTGTCGCAATACATCGGTCAAAGCAATCTTCAGCTTGCGTTTGTAGGAATTAACGACTGGGGAAACAATTTGTATGTCGACAACATTGGACTGACCACATCTCCTATTGCCGATGTTGTGGCGTCACAGATATTGCAGCCGTCGCCAGTAGTGTGTACAAGTCAGGTTGCCCCTGTTGTTCGTATCTTTAATGCCGGCACTCTGGTAAATAAGCTTACAATTACCGCAGTAGTTAACGGGACCAGTTACGCGCAAACATTCGACAACCTCGACATTCCCGGAAATACATCAGCCGATATTGCTCTCAATTTCGTGACCCTTACCGCGGGCGCCAATCAGATTAAAATCACGCTGTCCAGTCCCAACGGTGTGCCCGACTTCTTTCCTGGTAACAATGAAGTCGAAATGACAGCTGTATTTGATGAGGCCACTGAAGAGCTCCCCACGCGCCAGCGTTTTGAAAGCAGCAGTTTTGGAAACTGGGTCGCTGTAAATCCAAATGGCGATATGAGTTGGGAAATCGTAACGGTCAACAATGATCCGGCCATTGTAGCCAATGCATTTGTCAGTACCGAGGGCGATCAGGCCTGGCTGGTGAGCCCCTTGCTCGACTTCACAGACATCAATGACGGACTCCTTCGCTACGACCATTCATACGCGTCGCGCTCGGGAGCCAGCGATATGTTGTACATCCTTGCCTCGCGCGATTGTGGACTGACTTTTACGGACACTCTGTTCAGAGCAGGTTCAGGTACGCTGGCGAAGGGCCGAACAAGCGAAACATCCTGGAAGCCATCGTCAGATTCCGACTGGACGAGAAACAATAATGTCAGTCTCTCTGATCTTGCCGGGGTTACATCGGCAAGGATTGCCTTTGTTTTCAGAAGTGGTCAGGGCAACAACCTGTACATTGACAACATAGAATTTTTTCTTTCGAACAATCCTGTGCTGATCACCGGAGGTATGGAAATCTATCCCACTGTCCCGGTGAATGAACCATTGAATGTGACATTTGATCTACCTGACAAGGACGAAGTGCGCATAGATATCATTGATAATATGGGACGTGTAATGATAACTTATCAGTTGGAAAATGTGCTTAACCAAACGTACACGTTCGACCTGACGCAACGTGCCGGCCTTTACTATGTCCGCGCAACTACCGGCAGCAGCAAGGTGTATATAGACAGATTTATCATCCGGTAAAGATCATTGCTAGTCGCCCTGATGAAGCACTTGAAATCGGCAGACAGCTTTCATCACTGGCCGGGTGTCTGTGGAGAATGAATCATTTCATTATCTTGCGTCATTTTAGACAACCAATTCATGGCCAGCAGGAAAAAGGTAGCTATCCTTTACGGGGGCAGATCAGTCGAACATGCCGTATCAGTAAATTCGGCCCGAAACATCTTTGAATATTTAGACAAGAAGAAATACGACGCAGTTCCCATCGGCATCGCTAAGTCAGGGAAATGGTATCTGACCAGCACCGTATCAAAAGAGATCGAGACGGGCAGTCCTGTGGCGCTCGTGCTTGACCCTTCTAAGCCTTCTTTTACCAAACTTGACGACGGAGCGAGTGTAACAGTTGATATCGTTTTTCCTGTTCTCCATGGAACGGATGGCGAAGATGGCAGCATTCAAGGGTTGCTGAAGGCGATGGACCTTCCAATGGTTGGGACAGGAGTGCTGGGATCTGCATTGTCAATGAACAAGATTGTGGCCAAGCGGCTGCTCAAGGAAGCAGGGCTTCCCGTTACAGAGTTTCTCACCTTCCGCTATGATGATAAGGACAAGATCAGCTTTAATGCAATCAGCAAGAAGCTGGGCCTTCCGTTTATGGTGAAGTCGGCCAGCCTTGGCTCTTCTGTTGGAGTAACGAAAGTGAAGAGCAGGAAGGATTTTAAGAAAGCAGTTGAAGAAGCGTTCCGGTACGACGATGAGATGCTTGCAGAGCAGTTCGTTACCGGGCGCGAGATAGAGTGTGCTCTTTTGGGCAACTCGCCCGCCGAGGCATCGTATCCTGGCGAAATTGTGATCAGCAAGGCCTACGAGTTCTACACCTTCGACGCGAAGTATGTAGATCCTGAGGCCGTGCGTATCGACGTGCCCGCGAAGTTGACGAAGGCTGCAGCTGAAAAGATCAGAAAAGTATCGAAGAAAGCTTTCGAGGCATTGCATTGCGAAGACTTCTCACGCGTGGACCTGTTTCTCGACAAAAAGGGCAATGTTTACATCAACGAGATCAATACCATTCCTGGCTTTACGAACTCCAGCATGTACCCGATGATGTGGAAGGAACGCGGAATCAGCTTCCCGAATCTCATTACAAAGCTGCTTAACCTTGCTCAGGAGCGTTACGACAGGAGTAAACGCATAGAAAGGGATTTTCAGTCGTCGCTGAAGTTCTGATGGCTTATATTTGCCTGGTCCGGGACCTGGCAATTTTCATAATTTTTTGCCCACAATGGTCTCGGAAAGACCACGGATATGAAGTTTGACATAAGAAAATTCAAGACAGATACACTCGGCGGCCTGATCATGCATTTTCTGCTGGCGGCCGGGCTGCTATTAATACTGCTTGTACTGTATTTCTTTGCGTATCTCCCCAGCACTACGAACCACGGGATTGTGATAACGGTTCCGAGCATCGAGGGCATGCAGGTGAATAAGCTCGAAGATTTTCTGGTGAAGCGCAATCTGAGATACGAAGTTAACGATTCAGCATATTCTGCGGATCAGCCGCCCAACACCGTATTGAAGCAATTCCCTCAGGCCGGCTCAAAGGTTAAAGAAGGGCGAAAGATTTTTATTTCCGTGAACCGGAGCACGCCTCCAACGGTACCTGTACCCGCATTGGTTGATGGCTCGGTTGTTAACGCCGACGCTGTGCTTAGAAGTAATGAACTCAAGCGCGGAAGCATTGAGCTTGTACCCGGACCTTTCAACATTGTAAAAGAGATGAAGTACCGCGGCAATCGCATTCAGGCGGGCGATCAGGTACCTAAGGGTGCTACGATCGACCTGGTTGTTATGGATGGAAGCGGTAAAGACGGGCCTGGTGGTGTGCCTCCTACGGAGTATGTCGGGATGTCGTTGGAAGATGCTAAGTTTCTCATCTTTGGATACAATTACAACCTTGGCGAGGTACACATCGTGGGTGACACCACAGGAGGCGGCGTTGTAATCAAACAAAAGCCTGCTGCCGGTGAAAATATGAAGGTGGGTGATGTCGTTGAACTCTGGATAGGCAAACCCGGAACGACCGTCGATGGCGATGTCGACGACAATCCTAATGAACCTGAATAATCCTAATGAACCTGAATAACTGAATTCGTGCGGTACGCAGGGCAACGCTTTCATCTATATCTGTTCGTTTCGGCTGTTTTTCTACTGGCGTCCTATTCGTGTGCCCTCGCACAATTAAAAAAGTTTGAGCTTCCCAAAACACAATCTACCAATTCTCCTGGCAAACAATTGAAGCGCACTCCAGGTGCACGTACTCAGGCCACGGCAAAGTCGCTCCCCTTCTTTGATGACTTCTCAGGAGCACTCATGAATGATACAAGTGTCTACTCTAATTTACCTGTAGACTCGCTATGGGAGCCCGCGGGCAAAAAAGCGGTATGGCTTAATGACGGCCTCGCGATAAATGCCCCGTCCATCAATGTTGCTACTTTTGACGGATTGGATTCTGCTTTCTTACCGTATCAATCGCAGATCCTGGTGAACGGCATGCGAGACGAACTTACCTCCTTACCCATTCTGCTGGGTGAATCATCTGTCACCATTGCTGAGCGTCTCACTGTCTATCTGAGTTTCTTCTATCAATGGCAGGGCAATGGCGAGCCACCCGATGCAGCTGATTATCTCGGAGTAGAATTCAAGAATTCGTCTGGTGCTTGGAAGCAGGTATTGGCCATCACGCCACGTTCATCATTTGATCGAACGCAATTCTATGATACCATCCTGCAGGTAAGCGGTGAAGAATACTTTCATGACGAATTTCAATTCCGGTTCAGGAACTACGGCCGACAGTCGGGGCCATATGATACATGGAACGTTGATTATGTTTATCTCAACAAGAGACGAAATCCGGACGACCTCGACTTCCCCGATCAGGCAATATCATCGGTCCTTTCCAGTTTGTTTGGAAAATATCAATCGATACCCTACGAACATTTCCTGAACACAAGTGGGATTGAGAAGCCTTCGTTTCAGGTCTCCAACAACTTAAACGAGTACACAGATCTGGCATACCTGACAGAAGGAACGTTTGTCAATTACATCGATGGGGTGCCCATTAAGACCTACTTGTCGAATCTCGGTGGCAACGACACCTCAGCGATCAACGACGATGGGAGCGGTATAATCTTTCCACTGGAAAAGCGAACCGTTAATCTCGAGTATGTACCAAATGCT
Organism: Chryseolinea sp. T2; assembly: GCF_037203685.1. Lineage (NCBI taxonomy): Bacteria > Pseudomonadati > Bacteroidota > Cytophagia > Cytophagales > Fulvivirgaceae > Chryseolinea > Chryseolinea sp. T2. Next base: position 37,207 of record NZ_JBBCAU010000014.1, read on the forward strand.
TCCGATCCGGCACAATTTGATCCTTCAGCCGACTCGGTCGATCTGAAACTTAAGGTAAGGTTGTTTACGGGTGATACGTTCGATCCAAAGACAGGTGGTATTGCGCACGACTACGACATGAACTATTTGCCAATCGACTTCCGTGTTAACGATACTACGTATACCAAATATCGATTAAGCAAATACTATGCGTATGACGATGGCGTTGCGGAATATGCGGCCGGGCTCACCCAGGCAGGCAACCGTGCGGCCATTGCGTTCGACTTATTGTCCGTAGATGCCGACACGCTTACAGCGATAGACATTTATGTACCTGACTACGGGTTGCCGAGTAATCTTACGGTCGATTTTTCAATCTATACAGATGTGGATGGATTGCCGGGCGTCGCCGTTTACACCATTCCGAGTTTTTCAATTCAACGAAAAGGCGAAAACATATTTCAGCGAATAAAGATTGCCGAGCCATTCCTTGTCGAACGTCGTTTCCACATTGGCTGGAAAGCTCCAGTAGGCGGTACGTTGAAGGTGGGGCTTGACTACAATAACAACAGTGGCGACCAGATCTTCGTGAATACCAACGGTACCTGGGGGGCCAGCACTGATATCGCCGGAAGCTTAATGATACGCCCTGTATTTGGTAAAGGAACGGTAGTTACGGGCGTAGAAGATGCCTCGGAAGTTGGGGTTTATCCTAATCCAAGCAGTGGGTCATTTACAGTTGCCGATTCATTTGAAGAAATGGTCATTTTCAATTCCACAGGTCAGTCCGTTGCATATGATAAGTTTACTGAAGATGATGTGCAGCGCATCACGTTGAAGCAGCCGGCTCCCGGGCTTTACATTCTCAGAATGCTCAGTGGAAATAAGTACCGTACCGCCAAGGTGGTCATAAAATAGTCCTACATTCGCAGTCGCACGCCTAAAATGGCGAACGGCTATGGCTGAAATCCTTCCCTTACGTGCGTGGCGATACAGCCGCGAGCTGAATAAAGATATCGATTCGCTGGTGTCTCCTCTCTTCGATGTCGTGTCTTCACGACAGAGGCAACAGTTATATCGCAATCCATTGAACAGTATTCATCTAAACGTTCCGGAACACATGGGGCCAGCCGGTGCGGCAGAACTCCTCGCCAGCTGGAAAGCGCGAGGCGTTCTTAAGCAGGATCATCTCTATGGCATTTATGTATACTATCAGTACTTCAGGTTGCATGGCTCGTCGCGTCAGTATTGCCGCAAGGGGTTTATCGCTCATGTACGCACCCACGCCTGGGAAGACGGTGTGATCCTGCGACATGAAAATACGATTCCTAATGCCGTCAATGACCGCATCGAATTGCTGGACAAGACGAAGCTGCATGCAAGTGCAACGCATGGGCTATATACAGATCCGGATTTCGAACTCGAAAAGCTAATGGATCTTGCCATTGCCAATCCGCTTTGTGAGACGGAGGATTACCAGGGAGTTCGCGATGTAATTGCCGTTATCCACGACTATGAAATTGTGAATCGCTTCATCCAGTTCATGGCCGGTAAGAAAATAATTCTGGCCGATGGTCATCATCGGTACGAAGGGTCGCTCCGATATCTGGAGAGATCACGCGCGGCCAATCCTTCTCATACGGGCCGTGAACCTTACAATTATCACCTGATGTATTTTACCAATACAGAGGCCGAAGATCTCGTAATTCTTCCGACACACCGTGTGATCCAAAACATGGCATCCTGGAATGAAACAGATTTTCTGCGAACGCTTGGTGCCTACTTTCACATCCGCGAAATCGATGATATCGACAATCTAAATGACGTTATTGCCGGGAAACCGTGGACATTCGGACTTCTTCTGCCGGAGAAGGGTTATCGCATCACACTGAGGCCGGAAGTATTCGAAAGCATGAACTGGCGATTCCCCGACATGATCAAGAGGCTTGACCTCACGGTCCTTCACTTCTTCATTATTGAAAAGGTCCTTGGCATACCGGGTAAAGATCAGCGTACTTCCCCTAACGTAACATTCGACAGAAGTTTCTCCGATTGCGTACAACAGGTTAACACAGGAAAAGCGCATGCAGCAATCATTACCAATGAAGTCGACATTGAAGACGTAAAACGGGTATGTGCGAGCGGCTATACACTTCCCCAGAAATCCACGTACTTTTATCCTAAGGTTATAGCTGGTCTTTTGTTCTCGTCGATACTTGATGAAGAGTTTATCTCGTCACATGTCGAGCCTTTCTGAAAGTTACATTAACAACGAAAGTGGAACGCCGTTAAATCACAATACCATCATCTTATGAATTTGATACTTGCATCCAGCAGTCCACGCCGGCAATATTTAATGAGCGAGGCGGGCTTTAAGTTCAGAGTTGAAAAACCTGACGTTGATGAGTCGTGGCCGCAAGAACTCCCTATTCACCAGGTAGCAAGATACCTGGCTGAAAAGAAGGCGGAATACTTTCGGCCAACGATGAAGAACGAAGTGATCGTCGCTGCAGACACGGTTGTAATCGTTGATGAAAACATTGTCAATAAACCAGCAGACAGGAATGAGGCGATCAGGATGCTGACAACGCTTTCTGGAAGAACACATCTGGTGATGACAGGGGTATGCATCATTTCACGCGAACGTGAGGAATCATTCGATGAGAGCACTTTGGTGACCTTCCAGTCGCTGACGCGCGAAGAGATTGAGCATTATGTTGACAATTACAAGCCCTACGATAAGGCGGGTGCCTACGGCGCGCAGGATTGGATAGGCATGATCGCGATTCAAAAGATCGAGGGCAGCTACTTCAATGTGATGGGATTGCCAATCCATATTGTCTATCAGCACCTGAAGAGTTGGACTTCAGTTTGAATTGGGCCTTAGTCCTCCACTCTCACGCCGCTCACCAAAGGTCCACCGTTGGTCCACCATAGGTCCATGGTAGATCAACTTCGGTACACGGCCATCAGGTCGGCTGCGATCTTCTGAGGTGTAAACCTTTTCACGTACGCCTTACCTTCATTTATCGTCGACGTCCGTTGCAAAGGATTCGCCAGTACCTGGAGCATTTTTGATGCTAGTTCGCTGGCATCAGTGGGGTCCGCGTATAGCGTCCCGGGACCTCCCGCTTCGCTGAAGCATGAGCCCGTTGAGGTTACCACCGGAACGCCTGACTGCATTGCTTCAACGATTGGTATCCCGAAGCCTTCGAATAGTGATGGGTATACAAAAAGAGTGGCTCCCTGGTATAATGCTGGCAGATCAGCAAATGGAACCTTGTGCAGAAAGATCACCTTATCAGATACTCCAAGTGCATCCGCCTCCTGTGCAACGGTATGCTTATACGCAGTTTCCCGTCCTACGATCACGAGCGACGGTCTTATATCAGACGAAAGTTTAGCCAGTGCCCTCACCGCAGTTAACATGTTTTTGCGCGGCTCAACGGTCCCAACAGTCAATATGTATTCGTCGGGCAACGACCACTTCCTTCTGGTACTGATGATCTGTTCAAGACCAACGGGCCTTGTAAACTGTGGATGCGTGCCCTGATAAATAACTTTGATCTTCGATTCAGGCGTACCCAGGAAAGACATTACGTCCTGAGCTGTTTGCTGACTGATAGCAACCACTACGTCAGCCTCTTTACAAGCCTTCGCCACCTTATGCGTATAAATCCGCGCATCGATTCGACTATACAATTCCGGGAAGCGAAGGAAAATCAGGTCGTGAACAGTAACGACTTTCTTAACACGCGATGGAAGACCTGACGGCAGTTCCTGGCTAAGGCCATGAAACACATCGAGCTGAGCGGCCTGGGAGGAACCTCCAATACCAAAACTGCGCCACAGCGAAGTCGTTTTCGTCCAACGGTATAGTGCCGGTGGCGTTACGATTTCGACCTGAGGCGCAGTGGCAATTGGTCGTATGTCGGAATGATCCCGCTTTTCCGTCTTTGGAGAAAACAGGATCAGGTTTTCATTGCGTTCAAATTCAAGCAATGCCTGAACAACAAACCGGCTGTAGTTTCCTAAGCCGGTAAAGTTATTAAACAAGCGCTTCGCGTCGAACCCTATCCTCACCGTATGTCCTTTTATACAAAGCTATGCTTTGCTCGATGATTTCAATGGCCTTTTGTTTGGATTGAAACTCATCAACGACAACGATCTTGTTTTCGAGTGTCTTGTAGTTTTCGAAGAAGTGCTTCAACTCTTCGCGGAGATAGTTTGGAAGATGGTCGACATCTTCAATGTGGCTAACGGTGACGTCCTGCTCTGCCACTGCGATGATCTTATCATCCGCTTCTCCTTTGTCGATCATTCGCATTACGCCGATGACGCGAGATGGAATAAGACAACCAGGAAAAACAGTAACAGAAGTTAACACAACGATATCGAGAGGATCGTGATCTTCTCCCAATGTCTGAGGAATAAAACCATAATTCAATGGATAATACATCGACGCGCTCAAAACGCGGTCGAGTTTTACCAGTCCGCTGGCTTTATCAATTTCGTACTTGGCCCGTGAACCTTTCGGAATCTCTATTATTCCATTCACAAATTCGGGCGCCTGATCACCAACTGAGACTTCGTGCCAAGGATGCAGTATCATAACGTAATAATTTGATACAAAACTAAACAAAAAGCCCCGACGTTGATGCGTCGGGGCCCTTCCATATAAAGATTGATATCATCCTTCGTCGAGATAGATATCAGCTGTTACTTCTTCGTCTCTTCCTTCTTTTCAAGCTTCTTAATCTTGTCTCCTTCCTTCAAACGTTTGGATACAGCCAAAAACGGCCCCGTCACAACTTCGGTGCTGTCGCTGATTCCGGATACGATTTCGATGTTATCGTAATCGCTAATTCCTGTTTTTACTTCAATCATTTTTGCCGTGCCTTTTTCGTTTACAAAAATGACGGTTTTATCTGCCTTGGCGTTTGCCGGCTTCTTGTCGTTGTTCTGCTGATTGTTGTTGTTATTGTTATTGTTTCCATTCTTGGGTGGCCCCTCTCCTTCTGCTGGCGCATTTGGATCACGCGTGGTCACCGCGGCAAGAGGTACTGAGAGCGCATTTGGTTTACGCTGCGTTAAAATGTCGACGCTCGCCGTCATACCCGGCCGGAACGGAAACTTGTTTCCAGCTTTCACGAGGTCCTCATAAGAAAACGACAAAATGAGAATACGAACTTCGAATTCAGTGATAGCGTCCGTCGAAGTCTTGTCCTTTGCAGTGTTGGCAATCAGCGTCACGATACCCTTGAACTCTTTGTTCTGTGTTGAATAGGCATCTACATCGATTACGGCAGTATCACCCACATGAACACGAACGATGTCGTTCTCATTCACATCAACGCGCACCTCCATTTTATGAAGATCAGCAATGCGCAGCATTTCAGTACCTGTCATGGTTGCTGTACCAACGACGCGTTCACCATTCTTAACGATAAGCTTCGATACAACGCCATCCATAGGCGCCACGACAGATGTTTTCCGGAACTGTTCACGCGCCTCACTCAACGATGCCTGAGAACTGCGAATGATAAACTTCGCTGCCTCCACTTGCTGTTCCGAAGATGAAACATCATTCTTTGCCACTTCGAAGTTCTGTTTGGCCAGTTGCCAGTCTGCATCTGAGATAACTTTCTCATCAAAAAGCTTCTGATTTCGTTTGTATTCTGCTTCAGAACGAATCAACGTAGCCTGGGATCGCGACAGACCTGCCCTTGCCTGTTCCAGGTTGGCTTGTTGCTGGCTGAGACTCGCCTCTGCACGTTCCAGCTGACTTTGCCAGGTATCCGGACGTATCTTAACCAATGGCACTCCCTTCTTCACGGAATCACCTTCTTCTATTAACAGGTCGATAATCTCACCAGATACTTCGGGCGCAATCTTAACCTCGGTAACAGGTTGCACGGTTCCAGATGCACTTACCTTTTCTATAATCGTCACTCGCTTGGCTTTCGCCAGTTCTACTTCGATTTCTTTCGGTTTTCCGATCCACCCCATCGCTGAACCTACCGCGAAAAACGCTAGCAGTACGACAATGAAGCCGATCAGGTAGTAAATGAGTTTGTTTGATTTTTTCTTCTGCTTGGACATTGTGTGTGTAGGTTAGTATTCCACTGGTTTACCCTGATAGAAATCGAGCACTTTCTTTTTCAATATAAAGTCGTACTTGGCACGAGCGAGATCAGTCCGTGCCTGGAAGAGATCATTTTCAGCTACCTGATATTCAACATAAGGAGTAGCACCGATATCGAAACGTTGTTTCGTCATACGAAATGCCTCCTCACGGGCGCTTACCTGACGCAGCGATGAATTATACGTTTTCCATGCTGCAACGGCATCGTTATACGAAGTCTCTACATTTTGTCTGAGCGTGTTGTCAATCTCTTTCGCAGACACCTCGGCCAATTGACGGTTGATCACCTGGCGCTGGTAGGAAGAACGCGTTGAGAGGTTGTTGAAAATAGGAATGGTCAAAGACAGACTCACCTGGCGGAATATGTTATCCTGCAATTGGTCTCTCCTGCCGTATCCATCTACAAAGTAGCCTGATGGCGCAGAAACTGGGTCGGTCGTGTACACTGGCGCACCCCCTGGTCCACCGACGACACCGATCTGTGGATACGTAATGGTAGGATCGCCTCCATCGGCAACAAACCGTTGTCTGTCGGACGCACTTGAATAATTTGAGTTTACAGAACCGTTAAGGCTAAGTCTGGGATAGAATGATCCTTTTTGCGCCTTGACTCCATAGTTGGCACTCTCAGTTTTCAACGTAGCACTCTTTATTTCCGGAAGCGTTTCTTTGGCTACCAGGTAAATCTCCTGGCGCTGCTGATCGAGAACAAGGTCCTCTATTCCAATTTCCGGCATCACGATATCAAGTGGTGTCGCCGCTGGCAGTTGCAAAGCCTGCTTCAGTTGCAGCAGTGAAAGCGCCAGGGCATTCTCTGCGGTCACAAGGTTTACTTCGTTAGTTGCAACCTGTGCATCCAGGTTAAGCTCATTGGCCTTTGGAAGCGCTCCCGCCGCTACCTGTTTCTTCGTACGCTCATACTGCTGCTGGCTGGAACTCAATTGATAGCGCGCGTTCTGCAAACGTTCCTTATTGAACTGAACATTGACAAACAAAGAAGCCACGTTTAGCATAAGATCGTTCTTGGCTTTTTCGAGGTCAAACTTTGAAGCCTGTAGTGCCCGATCGTTCTGCTTGATCGTGTTTTGTATACGCATACCGTTGAACAGTACCCACGATGCCTGCGCACCAGGACTGATGAAATTGATCTCCTGTGTGGTAAACTGGTTCGTTACCGGGTTAACGGAACGTCCCCAGTTGTAGCCGGTAGAAATACTTCCATTCAAATTGGGCAGCAGGTTAGCTCTGGACTGATGATAGTCTACTTCTGCCGATTCTACACCATACGTGCTTCGCTGTACGGTAAGGCTATTGGCAAGTGCATAGTCAATGCATTGTTTTAATGTCCAGGCGTCGCTGGCAGTGGGCACAGAAGCAGCAATGGAATCTCTTTGCTGCCCTAGCGCCACGCTTGAAGCGAACGCAATAAGGACGAGAACGTATATAGTTGTTTTCTTCATAGGTTCATCGATCGATATCGGGTATGTAAACGATTTGTTTGACCCAGCTAAGACTCTGCAGGTAAGCTAATGTTACAGGCTTCAGGCCGGAATCCATTTCAATAACCAAACAAGCCAGGTCGTGTTTGCCTTTTCGCGACACCGACATGGTCGCGATATTGCATTCGTCGTGTGCCAGGACCGTTGCAATAAATCCTACGCTTCCGGCCACGTCGCTTGCTGTAATAATCAGGGTGTGAAGATTTGCCGTAAAGTCTGCCTTGAAGCCATCAACCTCAGCAATATTGATCATGCCACCGCCACGGCTCTCGCCGATCACCTCAACCTCACGCCCACCCTTTTTAAGATGCAGTTTAATCGTGTTTGGGTGCAACGTAGAGGCATTTCCTACAGATCTGAAGTGATATTTCAGTCCGGACTTCGAGGCGTGGTCGAACGCTTCTTTAATCCGCGGGTCATCGGCTTTAAAATCGAGCAGTCCGGCAACTATCGCGCGATCACTTCCGTGCCCTTCATAAGTACGGGCGAAAGAATTATAGAAAGTGATCTCCGCCTCGTCGGGAACACCGCCAAGTATTTTCAACGCAGCGCGACCAATACGCACTACACCTGCAGTGTGAGAACTGGAAGGACCGATCATGACGGGGCCAATCATATCGAAAACGCTGCTTTTTTCAGGCATATCGCTTTAGAATACGGAATCTGTCGATGAAAGGATATAATTGTTACACCTCTGCCCCTACATAGGGCAAAAAAATTAGCTGCGATCACTATTCTTTGTCCCGGAATAGAAATCAAACGGCTATGGGCGCCTTGATCGAAGGATGCGCCTGGTAGTTCACAATTTCAAAGTCCTCGAAACGGTAACTGAAAAGGTCATCAGGTTTGCGCTTTATGAGTACCGAGGGCATTGGATAAGGCGTCCTCGTAAGCTGGAGCTTAGCCTGCTCCACGTGATTGCTGTAAATGTGAACATCACCTCCCGTCCACACGAACTCACCTGCCAGAAGATCACATTGCTGTGCTACCATCTGTGTCAGCAGCGCGTAGGAAGCAATATTGAAAGGCACGCCAAGGAAGTAATCGGCGCTTCGCTGATAGAGTTGACACGACAGTTTACCGTCAGCAACGTAAAACTGAAACAACGCATGGCACGGTGGCAGCGCCATCTTGTCGACCTCCGCGGGGTTCCATGCACTCACTATATGCCGGCGGGAATCCGGTTTAGCCTTAATTTGGGCCATAACCTGTGATATCTGATCTATATGTCGTCCGTCAGGAGCTGGCCAGCTGCGCCATTGATGCCCGTACACAGGCCCGAGTTCCCCATTTTCATCAGCCCATTCGTCCCAGATGCTCACCCCGTTGTCTTTCAGATACTTGATATTCGTATCCCCGTTTAGAAACCATAGCAGCTCGTAAATAATTGAGCGCAAGTGAAGTTTCTTGGTTGTCACCAGGGGAAATCCTTCGGCGAGATCAAACCGCAGCTGACGTCCAAAAACCGATAAAGTGCCAGTTCCTGTGCGGTCGCTCTTGAAAGTACCTGTGTGCAGTATGTCCTGCATCAGGTCGAGATATTGCTTCATGCGGAAAATTAGCCAAAAATAAAAAACCAAAACAGCTTGAGGCCATTTTGGTTTTTCGGGGGACAAATGTATTTCCGAACAAGGCCAAAAAGGCCCCTTAGTTTATCGTATAATTGCGGGAGGTACCGTTCACTGTGACCACAACTGACTTGTCGCAATTGCCATCTCCATAGTCAATGGTAATCTCCTTTTTGTTCACAGAGTATTTCTTGATACCGCTAACGGCAATGCCGCAATTGCGCTTATAGATGAGTGACTCATACACCATCACGTCGTAAAGGCTTCCGTCTGTGGTGGTCCCGCTGGCAGAACTAGTCTCCAGGATCGTCAGGAAGTCATCTGCTGCATTTGTAGCGCGGTTCCATTGCCAGGTGATATCCGATTCGCGCAGGGCAGTTGTGCCATCCACGAAGGTTGCCTTTCCGTTTTCAAGAACAGCACTAAATTTTCTGGCGACGGTTTCATCATCTGAATCCGAATTGAGATTGGTAAGTGTCCGGGTTCCTTCCAACTTCCAGCCGTTGATTGTGTAATTATTAGTGGTGGTAATAATTGTTGAGCCCGGTTGAAATCGCCACTTATTGTAAGTAAATATGAGCTTTCCAGTGCGAACATTACCCCGTGCGTCAGTACATCCACTGCCGAAATCCACGGTCAGCACCCCGTTCGGTGAACTGAGTGTTGAATTCGGACCAGGTGTAATCGTAACGACTGCATTGGCACAAAAACGTGAGTCCGTGATGGTGATTGTCGTCGCTACACGGCCTCCGCTGTACTGATTATCAGAAGGCGCTGCAATGGCTACTGTGGCCATGTCGTCGAGGTCGAGGAAATAAGAATCAGTTACAGATTCCTCCGTAATTTCCTGAGTATCGCCCAAGGTAAGGCGATCCTCCTCCTTACAGGACAGCATTAAAAAGATCGCGAGGATCATTCCCGTGCTGCTGCGTTTTAAGAACTTCGTGTTCATGACAAGTGGATTGGTGGTGGAGTTTGCGGTTTCCGCTATTTGATCACGGATTCTGCAAATGGTTTAATACAAAGGAAATTTTTTTCCACTTTAGGGGTTTGATAAACAGAGGGATGTAATAATGCGTGTAAGGTTCATTACAATCTTGACATGTTTGTGCCTGATCCAAGCAGGCCATGCCCAGATTCTTCCGAGGATAGCGAAGTTGAAGTATGCTGGGGGTGGCGATTGGTACGCCAACAAGACAGCACTTCCGAACCTGATAAAATTCTCAAATTCGGAGAACGGAACGAATCTGGACACCGAGGAAGACGTGGTAGAAGTCGGAAGTCGTGACTTATTCCTCTATCCTTACGTGTATATGACGGGTCACGGCAACGTGGTCTTTAGTGATGCCGAAGCGGCCAATCTCAGAAAGTACCTCGTCGCAGGTGGATTTCTTCATATTGACGACAATTACGGACTCGATAAATTCGTCCGCCTGGAAATGAAAAAGGTATTTCCCGAGCTGGAATTTGTAGACTTACCGTTCGATCATCCTATCTATCATCAAAAATTTGACTTCCCAAAGGGACTGCCAAAGATACATGAACATGATGGCAAGCCGTCACAGGGTCTGGGTCTCATTTACCAGGGACGTCTCGTTGTATTTTATTCTTACGAGTGCGACCTCGGAAACGGATGGGAAGACCAGCGCATTCACAATGACCCTGAGGAGAAACGCCAGGAAGCATTGCGTATGGGAGCAAATATCCTCGCTTACTGCTTCACTAATTCGTTCTGATTCGTTCGCAAATCAGTCTTCAATACTCTCATAAGATTAAACATTAGCCACCGATATTTTGAGCTACCGGGAAGTGTTCTTCATTGTCATGATCTGTGGCCTGCTTACAAGTTGTCTTTCGCAGGAAGAAAAAGATGAGCAAACTGCTCGTCAGTATTGCAGCAGCTGTCATACATTTCCCGATGCAAAACTACTTCCCAGAGAAACCTGGGAAACTTCTGTGATGCCACAGATGTCGTTCCGGATGGGGCGCGATATCTCTCAGCTGCCAACGCTTTCGAAGGCAGACCAGGCTGAAGTCTTAAGGATCCTTCCCGCGCAGTCGATGGTTTCGGAGGAGCAATGGCAGGCGATACAGCGTTACTATCAAAAGAATGCTCCTGAAAGCATGGCGGTCTCTGATGACGGACGTATAGACCAGACGTTAGATCTGTTTACTCCCGAGAAATATCGCGTTGGTGCGTTCCCTTTACATACATTCACCTCGCCCGCAAAAGACGATAGTTCTTATTTAGTAGGAAGCCGCCTAAGCAAGTTGTATCGGCTAAATACTCAATTCTCACCGACAGATTCCTTTTCACTGGAAAGTCCGCCCTCGATGATCCTTAATGAGAACGACAATCAACTTACAGTACTTCTGATGGGGATCATGGACCCTAACGATCAGGCTAAGGGAAAACTGATCCATCTGAACATGCAAAACGGTGAAAAGTCGACTATGATTGATTCACTTAAACGTCCTGTGCATGTGACTTCAGCCGATCTTGACGGCGACGGTCTTTCAGACTATGTTATCTGCTCTTTCGGTAATTATACCGGGAATCTAACGGCGTTTAGAAATCGTGGGAACGGCACTTTCGAACGCCGTGTACTGGTCAACCTTCCGGGTGCTCGCAAGACTATTATTCGGGATTTCGACAACAACGGTATGCCTGATATCATGGCCCTGATGTCGCAGGGTGATGAACGTTTGATACTCCTGCTGAATCAGGGAAGGCTCGAATTCCGACAGACAACATTGTTGACTTTTCCTCCGGTATACGGATCAAGCTACTTTGATCTAGTCGACTTTAATGGCGACGGTAACGATGACATCTTGTATACCAACGGCGACAACGCTGACTACTCTATGGTATTAAAGCCCTACCATGGCGTGCGCATTTATCTGAACAACGGAAAGAACGAGTTCAAAGAGTCATGGTTCTACAATATGCACGGGGCGTCGGAAGCAGTTGCTGATGACTTTGACAAGGATGGTGATGTGGATATTGCTGCTGTCTCTTTTTTTCCTCAATTTGACAAATCCCCGGAGCAGGGGTTCATCTATTTCGAGAATACAAAGAATGGATATGTCCCGCATACCACGCCGTTGGCGAGAGAAGGACGATGGCTTCGTATCAGTGCTGAGGATGTTGACAGTGACGGAGACAAGGACATTCTATTAACCGCGTTGGATTTCAATAAGGGTATTCCTGAAGATCTTCTCGCGAGTTGGAAGTCTAAACCAGTGAGCATTTTGGTCCTTCGAAATCAGCATCAGCACCTGCCCTGATTTCGTTTACACCATGCGCCAGGAATTGAAGAATTCATGATTTAGATCTATCTTTGATTCTGCTACTTCGTCCTGCAACTCCTCCCGCAACACGTTTGCGCAACACGAGCGACCCCGAATCATCCTACACTCATCCTTCACTAAATCGACACTCATCGTACACTCTTCGTGGCTGTGAGGCGGCATCGACCTTTATTCTCGCTGTCGGCGACGGATTGAAATTTCCAAAATCAGTTTTGGATGCCAGCCTGCTTTCCATTGAACAACGGAAGATCTTCCTCCCGTGACGTGCGCAAATTGTGGACACTAAAAATGCACCTGGTCCGATAAGTGTGCCGTTGACCTTTTTAACTGCTGCCGATACCGCCTGGCACTTCCTGCAATGGCGCCTGAGCGTCAAACGCAGAAACTGCAGCGCAGGCGAAGACCCAATTGAAAAAATTACAATTCGTCTTATCAGGTCGTGACCTTTCGCTTCTCCTGGTATTAACTGGAGCGATCGACTTGATCAAACAAACAAAATGAAACGAATTAAAGGACCACTCTCATGGCACTAGGAAACAACAACCCACTTACTCAGAAGGCCACCGGCATGCTGGGCGAGACCCTCGTATTTAAAAATTACAATGGCAAAACCGTCATTACGAAAAAACCTGCACCAAGCAGCAAACCGCCTTCGCCAAAGCAAATGCGTTGCCGCTGCATATTCAAGGTGGCATCGTTGATGGCAGCGCAACTATTATCCGACCCCGTGCAACTAGAACGCTATATCGCATTAGCAAAGTCCAGGCAATCGTCTAATGCGCTTACAGCTGCAAGAGGCGATGCATTGCGCACGATCTATGCAAATCCATCTGACTACGAAGAAGCGATTGCACAGGCTTTGAAAGATTACCGGCCGTCACTTCCGAAAATTAATTCGGAAGGCGCGGCACCTGTCAAATCCCTAACCAGCCCGGCCACCATCATTGAAACGCCGCCCGCATCCGCCGGCACTATCGATACCCCGGTATTCGATTCGAATCAGTTAAAGCAACAGCTGTCGGATATGACTAAAGCGTTAAACCATTGCCTGCATGAATTACAAACGACGATGGCAAAGGCAACGGACTTGTTACAGGCAATTAATGCGTTGAATACCTCTGCAATGGAGAACAGGGAAAACACAAAGTCCGAAGAAGGGACAATCAACGACTCAACGTTTACCTCCGAAATCAACCCAGCGTTCGAACAAGCAGCATTCAACACCGTAACGTTCACCTCCGAAATGACAATGCATGCACCGGAATCAAACAACACAAATTCATCAGCAGCGTCATCACCGCTCTTTGAAACAGGAACAACTGCGAATGTGACTGATCAACGCCCGGGAGCACCAGAGACTTCATCAACTACTGGCGTCCGCGTAAATGATTTTCAACGTTATTATTTCCCATTCCCGGGAATGCAACAACACCTCTCTGCGGGCATGTTAGACAAAATAGCGATTATGATACAGAGGAATGCGCCGGGAGGTACAGGATAATCCTTGCTGATTTGATATCCCGTATCGACATTGATAATGTCATATTAACTCATCCGTATCAATGCTCAACGGATTTGTTAAAGTCTTTGAATTGCAGGCATGTACATGATGAGGTTGCACAACGGGCTTTTGCCTTAATCCGAATTAAATGCTTGCCTTAAAGCTTGTGCTTCGTGCGGGCGAGAAGATTTCGCGAAAGAGAGGAATTAAAACGATGTCTTGAATTCCTTTTCGAGATAACTGTTCAGATTCTTAAGGCCACTCAAAATGTGCACCTTCTCGGCTGATCCATGTTCATCATCGTTCTTATAAACCACTTCCACAAAGAGATTTCTCACCATGTAGATGTGAAGCTTGCGGCCATTCTTAATGCGGCTACCCAGAGAAACGCCTTTTGATTGAAGGTAATTTACTTTCTGACTCAGGGACATCTGGCGGAAGAAGAACTGGAGTATCATGGGGGTCGTCGTTGTTTCCTGGATTATTTCAATTGCCAGGCCACAGCGCCAAACCTTCAATACAGCCTAATTTCGTGGATCCCGGCGCACCAACCATCCCAATCCGAGACCCATTTCCAAAACAGCTTCTCTTTTCCAGAAAAAGCTCAGTAGTTCGTGACATGAATTTGCGTCAATTAGCCCTGACGCTTATTAATGCATTTAGGTGATACTGGTAACGGCCTAAAACTTTATTCAGAGAGATGCGTAAAGGCCTTCACGTTTAATTGAGTTGCTATAGCCACAACAAAAACGGAGGGTACCTTAAATGTTAGTCCTTAAACAGCCAACGACTTATACAAGAGTTGAACCTCTGATCCGGTAGCAGAAGGGATAGCGGATTCACACGCGATAACAAGTCACTGAAGCATCGTTGGATTCTTATACAATGAGGATCCAATAAAACTATTGCCGGATAAACGGTTTCAGCGAATCGTAGGATATCAATACTTCCGTTGGGCCAGCAGCATATGCTGCGATCTCGTAACTGTTATAGTAGAAAACAAGTCCTTCTTTTGTGAAGCCGTAGTTTTGATTAAGCTCAAAACGGTCGTCGGGAAATTCGAACATGTTCTCCTGCAATGACGCGGTATCAGCGATTTCATGTGCACGACGAAACAGGCGATCACCTATGTCTCTAAGTGACTCTTCGTAATTCGGCTTAAAGTAATTATCGAGTGTAAATTCCTTACCAGTCCTTGGGTTGATGTTGATGTAGTAGGTGCCGTGGCCACCGTGCGCTCCTCCCGTAAAGTACTCCTCGGTTACAGAGAGCGACAGCAGTGTATCGGTCAATACTTCCACGTTAACGCCTGCCTCATAATACCATCCCATGCCATAGTCGGGCATTTCCTTTTTAAAGTCATCAAAGTCACTCACGAACTTCTTCCCTATTGTCTGCATGCTCTCTCCCTGTGCCTCTGGATTACCCATTGATACGCTTGCGTCAATTTGTCTTCTCAATTCATTCACAACTGTTGAATCCAATCCTTTGAAAACTGGATAGCTTACTTCATAACTGGCACAACGGGAAGAGTCGGCGCGGCAACCACCTTCTGACTCGATTCGAAAATTTGCAAGCTCATATGTGATCGCAGGTGCGGCTGATTCCTCTCCTTTTTTACAGGATAACAGGAATACCGAGCTGGTCAATACCGAACCAGCCAATAGTATGAGTAGCCTTGTCATAGATTCGTTACGCGATTTTATCTGAGAACCTCTTCCAGCTTCTTTTCAAGCGCTGGTCCGCGAAGATTTTTCGCGATGATGACTCCATTCTTGTCCAATAATACTGAGAACGGAATGCCGTTTATATTATAGGTTTTCGCAGCCTCCGAGTTCCAGTATTTCAAATCAGAGACGTGTGTCCAGGTAAGGCCATCCTTGCGAATCGCCTGAAGCCAGTCCTCTTTAGATCTGTCGAGTGATACACCAAATACAGTGAATCCTTTGTCCTTGTATTTGTTGAACGCGCGAACAACGTTTGGATTCTCCTGGCGGCATGGACCACACCACTTGGCCCAGAAGTCAACGAGGACATATTTACCTTTGAAGGAAGAGAGTTTTACGATCTGCCCGGTAGTATCGGGTAAAGCAATTTCCGGGGCAGGTTGTCCAATGGCAATCGACTTCATAGAATTCACCGTCTTAATGAACTCCTTAGCATGATCGTAGCTGGCCCATTCCTTCTCCAACTTTTGAGATACAGCGAGATAAGTATCAAAATAAGCATCGCGATCCAACACACCGCTCGTCAGCATATTAATTACTCCAAGCGAAGGCGGCGATTGTTTTAGCAGTTCGGCAATTTTGTCGTTGCTTGTTTTAATCTCTGCAAAGTATTGTTGTTGAAGAGCAAGCATCTTTTGTTGATCATGGGCATTTGACGCCGCCACAAATTCTTCATTAAGCTTTGCTATCGCAGGTGATGACTCTGCGTCCGACTTAATCTGTTGAACCTTTCGGATAAGATCAATTTCCGGCGAATCCTTTACTTCGGCAAAGCCATTCGGA
The DNA here is from genome assembly GCF_037203685.1 of Chryseolinea sp. T2. Taxonomy (NCBI): domain Bacteria; kingdom Pseudomonadati; phylum Bacteroidota; class Cytophagia; order Cytophagales; family Fulvivirgaceae; genus Chryseolinea; species Chryseolinea sp. T2. Next base: position 53,721 of record NZ_JBBCAU010000014.1, read on the forward strand.
TTGTTTCCATCTGCATTCACCTCGATGTTACTCTTATAAAGTATAAAGTCGACCATCTGCTTATTGAAGAAATTGATCTTGTAATAACCAGGCTGCGTAAGTGATACTTTCTTGGAATAAGTATAGTTGCTGCGAAGCTTGATCGTGTCCGACCAGCCACCTCCCCCGTTCCGCATCTCTTGTATAATGATTTGTCCGCCCTGCTCGGGGAACCCTACTTTGCCTTTAACAGTGACGGTCCATGGCAGTGCAGCCGCATCCGACGATTCGGTGTTAACCGAATTGTCCTTCGTCGAAAACGAGCACGACAGGCAGAAGGCAAAAACAACAAAGTATAAACTAATCTTATTACGCATATTTCAATTGTTTACGAGCGACACAGGTTCACTCCCAATCATACTTCCTCAAGCTTTTTGGTGATTAAGGCATTGGCGACTTTAGGATCCGCCTTCCCCTTACTGCGCTTCATGAGTTCACCCATGAACATTCCAACGATTCCCTTTTTCCCGCTTTTATACTCCTCCACTTTCAATGGAAATTCTTTCAGGATCTGATCAATTATTGGCAGCATTGAATCTTCGCTGCTGTCCTGAATGACATTAAGGCCCTGCGCCACATCGAGCGCTGATTTCGACGGGTTCTTAAGCAACCCTGGAAATACACGCTGTGATGCCTGTGAAAAACTGATCTTGCCTGCTTCAACGAGATTCATCAACTCGGCAAGCAGCGCGGGCGAGACTGGAAATTCATCAGCTGTCAACGACAGATCATTAAGATAAGATTTCACTGGCCCCATTACCCAGTTGGATGCAGCCTTATAATTTTTAGTGAGTGCACAAACCTTCTCGAAGTACATCGCCACGTCCTTAGTGTCCGTCAACACATGTGCATCATACGATGACAATTTGTATTCCGTGACATACTTATTGTAAAGATCCCTTGGCAATGCAGGCATTGACGCCCCTATATCAGCCAGCCACTTTTCTGATACGACCATAGGACTTAAGTCGGGATCAGGAAAATATCTGTAGTCGTTCAGTTCTTCTTTGGTCCGCATCCCATACGTAAGACCGGTGTTAGCGTCGAATGTTCTTGTCTCTGAAAAGATCACATTACCTTTTTCAGTTTCGATGATCTGACGCTCGATCTCATGGTCAATGGCGCGCTGGACGTTCCGGATCGAGTTCATATTCTTCACCTCGACTTTCTTTCCAAACACCCTCGACCCGACAGGCATGATCGATATGTTGGCATCACAGCGCAACGAACCTTCTTCCATATTTCCGTCGCAGATGTCCAGGTACCTCACCAGCTTTCGCACCTCGGTTAGATAAGCATATGCTTCTTCAGAAGTCTTGATGTCCGGCTGACTTACTATTTCAATCAACGCAACACCTGCGCGATTGAAATCAACCAGAGTATCTGTCTCAGTTGCAAGGTGAATTGACTTGCCGGCATCCTCTTCAATATGAATGCGATGCAATTCTACGTTCCTGCTTCCTTCCTTATTGTCAATAGTGATATAACCACCAATGCAGATAGGTGTGCGGTCCTGCGTGATCTGATAGCCCTTCGGAAGGTCGGGATAGAAATAGTTTTTGCGATCGAAGATGTTAAACCGACTGATCTTCGAATGACAAGCCAATCCCATCTTAATTGCGTATTCGACCACCTTCCTGTTTAATCTCGGCAATGTACCGGGATGAGCAAGGGTTATAACGCCAACGTTTGTATTGGGAAGGCTGCCATATTCTGCAGAATCGCTGTTATAGATTTTGCTTTTAGTCAGCAGCTGCGCGTGCACCTCCAATCCGATGACTGCTGTGTATTTATCTCTGACCGCCTTCTCCATAAACAAAAAATATCTGGAAAGATAGGGTTATTCGTGGTATTCTCAAGTTTGATAAGGAAAGGAGAAATTAAGACCTATGAGTTAAGAATTAGCTATCGGCTACCCGCCATATATGGCCGCGACTTTGGTCGCGAATTCGTCAGCCGCAAGGCTGATAGCTAATTCTTAATTCTTAACTCTTAATTCTTAATTATTATCGCCCTCGCCTTTTCCAGTACAGCATCCAGGCCTTCGAGCTTCTTTCCGCCTGCAGTTGCAAAGAAAGGTTGGCCCCCTCCTCCACCGTCGATTTCACGGGCAAGTTCTTTCACCATGTTGCCGGCGTGAAACACTTTCTGTTCGGCAACTGACGCGCCGATCATCACCGCTACCTGAGGTTTGCTGTCGATATTAGCAGCAAGCACCATCACCAGGTCGTCGAACTGATTGCGCAAACCATAGGCGATATTCTTTAATGAGTCTGCATCCGGCACAGTGACTTTCTCAATGATCACACTGTAGCCGTTGTGCTTCTTAGCGCGCGCTGCAAGGTTGTCTTTAATGGCGTTGGCCTGTTCCTGATGGAAAGCCTCAACCTTTTTCTCCAGCGCACTCCTTTCTTCCAGTAGGGCTTTCGTTGTAGCAACAAGATCCTTTGGATTCTTCAGAAGCGTTCTTAGTGTTTCTACCAGTTCCGAAGTCTCGCGAACATATTTGTCGGCTTCAGTCGCAGTGATCGCTTCTATGCGTCGCACACCGGCAGCAACAGAGCTTTCCGACACGATCTTAAAAAGACCTATCTGACCGGTTGCCGCAACGTGCGTACCTCCGCACAACTCGACGGAGAAAGATGGATCGAAGGTGATCACCCTTACGAAGTCGCCGTATTTTTCACCGAACAGCGCCATTGCACCAAGCTTCTTCGCATCGGCAATAGGAACATTTCTTCTTTCGTCCAGTTTAACATTCTCCCGCACTTTAACATTTACGATATCTTCAACGCGACGGATTTCTTCGTCGGTCATGGCGGCAAAATGAGAGAAGTCGAAGCGCAGGAGCTTATCATTCACGAGAGATCCTTTCTGCTCAACATGCTTACCCAGCACCTGACGCAAGGCTGCATGAAGCAGGTGGGTCGCAGAGTGGTTGTCAGCACTGAGCTGTCGTTTTTGTTTGTCGACGACGGCGTAGAAAGTTGCGCGCAGGTTCTCCGGCAACGCATCTGCAATATGAACGATCAGTTCATTCTCCTTACGGGTATCGGTGATAACAATTTTCTCATTTGAGTTTTCAATGTATCCCGTATCTCCAACCTGTCCTCCACTTTCGGCGTAGAAAGGTGTCTTATCAAAAACGAGCTGGTATAGTTCTTTATTTTTTTGTTTGAGCTTGCGGTATTTGAGAATGCGTACCTCGGATTCGAGGTTATCATATCCAATGAAGCTTGTTTTTTGATCGTCGCCGATCTGTACCCAGTCGCCAGTCTCTTTTGCCGCATCAGCTTTGGAACGGCTTTTTTGTTTTTCCATCTCCACACGGAAGCCATCTTCGTCGACGTCGAAGCCACGCTCCCTGGCAATCAGCGAAGTGAGATCGAGCGGGAATCCGAATGTATCATACAACTCGAACACTAATGTCCCACCAAGTTCCTTGCCTTTGAGCTCTGACTCAAGAATTTCAATACGCTTAAGTCCTTTATCCAGGGTGCGTAGAAATGATAGCTCCTCTTCTCTTATCACCTTCGAAACATAGTCTTCCTGATTATATAGCTCCGGGAAAACGTCTTTCAATTGTTTTGCAAGAACAGGGCAAAGAGTAAAGAGGAAAGGCTCCTTAATATTAAGGAACGAATAATAATATCGAACAGCACGTCGCAGAATCCGGCGGATTACATAGCCTGCTCCTGTGTTTGATGGTAGCTGACCGTCTGAGATAGCGAATGAAACCGCGCGAATGTGATCGGCAATTACGCGCATGGCAACGTCAGTCTTCTCGCTGGAGGGTTGCTTATGAGCATCCGCCGACGAGGATTGATATAGGAACCCGCTCCTGTCGGAAATGAAGTGGATCAGAGGCGTGAAAACATCCGTGTCGTAGTTTGAGGCCACCAGATTAATCGCGCGACAGAGTCGCTCGAACCCCATGCCTGTATCCACATTTTTGTTTGGAAGTGGCTTGAGCAACGTGAGGGCTGAGCGCAACTTTTCACGAGCCTGTTTTTTGTCAGCACCTTTGTACTCCAGGTCAAACTTAAGCATCTCTGAGGATCCGCCTTTTGCCGGATTCCAGTAGCGTTCGAACTCCATGAACACCAGGTTCCAGATCTCAATTACTTGCGGATCGTCATTATTGACCAGGTCTCGGCCTGGAGTGCGCTTACGCTCGTCATCGTGCCGAAGATCAACGTGAATCTCCGAGCATGGGCCGCATGGGCCGAGGTCTGCCATTTCCCAGAAGTTGTCTTTTTTATTCCCCCTGATGATGCGGTCTTCCGCCACGAAAGACTTCCATAGATCGTACGCTTCCTGATCGAACGGAAGGTTGTCGTCATCGTCTCCTTTAAATACGCTTACGTAAAGGCGGTCTTTTGGCAATTTGTAAACCTCTGTAAGAAGCTCCCACGCCCACTCGATTGCCTCTTTTTTAAAGTAGTCACCGAACGACCAGTTCCCCAACATTTCGAACATTGTATGGTGGTACGTATCGATTCCGACTTCCTCCAGATCGTTGTGCTTCCCTGAAACGCGGAGACATTTTTGAGTGTCCGCGACGCGGGCGCTTACAGGTTTGGCGTTGCCAAGGAAATTGTCCTTGAACTGCACCATCCCTGAGTTGGTAAACAACAATGTGGGATCATTTTTCAACACCAAAGGTGCTGAAGGGACTATCGTGTGACCCTTGCTTGCGAAAAAATCCAGAAATTTTTGTCTTACCGACGCAGAATCCATCCTCTTGATATTAAACAGCTTACTAGCTTAGTTAGTGGTTTTTATTACCTTTAGCTTGCGCTGAAAAGGCAAGGCACAAAATTAAGAGCAGTTCACAGAGATTTGTTGCTCGGTTGCGGTTTTTTTTGAGGCCTGAGAATTGATGTATAAGCTTGTAATGACTCAATTTTAAATGCATTTCTTCAAGTATCACTTTAACCCAGGAACGTATCTTCGTTATCCGACGGGGCGACAAATGACGCGCGGGATAAAGTTTCTGGTGAATGCATTTTGCACTGCAATTTTGCTGGCAACTGCCCTGATTGTGATCCACGATCTCGCATTCGATTCAGAAACAACAAAAAAAATGCGAGCAGAGAATGCGCTGCTTTCGTACCATCAGCCAACCCTTGAACGGCGTCTTGACGGCATCGAGCAAACGCTGACCCGGCTCCTTAAAATAGACAAGACCCTGCACACAAAATTATTTGACACGGCTCCAGGGACTATATCACAGTCTACAATCGATAAGGAGCGGGTACTACTTGCCAGTGCTGGTGACTTTCGTTCTATAATTGGTTCAGTTGACAGGAGAGCTACTGAACTGGTTGCTCACTCGGCCCGCACTAACGCTGAGTTTGGCGCGACACTTCACATCTCGCGTGAAAAAATCGAAACACTACAATCTATACCTACTATACAGCCAGTTGACAACACACAGATCGACTTGCTGGTGTCGGGATTTGGTGAAAGAATCAATCCCTTTCACAAGGGAATGTACAATCACCCGGGAGTTGATTTCGCAGCCCCAAGGGGATCGGCTGTATTTGCTACTGCTCCGGGCAGAGTAATCACAGTCAAAAAGACTTCGCTGGCGGCAGGCTACGGTAACTATATTGAAATCGATCATGGTAACGGATATGTTACCCGTTACGCACATCTTGATGCCGTTGATGTTCGTCGTGGCCAGCGTGTATACAAGGGAAAGGTAATCGGTTCATCTGGAAACAGTGGCGGCTCCGTTGCACCACATTTGCATTACGAAGTAATCAAGAATGGCGAGGCAGTTGATCCTGTCAATTATCTGCTTGAGGGGCTTTCCTCTTCTCAGTACAGCGCCGTTCTGTCGCACGCTGCAGCTCAAAACCAATCACTTGACTGATCTTTATGAGCAAACTTACAGCAAACCCGGCTCGTGCGTCATATCGTCCAAATGGAAGAACGCGACTTCGCAAGGTCATTTTCGCAGCACTGACAGTTTATCTCACGTATGCGTTCTATACGCAGTTCATTTTACATTTTGGTCCTGTCGAAGATCAAATCCTATTGAAGGAGAATCTCCGGCTGAAAGCAGAGATGGAGATTGTAGAAGAACGAATTGAAAAGTCATCGGTTTCACTGGAAAAACTTATCGATCGTGATGATCACAATTATCGCGTAGTGCTGGATACTGATCCATTGTCGCCTGAAATAAGAAGCAGCGGTTCAGGTGGTAGTGAACGGTTCGATCGCGACGCCCTACGTGAAGCACCAAACCTGGTTGTCGATTATTCCACACTTGACAAACTTCAAAGCAGGCTCACCGTTGAAGAGCAGTCTTATGAGGAGCTTAATGAACTATTGAATGAGCGTATCAGAATGTGGTCATCACGACCTGCGATTCAGCCTATCAATAATAAGCAGCTCAATCAGCTGTTCATGACATACGGGCCACGAATGCATCCCATTTTCAATGTAATGAAAGACCACAATGGTCTGGACTTCTCAGCCCCGAAGGGTACTCCGGTGTATGCCACTGGCGATGGCGTGATTTTAACAGCGCATCGTTCGAGTTCATACGGAAAGGTAATCTATATAGATCATGGACACGGGTATGAGACCAGATACGCTCACTTATCCAAGTTCATCGTGAGTGAAGGCGACCGCGTTAAACGCGGACAGGTAATTGGATACGTGGGCAGCACAGGAACCTCGCAGTCGGCGCATCTTCACTATGAAGTGCTTGTGAATAGCAAGCACGTAAATCCTATCAATTTCTTTCAGCGCGATCTGAGCAATAGCGAATACGAGAGGCTTATCGAGATTGCACAGACTCAGAGTCAACCTCTGGACTAGACTTTCTGAAATTTTAACGTGCTGAATGCCTTCCTGTTGCGGGAACGAATTCTGTTTTGGATGAAGGTCTTTAAGTGGGCTGCACATCGTGTTTCCTTTGCGCACTAAAAGAATCCCTGCTTTATTTGCACCAAATCAATGCCCACAATGAAGATTGTAAAAATCACCGCGTTAGTTTGGCTGACTTTCAACGTTTTAGCGATCCAGGCGCAAGATCCTTCAAAAAAGGATTCTATAATCGCTCCCATCGCGAGTGTTCCCCTTGATTCCGCCCGCAACGTCGCTGATACTGTCTCGATTATCGGTGTTGGAGACATCATGATGGGAACGACCTATCCGGAAGACAAACTCCCGCCCGAAAACGGAAGGCATTTGCTTCGCGACGTGGAGGCTGTTCTCACCGACGCTGATATGACGTTTGGTAATCTCGAAGGTACACTGCTAAATTCGGGAGGTACGCCAAAGACCTGTAAAGATCCCAAGGTGTGTTATGTTTTCCGTACACCAACACGTTATGTGGACAATCTCACTCGTGCTGGTTTTGACATGATGAGTCTTGCCAACAATCACGCCGGCGATTTTGGAGAAGCCGGACGGCAGAGCTCCATGAGAACGCTGGATTCTGTGGGTATAAAACATGCGGGGCAGCAGGCCCAGAAGTTTACGGTGTTTGAAAAAGACAGCGTTAAATACGGACTGGTGGCGTTTGCTCCCAACAGCGGATGCGTCCAATTAAATGATATTGAAGGAGCAAAGGCGCTCGTGGCACAGCTGGATTCCCTCGTTGATATTATCATCGTCTCCTTCCATGGTGGCGCTGAAGGCGCTCAGTATCAGAACGTGCCACGCACCCATGAAATCTTTCACGGCGAAGACCGCGGTGATGTTTATGCATTTGCGCATACGCTGATCGATGCCGGTGCTGATATCGTGTTCGGGCATGGTCCACATGTTACACGGGCTATTGAGGTCTATAAAGACAGATTCATTACCTATAGCATGGGCAATTTTTGTACGTACCGAGGCATCAGCGTAAACGGTGTAAATGGCATCGCACCCATCATTAAAGTGTATACCGACAAGAGAGGAAAATTCTATCAGGGGAAGATCATTTCTACTTACCAGACTTATGCAACTGGTGTCAGGATAGACCCTATGAATCAGGTGGTTAAGAAGATACAGGAGCTCACCAAAAAAGATTTTCCTGAAACCCGGATCCACATTGCCGAGAATGGTTTAATTAGTTACCTTGCTCAATAAGATGGCTTACAAGGAAAAAGAAATCGAGAAACTTTATTACTCCATAGGCGAGGTTTCCGAGATGTTTAATGTTGCTCCTTCATTGATTCGCTTTTGGGAATCGGAGTTTGATCTCATCAAGCCCAAGAAGAACAGGAAGGGCAATCGTCAGTTTACCAAAGAAGACATCGATCATGTAAGGACGATCTTTCACCTGGTGAAAGAAAAAGGCTTCACATTGCAAGGTGCAAAAGACATGCTACGGAACGACTCTCAGGCTGTTCGCGATAAGATGGAATGCATCGACTCATTGAAGCGCGTTCGCGGATTTCTGGTTGAGTTACGCGAGAAGATCTGACTGGCCGGTAGCGCAGGCGTTATGTCTGTTACGCGGTTAGAAGTCAATGTTGTTTAAGTATTATGGGGACGTTTGATCCCCTTTTTTATCTGCGGCGGTTTTTGCCGCGCACGTTAGCTATCATGTTATGGATCAAGAGCGACTAGCGCTTTTGGCGCTGCATTTTATTCCCGGTCTGGGTGACTACACAATTCGACAACTCATTGCCTATTGCGGATCGGCTGAGCAGGTTTTTCGTATACCACGAGGGAGATTGCTACGGGTTCCTGGTATTGGCAGATCTACTGTTCAGGGCTTCTCAGGTTCGCAGGCTTTTAAGGCTGCCGAAAAGGAAATACGCAAAGCTGAACAGCAATCTGTGGAGTTGATCTTTTACAATGATGATCGCTACCCTGCAAGATTAAAGCATGCACCCGACTCACCTACCCTGTTATATGCAAAAGGTAATCTGAATTTTGAAACGACCCGGAGCATTGGCATAGTCGGTACGCGCAAATGCACCGACTATGGGCGGCGCTGTACGACAATGCTGATTGAGGGTCTGTCGCATTATCAGCCATTGATTGTTAGTGGCCTTGCCTATGGAATTGACATTCATGCACATCAGGAAGCGTTGCGATATAACTTGCAGACCGTTGGGGTGATGGGCAGTGGAATAGATATCATTTATCCGTACGCGCATAGGACAACCGTAGGACTAATGCAGGAACGTGGCGGGATCCTTACTGAAAATCCTTTTGCGACAAAACCGGACGCACATAATTTTCCCGCCCGTAACCGAATCATTGCCGGACTCATAGATGTACTGGTTGTTGTAGAGGCGGCCGAGCGCGGAGGCGCTTTGATCACTGCTGATATTGCGAACAGCTACGACAGAGAAGTAATGGCCTATCCCGGCGACGTGAATAAAAGCTTTTCAGTGGGATGCAATAACCTCATTAAATCAAACCGCGCACATCTTATCAGTTCAGCACAAGACCTGGAGCGAATTATGAACTGGGATGAAGGAACATCTGCTCCCGCAGCGACAAGGAGATCCATAACGGTGGAGCTGGATGCAGACGAGCAATTGATTGTACATTGTCTCGAAGGTGCCGGGAAAGCATTGCATATCGATGAGCTTAGCTGGCGTACGGCACTGCCCATCGCGCGGATGGCCACGCTCCTGTTGAACCTGGAACTTAAGTCAGTGGTGAATGCTGCGCCAGGAAGGATGTATCAAATCGCCGGCTAACGCAGATCAATTGGCTTCCTCGCCTTTCTGATTGCAACGATCTTTAATCACCTCATAGGCATGAAGATCACCAAGCTCGCCCGCTTTGCTTAGATCAAGACAACCGTTCTTTGTGTCGCCAAACTCCAGTCGGAGAGTTCCCCGGAGGAAATAGGCATCCTGGTTTTTAGGATTCAGCTGAATAATCTTTGAGCAGTCGTTGATTGCGTCTTCATAAGCCTGTAGGAATTGCTTCGCTTTACCGCGGTTGAAATACGCGTCGATGTTATTTTCGTTAAGTCCAATGCAGGCAGTATAGTCTGAAATAGCGCCATAGTAATCCTGCAGTTTCATTTTAACATTGCCGCGGGCAAAGAACGCATCAGTAAACTTTGCATTCTTTTCGATAGCAGTGCTGTAGTCCTTCATTGCACCGTGAAGATCCTGAAAATTGTCTTTGATGTTGCCGCGTATGTAGTAAGCAGCCGCAAAGTTGGGATCTGCCTCCAGCGCCTTATTCAGGTGAAGAAGAGATTCAACATATTCCCGTTTCTCGTACAGGTCCTTGCCCTTCTGAGTCAATTCCTTGGCGTTCTGTGAAAAAGCTGCTGTTACCAGCAGAACAGCGCACGCCGTCATCAATGCGCGAGACATAGCCTAAAAAGTTTTATCAAAAGTATGTCCTGGAAATGAATGTTGAAATTTTCTACAGGTGTTGTGCTGGAAACGTCGCCGAAGCGCAGGCAAGTGCATGCTGCAACGCCGTGCGGTCGAGAGTTACAGGTGCACCTATCGAATCCAGCGCCGCAATCAGCAATTCGGTAGGAATGTTTCCAACCAGACTGTCGTTCGCCATCGGGCAACCGCCATATCCTTTCAAAGCTCCATCGATGCGTCTGCATCCCGCGTTGTAGGCTGCAAGCACCTTGTCGTGTGCATCCTGGGACCTGGCATGCAAATGCACACCGATTTCGATGTGAGGGAATTGAGGAATTAGTGCGCCGAAGAGTTCTGATACCTCTTTTGCCGACGCCACGCCTACTGTATCTGCAATTGACAGTACATCTGCACCGAGATCGATCATGCTTTTCACGAATGATGAAACAGTGTTCACGCCGTAGGGATCACCATAAGGATTTCCAAAACCCATACTGATATACACGACCAGCTTCTTTGAGGATTGAACACAAATGGATTTGATCACATCGAGTTCTTTGACCGCTTCATCAATCGACATGTTAGTGTTACGACGTTGAAATGTCTCAGAAATGGACAGGGGAAATCCGAGGTAATCAATTTTCTCGAATAGAGAAGCATCTCGCGCCCCCCGCTGGTTCGCAACAATGGCGAGGAGTTTTGATCGCGTACTATTTAACTCAAGTCCGCGGTAAACCGTCGACGTATCTTTCATTTGGGGAATGACTTTTGGCGATACAAAGCTCCCAAAATCGATTGTGTCGAATCCAACTTTCAGAAGTTGATTGATGTACCTTATTTTATTCTCAGTTGGCATGAATTCATCGATACCCTGCATGGCGTCTCGAGGACATTCAATAATCTTCATTCGCGTTCAGTTTATATAGGCAGGGACTAATAAGCCGATTTCCTGAAAGAGTATCCTTTCAGGTTATCGTTCTATTTGTCGTTTCGTCCCTGTTTTCATATAAAAGTGAAGTTAGAAGGATTAATTGACTCTCGAAACCTACTTGAATTATGCCATTACCGGAATTCACAGGCGCGCTTGGATTGAAGAGAGCTGCACACTTGCTGCGCCGGGCGACCTTTGGCGCAACGAAGGCTCAGATCGATTCATTTGCAGCGTTGACGCCAGCACAGGCAATCAACGCGCTTTTTCATCAAACGCTTCCCGATGCACCCCTTCCAATTGATCCGAAGACAGGATCAACATGGGTTGAATCAAAACCAACAGATGCAAACAGCGAAAACCTCGATGACCTCTTTAAACGTTGGTTTATCGGGCAGATGCTGAGCGCAGGAGTATCTCCGAGTCTGTCGCTTGCATACTCTGCCCGCGAACGACTTGTATTCTTTCTGCACTCACATTTTACAACGATCACTTCAACAGTCGGCAATAGCCGTTCCTTGTACTTTCAGAACGCATTGTTCAGGCTGTTTGCCATGGATGGACTTTCTGCCGATCCAGACGTCAACATAAAAACACTCACGGTTAAGATAAGCATTGACAATGCCATGCTTCGTCTTCTGAATGGAAACGAAAACGTAAAAGGTAGTGTGAATGAAAACTACGGACGTGAGCTGCTCGAACTCTACACCATCGGCCGTGGCCTGGAGGGAGCGCTTCCCGCTCAGCCTGGTCCTGGTGATTACATCATGTACACCGAGCAGGATGTAAAAGCAGCGGCGCGTGTACTTTCGGGATGGGATGTGAATGATGATTTCGAAGGTATCACCAATGCAACCATTGATGCCGATACCAACTTGCCCCGCGGAAAAGTCAAAGGCTCTGCGACCAATGCGTCTGCGCACGACAACGACCCAAAACAATTCAGTGCGAGATTTGGCAATGCTATAATTCAGGGAGATGCTGCGCTGATGGCCGGAGGAAATCCTACCGAAGAAAGTGCACTTGATGAGCTGGTACAACTAATTGACCTCATCTATGCAAAGCCTGAAACGGCACGCAACATATGCTGGAAGATCTATCGCTTCTTTGTGTACGCTCCTCACACCACGGCCGAACTGGTTGCACTGGATAGCGCGATAGTTGCCGAGATGGCCAACACACTGGCCTCTAACAATTACAAAATTCTTCCCGTAATAGAGAACCTGCTGCGAAGCACGCATTTCTATGAAGCGACTACTGGTACCGTAACAGACGATAACTTCGGAGGTATTATCAAGAGTCCTCTTGACCTTGTGGTTCAGTCGGTTCGTTTCTTCGGGATTCCGATCTCCGACATGACAAGTTCTCCCGATGATTTCTACACTCAGACGGGAGAGATCCATGAGTATATTGGCTCACAGGCCATGAACTTCTATGAGCCATACGATGTGGCCGGATATGATGCATTTCATCAGTTCCCTGTTTATCATCGGTATTGGATTACACCGAATACACTTGCGAACCGATACGCATTTGCGCGTAATCTCATAACAGCAAGCGAACCAGGAATGCTGAAGGCAAACGTATTTGATTTTGTTAAGAACAACATACCGAATGCTACAGCCGCAGATGCACGCCAGCTCGTTATGATGGTTGCTGATTATATTCTGCCCGTTACGGACAACCTCACCTATGACGATGCAACTGATGACCTGTCAGGACTTACAGCAAAGCGTTTGAACTACTTCAAAGAACGTTTCCTCCAAACCTTCGATGAGGCCTACTGGACAACGCGATGGAACGAAGGCGCAGGAGACCTGCGTGACCAGCTGGAATTTTTGTTCAACGCGATGATGCAATCACCAGAGTATCAATTAGCCTAAACGCCTAACGCCAATCCCCATGAACCGATCAAGACGAGATTTTCTTAAAAAGCTGCCGTTGGCCATGAGCATTCCGTTCACCATTGGTGGCATTCCTATGCGCGTGCTTGGCAAAGAGAATTCACTGACGCAAATGGCTGCTGCCAGTAACAACGACAGAGTTCTCATTATCCTGCAAATGCATGGCGGTAACGACGGGCTTAATTGTCTAATTCCCGTAGAGAAGTACGACGAATACTATAGCAAACGCGCTAACATCGCTATCCCTGCGAAGAACAGTGCGCGGCGCTTCATCCACCTCGACACAACGATCGCCGCTGATGCTCAGGTTGGTTTGCATCCCGACATGCATGCCATGAAAGGACTCTATGACAAAGGAAGACTTGCAGTAGTGCAGGGTGTATCCTATAAAAACAATAACGGATCTCACTTCCGTGGACGAGATATCTGGTTCATGGGCGGATCCGCTGATGATTATTATCAATCCGGTTGGGTGGGTCGCTATCTCCAGGGAGAATTTGCACCCAAGAAATATCCGGAAGACTTCCCCAACAATGAGATGCCAGATCCGCTTGCCATTGAAATGGGTAACGATGTATCGTTGATCTTCCATCAGCAAGGAAATATTCCAACTTCGATTTCGATAAATGATCCGGCGAGCTTCGCTGAGCTCGTGGGCGAACTTGAAGGATTTATTGATGAAGAAGTGGATCCACGAGGTATCCCTCCGGAATATCTCACCGGATCTCCGTACTACAAGGAGCTCGATTGGATATTGAGCTTAGAAGACAAGTCAAAGGACTATGCTCAGCGCTTATATGAGTTATGGCTTGCGGGCGGCGGATCAAACGTAACTTATCCTGAAACATATCCCTTCAATGCTCCGAAAGGGAGCATGAGAAACGGACTGTCGCCGCAGTTGAAGATGATTGCACGTCTCCTCGCAGGCGGATGCAAGACCAAAGTATTCCTTGTGAAGATTGGTGGATTCGATACACATGCCGACCAGGTAGAAAAGTACGATTCAACGATGGGGGCACACGCCGCGCTGATGTATCACATTTCGACGGCGATGTCAGCATTCCAGGATGACCTTCGTGCACGTGGACTGGAAGAGCGCGTGCTTAGTCTGACTACTTCTGAATTCGGGAGACGAATTGATTCCAATGGAAGTTTCGGAACCGATCATGGTACAGGAGGACCGATGTTTATTTTCGGTCGCGGCGTAGAACCGGGCGTGATCGGCAAAGTTCCGGACCTCAATACAGGGAACGTAGAGATGCAATACGACTATCGTTTGATATACGGTAACATCATGCGCGACTGGATGCTCGTTGACGACACGCGACTTAACGAAATATTCCCGGGTCTTATGACTGCGGCAGGCACCACAGACGGCGTCGTGTTTGAGCAAATTCCGCTCGCACAACAAACAATCACCAGCACAGACAGCTTTATAGGGAGTCGTTTCGCGCTCAAGGATTGTTACCCGAATCCGGCAAAGGATAAGACCACGGTTCACTTCATGGTGAACAGTGCATATCAGGTAAATGTCAACCTGATGAACAGCACGGGCAAGCAGGTAAAGGTGATGGTGGATGGGTACTATGAACCCGGTGAGCACCGTGTCGAAGTAGATCTCAGCGGACTACCCGCTGGACTATATGTTTATCAGTTCAAGACGGGATTTTTTAAAGACTCCAAACAGCTCGTTATTACCAAGTAACGAGTTGCAAAACACGAACCACCCATGAAAAAAACTACACTCCTCGCCTGCTTTCTACTGATGATGGCTGTAACGGTGTTCAGTCAGGATAAGAAGCGAAAACCTTCGATGTATAATAAGCAGAAGGAAAAGAAAGAAGATGTAAAATTTTTGGAAAAGCAATGGTGGCTGGGCTTTAAAGCCGGCGCTAACACGTCGAAGGTGAACGTCACGAATCGTTACTCCGTGATCTCCCCTTCTAACTATGAACTTACTACGATTAGTAAAAAGTACGACAACTTCGGGCTTATTGGATCACAGGCAACTTTGGAAGTCTCGTTTTATTTCAAAGGCTTCCTGTTAAGCTTCCAGCCAACATACCAACACACGCGGTTTTCCTATACAACTGACTACGAATGGACGTCCTCGAGCAATGAAAATGACCGTGTGCAGCTCAGCTACTACCAGGAGCAAAAGATCGACTACGCAATACTCCCTTTGATTGTTAAGTACGACATCTATGGAAACAAGCTTCGCCCCTACGTTCAGGCCGGCATTTATTCCGCTTTGCGATTGAATGCAACAAAGGCACTAAGCACCAGTGGAGTTGACTACGCTGCAGGCGGAAAAAATGAGTTCAAGACAGAAACGATTGATGTTGGTGTTGATGATCTGTTTGCGAAGTATCATTGGGGTCTGCTCGGTGGTGTTGGTCTAAACTACAATTTCAAAAACCACGTGCGCCTGAATTTCGATGTGATGTACAAGCTCGGCATGAGCAACATCACCTCCACGCAAAACAGATATGGAAGCGATCGCCTTTCTGGTGTCGGCGACGCCATGGATGATATGAAGCTGGACAACCTGTCTATTTCACTGGGTTGTCTCTTCCCTCTCCGTTTCCTCCAAAGTTCATTACAAACTCTTGACCGTTAATCCTCTCCGACATGAAACAATCACTAAACGCGATACTGTTTTTCTGTGCTGCTATTGCACTTACATCATGTTCTGAGGAAGAGAACCCTCAGTTTGATAAGGACACTTTTACGAAGATATACGACAATAATCAGTACGACGCTTCGAACTTCGCGATCGACATGCGTCAGACTCCGGATGGTGGATTTATCATATTGGGTGGACGGATTATTCCCGGCGATTCGACATACACTGGCATATATCTCATGAAGGTTGATGAGTTCGGTAACTTCGTTAAAGAAATGCTGGTCGAAGGCACCTCCGTTAATCCGATCGCAGGCCTGACTGAATATCAGACCAAATACTATTTCTTCTGTTCTGATCGCACGACATTGCAGGCACAGATAGCAAACGTGGATGCAAACCTGGAAAGCGTTGCAATGACAACCGTTCAGGGAAGTCTCACTTATCCTGCTGCCGCATCGTTTATTGACAACAACTTTGCTGTTATGGGGTATAACAATGCCGACCGTTTAACAACGATGTCGATCGTTACTCCAGATGCAGGTGTACTGGCCTACAAGGGTTTCATGATCGAGCCCAGCGATGAAGTAGAAGAGCCCATCATGGATCACTTTCAACGAACAGGACGCAAGTTTCCATTCGCAGTGGGTAAAGCTCCTAACGGGTTATACTATTTCAATGGCTTTTACAATTACACACTATCTCTCGTCTTTACAAATATGAAGGACGACGAGCCCAACGGTGTTGTTCAGGGCAGTCATGATGATGGAGGATTCAGTGCCATTGTTCCTGTAAGCGGCAACAAGTTTGCATCAGCGCGTTTTAATTTTGGTGACAATTATCTGATGCCTACTCGCGAAATCCCGACCTCAGGTACAAGTGGTATCGAGAGGCTAGGCGGATATAGTCTGCCTGAGATGGTATCCAATGCGAAGGTGCGAATACTGCGTGCCTCAGTTGAGCAGAACAGCGTTCAAAAGAACGTACTTATCTACGGAACAGACACGAAATCCAAACAGATCGGCCTTCTCTATTATGATGAAACAACGGGAGAGTTCATCAACAGCCGATATCTTGGATTCTCCAATCCGTTTGAGATTGCCAGCATTACACAAACCGCAGATGGTGGACTTGCCATATGTGGAATGACGCAAATTGCCGGGCGTTTTGGCCGCATTACTGTCTTTAAGCTGTCGAAGGAGCAACTGCAAGACGATATAGCTCAGGCTAAGTAATTAAGACAGACCTTTCGTAAGACCTGAAGCATTTCTTCTTAGGCGTTTCTGTATTGAAACGTACAGCCGTTGAACTTGCTGCGAAGTCTGAAAAAGCGTGTGAGAAACATCTTAACTGTTTTTCCTACCTTCGCGGTAATGTATCATTTATGATCCTTCAGGAAAACGTTGACTTACGTCCTTATACCACGTTTGGTATTAAGGCTGCTGCAAGATATTTCACGACACTTCGAAGTAATGAGGATGTTCATTCGTTCCTTAACTCCAGGCTATTCCTCAACGGAAAGCATTTGATACTGGGTGGAGGAAGTAACATGTTGTTCACTGGTGACTATGCTGGTCTTGTAGCCCGCATGGAGCTTAAGGGAATTCGTGTTGTTGACGAAACTCAGGATCACGTCACACTTTATGCGGCAGCCGGCGAGAACTGGCATGACCTGGTGATGTATTGCGTAGCCCATAACTATGGAGGGATAGAAAATCTTTCTCTGATACCGGGGACGACCGGCGCGGCGCCAATGCAGAACATCGGTGCATACGGAGTTGAGATCAAAGATGTCATTACTTCGGTGGAGGCCGTCGACAAGAAAAGTGGTGAACAGCGTACATTTTCCAATAAGGATTGCGCATTCGGCTATCGCGAGAGCATCTTCAAGCAGGAAGCGAAGGATCAATACCTTATAAATGGCATTACACTTCGTCTCACAAAACGTAATCATGTCCTTCATTTACAGTACGGCGCAATTCAGGAAACATTGAATGGAATGTCGATCGCTGATCCAACCATTCGCGACGTCAGTAATGCAGTTATTCATATTCGTCAGTCAAAGTTGCCTGATCCTGCTAAGGTGGGAAATGCAGGCAGTTTCTTTAAAAATCCATCAATTACTGTCGACGCCTTTCAATTGCTGAAGGAAAAATATCCATCTATACCATCTTACCCATCAACCGAAGGCTTGATCAAAGTTCCTGCTGGCTGGCTGATTGAGCAATGCGGATGGAAAGGAAAACGATTTGAAAACATTGGTGTTCATCCCAATCAGGCCCTTGTATTAGTGAACTACGGAGGAGGAGATGGAGGAAAGATATGGGATTTAGCTATGCAAATACGTGATAGTGTGATTGACAAGTTCAACATCACTTTACATCCTGAAGTTAACATTGTGATGCAGTGATCACATCATCTTCAACATTGAAGTATCATTGCATTACCTGTAAAAAATATCATGTCATCAAAAATATTCAACCAAATATTTTCATGAATAAAATATTTGTTATAACTTTTCGTATCGTTTAACAAAAAATTAAAACGCTATGGCAAAAACAGCGAAGAAGACAGCTAAGAAAGCAGCAAAGAAAACTGCTAAAAAAGCTGCTAAGAAAAAGAAGTAATTAGGCAAGGCCTAAAGAAACTTGCGAAGGGAAGTAGTTCAACTACTTCCCTTTCGTTTTTTATAGCTGCCGTCATTGGTGTATTTTATCAGTGATAATTCTTTTCGAAGGTATCCTGAGGTTCTGTTCGATCCATTTCCTTCTTTAACGTGTACCCCACACGTAAATCAATACCACGATGACATCTCATTGAATGTAAACCAGGAGTTTTCCGAGCCCTTGCAACTAACAAACTGAACAGCAACCGAAGTTTAATCTATGACCAATTATCATTGTCGGCGATTACGATTGTCGTCTGATTTTGAAGCAATGCCTGCATGAGAAAGGACTACGTAAACACTTAACTTCACTCTGCTCTGGTTTCACAGATCAAAAGTTAGTGCTTTTAACAACTGCAAGCAGCAGTTGGAGAAAACCCCTGGCCCGCTCGCGGCTCAATTCCAGGGTCGGTGTATAACGTGCATCCCAGACGATCTATTCCGGTTGCAGAAAAAATCTAATCACCCGGCTTGTCTTCCCGGGACGACGCCCGTAATTTAGTCTCACCTTTTTTATCAAAACAACCAACTCACACATGGCAAAGACTCCTTCTAAAACGCCTGCCAAGACTGCCAAGCCGGCAAAGGCAAAAGTCACAGGTACATCTATTGAAAAAGCCTCGGAAGAGGCACTCGCCAAACTGAAGTCACTAGGTCTCGAACCACAGTTGCAAGCGGACATCGAATGGTGTTTGGGAAGTTACAAAGCTGACAGCAATCCATCGGGGTTGTATGAAATGACGGAGCGGGCCATCGCTGTGCTTTCAGCAGAAAAAGACAAAAAGACCAAAGGTGTTACTGCAAAGCTGATCACTGATTTGCAGAAGGCCATCACCGCGCGGTCGTAAAGCCGAGGCGTCAGATCATGTGAGTGACGTTGGCGAGTGTGCCTTTGTATTGCTCTACGTCTACGCCAAATTTGACCAGGAAGTCAACGCCTTCATCCGAGGCGATGCCCTTGTATGCTGCATAAGAATTCAGGTAGATCACTTTGCTGATCCCCATAGAATAAATAATGCGCGAACAAGCAAGACAAGGTGACAGGGTGATATATAAAGTCGCGTCCGCTACTGAGGTCTTGTTTTTGACTGCATAGAGGATTGCGTTCTGCTCAGCATGGATCGCCAGGGAGCATCCTCCCTTGGAATCTCGCGGACAGCCAGATTCCGGCCATTCCTCATCACAATTATGCGTGCCAGCTGGGGGGCCGTTGTATCCGATGGAGATTATTCTTGTCTCCTTAGTCAATACTGCTCCTACATGGCGCTTGATGCAATGTGAGCGTCTGGCCAGGTTTACGGCCAATTCCATATATATGTCGTCAAACGCAGGTCTGCTCATATTGGGCTATGCCAGGCTTAAATTCATCCGTCAAAAATAAGACAGTGAAACGACAATCCAGCAACCCATCACATATGGCAGCATTGTTGTAGATGAATTTATTAACTTTAAAACGTATGCAACACCTGAGATACCTCCACAGGATCATGCTGTTTTGTTTCATCAGTGCTTCTGCTGCCCATGCTCAGGACCAGGACGAGACACCCAGGCCAAGCACATTCGCCCAGGCATCTATCCGATTCAAAGAAACCTATGTGAAGGTAACCTATTCGCAACCAAACAAAGGTGGACGCGAGATCTTTGGCAACGTGGTCCCCTATGGCAAGGTATGGCGCACAGGTGCTAACGAAGCTACTGAGATCACCACTACAAAGAACATTACATTGAATGGCTTTCTCCTGAAGGCAGGTACTTATTCAATCTTTACCATTCCAGGTCCCGATAGCTGGACAATTCTCATCAATTCCGAGCTTGGACTTTGGGGAGCATATAATCACAATCCCCGGCTGGACATTCTCAAGTTTCATGTTCCGGCGGCAAAATCATCAAACGTTCACGAACGATTCACCATCGAGTTCGCTCAACGGAATGAATCGGCGGATCTTTCATTGATGTGGGACGATGTAAAAGTGATTGTCCCGGTAAAGTTTTTAAACTGATTGCATGCTCAACTTTTGTTACCTCATTAAAATTCATATTCATGTCGTTTAACACAGGCTTTTCACGCGGGATAGTATTGATGCTTGCATGCTGTGCCTTTGCAAACTTTGCCTGCAGCCAGAATCTGGAGGAGCTTGAGAAACGCAATGGGTTCAAAGACATTAAGCTTGGTACTCCCGTAGATTCGATCAAGGGTCTTATTCCTGAAAAAGAATTTAAGGAAAGAAACGAATTCCCTGCCATGCTGTACCGCGTAGAAAATGAAGCATACGCCAGGATTGGTGAGGTAAAGGTGAGCCGGGTCGAGTTGAAATCCTACAAGGGCACTATCTATGAAATCGGAGTGTGGACAGACAAGGATCCGAGACTAATGAAGGCACTGGAGTCGCTTTATGGTCGGGCAGATTTTGATATGAAGAATGAAACTTACTTCTGGAAGACGGAGAACATTGTATTGAAGTTCAGATCCGATGGGAAGAGTAAGTTGGCCCTAACTTACATTTCACCTCCGGTACATAAGTCGATGAAGAGCGATAAGGACAAGAAGGTAGATGACATCGCGAATGATTTTTAACGGACCATGGGCGTCGTCCATCACTAACCAATCACAGCAAATGATAAGACGTGTTATGCTTGCTTCATTCGTGATTCTTCTTGCTCAATGTAAGAGTGAGAAGCCTGCATCTGAAGCATCTTCAACTGCTACGCTGACAAACACCTACTGGCGGCTCACCGAAATGAATGGCGAGCCTATCCAAACTCCTGCCGGAGTGCGTGAAGTGCATATCATTTTAACGCACACCGATCAGGAGGACAGGATCAAAGGCTTTGCCGGATGTAATAACCTCGGAGGCTCTTTCAAACTAGATGGCCAGAAGATCACGTTCTCCGCCTTTTCCACAAAAATGATGTGCCCACCCGAGCAGATGAAGGTTGAAGACTTTCTATTGAATGCATTAACCGCCACTGACAACTTTGAAATTAAAGGTGAAAAGCTCACTTTGCTAGAGGGACAAACGACGGTGGCGAATTTTGAGTCGGTGTATCTCAAATAGAGCGTCAATTAAGAATTAAGAATTAAGAGTTAAGAATTACCGGGCAGCCTGCGGCTGATTGCCAGCCACGACCTTCGGTTGTGATAGCGAATTCTTAATTCTTAACTCTTAATTCTTAATTCTCATCCTTTGTAGCTGACTCTGTATATGACGCCTGCCTGGTCGTCGGAGATGAGCATTGAACCGTCTGGCATCATCAGGATGTCTACCGGACGACCCCAGACTTTTTGAGTATCATTATTAAGCCAACCGCTGGCGAATACTTCGTGACCAGTGGCTTTATCGTTATCGACTTTTACCAGTGCTACAACATAGCCGCTCTTTTTGCTGCGGTTCCACGAGCCATGCTCGGCGACAAAGAGTTGGTTCTTGTAGGATGCGGGGAACAAGGAACCCGTATAAAACTTCAGGCCAAGGGGAGCCACGTGCGCACCCAGCTTATCTGCAGGAGGCGTGAAGTCGGAACAGGGACGTTTGCTGCCAAACTCTTTGTCGGATATCGAACCTTCATGGCAATACGGATAGCCGAAGTGCATACCGGATTTCGTGGCAATGTTGAGTTCGCATGATGGAATGTCGTCTCCGAGCATATCCCTACCGTTGTCTGTGAACCACATTGCCTTTGTCTGAGGGTGCCACGTAAAGCCCACGCTATTACGCACACCATTTGCAAACACTTCACGGCCAGATCCGTCTTTATTGATACGGGTTATGCTGGCAAATATTTTATCCTTGCTTTCGCAGATATTGCACGGCGCGCCCACCGGCACGTAGAGCTTACCATCCGGCCCAAATGCGATGTATTTCCAGCCATGGTGGGTTTCCGTTGGATAGTCGTCGTTAATCGTTACCGGTTTAGGTGGATTATCGAGGTGTGACTCTATTGCCGGAACTTTTAGTATGCGGCTGACTTCGGCGATGTACAGGTCACCGTCATTGAAAGCAACACCATTGGGCATGTTCAATCCACTCGCCACCTCCCAACGCTTGTCGGCTTTATTATCACCATTGGTGTCTTTAAGGGCGTAGATACTATTCTTGTCTTTGTTGCCGACATAAACGATACCCGAAGGACTAATAGCCATTTGACGCGCGTCCGGAGCTTCTGCAAATACTTCGATCTTAAAGCCCGCGGGCAGCTTGATCGTATTGAGAGGCAGGGACTCAGCATAGGCAGAGAGTGCCGGAACGCTTCCATCCGGCGTGCGCTTTCTGTCGCGTACGGTTGTATAGCCGCTGGCCAATAGTGCGGCAAGGCCAATGGCTGCGTATTTCATAGTTTTCATGGTAATTGCATTTATACGTTGAAGGTCAATTGAATAACTCTGTTGAAATCGATAGCAAAGCCCTAAACAGGGCATCGTCGTTTAAAATAAGGCTTTTCGTACTCATAAAACAGTTGATTTTTTTGGGGTTCCGGAGAAGGCAAAATCACGAAAGGCCTTAGCAGTTGCCCTTCGACTCGTTATTTTTGCTGCTATGGTTTCTGTTTCCAACATCTCCTATTACATAGGCGGACGGGCGTTATACGAAAACGCTAGCATGTTTATCAAGCCGAAAGACAAGATCGGCCTAATTGGCCTAAATGGAAGGGGCAAATCCACGTTGCTGCGTATCATCAACGGTGAGATGAAATTGGATGCAGGATCCATCAGCAAAAGCGGTGATTGTACCATCGGCTTCCTTAATCAGGATCTTCTCTCCTACCAGAGTGATGATTCAATCCTGACTGTGGCCATGGGAGCGTTCAAGGAGGTTGTCGACATCGAACGCGATATCGAGCATATCATCAAAAAACTGGAAACAGAATATGATGACAACCTGGTAGAGCGTCTGAGCAAACTGCAGGAAAAATATGAACACCTGGATGGCTACACAATTCAATCTAAAGCTGAGGAAGTACTGGAGGGAATTGGATTTGCTACGGCAGACCTTCATCGTCCCCTGAAACAATTCAGTGGTGGCTGGAGGATGCGCGTGATGCTGTCGAAACTTTTGCTGGAACGCCCTTCATTGCTCATGCTTGATGAGCCAACCAACCACCTTGACCTTCCATCAATTGAATGGGTCGAAAACTATCTTCGCAATTATGAAGGCGCTGTAATCGTCGTTTCGCATGACCGTACGTTCCTCGACAACGTAATCAGCAAAACAGTCGACGTCACCAATCAGCAGCTTGTTACTTACGAGGGCAACTATAGCTTCTACCTCGACGAGAAAGAGTTGCGCTCTCAGATACAGCAGAATGCGTACGAGAACCAACAGCAAAAGATCCGGCAAACTGAGCGTTTTATAGAGCGGTTCCGGTCGAAGGCGACCAAGGCCCGCCAGGTTCAGTCCCGTATCAAGGCGCTCGACAGGATGGACATGATCGACGAAGTAGTTGATGACAGTGCCGCGGTGAACTTCAAGTTTAAATTCAATCAGCAGCCCGGGCGATTTATTGTGACCCTGAAAGACGTATCAAAGTCTTATGGTCCTCTGGAGTTATTGCGTAAGACATCGATCTCTATTGAGCGAGGCGATAAGATTGCTTTGATTGGCGCGAATGGAAAAGGAAAATCCACGCTGCTGAGAATACTTTCAGGTACCGAGTCCGTAGAAGGCGAGCGTACGATGGGTTTCAATGTTATCCAGGCATTTTACGCACAGCACCAGCTGGAATCATTGCATGTGGAAAACGAAATCCTGGAGGAACTTAAGCAGGCTGGGTCTGGAAAAAGCGAACAGGAACTGCGCAATGTGCTCGGGTGTTTTCTTTTTTCTGAAGAAGATGTATTCAAGAAGATTAAGGTGTTGTCCGGTGGGGAGAAGTCGCGGGTTGCACTAGCCCGCACGTTGATTTCTGAGGCAAACTTCCTGTTGCTTGATGAACCGACGAACCACCTGGATTTTATCAGCGAGAACATTCTCATTCAGGCATTGGACCAGTATCTCGGAAGCTTTGTCGTCGTATCTCACAATCGTTACTTCGTATCACAGGTTGCTAACAAGATCTGGTATATTGAGGACAAGCAGATCAAGGAATATCCGGGTACTTTTGATGAATACGAATACTGGCGAAAGAAGAACGAAGGTTTGATCAAACCGGAGCCGCCTAAGGCCGAGAAGAAGGTGGACAAGGAAAAGCCAGTTCAACAGAAGAGCGATGCGCCGGCAGGCAATGCTGCAGCCCTGAAATCGCTTGAACGAGATTTGGCGAAAGCAGAAGAGGCTATTGGAGTACTGGAGACGCAGAAGGGAAAGATCGAACTTGAATTGACCAATCCTGAAGTGTTCAAGGACCAGGCAAAGCTTCAAAAAGTGAAAGAACAGTTTGAGAAAGTGAGAAAAGATCTTGAGGGCGCCAATAAGAAATGGGAAGACCTGGCGGGCAAGATCGACGAACTTTCGAACAGCTAGAACGTCATCAGTTTACACCGATATTGATCTGGCTCAACAATTTGATGTCTTTTGGGTTGGTATAATCATACTGGAATATTCCATCCTCTCCGATCATCATCAACAGGTTCTTGAATGGGATAACATCTGTAGCATTGATCCCCTTATAGTGGGCCAGCAGATTATTGTTAATATTGAGTACATCGGTTGCATCAAAAGCCTTCAAACCATCATCACCGTCGCATATGAAAAGAGTGCTTTGGTCGATGCCCAGCCCGTGAGGATTGCTCATTGCATAAGACTTAACCAGTGTAGGCTGCTGGGGATTTTCAATGTCGATTACTTCCAGGAGGTTCTGTCCTGCCTGACACATGTTCTCTGTCCGCAATGTAACATAGGCATACTTGTCGTCGACTACGACCGGATCGCAGCTTGTTATGTGCTGATACCTGCTGACCATAGCGGGCGATTCCGGAGATGATATATCGACAATATACATTCCTGTCCTGGCGCCGATATAAAGCTTGTCCTTGTGAGGAAAGATTGTCTCCATGTCCCAGTTGATGGATGTTCTGCTGCTTTCCTTTGGACCTTGCTCGCTCAATACATTTACGGCAATAACTTCGGTACCATCGATCATATAAAGATGATCATTGGAGATGGTAAACCTAGCCAAAGAACCGCCGACTCCCGGGCCAGAGCCATTCCCAGGAGCAATGGCGGTCTTTGAGCTAAGAGCTGGTACGGAGCTGGATGCAAATGCCAGGCCCGCGTCATAGTAGAAACCACCCCATGGCTGCGTGACAAAACTGCAATCCGACTGAGTGATCGTAACTGATTTATTTTCCTTCCATGAGGTGATGACGCAGCAGTTAACATCTGCGGTCAGTCCCATCACAGTATAGTGTTTGAATACTCCATTCAATCTTCCGACTTCTTTTACTGCCGAAGGATTGGATATGTCGAGGGCGACGAGATCGATGAAGCTGTCCGCATAGAGCGTGTTTCCCTTGATGGCCAGATCAAAGTTGCCTGGTACCACAAGAAAATTCTTAGCAACAGGCTGAGAAGGATTTGTGTTGTCAATGATATGAATGCCTTCGCCCGGTTCATTCACATACATGAAGCCATCTTTGTAGTAGATCTTTCCGACAGTCGTAATTGAGCGAGGGCCCTCAAGAGCAACCTGCGCCCGAATCTGTTCAACGGTCGTGTAAACAGGTTCATAATAAACGTAATCCTGCGTGGTTTCGCATGAATTGGTACAACCCTCCAATAAAACGCTGATACCTAACAGGACGGTAAGGAAAAGCAAGGCATAAAGCGATACATGGATTCGCTTTTGCAGTCTGTGGTCCAAAGTGTCCATAACCGTTGAGTGGTTTGTTTTCTTAGACACTTACCTTTTGTTAAAGGTTGTAAGAAAAAGCAACTATTTAAAAATATATCTGAACCTAAGTCCTACATCGAACGTAAGCGGCGCCGATTCGATTCCGACATCAGATTTATAGACTGAGCTGAATGGGTAACGAAGCGCCGGATTCAATGCAATACGATAGCGCTGCCCGATGCGATAGCTAAACTCCGTGCCCATTAACCCGCTGAAGTTAACTGTACGGTATGGAGAGTCGGAGCCACTGCTCTGAGTAGTCTTATCAAGGCTTCCTCCTTCGGGCGTGATAGTGTTCTCCAGAAAAAGGTCCGTGGAAATACCGGCGTTAAGCTGAACACCAAACTTTCGGTTCACTAAAAGATATCCAGCCTGCATGGGGAGTGTAAAATACTTCAGACTGTTGTTTACAGAATAAGGAACCGTTGGAGCAAGGCGATCGGTCGCAGCATCGGCCAAAGCTGGCAACTTGCCCAATGCATTAATCGACTCCGCCTGCAAATAGGCATAATCGGGGCTTGCAATCACGTTGTTCGCTACATAGTTTGAGGATTGTGTGAGATAATTTACGCCGCCCTGGACAACCCAGCGGTTTGCAACCTTTGCTCCGAAGCTGAGGCCCAGCGAATAGGCGACGCCACTGGCTTTGGACTGCTTGTCGGCGACGTTGGAATTGCTCGAGAAGCCATAATTCAAGCCCCTTGACTGAGCGGGAGCTGTGCTGTGACTGACAGCACTAAAGCCACCGGCTGCCAGCCCCAGAGCTGTCCATACCTTTTCCTGTGTGGCTTCTTTCTTCCTGCTGTTATCATCTGCCGACGCCAGCAACATCTCCTGTTCTGCAAGTTTTGACATCATAAGAGCAACCGGGTCGGCAGTTGACTCGAACGAAAGAGGATGCACCGATGCGGTATAAAAAGATGGCAACGCCCTTACCTGTACGACCTTGATCCTTGATTGTTCCTGATCATCTGAGGTGTTCGTCAGAGGATACTCCTGGTGATCTGAGTTATTATTCAGTGGACCTTCTTTAGTCAAAGCTACTGATTTGCCCGGCAGCGCACCTGGGCCTGATCCTTCGGCAACGGCCAGGCTACTCGCACCATTGGAACCCGTGGGTTGACCTGAACTTTTCTTAACAGATTTATCGCTTTCCGCCCGGGTTTTATCAGCAAGCGCCGATGACGCAGGAACTTGTCCCGCTGGCTCGGCACTTTTTGTCTGCTCCGTTGCAATAGCGGCAGAGCCGGTTTCGTTACCTTCCTGAGTTTGTCGTAACTGAGATTGCGCTACAAGTTGTTCTATCCTCTGGTCCCGATTGTTAACGATAAAATAAGCCACCCCGGTCGACAACAGTGCTAAAGTCACTGCGGCAGCAGCCAGCATTTGATAGAACGTAATCGTCCGGCGCATGGCGCCAGCCTTCTCCTTCTCAAGTTCCAATTCAACATTTGTCCACACCTTATCGGAAGGTGTAGCCTCAGCATCCTTGAAGGCGTCCTTTAACGAATCCTCAAATGTTCGCCTCTCCATATCTATCGTAGTACGTTGATTCCTGTAAGATCTTGGCCTGTAATAAACTCTTCGCCCGCGCGAATTGTGACTTTGAAGTTCCTTCGGATATTCCCAGCATCTCAGCTATTTCCTTGTGACTATAGCCTTCGATAGCAAACAGGTTGAATACAACCTGACAGCCATGTGGCAAAGCCTGGATCATTTCAAGCAGTTGATTGAAATGGATACCGGATATACTGACTTCCTTTTCAGGAAGGACAATTTCCGTTACATCCACCATGGGATACAGATACAACTTCTTCCGTTGCGCATTGAGGGCGGTGTTCACCATAATTCTTGTGATCCAGGTGTCCAGTTTCGCCTCCTGGCGAAAATCCTTCAGGTTCTGAAACACTTTAACAAATCCCTCCTGCACGATGTCCTCGGCTTCGGCCGTCGTTTTGGAATAGCGAAGACACACTGCCAGCATTTTGCGGCAATACCGGTCATACAGAGCCTTTTGAACAGCTCTGGAACCTTTTTTGCACCCTTCAATAAGCTCGTCTTCGCTGAGCATGTATCCGAATTGCGGGTCGGTTTGAATTGTTAGACACAGTTAACGCGGAGAAAGTTGGAAATCGTATTTAACTTAGCCCCAATGAGTTTTCGTGCGTTATTATATCATGTACTTATGCTGGCCTCATTGTCCAGCCTACCAATTTCGGGTAATTCTCAAAGTAATCCTAAAGTACTGACCTTAAGTGATTTCGCATACGAACCACAAATTCGCACGATTGAACTGACGCCTGAAGGTCAACCTCTCGAACCAGCGGTTGTCCAGTTTGGAAGGCCCCCCCTGCTCCTGCAATTTGACGACCTGGTGCCCGACCGTGAATCTTACTACGCACGGATCATTCACTGTAACTACGACTGGACCAAGTCCGACCTTAACGACCTTGACTTCATGGGCTCTTACAATGAATTCAACATCAACGACAGTGAATTCTCGGTGGATACCCATATCCAATATGTTCATTACTGGTGGCATCTGCCCACGGTTAAGATCCCGGGCAATTATGTCGTAGCTGTTTACCGGAGCGGAGACAAAAGCGATCTGATACTTACCAAGAGATTCATCGTATACGATAATCGTGTTTCGTTCTTAAACAACGGTAACGTTATTGGCCCTAGCTCAATCGCCAACGTAAATCAGCAGATCAACTTCACGGTTGGTTACGACAATCTTCCGGTGCCGAATCCCCTTATCGACATGCATGTTGTAATCAGGCAGAATGGCCGATGGGACAATACTGCCGTGGATGTGAGGCCAAGCTTCATACGCGAGATTGATAAGGAGCTGGAGTATAAGTTCTTTGACGATGAAAAAATGTTCAAGGGCGGTAATGAGTTTCGCTTCTTTGACATGCGCTCCCTGAATAATCCTGGAAGAAACGTGGGTACGGTTGTGAGGACACAAAAGCCCTATGCAGTATTTCTCGCTACTGATAAGCCGCGGATTACTGAGGCATACGGTCAGTACAATGATCTCGACGGTTCGTTCATGATCGAAAATTACGATTACCGCGATATTGCTTTTTCGAATTACGCTGACGTCACTTTTGCGCTGTCCAGTCCCGAGATTGATGGTGATGTGTACGTAACGGGTGGCTTTACTTACTGGAACCTTCTTTCCGAAAACCTGATGCATTACGATGCGTCACGCAAACTCTATACTTCGACGATTTTCCTGAAGCAAGGCTGGTATGACTATCAGTACATTGTGAAATCGAAGAATCTCCCTCCATACTACCTGGAAGGCACTCATTTCGAGACGGAGAATTACTACGAGATCTTTGTCTACTATAAGCCGTATCAGCCAAGAGCGGATGTGTTGGTTGGCTACTTGAGGCTGGAGAAGAACCCGAGGAAGTAAACAGGAATTAAGAATTAAGAATTAAGAATTTCTTGTTCGCAACGTGCCGCGCATTGATGAAATCTATAGTGAAGTACCAAGCAGGCATGAAGTTCCCTTCTAAACTTTATTCAAAGTCTGATACGTTTCCAAAAAACGCTTTACTTAAGTACAAATAATTCCCTAGGCGTAGTTTACGTCGTGTTGAGGTGCGCGCTGAATAGAATCGTTGTTAGCTACGTCCAGCATGCCGAAGCCTTTGTGTGTACAGTAACCCAAGCCGTTCTCGTAAACAAATTGCTGCACTTCACGGGCTGCGTACAGCGTGAATGGGAACGTGTAGCCGCGTACTTCAAACTTTACATCGTTATCATATAACGGATAGATGCGCGCAAATTTCTTGTGTGATGCCTGGATCCGCTGGATGTATTCATGGTCGGCAACGATCTGAAACTTATAGAAAGAGGCAAGTTGTTCAGGTGTGTATTTGCCCAGGGCTTCCATACGAGCGAGCGTCGACTCATACAACAGGTCAGAGAATTCGTCGCTTTCAGGAGAAACGAATTTCTTTCCCGTCTCGTCATTGAATGCTGCAGGGATTACTACTATAGGCGAGATGCAAAGGAATCTCGATTCATCGCTGATGATCACTGGCTCCTCCTCTTCCACAGATTCTGGAATAAGGTGCATATTGCCTACAATGACTTCACGCTGTTCAAACAATCGTGCAAGGAAGTACTCCATGAATTGTTTATCGGGGCAAGCAAACACAAGCGTGACCTTCGAAGAAAAGTAATGAAGGCCCTTTCGGCTCACTTTTGTCTGTCCCTTCAGTCCTGAAAAGTTATATTGATTAAAATCGAGATAGCTCTTCTGTGGCCCAAAGATCAAAAGCCCCTTGATGACTTGTGCAAGCAAGTACTGGTGATGGAATGGAACATACGCTCCCCTGTTCTTCAATGAAAAAATAATCCTGGCTCTCAAACCAAAAAATTTAATTGGGGTTAAAAAATATTGTGACTACATAACCAACTACTACGAGCACAAAACCGCTTAATATTGACTATGAGCAGCTTATAAAACTACTAAAAAAATAGAAAGGTTCGATGTGAATTGGTCGATTCTTTAGACGTTAAACCGGAAATGCATGATGTCTCCATCGTGTACAACGTATTCTTTGCCCTCCACGGCCATTTTACCTGCTTCCTTACATCCCTGCTCTGTTTTATATTGCTGATAATCAGTAAGTTTAATTACTTCAGCTCTAATAAAGCCTTTCTCGAAATCAGTGTGGATTACGCCGGCAGCCTGTGGCGCTTTCCAGCCCTTTCGGATGGTCCAGGCACGGACTTCCTTCTCTCCGGCGGTAAAATAAGTGATGAGGTTTAGAAGGGCATAAGACGCTCGTAATAACTTATTTAGGCCGGATTCGGTTAAGCCATATTCTGCCAGGAATACCTCCCGATCTTCGGCATTTTCTAACTCCGCAATCTGCGCTTCAATAGCCGCGCTGATCACCACTACCTCGGCACCCTCCGCTGCTACATGGGCCCGCAGCTGGTCGACGTATTTATTGCCTGTATTGACAGAAGCCTCATCTACGTTTGCTACATAAACGACCGGCTTATCGGTGAGCAGCTGCAGGTCGGCTATCGCCATCCGGTCCTCATCCGAAGATTGCACAGATCGTGCGTTACGACCTTCCGACAGTGCAGCGCTAAAAAGCTGGAGCACCGACAGTTCCTTCTTCATTTTGGCGTCGCCGCTTTTCGCAGCCCGTTCAACGCGAGAGATCTTTTTGTCGACCGATTCCAGGTCCTTTAATTGAAGTTCCGTATCAATGATTTCCTTGTCCGAAACCGGATTGACTTTTCCATCCACGTGAACAATGTTGTCGTTGTCAAAGCACCGCACGACGTGGACTATGGCATCTACTTCGCGAATATTGGCAAGGAACTGGTTGCCCAGACCTTCACCCTTGCTGGCTCCCTTTACGAGGCCGGCGATATCAACAAATTCAATGGAAGTCGGGACGACCTTTTGAGGGTTCACAAGCCCTTCGAGGATCTTCAGGCGCTGATCGGGTACTGCTATTACGCCGACGTTGGGTTCGATCGTACAAAACGGGAAGTTTGCGGCCTCGGCCTTGTTATTTGAAATAGCATTGAACAAAGTCGATTTCCCCACATTTGGCAGCCCGACGATCCCGCATTGAAGTCCCATTGATTTCTAAGATTTGGGCGCAAATATAGGAAAAACTCTGCCCTGCGAGCTTCTAAAACAAAAAGCCATCCCGGATCGGAATGGCTTTTCTAATTATAGATTCAGGTCAGGTTGGTTATTATTCCCATTTGAGGTCAGAGTCAACGCCATTCGACTTTGAACCGCCTTCGGCTTCGGCCTCTTCACGTTCGTGCATATGGTCGAATTGCGAAAAATCGACGTTAGGCATAAGCTCGTTCTTTACGTGGTTAACAGTATTTGTCAACGCGTCCATGAACTTATTAAAGTCTTCTTTGTAGAGGAAAATCTTGTGCTTCTCGTAAGTAAACCCATCTTCCTTGAAGCGCTTTTTGCTTTCGGTGATAGTCAGGTAATAGTCATTCGAACGGGTAGCTTTCACATCAAAAAAGTAAGTCCTCTTCCCTGCTTTTACTTTTGCGGAGTAAATTTCATCCCTGCCGTTATTCTTGTTTTCTTCCACAATCCATCAATTTAAAGTTCCTAGATTTAAGTTTGGTCCAGACTAAGGTAGTATTTTGAGAAATGATTGCAAACAACGGTATTAATATTTTAGTTTAGGTCGTTACAACAAATAATTCGGCAAACGACATTTTCAGCCCAAGTAAAGATAAGTGAGGATAGAACCTTCGGATAACATCTCAAAAGCAAGTTTGGAACTACTTGCGCGACAATTGGTGGAAGGATTCATTACGGGTCTTCACAAGTCGCCCTACCATGGTTTTTCCGTTGAATTTGCGGAGCATCGCCTTTACAATGAAGGTGAGACTACCCGTCACGTTGACTGGCGGGTTTACGCGCGTACGGATAAGCTTTTCACCAAGCGTTATGAGGAGGAAACGAACCTTCGCTGCCTGATAGCAATCGACATTTCCTCGTCTATGTTTTATCCGGCGCAGACCAAAGCGAAGATACGATTTGCGAAGCATGCAGCCGCAGCGTTGGCCTATCTTCTGAACCGCCAGCGGGATGCCGTTGGGGTGTGTTTATTTTCGGATGCGATCGAAGTGCTCACCCCTGTGAAATCGTCGGCCACCCATCTTGATAAATTGTTACGCGTTCTCAATGATATAGATGTCAAAGAGAAGTCGGTTCCGGCGCCGCGTGGAGGAACTCATGTCGCGGCTGTCCTGCATGAGCTTGCAGAAAAAATTCATCGCCGTTCTCTGGTCGTAATTTTTAGCGATATGTTCGACAGCAGCGAGAATGCCGATGATTTGTTTAAGGCATTGCAGCATTTGAAACACAATCGTCATGAGGTGATCGTGTTTCATGTAATGGACAATCAAACGGAGCTGCTTTTCAATTTTGATGACAGACCGATGGAGTTTATTGACCTTGAGAGCGGCGAGCGATTAAAGCTGAATCCCGCGGATGTGAAAGAAAGTTACAAGGAAGCAGCAGAGCGTTTTCACAAGTCATTGAAGATGCGCTGCAATCAGTATAAGATTGACTTTATTGAGGCGGACGTAAGGTCGGACTTTGATGTGATTCTACAGACGTACCTTATTAAGCGAGAGAAAATGCGATAGGATTGAAAAATTGAAAATTAATAAGGGGCCTTTTGAGCCCCTTCTTTTTTTCTTACAGAATGCTTCGAACAGAAAGCAAAGTTGTATCCTTTTACAGTATTCGACGGCCTTACCAGTCGGCGCGAATAACCGATTACTCCTGCTCAACTTCCTGGTGCAACCAGGCCTTTTTAGCAAGCAGTTCTTCCTTGGCCTCGACCATGTCAGGGTCGGGAACGCAGCAGTCTACAGGGCAAACTGCCGCACACTGAGGTTCTTCATGAAACCCAGTACATTCCGTACACTTACCAGGGACGATATAGTAAAATTCATTGGACACAGGTGTCTGCGCGTCTTTCGCATCGATCGACGATCCATCCTCCAGCTCAACGGTTTCCAGCTTGGTACCACCCGCCCAGTTCCATTCCTGGCCGCCTTCGTAGATGGCTGTATTGGGGCATTCCGGTTCACATGCACCGCAGTTGATGCATTCGTCCGTAATTATAATTGCCATGCTTTTTCTAATTTTACCAGATTACAAATTTACATCAATTCAACCATAAAAACGGACGGCCAGTTCAAAAGTTTAAGGGAAGATTATGAGGGTTGACGAACGAATTTCAGCATTCAGCATGCTGGGCAAGGAACTGAGTTCACTGGATGAAGATACCTTTCAATCGTTAGCATTCCGCGCTAAGAATGAAAATGCATGGTTCACCGTAGATAGTGTACGAATGGCCGTTCGGGGAATAACGTCCTGGCTGGATGCTGGTAAGCTACTAGCCTGGACGTCCGGATACAATCTGAATGTCGCGCCGTGTACGATTGCAATTGTCATGGCCGGTAACCTTCCGCTGGTTGGTTTCCACGACTTCTTATGCGTGCTCATTGCAGGGCACAAAGTCATGATCAAGACTAGTTCGAAGGATACTGTCCTCATCAAATATATAATCGACGCACTGGTTCGCATTGAACCGCGATTCAGCGACAGAATCATAGTAGCAGAACAGCTCAAGGGGTTTGACGCAATCATTGCCACGGGTAGCGACAATACTTCGAGATATTTCGAATACTACTTTGCGAAGTATCCGCACATTATACGACGCAACAGAACGTCTGTAGCCGTTATCAACGGAAGTGAAAGCTCTGATGAACTGGCCGCATTGGGAACTGATGTGTTCAGCTACTTTGGTTTGGGCTGTCGCAATGTGGGAAAGGCGTTTCTTCCCAAGGGATACGAAGCTCAGAAACTTTTAGAGTCGTGGAGTACTCATCAGGATATCGTTCATCATCACAAGTACTGTAACAATTACGACTATCAAAAATCAGTTCTGCTCGTAGCGCAGCTGCCGTTCCTGGATAGCGGCTTCGTTATGCTACAGCCCAATGAGAGACTTTTCTCTCCACTATCCGTCGTCTACTATGAGTTCTATGATGATGACGATTCACTCGCCAAGAAACTGCTTGCCTTCGAGGACAAGATCCAATGTATCGTTTCAAAAAACGGCGAGATAAAATTCGGACAGTCGCAGTTCCCGTCACTATCTGACTACGCTGACAGAATTGACACAATGTCATTTGTAACGTCTTCAATACTTGCAGTCAAAAGCAAGTGACAACCAGAGCCCTGAGTCTGGGAAAGTGTGGGAATAGTCTGGGCGGAGTGTGGGAAAGTGCGATGAGACTCTGGGAGAAGAGCGATAAGAGAGCGGCAAAAGTGCGGAGTGAGAGCGTTACAAGAGCGTCGCGACTGCGTAAAAAGTCTTACCTCTGATAAGTCTCTGGTAAGTCTCTGGTAAGTCTCTGATAAGTCTCTGATAAGTCTCTGACAAACTCGTGCCGGCGGGTACGACGAGACTGTCAAGTGAACTGTGTCAAGGTTTGAAAATTCACCAACTTGACACAAATATGGAAGAGAAAAAGGAAGAAC
>NZ_JBBCAU010000015.1:0-73697 GCF_037203685.1 Chryseolinea sp. T2
ACAGGTTCCCCGGCAAAGGAAAAATCCTTAGCTTGTATTGTTTTCATAAGCCTGGAAGATTTATTTAAAATGATATGATAATTCACTTTAAATATAGTCTCCAGGCTTTCCTTTTTTAAACATACAGGCTCCGGGGATCTGAATGCAATTCTGCATTTCATTTTTTGCTACAGAGAGATTATCCCCTACGGGATCTAAATGCTTTAATTACCGTTTGCGTATTTACCTTGCAAACGTTTGATGTTTCCCCATTCATTTTCGCTAAATTAGAGGTCAAGCCTTCGCCACGCTAAAGCGGTCCTCATGAGATCAATTCGACAGACTTACATACTAGTCATTCTCGGTTCAATACTGTGGATGGGATGTACTAAAAATGCCGACCAGAGAGGCGTAGCCAGCAGAAAGGGAAAGATCGACTTCAACTACGATGTTAAGCCGATTCTTTCCGACAAATGCTTCGCATGCCATGGACCAGACATCAAGAAGCGCCAGGCTGATTTTCATCTCGACACCGAAGAGGGCGCATTCAAAGCTCTAAAGTCGGATGCACATCACTTTGCCATCGTAAAGGGAAAGCCCGACGAAAGCTATCTGGTAAAACGCATATTCTCTGAAGATCCTTTGTTCCAGATGCCGCCGCCGGAATCCAACCTGGTGCTCTCGGAGCACGAGAAGAATGTGTTGAGAAAATGGATCGAACAGGGTGCCGAATACAAGAAGCACTGGGCGTTTATCCCACCCGTTATGCCCGAGGTGCCCGAATCAGATTCCGACTGGCCCGCGAATAACATTGATAAGTTCGTTCTGGCAAAGCTTGAGGAAAAGGGACTTGATCATGCGGCCGAAGCAGACAAAGAGCGACTTATTCGTCGTGTAAGTTTCGATCTTACGGGGTTGCCGCCAACACTGCAGCAAGTCGATGCATTCCTCAAAGATGATTCACCTGAGGCATATGAAAAAGTTGTTGATCAGCTACTGGCTTCAAAAGGCTATGGCGAACGATGGGCAAACTACTGGCTGGATGTAAGCCGCTATGGCGACTCGCATGGCTATCAGGATGATTTACCCCGGGTAATGTGGCCCTGGCGCGACTGGGTTATTCATGCTTTCAATGTGAACCTTCCTTATGATCAGTTTGTCACGTGGCAACTTGCCGGGGATCTGTTACCACAGGCCACGCGCGAGCAGATACTGGCAACGGGATTTAATCGCAATCATAAGATCACGCAGGAAGGCGGCGCCATTCCTGAAGAATATCGTACTGAATATGTTGTGGACCGGACGAATACATTCGGGAAGGCCTTTCTCGGCATGAGTGTCGAATGCAGCCGATGTCATGACCATAAGTATGATCCGATATCTCAGAAGGAATTCTATTCGATGTATTCGTTCTTCAATCAGGCCAATGAAAAGGGATTGATCAACTACGGAGAACTACCCAAACCGCGCATAGAAATAACGCAGAGTGATGTTGATGTTGATGGCATTCTGAACTTCATCAATAAGAAGACCATCGGTCCGAAGGATACCATCAGAGTGATGGTGATGAGTGATGATCGCCCGCGCAAGACATTTGTACTTGAGCGTGGTGTGTATGATGCGCCCACCAATGTGGAAGTCAGATTCGGTGCGCCTGCGGCCATCATGCCCTACGACAGTAATCGTTACGGCTCAAGCCGCCTCGGACTTGCAAAGTGGTTGTTCTCGCCTGAGAATCCGCTTACGGCTCGTGTGATGGTAAACAGATTATGGCAGGAGATCTTTGGCAAAGGAATCGTTACAACATCCGATGACTTCGGCAACCAGGGAGCAAAGCCCTCCCACCCCGAGCTGCTGGATTATCTGGCCGTGCAGTTCAGGGAGAATAAGTGGGACATGAAGTACATGCTGAAACTGATGGTTACTTCTTCCACCTATAAGCAATCCTCGGCATCAACTGAGAAGATGAGAAAGATTGATCCCGATAATACGTACCTCGCCAGGAGTTCACGATACAGGCTTAATTCGGAAATGATACGCGACAACGTTCTTGCGTCGAGCGGACTATTACATGACGAACTGGGAGGTCCCAGCGTGAAGCCGTATCAACCGGAGGGCCTATGGGAAGCAATTGCCGTTGGCATTAAAGGACGAGGAGAATCGGAATACATTGCTGACAAAGGTGACAAGCTGTATCGCCGTAGTTTGTATACCTACTGGCGCAAGACGATTCCTCCCCCGTCGATGCTCATCTTTGATTCACCCATGAAAGAGTTCTGCGAAGTGAAACGGGTGCGTACGAGCACTCCGTTGCAGGCGCTCAATATGTTAAACGATCCTCAGACACTGGAGGCATCGAGGGTACTGGGATCAGCGTTGATAAAAGATCAATCGCTTTCAACTGAGCAGAAGATTGCTCTTGCATTCCGGAAGATCACTTCACGTCAGGCTCAGGATGAAGAAGTGAAGATCCTTTTGCAGGGGTATGAAGAAGAGCATGAACGCTACCGCGCGAATCCTGCCGAAGCGAAGAAGTTTCTTCATGTAGGCGGTTATCCGCAAGATGAACAGCTCGACACTGTAGAGTGTGCGGCCATGATGCATGTGGTAAGCATGATTTACAATCTCGACGAAACGATAAGTAAATCGTAAAGTGATCAGCAAACGTAAACGCAACATTTATGTCCAATGAATTTCTCCGGCATTCGCTCAATATAAATCGAAGGACATTTCTTTCAAGCGCAAGCATTGGCATCGGGAGTCTCGCCTTAGGTTCACTGCTGGTGCCCGATTTGTTCAGCGGCAAGAGTGATGAAGATGAGATGCTGCCTCCCGGGGTAACGCACTTCGCACCCAAAGCAAAGCGTGTGATCTACCTGTTTCAGAGCGGCGCTCCGTCTCAACTCGAGCTCTTCGATTACAAACCCATGCTGCATAAAATGGGTGGACAGGAGTTACCTCCATCGGTGCGCAACGGGCAACGCCTCACGGGAATGACGGCATCGCAGAAATCATTTCCACTGATCCCTTCGTTCACTTCGTTTCAGCAACACGGACAAAATGGAACGTGGCTTGGCGAGTTGTTACCTTTCACCTCGAAGATCGTTGATGATATCTGCATCATCCGAAGCATGAATACAGAGGCGATCAATCATGATCCTGCCGTTTCTTTCTTTCAGACGGGAAGTCAGCAGCCGGGCAGGCCGAGCATGGGCTCCTGGTTAAGCTATGGACTTGGAAGCGAGAACAAGAACCTTCCTGCGTTTTGCGTGCTGCTATCACGAAGCAAGGGCGACATTCAACCACTCGCCTCACGCAACTGGGGAAATGGATTTTTAGATTCAATACATCAGGGTGTTCATCTTCAATCGGGACATGATCCGGTGCTGTATCTTCAAAATCCTCCGGGCACCGATAAAGCGAGCAGAGGAAAGATGCTGGATCATATCGCAGCGCTTAATCATATGCAGGAGGAACAATTTGGAGATCCTGAAATCACAGCGCGCATTGCACAGTACGAGATGGCGTATCGCATGCAGACTTCTGTGCCAGACGTGATGAACTTTTCGGATGAACCCGAAAGTTCGTTCAAGTTGTACGGCGCCGATTCACTGCAGCCAGGCACATTCGCTGCAAACTGTTTGCTGGCGCGGCGACTCTCGGAACGCGGCGTTCGATTCATTCAGCTTTATCATATGGGCTGGGATGCGCACTCGGACCTGCCAGAGAGAACGAGGGTATTTACGAAGAGCGTTGACCAGGCCTCAGCTGCTTTGGTTCAGGACCTTAAGAACCGTGGAATGCTTGACGAAACACTGGTGATCTGGGGTGGAGAATTCGGACGCACCAACTATTGCCAGGGAACATTTAAAGATGGAAACTATGGCCGCGATCATCATCCCCGTTGCTTTACAATATGGATGGCAGGCGGCGGTGTAAAGCCCGGCATTGTGTATGGCGAAACTGATGAACTAGGATACAACATTGTAAAGGACCCTGTTCATGTTCACGACTTCCAGGCTACGGTCCTTAATCTTTTTGGATACGATCATGAAAAACTAATCTATAAACACCAGGGCAGACGTTATCGCCTCACCGATGTGAGCGGTCATGTCGTAAAAGGTATCCTTGCGTAGCATGATGCGAGAACTTCTTTCATTCCTTAATGTGACTCTCACAGATGCTGCAATTTAGACGGTTCACGATAGCGTTCTCCTCTTTTCTGAATGTTCTGCTGCTGTTCCTGATCTTCTTCGAAGACAGAGTACAGTTGCCTGTATTGCTGCAGGTATCAGGGCGGATGCATCCGCTTATCCTGCACTTTCCATTAACGTTATTGTTTACCGCGATCTTCCTGGAGTATCTGTCGACGCGACCCAGGTTTCGCCATCCCTCAGTGCAGGGCATTACATGGTGCGTGTTCTATTTGTTTGCGCTAAGTGCTGCGACGACGGCGCTGTTTGGTTTCTTCCTGTATGAAGAGGGTACTTACCTGGGCAGGGAAGTAACACTCCATAAGTGGTTTGGTGTAGCCGTATCGTTGCTATCCGTGGCCATCCTGTTAGTGAAGTCAAGGGCGTTGCCTGCCACGTATTACGTAACTCTAGGCCTATGTGCGGGCAGCCTTGTCGCGGCCGGGCATTTTGGTGCCGAAGTAACGCATGGTAAGGGATTTCTTACAGAGCCATTGCTTAATCGCACCAGGACAGCCGTGCAAATCGAGAATGCCGATAGTGCTGTCGTTTTCCGCGACGTCATCCAGCCGATCTTCAATGAAAAGTGCCTTAACTGCCACAATGCCAACCGAGCAAAAGGAGACCTGATCTTATCCGACTACGAGAGCATGATGGACGGTGGAGAACATCGCGACGGGCTTGTCCCTGGCAAGGCAGAAAAAAGCCTGCTGTACAAATACATCTCGCTGCCCATGGAGGACTCACTGCATATGCCACCCAAAGACAAACTCCAGCTGGACCGTGAAGAAATCAGGCTCATTGGATGGTGGATCAATTCAGGCGCTGATCCCAATGTAAAATATGTTACTCTTCCGAAGACAGACAGCATACAACCGATCATGCTGGCAAGGTTCCATCCAAAGACCGGTCTCGACCTCCTGAACATTCCCTTTGTTGATTACGATGAGATCGAGGGATTGAACAATCCATACAGAACCGTGCAGCAGATATCTGCGACACAGCCATACGTCGCAGTATTTCTTGGAAGCAAGAAAGATTTTACCTCAAAAGACATTGAAGAACTTGCGCCGGTGAGCCGGCAGGTAGTGTCGATAGACCTCGGTAATTCGGAAGTTAAAGACAATGACCTGAAGAACCTCGAACCCTTTACCCACTTGCAGAAGCTATACCTCCAGAACACAGGCATTGGCGACGAGGGAGTGAAACATCTTAAAGAATTTAAATACCTGGAAACGCTAAACCTTTCAGGAACAAAGATCACCAGCCAGACCGTTGAGCAGATATCGAAGTGGAAGGACCTTAAGAAATTGTATCTGTACAACACAGCAGTACCGGAGACATCGCTCGCAACGTTGAAAGGGTCGCATCCTGACCTTGAAATATTCAGCACAGCAATTGACTTAAGCGACTCTGTGTACAATGCAGCCCTTACGCCGCCGGTGGTAAAGATTGACAGCTCATTCTTTCGCAACAGTGCACTGGTCGATGTAAAACTATCGAGAGGAAAAGTGAAATACTTTTATACCCTTGACGGTAAAGATCCCAACACAGAATCAATGGTTTATGACGAAGCGTTTCGAATTGATCATTCCGCTACTCTCCGTATAATAGCAACGATGAACGGATGGAAAGACAGCAAAGTGGTTGAATTCCCGCTGATGAAACTTGGAAAGAGACCTTATGTTATTAAGCTCGAGTCCAAGCCCGATCCTAAGCACTCCGGCAAGCTGGATAGTGCGCTGGTCGATGGACTGTCCGGAGGATTCAGTCGCGGCGATAAAGAGTACCTGGGATATATCGACAACGATTTTCAGGTACTGCTTGATATGGGCAGGGACACAGAACTATCCGAAGTAACGATAAGCTATCTTGAAGATGGGGCAAATGGAGCTTTTGCACCTGAGAGCATAGAATTATGGACTGGTTCCGATAAAGAAAGACTATCGATGGTCGCCAGTCAAAGCAGCGCTCTGCCTTCAATGGAAAGAGCGGCGGGCAAAGGTGTCATCGTGTTGAAGTTTCCCAGGCAGACTGCGCGATACATTCGCGTCAAGGCAAAAAGATTCAAGACGCTACCCGAATGGAACAAGAATCACGGCAAGGGCAAGCCAGAGTTTTTTGTAGATGAAGTTTCCCTCAATTAATAGTAAGTGCCACTTCCTGTCGTTACAGGATCGCGCAACTCAATACCATACCGGCTTAAACGATTTGGTATGAAATTTTCGCCACAATTTTTTTAGAGCAGAAAGCCTCACTATTTCTTCGGGTATACGATATCAATCGCGGCGCCTCTGTCATCCTGCGAAAGCATCCATTCGTGCAATTTTGTCTCGTACGCTCTGATCTGAGATTTATATGCCGGATCATCTGCAAGATTTTTCAGTTCAAACGGATCCTTTGAAATATCATAAAACTCCATGCGCGGACGCTTTTCAAATCTCCTGACAAGCGTTGCTGCCCCGGCATTGTTCAATGCTTCATCAACCCAGCTGAACCAGACTGAATTCCGGTCCTTCCGCTGTGGGTCCATCATGAAACGATTGTAATAAGGCATATCGGATGAAAGGTTTACGATCAACTTATAACGTTCGTCGCGAATACTCCGGATTGGATAGGCATTGCCTTCCGGGATATTATTGTGAATACCATAAACGAATTGTCGCGCGCTCTTACTCTTGCCGGTTAATACTGAAAGAAAGCTTCTGCCATCGAGGGACGGCACCGCTGCTCCACCTGCGACATCTATTAAGGTGGGCGTAATGTCTTCGTATTGAGCAAGGATGTCAGGCTTGCTACCCGCTTTCACGACACCCGGCCACTTCACAATCATGGCGCTCTTTTGTCCTGCATCCCACAAGTTCCATTTCGCCCCGGGAAATTGCGCTCCCTGTTCTCCCAAAAACATTACGATCGTATTCTTGTCCTGGCCGGTTTCTTTCAACAGGCGCACTACGTCTCCCACCTGATTGTCCAGCCGTCTTATCTCTGCGAGGTATTTTACAAATTGACGTCGCGTAACTTTTGTGTCCACCCAATCCGGCGGCAGTATGAGCGCATCGGCGTTGAATTCTGTAGTATCACCAACGGTCCATGGAGCATGTGGATTTATGCTCATCACGAAAAGGCAATAAGGCTGAGTGCTTGCAGTAATATACTTTCTCAGATCATCCAGTTCGTAGTCGTCAGTGGCGGCGACGCAGTTAGGCTCAAAGCCCTTCACTATATCAAATGGAAAAATATATTTCGGTTTAGTAACATGATCTTTACCGGTGAGGCCGACGCGATAGCCCAGCGCTCCAAGGTAATGCACAACACTTTTCAGACTATCGTTAACAGGCTTATGATTTTGGAACGAACCATGACGCAACGGATACAGACCTGTGAACAAAGATGCTCTGGTCGGCACGCACATCGCTGCAGAAGCATAGAT
Source organism: Chryseolinea sp. T2 (assembly GCF_037203685.1). Taxonomy (NCBI): domain Bacteria; kingdom Pseudomonadati; phylum Bacteroidota; class Cytophagia; order Cytophagales; family Fulvivirgaceae; genus Chryseolinea; species Chryseolinea sp. T2. Next base: position 7,606 of record NZ_JBBCAU010000015.1, read on the forward strand.
GTTAGTTTGAATTCCCTCTGACGCAAGTGCATCAATGTTATGCGTACGAATGTTCTTCCCACCGTAGCAACTGAGCTGTTTACTGTCGAGATCGTCAGCCATAATGATGACAATGTTGGGCTTGTCTCCGACCTTTTGGCCGATGGCCTGAAAGAAGATCATAAGCATGAGCACAGCGACGCTCAGAATTAGCTTCATGTTTTTATTCATCAACCGGTTGATGTTATAGCATCTCTTCAATATGTCGTGACTTCGCCTATACGCGTATATAAATCTTGCGCCGGTCGAGGAAAGCTGCCAGCAACAGGAACAGCAGCACGTGTGCAACGGCAAAAAGCAACGATCCCGGATAGTCTCCAGCTAATGGCTGGAATACCGACTTGTAGAGTGCGCCATAAAAGCCATCGCCTCCGATATGGATCAAACCATATATCTTCACCAGCACGCCCGACATCACGAAGATGAACAATGGATTCTTCCCAAAAAGTACAAAGGGAGTTGTCCACGACTGATATCCCTTCATCTCGACAAAAAACAGGATGACGGAAAGAATTGCGAGTGCGAGGCCTGAAGTATAAAACACATACGAACTGGTCCAGATCGGCTTGTTGATTGGAAGCGTGAGATCCCAGCAAAGACCGACGAAAATACTCAACAGTGCAGCAACCATCAGGTGAGCGATCATCTCATATGAATTGCCGTGCTTTCTGATGTAAGTGCCGGCCAGGAAACCAAATACGACAGAAACCATTGCAGGAAGCGCACTCAATAAACCTTCCGGATCAAAAGCGATATTCTCATTCAGAACTGCACTGAAATATCCTTTGTATAAATGCGAGTCGGCGAGCATAAAGCGATCCAGGTAACGCACCGCATTGCCTTCGAGCGTAAGGTCGCCAAATGTCAGCAGGATGATCCAGTAGACAATCAGCAAAACGATTCCTGCAATGAATGCCCTCGTTGGCTTAAAGAAATGAACAATGAGAGCCCCACCGAGGTACGCCAGCGCGATACGCTGTAGCACGCCGTAGATTCGGAGATTTTCAAATGCCTTCGGAACGAAATCGCCATCCTGCCAGCGAATGAACGGAAACCAGTTTAGTAACAAGCCGATCAAAAAGATTAGAGCACTTCGAATAAAAATCTTTCTCAACACTGCTGAAGACGACAGCGCCTGATACTTCGATATTGAAAAGCTGAGTGCATTTCCCACAGCGAACAGGAAGAAGGGAAATACAAGGTCGGTGGGCGTGCAACCGTTCCAGGGTGCGTGACGTAATGGGGCATAGACATAATCCCAGCTTCCCGGAGTATTTACCAGGATCATTCCTGCAACCGTGAGGCCGCGGAAAACATCAAGGGAGAGAAAACGGGACGAACGAGCAGACAGTGCTGCATGAGGATTTGTCGTGGTAGCTGTGGACATAAGTGATTACAATGTAGCCAACGAAAGGGATACACGAAAACATAAAAAAGCCGGTCTCTTTCAGGAGGCCGGCTCATTCTAATTAAACCAGGGACTTCTATCAAAAATACGGACTCAATGCGGCTTCATCCGCAGGGAGTGCATACAACTCTTTGATGTTGTTGAATGCATTGCTTCGTGGTTTCGCCTCAGGTGGGTAATAGTAAGCCTGTGGATCTGCCTTAATCCTGTTGCCGTATGCTGTAATTGTCTCGATTGCTTTGCCGGTTCTCACCAGGTCGAACCAGCGTTTGTTCTCAAAGCACAGCTCTACCCTTCTCTCCCTGTAGATCGCTTCCAGAATATCACCGGTTGCATCGCCAAGACCGGCGCGCTTACGAACCAGATTCAGATATGTACTGCCATCTTTGCCCTGTTTAGCCAACGCTTCTGCGAGGAACAGCAGCACTTCTGAATAGCGGTAAATCGGCCAGTTCATTCCATGATTGTTGTGCAGTGAGTGTGTCTTCGCGTATTTCTTGATATATGGATATACTTTGTCTGTCCTGAAACTGCCGGCCAAAGTGATATAACCAATCGAGACATCCTTCCTCTTATCATTAGGTTCAAAAGCTGCAATGACATCCGGTGTCGGAGTATTGTTACCTTCACCATCGAGTGGCTGAGGATTGGATGTACCGGTAATGGTGACCAGTTCTGCCGGGCTCATCGGGCGTGGCATGAAATTGTAAAGGAAAGTACCATTCAGACCGGCCGATCCTTCAATGAACTGAACCTCAAATACAGACTCAGCATTGTTCTTATTGGCGGTCGATGTAGAGAACACATTCTCGTAGTTGAGGATCAATGAATATTCGTTGCTTACCACCACTTCCTGCAGCAGTGCTTCCGCCTTTGCCCATTCTTGCCGAACGATGTAAACATTCGCCAGTAAGGTGCGCGCAGCACCGGATGTTGCACGACCAGCTTCCTGTTTTGACTTAGGCAGCATTAGTGGAATCGATGCGGTAGCGTCTTCAATGATCTGTGCGTAGATATCGTTTACCTCTGACAACGGTAGGGCTGCTTCTTCGCGGTTGGGTACAGGCGCGAGATGCAGCGGCACTTTACCAAAGTAACGTACCAACTCGAAGTAGGCGTATGCTCTCAGGAACAGGGCCTGCCCTCTTAAGTTGTCCTTTGATGCTTTATCAAACTCCACGTTGTCAATGGATGCCAGTACCTGATTTGCCCGTGCAATGATCTGATAGTCGAGACGATATTGATTCAGAACATGGGTATTGGAAGTTATTCCCTGTGCTTCAGGAATGGCGAAGTCGGCAATATCTTCCTGCTGCTCGGTTGCGCCGAACAGGATGTTGCGCGAATAGTAGGTATTGTCGGAGTGCATTTCTCCCAGTAGCCAGGCCCGGTCATTTACAATGCTCCGGAGCGGAACATAAGCGCCATTGACAGCCTGCACAAAGTCGGCTTCCCTGGTAAAGAATGTTGCTGAGCTGAGTGACGTCTCCGGATAGACGGTGAGGAAATCGTCGCAGCCGGATAGCGCTCCTGTCAGCAGGAATATTATCAATATTTTCGTTTTCATCTGATTCATACTTTTAGTCTTCTCGATGGTTGTTCGTAGTCTGAATTGTTAACGATTGAAATGTCAGGTCAAAAATTCAGGTTTACTCCAATGGTCCATGTACGGGGCACTGGGAAATTTGAGAGATCAAGACCCTGGCTTAGATTACCTCCGTCGCCGTTGCCATCTCCCTGCGCACTCGTTTCAGGATTGTTTCCTCCCCAGTACTTGGTGAAAACAAAGGCCTGTTGGACAGAACCATATACGCGGGCAGACTTAAAGAACTTATTGACAGCACCGATACTATATCCGAGCGTGATGTTGCGGATGGTGAAGAAGGAGGCATCGGCCACAAACCGGCTGTTTACCCAGTCGCGCTCAATACCCGTCACGTTGCCACCACCTACTGTTGTTCCATAAAATCCCTTACCTGGATTTTCTTCAGAACGGAAGCGATACTTCACGCCGTCAACCAGATTGAATACACCGTCGAGGTTAGCGGTGCTGTAGATATGACGAACCAACAGCTCATTGCCCTGAGAACCGGAACCGACGATAGTGAAATCGAAATTACCATAATTCAGTGTGTTGGTAATTCCGTATACGAAGTCCGGGAAAGGGCTTCCCATGATAGCGCGGTCGTCGTTGTTGCCACCATTCGTAATTATGCCGTCGCCGTTAATGTCTCGTAACTTAATACTGCCTACAGTTGACCTTCCTGGCACCTGCGGACTGCTGGCAAGGTCTGCAGCATTCATGTACACGCCGTCGGCGATATGTCCATAAAACTGACCGAAGGGATGTCCCACTTTTGTAATATGGAACGTGCCATAGACCCGGTCGATTCCGTCGGCAAGAGACGCAACCTCATTACGGTTAAAGGAGATGTTCGCAGTTGTTGTCCATCTTAGTCTGCCTGCGGTGTTGAGAGAAGTTATCGCGAATTCATGTCCCCAGAAATCGATCTGTCCGATGTTGTCGTTGAAGTTTGTGAACCCCGATTCCTGTGGGATCTGCACGCTGTAGAGCAGATTAGTCGTCTTCTTAGAATAGAAGTCATAGATGAATTGGATACGGTCGTTGAACAATCCTATGTCGACGCCCACATCGAACTGACTGGTTGTCTCCCATCCGAGGTTGCTGTTCGACAACGTGGTGACTACTGCTCCCGGTGCAACTGTTGCCCCGAAGGCAGCATTTACCGTATTGTTCACGAGAGCATATTGTGTATAGTTACCGATATTGTTATTCCCTGTGACACCGAAACTGGCTCTGAGTTTCGCGAAAGACACAGCTTTGACATTCTGCATAAAGGATTCATCCGACATCACCCAACCAACTGAGGCCGACGGGAAGGTACCCCACCGGTTGTCGGCGCCGAAGCGTGAAGAGCCATCCGCGCGAACGGCCGCGGTGAGCAGATACTTGCCCTTAAAATTGTACGTTAGCTTTGCCAGGAAGGATGTCAGCGACCATTCATCGACACCGCTGTTCGTACCCGCGCGGTTGATGTTGATCCCGCCCTGAATAGTGGGCAGTCTGTCATCTGAATATGTGTCGGCCTGAATGCGCGTTCTATCGCGTTTGAAATGCTGATTGGTAAAACCACCCAACAGCTCAAAGCGATGATCACCAAACTCAGCATTATAGGTAGCGAGGTTCTCATTCAGCCACACAAATGTCTCCATGTTCTCGCGAATGGAAACTGCGGTGGTCGGTATCGGAACATTGATCTGACTGGTTGCTGTCGACGGATTAAAGAAGAAGAATTTTGAGTTCAGTATCTCAGCGTTCATCGTGGATCTGAGCGTCAGTCCTTTTACGGGCTTGTATTCTATGTAAGCATTCGAAAGCAAATTCAACTGCTCCGTTTCGTTGGTCAATTCATCCGCTGATCTAACCCAGTTGGCATACGCAAAGATGTTTCCGGTGTTCGCCGGGTAGCGATTGAACTTGGTGAGCTCACCGTTTTCGTCATAGATCGGCATGATTGGCCAGGTGTGCAGCGCATTGAAAAGAATACCAGTACCCCGGTCACCATCTGTTCTTGGCGTGTTGTCGTAGATGAGTGTGGGCGCTATGTTGAATCCGATCTTCACCTTCTCAGACGCAGTGTAGTGCGTGTTCATACGAAGGGAATATCTTTTGTAGTCTGTGTTTAAAACTACACCCTCCTGATTGAATATACCTGCAACAAGTGCAGTGCTGATCCGGTCACGATTGGAAGTAAGTGTGAGATTGTAATTCTGAATTGGCGCAGTTTGCAGCAAGGCATCGTACCAATCATTATTTTTTCCCTCGTACTGCGATGGATCCTGAAATGCTTCCGGCACTGCAAGTCCTGCGTCCTCATAATACTCCTTCTTGAATGTTGCGAATTCAACGGCGTCCATCATATCAATCCTCCCTTTTTGAGGCACTTTAGCCACGCCTGCATACGCGCTGAAACTCAGGTTGCTTGTATTAGGCTTCGCTTTCTTTGTCGTTACCAGTACAACACCATTGGCTGCTCTTGATCCATAAAGTGATGTAGATGCTGCATCCTTTAACACCGTGATATCTTCGATCTCGTCGGGGTTGATCGATCCTATGTTTCCTGTGATCGGGAATCCATCAACCACATACAGCGGATCACTTCCGCCTGATACCGACAATTGACCGCGGATCCTCACCGACATTCCCTGACCGGGTTTACCTGTGGTTTGGTTGATCTGTACGCCGGCCAGGCGTCCCTGTATTTTCTGTGTGATCTGTGCGACCGGAAGATCCTTTAATTCTCTTTCGCTTATCGTCTGTACAGATCCGGTAATTTCTTTCTTCAACTGCGTGCCATAACCAACAACAACGATTTCCTCCAGGTTGGTAACATCGGGCACCATGACTACATCGATCGTTGATTTCGCTTCTACAGGTACCTCCTGCGTTGCGTATCCGATAACCGAAATGACCAGTATGCTGTTCGCATCAACGGACAGCGAGTATAGACCATCGACGTCGGTAACAGCACCACTCGTAGTACCCTTAACAAGAATATTCACGCCGGGAATAGCGGAGCCATCGTCCTGAGCGATTATTTTTCCCTTCACGGTTCTCATCTGCCCATAGGCACTGATCAAGCCTGATATCAAAATCAGGAGCAATAACGCTCGCTTTAAAATCCAGTAATATTTATTCATAGTTCGCAGGTTTAGGGTTACTCATCGGTGGGTTTATTTTTTAATTGAACAATACGTTCCCTTGTGCATGGTCAATACAATTCCATGCTCATGAACAATTCAACAATTTGAACGTTCATGGACGATACAATTCATGCCTTGAACAATCCAAATGGATGCTCATGGACAATACATTTCTATGGTTCCTCTTAAGAGGATCCAGATAGAAACTTTAACTCCTATATTTCACTTAAACACTACGCACGACCGATCACACATAACAATTCCACGTCGTCTCTTCTCACGAAAGAACAGTATTCTTCCAACCGATTTACATAAAAATAGATCACCCTATAGCCTAACCCATCCTGTACTATACCGTTTGCACCGACAGTACCCCACAGTTTTTTTCTCTAACACCAGCTAACGGTCACGGTAAGTGAGCGAAACCGGCTTCACAACTTTCGCGCATACCCTCGCCGTTAGTGTTTATTTCAGATAACAGATCCTGGCCTGTGCAATTAATAATTCAGTCTCCCGTACTGTCGTGATCGTCATGTTCAGATCCGATGGCGCCATGCATACCAACCGCTCCGAGCCTGACTGCGGCTCACACAACACAGGGTCACACGACGCCGGACGCTAACTGCCTTGTTTTGGCCGCAATTACCCCCGCTTTTAAATACAGTCCGGCATTATTTTTACCTCATTATTTATCAAAACAAATAGTCATGAGCAATCTCAACGAAACACTCGCCAAACTTGAATTCGCACAAATTGGATGGGTCGTCCCTGATATCAACGCCGCACTTAAATTCCTGGAGAAATCTTTGCGTATCGACTTTCCGAAGCCCGAACGTTATGATGCAGAGGAACTGAGCATAAAGTACTATGGCAAGGTTGTACCCAGCGACGGGCTGGTGAGTCAAACGTATAACGGCAGCGCCTTCATTGAGTTGATTCAGCCGCTCTCGGGAAAGAGTCTGTTCCATGATTACCTGGCAAAAAATCCGGCAGGTGGCGTGCAGCATTTGGCATTCAGGCTACCCGTTAGTGGTTTCGATCAGATTGTACAAGACATCACAGGGCACGGGTATCCGATCATTGGAGAAGTTGATCATCCGATCGCGAGAATGAAGTTCTTCGATACTTATAAAGCCACTGGGGTGGCCACGGAGATCATGGGCATCACTGAAGATGGGTGGAAGATGCTGGAGAAGATGGAGAAAGCGTAGTGGGCAAATCGTTTTTACCAAAGGACTGCTGTCGCCTCCCTAGCTGAGTCTACCGTAGGCTAATTATCATACTTCGCTCTGACTAGTCTGGCAAAGACAATCATTTCACAGAGTCCGATTGCCCACCACAATGGTATACGGAGCCATATGTATACCAATTCATAACCGTCGACCACTGTATACTTTCTGTACACGTTGTACAACTCAACTTTCATCGACGCCAAAGGGAACACGAGAAGTAAAACGACGGCAACCGATAGCGTGGTCAGGCAGCCGGCATTCTTCATCAGGTCGGTCTTCCAAATGAGCACGTTAAAGCCGATCACGATCAGAAACAGCAGAATGTCGAAATAGCCAAAAAAGACACTGGGGTTCGTTGGCTCAATAAGGAATTCAAAGTTCAACTCGATAGGGTTCGATATAAGGTACGGAGCAACAGCATCATCATCAAGTGCAAAGGTAACGTCGTGGAAGCAGCGATTTCCTTCGCCTCGTCACAGACGGCATTGAGATTCATTCAAATGTCGTAATTTATGTACCAAATAACGTTATGAAGAACCTAAGTCCCATCTCCTTCAGCCTGCTGCTCGTCGTTCTTAGCATCATAGCAGACGCGCGTGAATCAGCGGCACAGGACGGATATACACTGAACTTCAAGGTCACCGGCTGGCACGACACAACGGTATATCTGGGGCATCACTTTGGTGAGAGCATTTACATCAAGGACACAGCAGTTGTTGGCAAACAAGGTGACTTCAGGTTTGACGGTGTAACATTAAAAGATCATGGTGTTTACTTTGTCGCGATGGCAAAGGATGGAAAGGCAAGCAAACAATTTGACTTTCTCATTACCGATGATCAGCAATTTTCAATGACAACATCCGCGACGGATGTTCTTCAATCTATGAAAGTAACCGGAAGCGATGAGAACGTGCTTTTCTATAAGAACATGAAGTATCAGACTTCTGCACGTGAACGTGCAGCGCCTTTGGAAAGCATCCTTCAGGACGCAACGCCATCCATGCAACAGAAAGAAGCTGCAAAGGCAGAGTATACCAGGATCCGTGACGAAGTATTATTGTATCAGGACCAATTGATAGCGGCCAATCCCAACAGTCTTACAGCAAACATCATCAGGGCATACCGACCGATCAACGTTCCTGCTGCGCCTAAAGCGTCCGACGGCAGGATCGATTCAACGTTTCAGTTCAGATGGTATAAAAAGCATTTTTTCGACAACTTTGAATTGTCAGAGCCGGGGCTGGTTTGCCTGCCAGATCCACTCTATAAACAAAAGATTGATGAATATCTGGATAAGCTCACCGCCCAGGATCCTGACTCCCTATTTCTGGCTGCCACTAAGATTATCAACGCTGCGGAGAAAAATCAGCAGGCATATAGATATGCTGCATGGGTGTGTCTGCTGAAATATCAGCAGCCCAGCATTATGGGCCTTGATGAAATTTATGTCCGGGTCTTCGATACCTATTACGCATCCGGCAAGATGAACTTCTGGATCACCGCGGGTAGCCTGAAAGCTCTTAAGGATCAGGCCGACCGGCTTAGGAAAAGTCTTATTGGCAACATCGGTCCTGATTTGGTTATGCAGGATGCAAGTCTTAAACCTCAGGCGCTGTATTCCATTGATAACAAGTATACCATACTGTTCATCTTTGATCCCGACTGCGGACACTGCCGCGAGGAAACTCCTAAGCTTGTTTCATTCTATAACAAAAAGAAATGGGACGTAGGCATTTATGCCGTTAGCGCAGACTCGTCAATGCAGAAAATGCGCAACTATGTTAAAGAGATGAGCATGAGATGGACGACAGTAAACGGACATCATACTTATACTAAATATTATCAGGAGTTGTATGACGCGCTGATGCTGCCTTCGATTTTTGTTCTGGACAAAGACAAGCGTATTATCGCCAAGCAAATATCAGCGGATCGGCTCGATGAGTTCTTTGAGAACTATGAAAGGTATCATGGGGGAAACGGGAAACGATAATTGTGAAAAGCATAAAATGAAAATAAGATTTCTATTTATAATTATAGGGTTATGCACAGGGTGCCTGCAGGCGCTTGCGCAGATTCAGTCCAATCCGCCTGAGGATGACACGACAAGAACCACTGGCATTTCTGAACATCGTGCCGGGTCAGGCTTCCTCTTAGTCAACAATAAGAATGCTACCCTGTCCTTCTCTCCATACATCACTATCCGTTACCTGAATCAAAGTGGCTTTGACGATACATACACAGATTACTTTGGACGTACGTCAACGCTGGACAAACGCAACGATCTTCAATTCCAGAAGGTCACGCTTTATTTTAAGGGATGGCTTGCCACGCCAAAGTTCAGATACTTTGTCTATGTCTGGACATCAAATTCCAATCAGGGATTAGGTGCTCAGGTAGTGATCGGTGGAAATCTGCAATATCAGATTAACAAATATCTGGATGTCGGAGCGGGTATTGGTCCATTACCAACAACCCGGTCACTATACGGCCAATGGCCATTCTGGCTGCGACAGGACGCGCGCCCAATGGCTGATGAATATTTTCGCGGATCATTCACGTCCGGTATCTGGGCCCAGGGAGAAATCGTTGAGAACGTCTATTACAAAACCATGCTCGGAAATAATCTCAGCCAGCTTGGTGTAGACGCCGGGCAAATGGATAATAAGTTTGACACGTGGAGCACCGCTCTCTGGTGGGTTACGGGCGACTACGGTCGGCTTGCCCCTTACGGAGATCCCGAGAACCATGAGAAGGTTGCAACCCTGCTGGCGGGATCTTTCACTCGGAGTACCGAAACCGCGCAGTCTCAACCCGGATCCGACGCACCTGAGAACTCTCAGATCAGGCTGTCTGATGGAACAGGCTTGTTTAATGGAAATGCATTTGGTAATGGATCACAGGTATTGGAAGCCACCTACCAGATGATGGACATAAATGGAGGTCTCAAATACAAAGGTTTCTCACTCGACCTTGAATTTTATATGCGGTGGATCTCCAATTTAAAATCTAATGGGCAGCTTCCGGTTTCCAGGCTGTTTGACAAGGGATTCACAGCACAGGCCTCCGGAATGGTAGTGCCCAAAAAACTGATGGCGTATGCTACGGGCTCCTACATAGATGGAGAATACGGTAAGCCCTGGGAAGTAACTGCCGGTCTGAATTGGTTTGTAATGGGCAACCGGATCATTCGTATTAACCCCGAGGTGATGTTTGTTGATCGTTCGCCTGTTGGCTATTTCAGCTATCCAACTTTAGTAGGCGCGAAGGGTACGGCATTCATGATTAATGTTGAACTTTTCTGGTAGCAAATACAACTATGAAAAATCCATGTGCACTTACGGCATTTATGCTATTGGCTTTTAGCGCGTGCGCGCAATCTGTGCCGACCGCCAAACAGCGCCAGGATATCCATGCCTTAATCGATAAATACTCGGAAGCGCGCGAAAAGAAAGATACCATACTATTGAAATCCATATTGACAGATGATATCGACCAGCTCGTTTCAACTGGTGAATGGAGGAACGGAATTCAGTCGTCGGTGACGGGTATGCTGAAGAGTTCGGCTGCATCTCCGGGAACAAGAACGTTAACCATTGATAAGATCCGGATGATTGCTCCTGCTGCTGCAATTGTGGATTGCAAATATGAAATTGCCAATGCTGATGGTACACCCAGGAAGATGTGGAGTACGTTTGTAGTTGTTGACGAGAAGCGCGTATGGAAAATTAGTGCGATACGGAATATGCTTCCTGGTAAGCCCTAGGTTATACACACGCACAAGGTAACCTTTTCATGTTGGAGCTTGTTCTACATTCGACTGATCAAAATCCAGGATTGCGTCAACGTTAATCAATAATCAAAGACCTATTCAGGTCTTCGCACAAGGATGAGAGAATGTTCCCAGCTGGCATAGTTTATAGTAAAAGACAGGAAGTCACCGTTATTGGAGAGGATAACATCTTTCACTCTGGCAGGAAAATCTGCTAGCGGCCATTCAGGGTCAGTTACACCTGCAAAACCCTCTGCTTTTCCATCCGGCAGTACCGATTGTAAATTAATGCTGTTAAACTTATGGTATTGGTAGTGAACGTACGTGTCATTTTCGGACCAGGATGAATATACCAGCTTTGATTGAAAAGCACCATCCAGGCCAATATCAGCTTCGACCGTATAGTAAATGAAGTCGGGATTTATGTAATACGTCCAATATTGACCAACCCATTTTCCTGCGATCAGTTGTCTGAATTCGTCCACGCTTAACCCCGTCATCGGATTGTCAGGATTAGAGTTATAGTCAATTTTATAATAGCTGGTGATTGTCTTTCCTGGAAACACATTTTCACCAGCCGCGAATGCCTTCAATACTTTGAATGTACCATTCCCTGCAATACTGATAGGTGCTGTATAAACGTCAGACGCAAGGGTTGGTTCCTGACCATCAAGCGTGTAGTAAATTTTAGTGTTTGGTTTTTCGGCAAAAGACACAAGAATGTCCTGGTTGTAGACACCCGCCAGTTTATCAATCTTTGGATACGGTCCAACAAGATATTTGATTACATAGTCTTGTGTACTGACGACACTGTTGTCCATGCCTTCTTTAACAGCGACGGCCTTGACAACATGTGTTCCTTCGCCCTTTAACTTTATTGGATCAGTATATCGCAACGACGCAGTAGTCGGTGTTGTTTGATCAACCGTGTAATAGATGGTTGATCCGGGAGTCGCGCAGACAAGTTCCACCTCAATGTCGGTTGAATAGATGTAGGGTGCGTCTGTGAAGGGAGGTGGAACTTGTTGTGCAGGTGGTATAAAACGAGGCGTACGCACCTGATTCAAGTTGATTATCCCATCACCATCAGTATCAACATAAGGAAAAAAATCCGGAGGGTTAATTTCTGTTCCCAGGGCAGCAAATCTTTCCTTCAGTCTGTTAATTACATAGTCGACTGTGGGCTGGAAAATCTGCATCGACTGCGCTCTGAGCGCCCCCTTTATTGAAGTGTCGTCCAGTGTACCATCCTCCTGCAGGTCGGTTGAAATTTTCCGAATCTGCTCAGACAAGCCCGCCTCATCGTTACCGTATAGAAGTATGCATGAAACCGCCAGCAATATCGCCGACGATTCGTCAGACCTGGAAAGGTCGATCTGGCTAAAAGGTACAACGTCAGTGCTGACAATATGAAAAACGTTTAACACTTCCCGTTGTGCCTGATCTGAGGCCTCAGCGAGCGACTTCTTCTCGCTCAGAACAAGATACTTTATCCTGTCAGCACTTAACGAGGTCAACAGGTTTACATTAACGACTCCTGCCGACGCATCAGCTATCGCATTCAAGGCAATGGTGGAGTTCGATAGCTTACCAGCGAGCTCATTAAAAAAGTAGCCATTAGTGACTACTTCAACTGGCCCACTATTGACATTTGCCACTGAAAATGACCCAAAATCATCGCGGGTTTCTGAAAAGAAGACACTACCCGTTGGCTCAAAATGAGAATCCAGAATTCTGATTTGCACTTCGGCGCCTTGTATGAATGGGCCTTTTTGAACGACGCCAGAAACCTGTATTCTACTTGCTTCATTTTCGTTGTCGCATGATAAAATACTTAGCAGCAGCACTGCTACACAGATGAGTTTTGACATATAACGGGGGTGTAATCTATATTACAAATTATCCAGGCAAAAAGCAATGAAGTGTCTCGAGTTCTGAGAGGCAACCGGCTAGATATATCCCAAACGCTGCAGAATTTCCTTTACTACAGGGAAGGTGAAGAAGTGGCCAATTTTCCTGGATGCTACATCTCCAAGCTTGTTGATATGACGACTCATGGTCCTTGTGGACACACCGCAGAGCTCAGCTAATTGTTTCAGTTTGTAAGGTCGCGGCTGCAGGTTACTTAAATCGGCTAACATAGTTTTTTATATTTTATTTCATCTTGCTAACTGGTGCCATTCATTATGGCAGGCTAGTAAATATCGGAAAAAATTTCCTTCGTCCATATTCAATAGGTGAAAGAGGATTGAATGTCACTTTAATCTTCTCCAATTATTGAAGTACCAAAATGCAGATTTCAAACGGAGTTGCAGGTATAAACCACAAACTTCACTGCTGGCAAAAATAAATTTTCAGGTATTATGAAGCGGAGACCATTTCACTTCACCTCGCTGCGGACAAAGACTCTTAACCATGGTCAATGAGAGCGCAATATCAGTGCACGTTGTGTGCACTTTAGGTGCACGTTATGTCGACGTTAGGTCGACGATAGATCGACTTGCAGTAACGACAATCCTGGAGCGCACGGGCTTCCTGGGCAAGAAGTGTAAAGATGACACATCAATTTTCAACCCGAATATCCCAAACATGCGTTAGCGCTAACTGCAAACAACTGAAAGTAAACAACAGTTAACGTAATTTGACGACATAATCCGGACAAATCCGGACAGCAGGTTTCAGGCGCATTCGTAATGTTGTGACGTAATGCATTACTGACCTAAGTGTCGTTGGTCAATTAACGACACATCATTTTAACTAATTTATTTATGGCCCAACAAGTAGGCCTAATTCAATTTAAAGGCCGGATAGGAAATCTGTCTTTCTTCAAAACGAAAGATGGCTATTCGGTAAGAGAGGCGTCCGGCGTCGATGGTAACAAAATCAAGAATGATCCATCATATGCCAGAACGCGAGAGAACAATGCAGAGTTTGATCATGCGAGTAAAGCTTCCAAGGTGTTTCGCGCAGCCTTCGCGCGGGATATCAAGACCACGGGTGACCGCAGTCTTTCGGGCAGGCTCAGTTCGTTGATTCACAAACTCCTGAGGCAGGACCCGGTGAATATCCGTGGTTCACGCAAGGTACTTCCCGTTGCAACAGCGGCGCTGGAAGGTTTTGAGTTTAACGGTGCAATGTCGCTGAAAGACGCGCACAACCTGTCGTTCACACCGGTAGTGGACCGGTCGACGGGCAGCCTATCGGTCGAGGTCCAAACCTTCTCGCCGAAGACCCTGATCGTTCCACCTGGCGGAGCCACGCACTTTGTGCTGCGATCAACGGCCGCAGAAGTCGACTTCGAAACGCAAAAGTACGTAGCCGTTAGTGCTGAGTCAGCGCCCATCGGTGTTGATCAGGCACAGACAGATGCGATCACATTGCAGCACACTATTCCGGGCGCGACGAAGCCCTTGCTCCTGGCCTTCGGGATCAACTTCGTACAGATCGTTAACGGAATTCAGTACGCATTGAAGTCAGGCCTGCATTCCGTGATGCAGGTGGTGAAGGTCGACACGGGAATTGCTGTGTAGCAAATCAATGTGTCACTCATTACCGACACAGAGCACTGCGGCCGTACCATTCAGTAGTGAGTAAACGTTGAAGACCTGCGTTGCAACTGCAGTCCTCGTATCACGTACAACGATCCGCACAAATTGATCCTCGCATGTTACATAGGTGTCTTCGTTTATGATGCCCGGGCGTTGCAAATACAGAAGTAAGTCTTATGTATCATGCACATGCATCTAACAGAGAATAGGTGTACAGTGATAAATTGACGATTGATAGTACAGGTTTGTTTTCAACGGACGTATTGACATTGTTACATAGCGGTAACGTTGTTGATTATTTCATCGG
This sequence comes from Chryseolinea sp. T2, assembly GCF_037203685.1. Taxonomy (NCBI): domain Bacteria; kingdom Pseudomonadati; phylum Bacteroidota; class Cytophagia; order Cytophagales; family Fulvivirgaceae; genus Chryseolinea; species Chryseolinea sp. T2. The sequence goes on from NZ_JBBCAU010000015.1 coordinate 22,634, forward strand.
GGGCTGGTGGATGCCAGCCCCTTCTTTTTTGGTGTTGAATAACTTTGTTACCTTCAGGCAATTCCATCAGCTATGCGTGCATCTCTTATCATAACGGCTCTGATTGCGGCTGCCTGTAACACTCCGCAGACTTCAAACCTTCAGGCTCCTTCTCAGCTAACATGCGAATATCTCAGTAATCCTGGCGTGGTTGATGTCGTTCCGCGATTAGCGTGGGTCAATACAACAACATCTTTACAGAGGAACGAGAAACAGACTGCTTATCAAATACGCGTGGCGACTTCCGAACAACAGCTTGAAGAGCCCGATCTCTGGAACAGCGAGAAAGTGTCGTCGGAGGAATCAAACCGCGTTGTATACAAGGGCAAGGAACTTACCTCGGGACAGGACTGCTATTGGCAGGTGCGCTCCTGGGACAGTAATGATAAGCCCGGACCATGGAGTAAGCCTGGCCGGTGGCGTATGGGGTTGTTGAAGAAATCCGACTGGAAAGCAAAATGGATTGGAGCTCCGTGGCAAAATGAATCGGCGTTGCCAAAACCAGATGGTGGTCCAGATGGCGTTCCAAAAGAATTCGGACCGCCGGCACCTATGCTAAGGAAAACATTTGACGTCAGCAAAAAGATAAAACGTGCCGTAGCGTTCGTCACGGGACTCGGATACTTTGAGTTTTATGTCAACGGCAGCAAGGTTGGCGATGATGTGCTCGTTCCGAATCAAACGAATTATGGTAAGCGTCCGGGTATAGAAACGGCCCTCATCAGTCTGCCCGATAATTTCAGAAAATATAAGGTGATGTATCTGGCCTACGACATCACCGATCAGTTGGTTCAGGGTAAGAATGCGATAGGTGCTATACTCGGAAATGGTTTCTACAATCCTGCTAAGTTCTGGACAGAAGGTTATGGAAGTCCGCGCTTTCTCGGTCAGATCCAGGTGAGCTACGAAGATGGTTCTGAAGATATCATCACCAGTGATACTTCATGGACTGTTCGCCGAAGTCCCATCGTCAGGGACATGGTTTATTACGGAGAGATCTATGATGCACGCGAGGAACAAAAAGACTGGAGCAGTCCAGGATATAATGATGTGCAATGGGAAAAGGCCATTGAAAGGACTGCACCCTACGGTGAGTTGGTGGCGCATACGGCACATACTGACAAAGTGATGGAGCAGTTAAAACCTGTTTCAATAGAGCGGCTCGGCGAAGGTCATTACAAAGTTGATTTTGGCAAGGAAATCTCCGGATGGGTTAAGCTGTTGAATGTGCAAGGTCCCGCGGGACATGCCATTGACATCGCTTTCAATGGCAACTTGTACTCCGGCGACAACCGCTATATCTGTTCAGGCAACGGTCCGGCTACCTACGCACCGCGATTTAACTGGTTTGTTTTTAGCGGCGTGGAGATCAAAAACTGGCCCGGTGAGTTGAAGACCCCGGATCTCGTCGCAGAAGCAGTGAACACCTATATTGAACCTTCTGCCAAATTTGAAACTTCCAACACGCTGTTCAATCAGATTAATACGATCTGGCAGAGAAGTCAGCTGGACAACATGCATGGCGGTATTGCCAGCGACTGTCCTCATCGCGAACGGTCGGGCTATACGGGAGATGCACAGGTGGCTTGTCCGACGGTGATGCAGAACTTTGAGTCACGCAACTTTTATCATAAGTGGGTACAGGATATGCTGGAAGCCCAGAATGTTGAGACCGGATATGTTCCGAACGGTGCGCCATGGCAGCCCGGCTGCGGCGGTGGTGTGGCCTGGGGAGCAGCTATTTGTATCATCCCCTGGGAATTTTATATGGCGTATGGCTCCCGCGACATGCTCGAAGATAACTACGACGGCATGAAGGGTTATGTCAGGTACATGGAAACGTGGGTTGATAAGGAAGGTATCATGCTGATGAAGCGTAAGAATTTGCAAGGTGAGGAAGTACAATGGTACAATCTGGGTGAATGGGTGGCGCCTGGTCCAACCGTTGGAAGTGACATGGTACACACGTTCTACTATTGGTATTGTGCTGATATCACTGCGCGTACTGCCAGGGCACTCGGTCGCGAACAAGAAGCTGAACAATACACTGCGCTCGCCGATAAAACCAAACGCGCATTCCATGCACGCTTTTATCAGAAAGCTGCAGGCGGCTACGGCGACGGAGGAGGAAACATCTTCGCATTAAAAATGGGTGTTCCCAAAGAGCAGTACGAAGAGGTTGTTGCATCGCTCCGCAAAAGTATCGCAGCAAAAGGCGGTCATCTCGATACAGGCATCTTCGGTACGCGCTTCTTTTTTGAAGTGCTGGCGGAAAATGGAATGAATGACCTCGCCTTTGAAGCGCTAAACAAGAAGACTGTACCCAGCTTTGGTCATTGGATTGAATTAGGTTCAACAACGTCGCGCGAACAATGGGACGAAGGAGGTTCACATAACCATCCGATGTTTGGCGGTGGACTCGTATGGTTCTATCGCAATCTTGCCGGCATGAAGTCAGATGAAGCGCAGCCCGGCTACAAACACATCATCGTGAAACCTCAGCCTGTGACTGCTGTCAGTCATACGAGTTATACGCTTCAGACACCCTATGGCGAGGCCGGTGTTGACTGGAAATTGAATGATGCTGCGTTTGAAATGAACGTCACCGTACCGGTAGGCTCTCACGCCACGGTGTATGTACCTACGCAGCAAGGGCAAAAGGCATCACTGGCAAGCAGCGAACAGGGAGACCAGATGAACGGTGAGGTAGCCGAAGATGGTTATACGAAGTTCGAGATAGGAAGCGGGCAGTATGTATTCCATACGAAATGAACAGGTGTTATAGATTGATATCAAAACAGAAGTCACTATGTATAAAAAACTCGTTATTCTGATATTGCCCGTAGTCGTCATTGCATGCAATCAAAAAGCAACAATAGAAGACGCTTCAAAAGGCGACACCGTTTCTTCATCAACCCGCTCATTGGCAGATGATCCTGTTGAACAACTGCCGGCCGGGCCAGTGCCTAACACAGTGATGACTGAAGAATATGTAAAGAGCATGACGAAACTTGTTTACCTGTGGGCCTGGCCTATGGTTAATGTCCACAACAGGGTCAGGCTGCTCAGCGACGTGAAGGAACCCGTGTATGTTGGCGGAGTGATTCCTACGGCCCCAATCGGTCGACTGTGTTTACTTAACGATTACATCAAGCCGGAACAAAGGACAATTGCATGTCCAAACCAGGATGTCGTATATGGAGTAGGTCCGTTTGATACACAAAGTGAACCTATCGTAATACAAGTGCCGGATTTTGGCGAACGGTTTTGGGTGTACCAGGTTAGCGATGAGCGTACAGACGGCTTTGCCGGGTTGGGGCAAATGTATCACACAAAACCCGGCTTTTACCTTGTAACAGGCAGAGACTGGAAAGGCAAAGTTCCCGAGGGGATTACCGGAGTCCTTACCTGTCCCACAAGATATGGCCTTATTCTTCCACGCGTTTTTCAATCCGATGATCCGGCTGATAAAGAAGCTGTGCAGCCGTTGATCAATCAAATTAATCAGTACCCGCTGAGTGAGTTTGATGGCAAAATGAAAATGGTGGATTGGAGAAAAACAAAGAGCACACCACCAGGTAATTCCGGGGGAGGCGAAACAAAATGGGTGAAGCCTGAAACTTTTTACGACCAGCTGCCGGATATCTTAAATGAAGTTCCTCCACAAAAGGGTGAGGAAGCATGGTATGCGCAGGTTAGTGGCTTACTGGATGCTATTGCTAAAAATCCCAAGCTGAAGGAAATTGCAAGGCAAGCAGCTATTGATGCCGACAAAACGCTTGTTAACCCATTGCTTCAATTTGTAAATGTTGGCTATCCTGTCAAGAACAGATGGACCACCCAAAGTAATGGAGCACAGTTTGGAGTAGATTATCTCACCAGGACCGCCTGTGCAAAGGCAAATATTTTCGTAAACAAGCCAAATGAAACAAAATACTTCTACCAGGATCTCGATTCAGCCGGAACAAGATTAAACGGCCGTAACCAATACACCGTCACCTTTGCAAAAGGTGAAATACCACCAGTAAAAGGATTTTGGTCGCTCACCATGTACGACAAGGAACATTTCTTTGTACCCAACAATTTGAACCGCTATTCTCTTGGCACAAAAAATAAAACACTGAAAACAAATCCTGACGGCTCACTTACTCTTTATGTGCAAAGCACGCCTCCATCGGATGAAAAAATCAGCAATTGGTTGCCTGCTCCTAAGGAAGTATTCTCATTATACGTAAGATGTTACTGGCCTGACGAAAATGTTGTACGGGACGAGTGGACGCCACCCGCTGTGGTGAAGGTGAAATAAACTGAGACCAGATCTCGTTAAAGAATCAGTGATCTGTTAAAATCATTCGCTTCGTGTCGATCACCTTACCATCGACGATGAGGGTGTACAGGTACATGCCGGCGCTCAATCCTTCCCCTGACTGCACCTTTACCGTTACATCGCCGCGATCCTGAATCGGAAGCGACTTCACCTGTTTACCCTCCAGAGTATAAATCATGAGCCGTGCGTAACCCGTTGACTCAGGCAATGACACCTTTACTTCGGTACCTGCCGAAAAAGGATTGGGACTATTCTGAAACAGGACGGCATCTCCCACGGAACGGGTAGCTCCGGGGTTTTCGAAGGTGGCAAGCTGTTGCTTCAGCACCTCAACTTCTTTTGAAAGCTCCTGCACAGCCTTTACCAGGGGCACGACAAACTCTGCATAACGGATGGCATAGTGGTCACCTTTATTCTGGGGTGACTCAACGCCGTCAAACACATATCCCGCATCACGGACCACAGCCTCAACCTCCTGGGCAATAAAACCCGTATGGCGGATGACATTCTTTTTAGCCGACGTCTTCTCTGACTGCAGGGTGTCTGGTATCTGAAGAAACTTATCGATGGCGTTGTCGTCAAGAGTGTAGCTCACCGGCCTTAGCTGCTTGATAAATTCAAGTCCTGATACATCTTCTCTAACATCCTTTTTGAATCGGCCATCCGAGAAAGTAGACCATGATACTTTTCCACCAATGCTGGTAACAGAGGTATTGCCTATCCTGACCTGATTGGACGCAGTAGGCACAGCGTTATATCCCAGCGCCGTTGTGTTGGACAGGTTCGCAAGCGTGGGGCCAGCATGGGCGCCAAATGCACTGTTCAGCGACCCGGTCTCGTTGTTAGCTAACGCGTGCATACCATAGGCCGAATTGATGTGTCCGGATGTATTCTCGTACAATGATTTATGACCCATTGAAGTATTGTTGCTGCCCGAAGAATTGTTGTAACCTGCCCACGCACCGATAACTGTATTGAACGACGCCGTTGAATTGGTCATGACAAAATATCCCAGCGCCGTACTTTCGTTGCCTGTCTGATTGTAAGTCATGGTAAAACTTCCAATCGCAGTGTTGCCGGTCCCGGTTCTGTTGTAGTCCATACTTTGTGAACCTACAGCTACGTTGGAAGTTCCCGTCGAATTGTGCTGCAGTGACGAGTAGCCAACGGCTGTGTTGCTACTGGCCGTGTTATACTCAAGCGCGCGGAATCCGATGGCTGTGTTAGACCCGTACGAAACGTTGCTGTATAACGCTCTATGCCCCATCGCCGTATTTCCGAATCCAGTAGTTGTTGCCTGGCCACAAAGATCGCCAAAGAATGAATTATAACTCTCTCCACCTTCGTTCGCTTCCGTTACTGACTTCCCGGCCTGAAAACCGAAATAGCTGCTGCCTTTTCCCAAAGTTCCGGCTCCGTTCCCATAGTAAGTCGGAGGATTCAGTTGTGCATAAGCACTTGAAAACATACTGATCGCGAATGCGACAAGGAATAGAGTGGATTTCATAGGGCTGAGGGTTTTGTTAATCATGCATATAGTTCGTGCGCGGCGGGCATGTAAACTTCAGCACAAATATGATATCGCGGTATCGCATGAACGGGCGATATGCGCATCAATGTATCCTCTCCCGGTGTCAGTTCCGGTCGCCGGCTAGACGAGCTTCTCCCTGAGCGCCTTCGATACTGCCTCCGTCTGGGAGTGTACATGAAGTTTCTCGTAGATCTTTTTGATGTGCGTCCTGACTGTATCCAAAGTGATGTTTAATTCGGAAGAAATGAGTTTGTAGCTGTTTCCGGTTGATAGCGATCGGAGAATATCCAGTTCGCGAGGGGTAAGTAAATAAGGATTGTGCTCTTTCTGAGCGATCTTCATAGAGTTGATGACCATACGCGCAATACTGGGCGACATTGGTGCGCCACCCGTCATTACTTCATCGACTGCGGAAAACAATCTGTCTGCAATATGCTTCTTCAACAGATAACCGGATGCGCCGGCACAAATGGCGTCGAACACATGCTGGTTGTCATCAAAAACAGTCAGCATCAGGATGGCAACATCGTTGTTTAATGACCGCACTATTTTCACTGCCTCTATTCCCGACATGCCGGGCATATCAATATCCATCAGTACGAGGTCAGGCTTGTCACGCTGAACATGGCCAGCTATCGACAAAACATTCTCGTACGCGCCAGCAATGGTGACGCCTTCCTTTAACCTTAAAAAACTCACGAGACTTTCGCGCAGCTGGGAGTTGTCTTCAAATATTGAAATTGTCATGTCCGTAGTCATATTGCAAACTGGCATGCATTCATCAAAGGCGCCATACCCCGATCATGTGATGTCTGCAACCTCAAGGATAAAGGTAGTTCCGTTCCCGGGCTCTGTTTGCAGTTCTACTTTCGCATTCATGGCAACAGCGCGTTTCTGTATATTGCTCAGTCCATTGCCCTTTCTTGCCGTTGTTTTATCAAACCCTTTTCCATTGTCAGCAATCGCCATCCGCCACCCGCTGCCGGCCTTGCCAAACACAACGTCGATTCGGGTTGCCTCGCTGTATTTGGCCGTATTATTAACGATCTCTTTGAAAATAAGGAAAAGACTTTTTCGTGACTCTATGTTCAGGTTCAATCCCAAAATCAATTCGATGTTTTCAAATGAATAAATGATGTCCCGGGAGTCCAGTATCTCGCCACAGAATTCCTTCATCCTCACCACGACCTTTTCCATACTATCATTCTCCGGATCAATCGACCAGACGATGTCTGACATGTTCTCCATCATTTTGGATGATTGTTCGCGAATCCGCCGGAAATGTGTGTCGAGTGACTGTCCCATTGTCCCTTCTTTTAATGCCACCTGACTGATGATGTTGATGCTTGATAAAGTTGATCCAATGTCATCGTGCAGGTCGCGCGCAATCTGATTGCGCATGCGTTCGATTTCAATTTCACTTTTTGTTCGGTTCAGAAGCCTGTAACGGTTCAGCAGTAAAGACGAAATAACAACAGCGGCAATAAAGGCAATGACTATGCTACCGGTGACGATCCTGTTCCGTTCCAACTCGGCAGACTTCACTTCCTGCTCCTTGGTGAGCAACACGATCGCCGCGCTCTTTTTGTCGTTCTGGTACTTAGCTTCCATTTCAACAATAGAGTTTCTGTTCTCCGCGGCAACCAGGCTGTCTTTGATTGAGATGTACCGTTCCTTATATGCAAGCGCACGCTCGTAATGATGCAGCTCGCTTTCAACCCTTGACAGTATTTCGTAGGCATCCATCTCCAGATACGCATTCCCTACGTCCGACGCAAGCTCCCGGGTCGAGTCCATGTATGCGGAAGCACCCTCCCACTGCCTGAGCGCATAAAAGGCAAAACCAATTGCTGAATATGCATGTGTAATAAGATTTCGGGAAGATATCTCCCGCGCCAGGGCAAGAGCTTTCCTGTACTCTGTCAACGCGTTGTTATATTCTTCAAGGTCGTAGTACAGATTGCCGATACCGAGCGCCAGTTCCGCGAGATTGTACTTGTCGCCCGCGCGATCATACGCCACCCAGGCAACTTTGTATTCCTGAAGCGCTTTGTCGGGCATTTTCTTCTGGCGGTAAATCCTTCCCGCGAGCTTATGATTGTAAGCAATTCCTTCGTCGTAAGACGTTGCCCCGGCAATCGCATTTGCCTGCGCCACGTACTCCAACGCTTTGTCATAGTCTCCAAGAAGATAGTGGACGTTCGATATGTTGCCCAACACCCGACCACGCCCGATGTCATCTTTCGTGGCGCTATCATACAGATTCGCCGCCCTGATGTAGCTTGACAGTGCTTCCTTCAGATTGTTTCTATCGACATAAACATTGCCGGCGTCGTTGTACAAACCGGCTTCTTCACCGTACAGTTGATGCTCACGCGCTACTTTTATGGCCTTCTCCAGGTAGGCATGTGAGGAGTCGTGCAGTGTTTGCCTCCGAAAGTTATCTGCGATGCCCTGAAGTGCGCTTACCTCCTCCGTGGTGTGCTTCGCAGAAATAGCCAGTGATAAGGCCTGACGATAATACATGGTCGAGGAGTCGTAATTTCCCTCAACGTGATACAGCTGACCAATTTCATTCAGTAGCCATGTTTTTACGGAAGTACTCTGATCTCCGGCGAGTTTCCATGCTGCGACATAGTCTGCCTTTGCTTGTTGTGGAAGGCTGTCCTTCAGAGCTTGTGCATGGTCAATTAATTGGAGGTAGCGCGATCTGTTTCCCGACTGGGCTAACGATAGATTATTAATCGTGAGCACGCCAATACAGACAGATACCACGCGCAGGAATATGCGGAAATATTGTTCTACTTTACCGGCCGCAGAAAATAGACTAAAAAAACGCATTACGTGACGCTCAATTTTTTAGTATCTGATTCTTCAGCGCTGAAACTCATTGCATCGACGTCACGCACCCCGGCAACGCTGCTTCGCTGAAATACTCCTGGAGAAATATACATAAATATGGCATCACCAGGAAAGAGGATGGTCCGCGAGTACGTTTGAAATAATCAAGACGACCACAACGCACGGGATACAGGTTGTTGGGCGCATTCAATAGGATACCATAAACAGAAACCATATAGACCTGATATGTTGCTACTATGCGGCAACTATCCATCTACGCTCCAGCGGATATGATGAACACATGATGCCGAGGTGATGAAGACATAAGGCGGATATACGGAGAATGAGAAGCCGATGGATAGAAAATCTGAAGCGGACTTAAAGCGGACTTAAAGAACATCTATAGCCGATCTGAAGAAAGTATATAGCGGACTTAAAGAAAGTATACAGCGGATCTGAAGACCTTACCAACATCATTCTTCGGGTGCGCGTCTGACAGCGTAAGTATATACGTGGTCGAATGGTGGGTCTCCGGTTCCAGTATCGTCAGGATCGTAGTCACGCGGATAACAGGTGATTTTGGGACCATTGGTCCTGGGCAACCTGCCCGAAGACTGGATGATACCTGACACCACTGCTGCCGACAATGACGTACCCGAGCCAACGAAAAACTGCCAGCCCTGAGCGTTCTTCAAGTAGGTTGTAAATACGTTGGTGCCTACCGCGACAAAGTCAACTTTTCGCCCCAGGTTCGAAAACAAAACACATTGCCGGTCACATGCCGCTGCTGCGACAATAACAATTTTGTTCCTTAGCGTTCTATCAAAGTTAAGACAACCCGGGAGGGCACGTTTCACTTTCCTTCCGTCGTTCCCGGATGCGATAACAACGAAGTGATCGCGCTCACGAACCAGGTTCTCAATAGCGGTCTTTATACCATCGTATTGAGTACCGCAGGTTCCACCCTTTCCAAGGAATTCACCAAGACTGAGATTAATCACATCTCCGCGCTTCGTGGGGTAGTTAACATAGATGTGCGTAAGGGCGTCGATCACCCACTGCCAATCACCCTCTCCCTTGCTGTCCAGGACCTTTAAAGGAACCACAGGTGCACCTGGCGCAACACCAGCAACCAGAGTTTGCGTCGATGAACCTGATGGTCTCCAGGAAATACTCCTTGCTGCAGCTACACCTGCGACCATCGTGCCGTGGCCATTGTCATCTTCGAATGCCAACTCGCCGCCAGTTGAAGTGAAGTTCCTGCCTAAATCAACTTTCACATTAAGATATGGATTGGTGCCAGGTCTGCCGGTTGCAATGCCTGTGTCGATTATCCAGATCAGCGTGCTTGAAGTTGGAGTGTTTGGCGTACCTCCCGCCGTGGACACCGCGCAGCTCGTCCATACCGATCCGCTCTGCGTCAGACCCCAATCCTGCGCTGCCGTGATATCGGTAGCATCCTTCTCAATCCTGGCATCCTGTTGAATCGGTCTACCCTGCTGAATGGGTCGGCCTTCTATTTTGAGATCGCTCAGAACTGACTGCACTTTCACGTGGTCGGCCTGAAACGTTGCCGCCTGTTCTTCCGTCATGAGCGACGAAAAGGCGACAACTAAATCGACATAAGTCTTCAGGGAGTCTCCAGTGAACCCAAGGTCGCCCATGAAGCTTGATATAGTTGCTTGAATTTCCGCGCGGGTCTTTGTCCTGGTGGTCTCGTCCATCTTATCGAAATCCCGTAAGGCGATCGGCTTCACGTACGATGGTTGCAAGAACACCATATACCGGCGTTTGACAGCCGCTGAACTCTTCTGATCCGCTGATTTGTCTGAGTTTGAAGGTGGATTGCAGGTCACCAGCGTAACCGCCAGCAGCAGGGCAAGGTGGATGAGTTTTCGCATAACGAGAGGGGTTGAGAAAAAAGTTAACGAATTCGCAGGTGAAAAACCAGCTAACGATAGACTATCGTCATTTGTGTGAAAATAAGTTTACAGAAAACTCAAAGAAGATCCGATAGCAGCCAGCACGTGTATCAATGGCAAACCGCGTTAACGAGTAACCGACATCATCTGTATCGTGGCCAACACAAGAGTAGCAGTCATTGCCACTACAATACAGATGGTACCACGCACTGGAATATGCGGAAGTGTTGTTCTACTTGCCGGCAGCGCGCGGTACAACGTCACCGCTGATGGTCGGTCGGGGGTTACTAATTCAAGAAAGGAAGCTGAATTCTATGTACAGGCGAAACAATTATGTTGCACATCAAACCCGATCTGCAATCGGCACGAATTCAAATAATATAAACCGACGATTGGTTGTTTCCGCTGAACCGGTTCTTAGTTACCCCCTTCTCCTTAACGAAGTATGAAACTATCGCATCTGAATATTCCACTTTGCTCTTGAAGTGTTTTGGTCGCTTCTCGATCTTATTTACCTGTAAAAGGCCCGCCAGACTTGCACGCTCTTTTGCGCCAATCTCCATTCCGGGTTTCAGCTCTGCTTCTACCGATTTAATTATTGCATTTATTTCTTCGACTTGTTTTGGATTAAACTTTGCCATGGTGCTGTCTTATGTTGAAAACCGAATAATGCGATCTACGCTAATGTGCGTAATCGCGTTTCAGCCCGAAAGTTAATATATTGACGAAGATCTTTGATCAACAAGTCATACAAAACACGGTTTTAATCTTACTTCCGAAAATAGTGTCACACGTCACATTCCATTCTACGATCAAACAAACCACCAGGGAAGAGAAAATCACTACGGCGAAAGTTGAAAAGTTCTCTGAAGAGGTTACGGCCATACTCCGAAAGGAAGCGGCGGCCAAGATGAAGAAGCTGATGTATGTGTTTATCCGTGTAGATCAAAAGAAGCCTGGATTGTTTACATACGAAATAGATGATAGCCGGGATAAGATTTCGGAAGGCGCTGGTAAAATGATCAGGACGGCGTTCGACGAGACGTTCGCTAAGCCCGCTGTTGGGTAGATGTTGCATGAAAGTATCAGACCTCGCGCTTACAGCGCCGTTGTTGCCACTTCAGAAAGGACGCCGCAGTTAAAATCTATAAGCTAAAGAGAGTAATACGGAAGAGTTTGACAATCCATAAGAAAATCCTGAAACATCACTTTTCACCTCTTGCCAGGTGTAAGAATCTATATCCGTAGAAGTTCCTGTCGAGTAGGAAACCGTTGGTAATAGTTCGGCGCCGATCACCAAATTAGAATTAAGAACATAGTTTAGTCCAAATACTAAACTTAGCCCCGGAGTGTAGGTTATTCGCTCAGAAAATCTGAAGTAATCACTTATGTTGGAGGAATACTCGGATTTATATTTTGAATATGTAAATGAAACGTCTACACCGAATCTCAATTCAAAATTGTTTGCCATCAACTTGCGAAACTCCTTGCCAGCCTGAATGCTGATCCCGGAATTACTCTGCTTATCATAGACACTGTCTGCAATGCTCTCGAGGGAGCTTCCTCCAATGAATATTGTGTTAAATCTCCATAAGGCCGTTTCTGTTCCGGTTCGAAAGGTTAATCCAAAACTATCAAAATTTCTAAAGGTTAGTCCAAGCTCCTTTCGCTTCGCTGGCTCTTCAGTCAATGATTCCTGGGCCAATAAGCAACAGGGCATAGAGATACATAGTAGAATGATAAATGATTTCTTCATTTGGTGGAGGTTTAGAACTGGTTGGGTATCAACAATTTTAAAACATAACGGAAGTAGGATGAATACAACGCGATGACCAGGTAACCGAAGGTTTATTACCCACCACGTAGTTAGTATTCGACATCAGCCCTTTCCACTACTCTTGCGCTATCGTCAGGCCGATGGATACATTGAGTTAGCAAATGCCATACCATAGTGAACATATTGGCATAGCAAAAGGAAAAATTATCCACACGACGCCCGGCAACTGAGGTCCTTTTCTATTGTTTCCTGAGAAGGTGACATTCACCGGTGCAAAAAAAAACCATTCACTCGGCGCCATGTTGATACCGGGACCTGGTATTACGATTGCAAGGACATCGATGTTATAGACATCTTCCTATAACTGTTGCCGCATGAAAACTCGTCACATTATTTTTATTATTGGACTTGCTTCCGCCCTATTCAACGAATTACGAGCTCAGCCACCAGATCCCGTCGAGATTGCTACTGAGTCCAATAGCAAAAAAACAATTAGTGGTATCGTTGAGAATAATGACGCCGAATTTCTGGTAAACGCCGCCGACAGCCGAATGATGGCATTAAGGGAAGGTAAACTCGCTGCTAAAAAGGGCACATCTTCAGCTGTCCGGGAATATGGCAAGCTAATGGTCGAGGATCAAAATACATTGCTCAACAGTCTCCGTTCGCTTGCACTAAAAAAGAAAGTGACGCTTCCCACGAACTTAAGCGATGCTAAACAGAAAAACAGGGAGCAACTTGCCAGACTAAAAAAAGGAAAGGCATTCGATGATAAATTTATTAATGCGATGATAGTTGAGCATGAACAGGATGTAACGATGTTCAGGAAGGCGCTTGGCTCAAACGACGAGGACGTCAAAGCCTTTGCCCGGGAGTACCTGCCGATGATTGAGTCGCACCTGGCCAGGATCAAATTGATTTCCGGGCGACAGTAATTGACGTGGAGCAATGCACGGTTTTTTTGTATGCTCAACTTTCATTAAATTCATTAACTGAATTAAACGTTGTGTTATATGATGGGTATTAGAACAAGCTGCATTCTGGCGCTTTTGCTCCTTACTTTTTGCTCCGACGACGATGAAAAGTTCATCACTCTTCTGGATGATGATTTCGATAATAGCCCAGGTTGGCAATACGTGAGCACAGCCAATCACGTGGGTGCGTTGGATGCAGTTGAATTTAGTTCACCGTCGCATTCCCTGAAGATAACGGCACTCGATACTCAGGCTAACGGATTCTCTTTCTGGTCGCAGAACCTTACGTCAGCGAATTTTCCCGATGGAGCACAACTTGTTCTAAAGGCCAAGATTAAGACTCAGGATGTAACGGGAGAAGGCGTATTTGTAGCCTTGCGTTGTGACTCGAATACAACCGTGCTCTCCTTCGAAACTTCACAAGGCACTACCAGCATCAACGGGTCGCATGATTTCAAGGAATACACGGTGGGGATGAATGCCATTCCTTCGGGCACGACCAATCTTTACGTCTTCCTGATTATGAGCGGAACGAGCACCGGCTCAGCTTACTTCGATGACGTTTCGCTTGTCTATAAGAAGTAAACATATTTGTATCCGGCAAATCAACGTGCCGACTACACGTCTCCGCCCCTGACTTCGGATTCATTATGATGAGAAAACTGATCCTGCTTCTCCTATGCGTCCCTGTCTTATTCAATCGCTGCGACGACGAAGAAGAACCGTTTTGGCACACGGACGTTGCACCCGACAAAACCACGACGTCCATGATTCCTTATCAATGGACTTCCGGGGATCTGACCTCAAATAACATCAACTGCTCCATTAACGAAAACTACAATTCGCTTGTCCGGTGCGCATGGTCAACCACCAGTTACGACATGAACATGGATAACGTAGACCACTTTCCGTTTGATGTCCTGCATCCCTTTCAATATACCATGACGCACATAACTTTGATCAACTTTTGAACACTTAACTGAGATTTGTTTGCGGTCAGAACGGGACCTCGAACAAAACGGAGTATGCTATTTTGAACCATTATTGATGTTTTTAATGGCTTTGTGGGACACATTAACCTAATGTTATCAGTTACTCCGGAGGAGCTGAAGTGACGGCATTTTGATGATCTCCCACCGACGTGCTATATTTATTCAGCACGCGTCGCAGTTGGCGCATTCACCTTCCGTTTTCATAATTTGTTGTTCGACCTTAAAAAACCCCTCATGAAAAGATTAAAACTAATCCGCTACTTACTGCTGCTGCTCACAGCTGCCCCCTTAATGGTAACAGCACAGCAGGCCAAACCAAACATCCTTGTCATCTTCGGCGATGACGTAGGCATCACCAACCTCAGTGCATACAGCGACGGACTGATGGGCTACGTGACCCCTCACATCGACCGCATCGCCAATGAAGGTCTGCGCTTACTTCACTACTATGGTGAGCAAAGTTGCACCGCAGGACGCGCAGCATTCCTCACCGGACAGCACGGCATTCGTACAGGGCTCACGAAGGTGGGTTTTCCCGGAGCGCCAATGGGCATGAATCAACTAGATCCCTCGATCGGTGGATTGCTCAAGGGGCTAGGTTACACCACCGGGCAATTCGGAAAAAATCACGTGGGTGACCGCAATGAATCGTTACCCACCGTGAATGGCTTCGATGAATTTTTCGGAAACCTGTATCATCTCAATGCTGAGGAAGAACCAGAGCTGCCGGATTATCCAAAGGATCCCGCGTTCAAGCAAAGATGGGGTCCACGTGGTGTACTGAAGTGCGTCGCCACTACAGTAGATGATCCGACAGTCGATCCACGGTTTGGAAAAGTGGGAAAGCAGAAGATTGAAGACACAGGTCCATTAACGAAGAAACGGATGGAAACCATTGATGATGAAACGTCGGCGGCAGCTATAGACTTCATGAAGCGTCAACAAACGGCAGGCAAACCCTTCTTCTGCTGGTTCAATTCCACGCGCATGCACTTGCGTACACACGTAAGACCTGAGCATCGCGGCAAGTATGAGCACGGCGACAGTGAATACATTGACGGCATGATCGAGCACGATGAAACCATCGGCAGCATCCTGAAAGCATTGGATGACATGGGTGTAACGAACAATACCATCGTGGTCTACACTTCCGACAATGGTCCGCACATGAACACGTGGCCCGACGGCGCCATGACATCATTCCGCAGCGAGAAGAACACCAACTGGGAAGGTGCCTTTCGCGTTCCCTGCCTGGTACGTTGGCCAGATCATATCAAGGCAGGTACTATTAGCAATGGTTTAATGAGCCACAACGACTGGGTTCCTACGCTTTGCGCAATCGCCGGTGAACCCGACATCATCAACAAGTTAAAGGCCGGCTATAGCGCCAACGGCATCAAATATAAGGTCCACCTTGACGGGTTTGATCAATCGAAATTTCTGACAACTGTTAGCGGGACCGTTGGAACTAATAATAGCATTAAGAGTGCGCGTTCAACATTTTTTTACACGGACGATGATGGCATGTTAGTCGCGATGCGTCAGGGCGATTGGAAGATGAGCTTTGCCGAACAACGTATGGCCGGTACGATGGGCGTTTGGGCAGAGCCGTTTACCAAGCTACGCCTGACGAAGCTTTACAACCTGATGCAGGACCCCTATGAACGGGCAGACATTACTTCGAACACCTATTGGGACTGGATCATGAACCACGTTCCGCAAGTATACATGGGCATGGAAGGAGTAGGCGTTTTCGCCAAGTCACTACAGGAGTTTCCACCCAGGTCATATCCCCCCAGCTTTAATCCCACGGTTATCATCGAGGATATTATCAAGATGCAAAAGGCAAAGGAGGCAATTCAGGAACACTTCCCGATGTTGCTCCAGGAGCAAAAAGCCCCGCCACCCCCTGCTGCAACGCCCAAGAAGAAAAAGGGCTGATAGCAATGAAGAAGAAGACAGGCATTTACACCTGTCTTTTTCTTTGAAGGCATACTTCGATGACGTTTCGCTTGTCTACAAGAAGTAGAACACATATTCAACGGTAGCCGCCCTACCTCGCCATGACTTCATGCCCTGACATTGTGATAGTATACCCCAACCTGATGGTACTTATCTATTAAAAAGAAACGGATTTGAGGTCACTTCAACCAAGGACCGTTATAGAATAACCGATGAGCAAGTCAATGCGTTGCTCTCTGGAATTACTTGACATTGTCTGGCGCTAACGCCTAAGCCTTCGAAGGTATCTTAATCTGGCGAACCAGAAACCGGCTATTCCAAGAGCCAGGGCAACCATGACAATCCACCTCACGCGCGACCTGGTCCTCACTTTATCCTGGTAGGCCAGCACACGAAGCATATCGTCGTGGTATTCATAGTCGATTTTGGTTACCTCGCGGGGAGGAGGAAACGCTGAACCCAGGTCTTCATCATTAAAAATGATTCTCGCACCACATGCCTTCATGCGGTTATGATTTTCTTCAAACCTGGCCTTTATTCCAAGGCTATTGTCCGGATCATACTGCATTCCAATATAGTAGAGAATCTCCGCCCGATGCCACGAAAGCTGAGACATCGCGTCGGCCACCTCTTCAAACGTTCTGGCGAGGATGAGATTGGGGGTAGGCACGATGTGGACTTGCCTGCTCAATTCCCACTCGAAGTGTATTGCATTCTCCAGGATATTCCGTTTCTGGTCGATACTGTCCAGCGATATGCGCAGCGGCGGAAGGTCCAGAACCTTGTTGTGGAGAACCCAGTTCGGTGATTGCTGCGCTGCCATCTGTGCTTTCAGAATCCGTGTTTGGACGAACCGCTGTCCGTATTTGCTATTCCAATCGCTTGATTGTCCATAGGGTACGGCAACAGCAAGTGCGGAGTCCAGGTACCCCATCCGTTGATAAGCGCTGGCCAATAGGGCGACCGTCTCGCTTTTATTGAAGTCCACATGCATGATCTGTTTGAGTAGCCTGGCCGCCTCTTCATTCTTTCCAACGATGAGCATGTGTTCGGCAATGCTGCGCTTAAGCTTGGGATCGACGAGATTAAGTGAGTCGCCGAAACTGGCGATGTAAAGTTTAGAGAAACTAAGGTTGCGCGATCGGTCGAACGATGGCGCCATCCATTCGGTACTGCCAAAAACGTCACGCTTCAGTTGCGAACAATCCTGAGCGGTGGAGGGGAGTGCGTTAATTGAGATGAGGAAGGCTGATAGGCAACGGAGGGGATTTGACATAGCGGTCCGGGAGAAGTGAATAACGAATATCTAATAATTAAATTGTTAATATGAATGCGTGCTTCAATGCATTGACGGGATTGCCCTTCGCTACTTTTATTGTTTACGTAGCCGTGGCGAGCATTAGAATCAACACCCCACCAAGACTCATTATGAAAACAACAGGAGTCAACTGTATTCCCGTAACGAACGTAGAAGCACCCATCGCCTTTCTAATTCCAATTTCCTTTGTTTTCTGTCCTACCCAAGTGACCAACCTCGTTTATCATTTAAAATCAGTGTAACAATAGTCGCTCACCGACAGGCAATATCCCTGCAAAACGACATACGTCTCCCACCCATGAAGCAATGAAGGTCATCGCTGCAATTGAGAAGCAAATATGGAGTCAGTTATCGCTTCTGAATTGATTCGGTGTTACGCCTACTTTCTGCTTAAACAACCGCGTAAAGTGTTGAGGATATTTGAATCCAAGTTCATAGGCGATTTCACTCATGGATTTGTTTCCTTCGCTGATGCGTTCCTTGGCAATTGAAATGAGCTTTGCCTGAATGTATTCCTGCGCGGACTTTCCTGTTTCCTTCTTGACAAGGTCACCGAAGTAGTTTGCAGAAAGATTTAGCTGAGCGGCACAGTATGCTACGGTGGGCAACCCTTCAGTATTGGGCAGACTCTTCGAAAAATAGTCATCCAATATTGACTCGAAGTTGGTAAGCACATCACGATTGACGTTGTCCCTTGTTATAAACTGCCGGTCGTAAAATCTGACGCAGTAATTTAAGAACAACTCTATATTCGAAAGAATTAATGTCTTACTGTGCTTGTCGATACCACGACCCAGCTCATGTTCAATCTTACTAAAACAATCAATAACAATCTGTTTCTCCTGTTCTGAAACATGCAGTGCCTCGTGAACATCGTAAGAGAAAAATGTATAATCGTGAATTCTTTTAGCTAATGGTGACCCTTGCAGTAGGTCAGGATGAAACATCAACGCCCAACCAGTCGGCCTAAATTTCTTTCCAAGTTTCTCCTCATTGAAACCAACGACTTGCCCGGGCGCAATAAATATCAACGTTCCTTTATTGTAATCGTATTGATGGCGGCCATAAAACAAATCGACATCTTTGGCAGTCTTTAGAAAGACGCCATAGAATCCAATGTTCATTTTGATATAGTGCAGCTCACCGTGCTTCGAAAAGTCGATCACTGTGACCATTGGGTGTAAAGTCTCTTTCCCAATAAGGGCATTGGCTTCAATAATGCTCTCGACTCTTCTGATGGAACTCATGACTTTTCAGGTTCAATTTCTTAACAAAAGTAGTCGATTTGCGCCTCTCTGAGAACCACACGGTAAGCCAGCGGTAAAAGTGGTAAGAGAAACCGTAATACGTATACAGAAGACCGAGCGCCCCCAAAATACCTTTGCCGAAGACTAATAACAACAATCCCATGAAAACGCTATTCACCACACTCGTCGCAGTTCTGCTTGTTTCAGCATCGTTCGCTCAATCAAAGACTGATGCGGAGATCAAGAAATTGTCCAAGGACAGAATTAAATGGCTGCTCGAAGGGAAGGCCGATTCATTGGCAACACTTTACGATCAAAAAGCGGTCACTGTTCACGGCAATGGCATGGTAAAATCTACCGAAGAGCAATTGCAGGACGTGAAGAAAGGAGTCATAAAATACAACAGCATCGACGTAAGTGAAATGACTGTAACAGACTTTGGAAAGACTGCTGTACTTGTTGGTAAAGGAGTATTCAATATCGAAGTCGGTGGTTCAAAAATGACTGCTAACATGGCGTACACAGAGGTCTATCTTAAATCAGGTAAGACCTGGAAACTTATTGCACGTCATGCAAGTCCGATCCAATAAACCGATCAAACAGAGGTCGAAGGACTGTGTACATGATCAAAATAATACGTACACATGGCAAATTAGAAAGATTGCAAATCGCGAAGAACCAACAATAACCAGTAAATCCCTACCGCGGCGGCAATACCCCCAAACAGTCGATGGATACCCCTACATGACCAGAGCATTAGTATGCCAGCGATGATTAACAGGGGTCCGCAAAATACAAGACGCAACCCATAAGAGAATGTTGAAACTGTTTCTCTTTCGATGGTCCTTAGATGAATTTCGTACTCCACAATTGGGTACAGCGCTAAAAGCATTATGCCATAGAAAATTATCAGGGCCAATCTTCCCATCTTGTTCGTACTTATGAAATGTTTGAGCGAAAATCACAGCAAACCAATAGAATCATAAGTGCAAGAAGAGGGCGTTTTGAAAACAACATGCTCTAGGGCAAAGACAGTTACATAAGGTACGCCATTTTCCGGTGACGAAGCAATCCAATGCCTTTAGCTGATACCCTGCCATGATACACAACAAAAAAGCCCTTGATAATCAAGGGCTTTTTTGCATTGTGCGGTCCGGACGGGACTCGAACCCGCGACCTCCTGCGTGACAGGCAGGCATTCTAACCAGCTGAACTACCGGACCAGATTCATTTGCAGATTTGATGATTTTTTGGTTTGGTGATTTGATATCAAAAATTCCTTTGGAATTTTTGAAACGTAATCCCCAGATCCCCAGATCATTAAATCTCCAGATGCTCTAAAGGTGTGCAAAGATAGCTTTGCCTTCGTTTTATCCAAAATTTGAGCAAAAAAAATGCGTTTTTCAGTGCCCTGGCCTACTAAAGCCAAACCTTCGGCCGGTACTTAAATGGCCTTGAAAAGCTAAATCGCCGCAACGCCAACGCACTCAGGGCTTTGTGTACGTATCGATCGTCAGCTTCTTAATCATCTCCGGGCTTAGCGATTCAGAGTAGGCACCGTAAGCATCCACTAAAAGTCCCTTGAGGCCTTCATTTGCAGAAATAGCATACAGCACCGAGCTGTCGTCGGGGTTGGTCATGCCTTCGAAACGGTATACCGCATCCACATGGAACTCGTTTGGAGCAAACTTCTGGCGCTTGTCGGCGCACTCAATCACGTCGGGATGCAGATTGAAATCGTATTCGTAACCATCTTTCTTCAACCCCTGAATAGCAACTGATAAAGTTTCGAATGTTTTCATAATGGTTTCGTTAGTGATTACCAAAACTACAACTACTGCGGAAACTTGAAATAAAACTCGCCAATGATATTCGAACTGTCCCAGGTATTTTGCTTGTTCGACGAAAGGCGCAGCACACTTTGTCTCACGTCTTTGAACACCTGCTCAATTGTAAGTCCTGGCTTCTTAACGGCTTTGATCAGCTCCTGCGTGTAGAGGCCGTTGCGTCCGGTGCCGTCGCTGGCAACTGAACCGGGTGCTGTGGCGTAGGCAATGAATGACCCTCGCGCACGACGCATCTCCCCTAACCCATCTTCACCCATCGATCGGTTGAGTGCAGGGAACGGATTGTTCCGGCATGCATCGAGTATCACAATGTTCATACGCGAATTGGAACGCTCCATATTCGCCAGCACCATTCGCTGAACAGGAAAACAATACCGCTGGATGTCGTCTTCGAATTCTACGATAGCGTCTACAGGCACTAAATAATTCTCGTCGTCGCGCTGCACGCCATGGCCGGCATAATAGAATAAAGATACCGTCTTGTCTTTTTCGCCGGCATCGACCTTCTCTTTGAAGCGGAGCATAGCGGCACGCATCTGTCCGTAAGTTGCATCGGTGAGTAACTGAACTTCAAAACCGGAACTCTGCAGCTCTTTGGCAAAGTCAGTAGCATCATTCACCGGATTCTTCAACACACCAATGTTCTTAGGATAGTTCGCGTTGCCGATCACCAATGCAAAACGCTTCTCGTCTTTATATAACTCAGCAATAGTGGGAAGAATTGCCTTCGTTTCAACGGCCTGGGTAGGCGTCGCATTTCCCGGTGTAGCGTTATCTGCTGTAGCAGTACCAGGTTTAGCTGAGTTTGCCCCTGCAACCTGCGATCCAACGGCTCCGCTAGTGGCCGCCGGGCTAAGTTCTTTTTTACCAGTTTCTGATTTAGCAGTCCCCGTTTTTCCACTCTCTGTTGTACCCGCCTCCGCACTCCGGGCCTTGTCATCGGCCTGCTTTTCATTGTTCTGTGCAACCGGAGGACTGGTAGTTACCGGTGCCTTGATGCCCTGCTTCTCCAATTTCTCTATCTCACGTTTTGCATCCGCATGGTTTGGCTGCAATGCTGTTAATGTCTTGAGATCGAGATAAGCCATTGGCAAATTGTTCATCTTTAAATGCAACTGGCTCCTCTCCCACAACAGTTTTGCCTTGCTTTCCTTATTATCACCCAGGTCGCGCACAGCGTAGTTGTAGGCATTGAGGCTCTCAGTGAGACTGTTCGTCTTGTCGTACGCCTTTGCCATGAACCAGTAGATGTTGCCCTTGTTCTGATGATCCAGCAACAGCGTCTCCTGGAAGTCACCTATTGCCTCTTTGTACTGATTCGTCTTGTAGTAAGATAGCGCACGCAAGTAGAACACATCAACGTCCAGTGCCTTATCGCGCGTACCTTTGGTGAGGTATTCCGAAAAGTTTTTAATCGCTTCAGTGTACTTTCCTGACGTGTAGGCGTCGTGCCCTTTTTCATACAACTTAAACTGTGCCGTTGCGACAGACGCGTACAGCAGACACAGCAACATCAATATGGAACGCACAAAACTCATAGCAATAGCACTGGGGTGCCGTGATTGAATAAGCGCAGAATGATCTGATATAAATCCGGTAATCATCGGCGAGGCCTGGGGCACGCCGTCCGAACTCACGCAACACAAGTTACGAATAAAGGAACTCACGAATCAGAAATTGTAAGACGCTCCAAACTGCACACCAATCGAAGGGAAACCCTTTTTCAGCATGGGATACTTTTCAATGTCGCCACTTGTAATCATGGTTTGAAGATTGTTTTTGCTCCCCTCCTTATTGTAGTATTCGGTGCTTACATAGGTGATCGGGAATGTATACCCCAGTGCTACCTGAATGAAAGCCGAGAATTTCCGAGTTGGGAAAAGCTCTATGCCCGGACCAATGTAAATTCCTCCCGTCACTTTAGACTCTTCCTTCATGTCCTGTGATACATCGATGTTGTATGTATTCTTCACATACGTGTTGCCAGCCGTCCAGTCGAACTCGTCATAGATTATCCAATCGTCCGAATTCTCGATGTCGTCGTAGTTCACAAGGTAGGATGCTTTACCCTTCACTTCCGAGCGGCTGGAATAGGCGACAAACGGCTTCGCGAAAACATAAAAAGAGAATTTCGTATTGTCCTTTATAGGCACCGCGTTCAGCTTTAGATTCACGGCCAGCGAAGTGAGCGAAATGTCGCCGCCGGTGAAATCGATGTACAAGCCTTCATAATACGTACCCGTGTTGTCGGTAAACGGACCACCTATGAATGTATTCTTGTTACCTGCCTCTGTCACTGTCGGGTCGTAATCAAATTGCACGAATGAAAGTGACGGGCCAACCGAGAAGATCCGGTTTACGCGCTTCGTAAAGCCGGCCTCCAGATTGAAGCCTACGCTATAGTCGCCGATGTTTTTTCCCAGTGTAAAGGAAGGTCCTAATAATAAGTAGATGCCTTTGTCGCGTTCAATTCGCTCGCGCTTTACTATCGTTCCTTCATCCTGTGCACTCAGTGCCTGCGAAACAAACATGATTAAGCCAGCGAGAAAAAGTGGTTTTCTCATATAGACAATTGGGTAGGGTTAGTTCTATTGAACTCGAGTATACGTCAGGCAATCCGCGGGGTTGCATGTGCAACGCATAGACTGGGCGCAATCGACGCGTCTGCCTGGACAGGCCGTGTCCGGAAGACGCTTAACTGGGGTGCCTCTTCCGGACAGTCCTTAACGGCTGGCCTAACAGTTTAAAACTTAAAGTAAAACTCTCCGATGATGTTGGAGCTGTCCCATGTGTACTGCTTGTCGCCCGACAAGCGCATCACGTTCATCCGCACTTCTTTAAATACCTGCTCGATCGTTAAACCGGGCTTTCTCAATGCTTTCACGAGCTCCTGGGTATAGAGGCCGTTACGACCTGACCCGTCAGAGGCAACAGAACCGGGCGCTGTCGCATAAGCGATAAACGATCCCCTCGCTTTCTTCATTTCGCCAAGGCCACCGCCGATATCCCGAGTCGTAGCCGGGAAAGGATTGTTACGGCAGGCGTCTAATATCACGATATTCATCCGCGAGTTTGTGCGCTCCATGTTGGCAAGCACCATCCGCTGAACGGGGAAGCACATGCGCGTGATGTCGTCTTCAAATTTTACGTCGGCGTCGATGGGAACCAGGTAGTTTTCATCCTGATAAGCCACACCGTGGCCAGCATAGTAAAAGAGTCCGACGGTTTGGTCGCGCGGGCCGGCGGTAAGCTTCTCCTGAAACTTGCGCATGGCTTCACGCATCTGAACGTATGTAGCATTGGTGATCAACTGCACTTCAAAGTTCGAGCGGCGTAACTCTGTGGCCACGTCAGTCGCATCGTTCAGTGGATTCTTCAATACACCGACCTCCTTCGAATAGTTGCTGTTACCAATCACAAGAGCATAGCGCTTCTCATCTTTATATGTAGATGCGATGGCCGACACGAGCTCAGCATTCTGAGTAACGGGAGCAGCTGCAGTCTGCGACTGAGCTCCACCGGTCTGACCCGTCTTAGCATCAGGCTTGCCCGCATTAGGATTGCTTCGAACAATCACCTGGGTACCCTGAGTGCTCTTGTCCTCACCAGCCGTGCGTGTAGCCGTAGTGTTAGCGGGAGCCTGCTTTACAGCCGCTACAGCCGCACCACCAGTTACTCCATGAGCGGCAGCCGCTTTTTGAACATTAGGATCAAATTCGGCGGCGGCGGCAAGATCTGCATCGGCAGCGGTCTTCTGTCCATGGCGCAGATGATACTGAGCACGATCATAGTGGATCAGTGCAGTAGTCTTCTTATTGTTTTCGGCAGCCTTCAGCGCATCTTCATACGCCGACTCCGCCTCCTTGCTCTTATTCAATTTATCGTAGCAACGAGCCTGGTACCATTTGATCATACCTTTGTTGTACGCATCGAGCGACAACGATTGACTCAGGTCATCCAATGACTTGTTATACTCGCCAGTATGATAATAGGCCTGACCGCGATACAAGTAAAGGTCCTCATCGTAACGCTTATTATGATCAGGATTACTTAGGGTCGCACTGAACTGTGTGATCACGCCCTGGTAATCCTGGGCTTTAAATTTCGCAACGCCGGAGTCGAAGTCCTTCGAGTCCTGGGCTACAGTAAAGGTTGAAACCAGCAACAAAACGCTAAGGCTCAGCAACAGGTTTTTCATGGGTGTACAGGGGAAATCTTTTGTCAAAGATAATGATGTAATTATACGATAGATACCATGGAATCGTTTCCCTAAAATCGAAGCCGGGCGATATTTCAAAAAATGCTATTTTTGGGCCACACAAGGCATGCGAAGCATCTTTTTAGCCATTTTTCTTTTGTTCTTCCTGCTGCCTTCGTGCAGTCCGAAATCCAACTCCACCGCAACTGTCGTTAAGCCAAAATACCACCATAGATGGTATGATCGCAAGAAGGACAGGAAGAAGGCCAGAACAAAGCAATTAAGAATTAAGAATTAAGAATTATGAATTGCTTCGCGTGCGGGCTGCCAGTTCGGAGCCAGGGTCTCTGGCGCGACAGTTAATTAATTGAATACAAGGGCATTAGTGGCGGTCCGTTCAACTCGAAATTAAGAAATAAGAATTATGAATTAGCGGTCAGCCTGGCGACTGATTGCCCGTCACGACCTCCGGTCGTGGCTGCTAATTCTTAACTCTTAATTCTTAATTCTTAATTCCCTCTAGTTCTGCAGCCCCTTCAACAGCATCTCCACGTTCCGCCTATAGTACATCTTAAGTGGCGTCATATGGTTCGTGTGGGCGATGACGATTCCACCCATGAAGGTGGCCAGAAGCAGGTGCGTTATATCGCGGGTGTTTGTAGAGCGCGTGATCTCCTTGCGGAAGATGGCCTCCAGCACAAACTTTTCAACCATCTGATCGAGCGAAAGGAGCTCAATGGTCGAGATGTTGTTGATTTCCGGGAAGAGCAGTTTTTTCTCTTCGATCTTAATAGGAAATGGCTTTGGTGACCGGCGCATATCCGACAGGTAGCCAAGCACAGCCAGCATGAGGCCTGGGTGCTCTTCCGAAGTGTCGCCGAGTTTGTCGAACAGGTAGATCAACCCCGACGCACCTTCCCTTGGCCTCTGGGCCAGCTCCACACAGCGCGACATGCACCAAATGCGGAAATAGTACAGCAGGATGTCTTCCTTCTGCGGAAAGTATTTAAACAGTGTTACTTTAGAAATCTTAGCCCGCGCACAGATATCATCGACGTATAAGTCTTCGAACGATTTTTTTCCGATCAACTTCAGCGTCTGATCCAACACGTGAACTTTCAAGCGGGCCGCCTTCTCTTTGCGTAGGCTCATGAAAGTAAATCAAATTTCGAGAGGGGAAGTACCGGCTTTAGAGGCAATTAACCAATACCGGGCAGGGTGAATTGACGTGAGACACTATGACCTGCTGATGGAGCGGATACCCGTCTGCCGGCCGGCTCACCGAAGTGGCAATAGCAGCTGCCCCAAACACCGCAAATGCAGTAGTAAACCGCCGCTGAGGCAATGATTACTCCCAAAATGAGTAAAAAGGACCGACGCATGAGTACGGTTTGCATAACCGAATGTACGCAGACAGCACAAGCAAAAATCTCCCTCCCGACAGATGCCGGCAATCGATGCACATCTTACCGCCTTAAC
Source organism: Chryseolinea sp. T2 (assembly GCF_037203685.1). Classification (NCBI taxonomy): domain Bacteria; kingdom Pseudomonadati; phylum Bacteroidota; class Cytophagia; order Cytophagales; family Fulvivirgaceae; genus Chryseolinea; species Chryseolinea sp. T2. The sequence continues at coordinate 49,088 of NZ_JBBCAU010000015.1, forward strand.
ATGTCGAATGAGGTTAGTCCGGTACAAAAGAGCGTAGGTCTGGCTGAAAGTGTTGTGCGTGTCTGAAAGATCATCAGCAGGAAAGATTGTGGTACCTTGCCGGAATTAAGAATTAAGAATTAAGAGTTAAGAATTAGCAGTCAGCCTTGCGGCTGGTTGCTCGTCACGACCCTAGGTCGTGGTAGCTAATTCATAATTCTTAATTCCTAATTCTTGATTTTCATTTCAAACTGTGACGCACTTTGCTTAAACGCAAATTCGATTGGTTATTCGGCAACCGGGTTCTACAGCACATCCTGTTTTGGGTGGCGCACCTTGTGTTCTATGCGATCCTGTATGGAAGCTTTGAAGAGAACTACCGGCAAACGTTTCTTCAGGAGTTTATCTATTTGCCAGTCAAAATCATCTTCACCTATTACACTCTTTACTTTCTTCTTCCAAGGTATTTGCTGCCTGGAAAATACGGAGCGTTCTTCGCCTGGCTAACTGTGGCATCATTCATCGCGGGGATAGCGCAGAGATATATCGCCTTCAACTTCGATTATCCCCTCTACTTTCCCCTGGGTTTACAGGATCCCTTCTTTTATCTGCCCAAGATCATCAAGATGTTCGTGGCCATTTATCCTGTCACCTTCTTCGCGGTTGCCATTAAGCTTTTGAAATACTGGTATATAAATCAGCAGGAACAGCAGGTACTTGCACAGGAAAAGTTACAGGCCGAACTCAAGTTCTTAAAGACGCAGATCCATCCACACTTTTTGTTCAACACGCTGAACAACCTGTACGCACTCACTTTGAAGTCATCGCCGAAAGCGCCCGAGATGGTATTGAAGTTATCGGAACTGATCAACTACATGCTCTACGAGTGTACCAGCGATGAAGTGTTGTTATCCAAAGAGGTAAAGTTCATCCGTAACTATATCGACATCGAGAAGATGCGTTATGGTGACAACCTGGATGTCGACATTCGCGTTCGTGGAGAAACGCACGACCGGAAGATCCCCGCGCTCATACTTCTCCCCTTTGTTGAGAACTGTTTCAAGCACGGTGCCAGTGAAACACTTCAGTTGTCGTGGGTGAAGATCACGATCGACAATCAACCAAATCTCATCGTGATTAAAGTTGAGAACAACAAGAACGGTGAGAATGCCGTTCAAAAGAAAGAAGGAATCGGAATTCAGAACGTTAAGCGCCGCCTCGACCTGCTGTACAACGGCAAGCACGAGCTGAAGATCATTAATGGGAAGGAAACGTTTCTCGTTATTCTGACGATTCAAACGTAGAAATAGAGTTAGTCCTGAGTTCTGAGTCCTTAGTCCTGAGTTTGGTAAATAGTATTTTGAGACACCAGTGGAATCAGAGTGAGTAACAGTGTGAGAGTGAATAAATCAGAGTGAGGAACAGTGTGAGAGCGATGAAGAAGAATCAAGGGCTAGGAACCAAGTACTAAGAACTACTAATTACTCAAGACCAATACTCAGGACTAACGACTCAGGACTAACGACTACTCCATGACTTGCATAATTGTCGACGACGAACCACTCGCTATAGAAATCGTTGAAGCTTACCTGGAAAAGATTGACCAACTCAAGCTGCTGGGCAAGTTCCGGAATGCGATCGAGGCCTTTGCCTTTCTGCAAGACCATGCCGTTGATCTCATCTTCCTCGACATACAGATGCCAAAGCTGTCGGGACTCGATTTTATAAAGACGCTGAAGAATCCTCCCAAGGTAATATTCACCACCGCCTATCGCGACTATGCTATCGAAGGATTTGACCTGGAAGTGGTCGATTATCTGCTGAAGCCCATTCCTTTCGACCGGTTCCTGAAGGCCGTGGCAAAGGTGCTTCATCAACCAACGGCACCCCTGGCTGCCGCCAAAGCAGATGGTACCGGCGACGACTACGTCTACTTTAAAGTCGACAAAAGAATGGTGAAGACTCGTATGACTGACGTGCTTTATATCGAAAGCGTAAAAGACTACGTGAAGGTCCGCACGGCCGACAAAGAAATCATCACCCAGCAAAAGATCAGCTACCTCGAAGAAAGCCTGCCACGACCACAGTTCCTTCGCATACATCGCTCCTTCATTATCAACGTAGAAAAGATCGATGCTTACTCTGCAACTGATGTGGAGATCGGGAAGTTTAGTGTTCCCATCGGCAGGAACTACAAGAATGATGTGATGAAGGCGTTAGGGAAAAACGTGTTCTAATTGACAATTGATAATTGATAATTGATAATTTTGGAGGCCCTTTCGGGCCTTTTTTTTATACAGCTCTGTTCCGGGATTAGCAAGCAGCGTCAGGAGGCAGCGATGGAATGTGGCGGCTGATATCAGTCTGTTCATGAAGCTACCAGGCAGCAACCATCCGGCTACTTTAATGCCGATATGACAAAAGTATACAGCCGATATAAAAAACAAGAGGGCCACATGGCCCTCTCCAAAATTATCAATTATCAATTGTCAATTATCAATTGTTTTAGGACTTCTTAATCACAAACTCCACCCTCCTGTTTAGCTTGCGCGTCTCCTCATCCTCATTGCTCGCTATCGGCTTCGCGCCACCATAGCCCTTACCCGTGATTCGCTTGTATTCAACTCCCCTGCCCACGAGGTATTCCTTCACTTTCTCAACCCTTGCCTGCGACAGCTTCACGTTCTGAGCGGGGATACCACGGTTATCAGTATGACCGGCAAGTTCGATCTTAACATTTGGATTGGCTTTCAGGAAAGATACAACCAGGTCCAGCTCCGGATATGATGTCGGCAGCAACACGGTCTTACCCTGCTCGAACAAAACATCCTTAAGGTTAACAGTCGTTCCTACTTCGATTGGCTGCAATCTGAAGTTCATTTCGAGATCATTCAATTCATAAGTATGAATATCCAGCTTCTCCATTGTACTCACATACCCCTTTGCTTCGATGCGGACGGTGTAATCATCCGTGCTGGGTATCGTGATTGAAAAACCGTTATCGGTTGATGCCTGAGCGTTTTGATTATTGGTCGGCGCTGCAAATAATAACGTGGCGGCTATTGCTTCGCCGGTCTTTGCATTGGTGATCTTTCCATGGACGCGAACGTTCTTGCCATCCGCAGGTGCCCGCGGTACTTCCACTACCCTGCTCACCGTATCGCGTGCCACAGGTGGCATCTCAACATAGATCACACTGTCCTTTTTATCCTGCTGATAGGGTTCATCAAGTATCGAAATTCTGATGTCTCCATATCCATCGCTGTTCTTCGTTGAAGTATAGACCATAAAGCCCAACATCTCGTTAGAGCGGTAGTACATCTCACGTCCTTCAGTATTATATGCCGCACCCATATTCACCGGCACCGACCAATTCGTCCACGTGTCGTCCAGGCGGACCGACGAATAGATATCAAAACTGCCCTGCCCCTTTCTTCCATTGCTGGAGAAGTACAACGTCTTTCCATCAGCACTCATAGAAGGACTTAGCTCCTGAAACGGAGTATTGATCACACCTCCAAGGTTTTTCGCTTCAGACCACTTTCCATCACTGGTGCGCAATGAAACGTAGATATCTTCAACACCACGCGTGCCGTAGGTCTCGGCAGAGAACACGAAGGCGGCCCTGTTTGACGTAACGTGACCGGTAAGCGCACTGGCCTTATTTTGAAAATATGGGATCGAAATATTTTCGGGACGCGACCAGCTGTCGCCCGCACGATTCGAAACAGCAATACCCTGAGTACGCACGGGTCCATTGGTTGAATAGTGCCCCAGCAGAAACAACTGCGTGCCATCGGAAGACACACCCGCTACAGCATTAAATGATGCATCATTGATAAGAGTGCCACCATGAACCGGAGCATTCCATTGATTATTCTCTCCCATCGTCGATATCCATATGTCGCCCTGGTCTTTCTTGCCGCCGACATTCGATGGATGATTGGCGATGGTGACAAATAGCGTTCGTCCATCAGGACTGATCACCGGATTCAACTCATCGTACGGAGAGTTGACCTTGTCGAATGCGTTTTTAACCGGACGCTGCGCGAGTAAGGGTTGAAAAAGTATCAGCAACCCAAGAATAAAGTATAGTCTCATGTGCCGCAAATATAATCACCACGGTGGGAAGATCGCAAGGGGCGGTGGCCGTGTTGGGGAGAATGCAGGTTGCGCGACTGGATTTTACCAACGTGTGCGGCTGATAGTGGGTGCTCGCTCAGCAAACTCGTTACTCGTGATACATTGTGAAGGTATCTGAGGTAAAATAAGGTCGCGCAACCTGCATTCTCCCCAACACGGCCACCTTATTACGCTATCATTACCGTGATGATTGATATTCACGTGCTCTGAGCACAGGGAGAAGAGACCCAGGAAAGGCGGCAGAGATGATAAGGTCGAGCAAAACTGCATTCTCCCCAACACGGCCACCTTATTACGCTATCATTACCGTGATGATTGATATTCACGTGCTCTGAGCACAGGGAGAAGAGACCCCGGAAAGGCGGCAGAGATGATAAGGTCGAGCAAAACTGCATCCTCCCCAACACGGCCACCTTATTACGCTATCATTACCGTGATGATTGATATTCACGTACTCTGAGCACAGGGAGAAGAGACCCGGAAAGGCGACAGAGATGATAAGGTCGAGCAAACCTGCATTCTCCCCAACACGGCCACCTTATTACGCTATCATTACCGTGATGATTAATATTCACGTGCTCTGAGCACAGGAAGAAGGAACCCCGGAAATGCGGCAGAGATGAAAACGTGATGTGGTCATTCTACGACCGCTTCGCGCTTACCCACAAGTTTCCTTTAATGTAAAAGCGCCAGGGCAGCAATGCATCTTCGCCGGCGTAGTCGATGCCGATTCGTGGTGTGGCTACAATTTTTGCAGCAGGGACTTTCACGTCGTTGTCGGCGATCCAGACGTCTTCATCCATTAATGATTTTCCATTCCATTGACGATCGATACCGAGCGCCCGGGTAAGCTTTCCCGGGCCTGAGGTAAGATGAAATCGGTTGGCAAGCTTACCCCTACGTGATTCCATTGCTTCGACTCCGGTGTGCGGTTCAAGTGCACGTACCAGGATGGCATCTGCGGTATGAACACCGTTAGTAACCACATTGAACAGATAGTGAATCCCGTAGCACATGTACACATAAGCATGACCGCCCGGTCCAAACATCACAGCGTTGCGCGCAGTTTTGCGATTATCGTAAGCATGGCATCCACGTTCCTTCCATGAGTATGCTTCGGTTTCCACGATCATGCCTCCTGTAACGACACCATCGATCTGTGTATAAAGTGATTTGCCCAGCAATTCTCTTGCGATTCTGACGACGTTCGTCCTATCGTAAAAGCTTTCCGGCAGCTTCTGACCGTTCATGCGCGATGATTTGATAGTTTCATTACTTTTGGCCCGGGTAAAACAACTAAAAATACATACCACCATGAAAAAAATGTTCCTGTTTGCTGCGATTGTTGGATATTCCTTCGTCGCGCAGGCACAAGTTCAGGCACCGGCGCCAAGCCCTGCCGGATCTGTAAGCAGCGTTGTCGGTCTCACAGACGTAAAGATTGACTACTCGAGACCGAAAATGAAAGGCCGTAAAATCTTTGGAGCGGAACCAACGGTACTGGTACCGTACGGAAAGATCTGGCGCACAGGTGCCAACAACGGAACCAGAATAACTTTCTCCGACGACGTTAAAGTAGAAGGCGTTGCTGTACCAAAAGGCACCTACCTCTTATTGAGCTGGCCTGGTGCGACTGAATGGACCATCGCCTTGAACAAAGACCTCGCTCTCGGTGGTGGCGTTGACCAATACGATGCATCAAAAGATGCTGCCAAGTTCAAGGTGAAATCTGAAAAACTCACTGAAAAGGTGGAGACACTTACCTTTAACATTTCCGACATCGCCGACGACAGCAAGTCTGGTAAGGTTCAGCTTGCCTGGGAAAACACTTCAGTGAAGTTCACCATCGGCACGGACTACGATGCGAAAGTAATGGAGTCGATCGCTAAGGCCACAACTGTAGATCCCTACAACTACTTCGTTGCTGCCACCTATTACATCGACAACAACAAAGATCCCAAGCAGGCTCTTGAGTGGGTTAACAAGGCAGTAGCGGCAAATCCAAATCCTCCGTACTGGATGCTTTATCAGAAAGCAAGAATCCAGAAAGCAAATGGTGATAAGTCTGGTGCTATCGCTACGGCAAATGCTTCTCTCGAAGCTGCGAAGAAAGGAAACAACGTTGATTACCAGCGCATGAACGAAGACCTGATCAAGTCTTTGAAATAAAACATAAGTGCAAAGGGATAGCAAATGCTGTCCTTTTGCGCTGCTACAGATATCATGGAGTAAAGACACCACAGGCATTACAACCGGTACCATCTTCTTACAACAGATATCAAACAAAAAGACCACCGCTATCCACGGTGGTCTTTTTTCGTTGAGACAAAAACAGAAGGACCTACTTATATTTGTCGGCCTTCTTCGCTTTCTTCTCCGCACGCTTTTCCTTTAATGACTTTGCTGCGGGTTTCTTCGTCTCCTTTTTGGTGTCCATTCCTTTTGACATATCCAATAAGCTTTAGTGCATGTTCAAATTTAACGAAAGAAATATTTCAATAAATGCAACGCGTGCAAAATATTGATTGCGCTTCCTCAGACGCTAGAAAATATAGCGCTTAAGTATTTTCTCGATATCGTTAAAGAAGAGTTCGTCCTGACCATCCGCGAGGGTAGCCGACCCTGTTTCGCGCAGGAAGGACAGAATAGGTTCATAGTGCTGAACATCCAGAGAGCTCTGGAGCAATTCTTTAAGTTCCTTACGGAGGAACTCAAGCTTCACATTCGGCAACTCACGTACGTTGTAATTCTCAAATATGAACTCTTTCAGGTAACGCTCATCAAGAAAATCTTTAACGAGATCGTCTCTTAACTTACGAATAAGCTCGACGTCGCTGTCCTGGGTCCACTGCTGATTCTTGATCAATTCCATAAGGTTGAGGATCTGGGTAAGTTTAACCTTTACAAACGAAAAGATAAGGATATTTTGTCCACTTCCTCAAAACTGTAATCGTAGTCAGGAAAGATTTTTGTTTTCAATATGGGAGACGAAGTTGTAAACGCGGGGACTATTGCCGGGCAGAAAAAGCTCAGCACATCAATGTGCAGGACATGTCTCCCGACAGAAACGCCGCAAACTTACTTGCGGTAGAACTTTATATAACGCTGATCTTCTTGCGCTTATAATGTGTTATTTCAGGGCCTGACGGCAACTGATTTCCGGGATATTCTCAGAGCTTGTAAGCCTGGCGGGCGATTAGTTTCCACTCCCCTTTCTGCTTTTGAAACACCAGTAACACGCCAATATTAACAGTGGCAGGCACGCCATCATTTGCTGTGTCGCCGGTAATTTTATGTCTGACAACGGCGTTAGGCCCGGTAATTTTCACCGTCACGTCCGGATATTCGATCTTCTTAAACTCAAACTTCCGATTGGCAATGTTGTTAACGAACGAAGCTTTGTCTTCAAGCAAACCCGATGAGTGAACATAGACAAGTTCAGGTGCTGCAATCTTTTCCAGCGTAGCTCTGTCAGCATTCATCATGGCCTGCCTGAAAGACTCTACAATTGCAAGAACTTCCTTTTCATCTTTTGATTGTGCATTCATAGTCGTGTTGATAACAAGCAAACATGCGAACAAAGTTAAGATGGTCTTCATAATCCAGCGGTATTTTTTTGGTTTGATCTGTTGATAATCGATTGAATAAAGAGCGCCAGAACGATCACGACGCAACATCCGATCAGATTATATTGCAGGAACGCAATATCGGTAAACTTATAACAATAAAGCACGACCGATTCACTGATGATCGCCGCCCAAAACACCGCTGTGCCGCGCACATACTTGATGTAAAAAGCGGTCAGGAATATGCCCAGCAGTGTTCCGTAAAACAATGAACCAACGATGTTTACGTATTGAATAAGATTCTCAGAGAAACGGGCAAGCATGGCAAACACCATGGCAATGATGGCCCATCCGAGCGTCATCCACTGAGACGCCTTCACATAATGCTCAGGCGAAGCATCCTTATTGATTCCTCTTTTGTAAATGTCGACGCACGAGGTTGAAGCAAGCGCATTCAGTTCACCCGCCATCGACGACATTGCCGCGGAAAACATCACGGCCAGCAGCAGCCCGATGATACCGTGCGGCAGATTAGAAAGAACGAAATTCAGGAATATGTAGTCCGTATCATTCTCTTTGGCATTAGGTATTGCCTTCTTTATTGTTGTCTTCACGGAATCCCGTACCGACCTTTCTTTCGCCTCCCACTGCTGAACATCGAGCTTCGCTTTCTCGATCTGCCCAGCATCGTCCTGCTTAACGGCGCTCAGCAACCTGTCGACGGCCTTACGCTTTTCACTATAGACACCGTTGTATTCATCGCCGAGCTCATTCAACACGGCAGCCTGATCGGTGGCCATAGCACGTGAGCTCAGCACCTGATTATGAAATACGGGCGCCTGATTGAACAGATAAAAAACGTAAACCATCACTCCGATAAACAGGATGATGAACTGCATGGGTATCTTCAGCAATCCATTAAAGATGAGGCCGAGCTTGCTTTCCTTTTCCGATGTTCCGCCGAGGTATCGCGCTACCTGTGATTGATCTGTCCCGAAGTAAGACAATGAAAGAAACGTACCAGCAATGAGACCAGACCAGATGTTATAGCGCGTCTCCAGATCGAACTCGTAGCTAACGAGATTAAACTTTCCAAGCTGACCAGCAATTGCAACGGAGTCGCTAAACGAAACGTTATCAGGAAGCAGACTGAATGCCAGCACACCGGCAAGAATCATTCCTCCCATGATCACCGCCATCTGATATCTCTGTGTTAAACTCACGGCGCGTGAACCACCGGAGACCACGTAAATGATCACCATCACTCCGATCATAACAGTAGTGAGTGTCAGCGGCCATCCCAGAATTGTTGAGAGAACCAGGGAAGGTGCAAACAGAGTGATGCCGGCGGAAAGTCCGCGGAGCATCAGGAAGAGGATTACGGCAAGTATCCGCGTCTTGATGTCAAAACGGGTCTCCAGATACTCGTATGCCGTATAAACTTTCAGCCTGTAATAGATAGGTACCATAGTCACGGCGATGATCACCATGGCAATAGGCAAACCAAAGTAGAATTGAAGGAAGCGCATGCCATCGGTGATGGCCTGCCCCGGAGTGGAGAGGAAGGTAATGGCGCTTGCCTGCGTGGCCATGATCGAGATGCCGATCATCCACCACTTCATACTGCTGTCGCCTTTCAGGTAGCCTTCCATGGTCTTGGCGCCACGCGTACGAAGCGTGCCGTAGAGAACTATAAAAGCAAGCGTAGCGACCAGGACGAGCCAGTCAAGATAATTCATGCGAAGGAGGCGGTTATCCAGGAGTACAAAATAATCTGGAGCAACAGTACGACCAACACAAGCCAGTACCACGTACGCCAGGATTTAAATACGGGTGGTGAATCCATAGTTTCCTTCGTTTGCAGCAAATAAAACATAAAAAACGCAGATGGCTTATGTGGGCCGGGCGCTTATTGGATTTATGTGTTGAATGGCTGCGTGGCCCTGCCGCAAAGCGGTTTGAAGTTGACTAAGTGCAGTTAGTCCTTAGTACTTAGTCCTGAGTCCTGAGTCCTGAGTTTCGATACGCGGATAAGTGCCGGTGAATGCACAACTAGTCAGATTTTTCCGCGCATCTGTCCATTAACCAGGTATGTTCCATCCTGTTTGAAGAATATCACCACGCGGCTCACGGGTTGTTTCCCGTCGTCGAGGAGCAGTATGGTGAACTCATAAGCACCAACGTGGTCCTTGATATCATCCGTAAATCCCAGCTCCAGCTTTAATACGGAGTTGGTATCAACCTTCTTGTTGTGGACGACCTTGACGTTGTTTTCCAGCACCCGAACGCGCACCTCGGCTGGTTGTTGCTTCAGTACGCGGAAGTCAAGAAACAAATACGGAAGTTGTCCGGCGGAGTGTGACCTCTCAAATTCCCGTCTGGTTTGATCGAGCTCTACCTTGTTAGGATCGCTCCTTGGACGTTCCTTAAACTGAAAGTTAAGTTTCAATTCGAACTCGTCATTGGGCTTGAAGGGCACCGTGTCCTGCGGGAGTATCGAGGCAAGGACAAACAACAACACATTCATCGCAAAGGTGGGTTAGTGATTTGATGATGCCGCTCAATTGGTATTCAATAGGAATTGCATCGATTGGTAAGTTACCGCTTTGCCGATGACAGATCAATATCTATTTATGCTTTAACAAAAACGCAGACAGATCAGCAAGGTCCTGTTCTGACAATCCGAAAGTTGACGGCTCAGGCATCAGGCTATTTTCCTGGCGCTTGCGGGATGTAACGGTTTCGGTTCTGATGGTGTGGCGGCGGCCGGCAAGGTCCTTTACCACGACCGTTTGAGGCCCGTCGGCAACGAGAAATCCAAAGTAGGAAGTTCCTTCACGTGTTGATACCAGATAGGGCTCATAACCGAAGACAATGCCGGCGCTTGGGTTGACGATCGCATCCAGCAATGCGCCCTGATCATACTTACCACCGATGTGAGACAACTCCGGACCAATATCGCTTCCCACAGCATCAACCTTATGGCACGGCGCACAAGTTTTACCAAAGATGACTTCACCTTTTTTACCGTCGGGTATCAGTTGCGTTATTGCCGGAATGGAATAGGTTCTGCTGACGCCGGGTTTTGTAAAGTAGTGACCTGCCTGTGTGCGGATAGCTATTGAAGGATTCTTGAAGATCTCTGCTTCGATGGCAGGATACAGGGTCTTTGGAACTTTTCCTGCAGCAACCAGATCGATCAGCATTTGAGCACCGGTCTCGTCGCGCGCCATGTCGCGGGCGTTCCACTTGCGTTCGTCCAGTGGCAGCTCCTCGTTGGTAACTTTCTTCAATCTTACGGTCATGTCGGCGATGCGCTTCTCCGTTTCAGGATCGATGCCGCTCTTCTGCCAGTCGATCAAATCGACCCAATCATTGCTTTGCTTAAAGGCCAGCCAGTATTTGGCTTCTGATGCGACCTGCGGGATGCCCGACGCCGCCAAATCAAGCATTGCGTGTACCGACTGCGTTGTATTGATGTAGCTCAGTGCTGTCAACGCCTTTGACCGTTCACTTTCCGGGAGCGTTGACGCGCCGGCCCGGGTCTTCAGATCGGGAACGAGCCAGGCCGGATGCAGCCGCCAGGCGAAGGCTGCTGTCCTCGCATTCCAGTGAAGCGGGTCACTACCGATCACGCCCTCATCGGTCATGGATTGATAAAAATCAGTGCCGTGATCACCGGAGGCGGCAGCGATTGATTCGATGTACCACGGGTCTGTTCCACTGCTGGTCTTCGCAAGACTCACAAGCAATGGCTTCGTTTTCTCATAGCTGATATCACGCAACGCAACGGCTACCTCACGGCGCACAAATGCCGACGAATCAGCGGCTAATTTCGTTGCCAGAGAAACAACATCCTCCTGGCCAGCACACAACGCCCTGAAGGCTACCGCTCTCAGCGCGCTTACAGGCTGTGATAAGAAGGCCTCAACCTTTGCACGACCCTTCGGTCCCATTCTCGAGAGCAGCCATAGCGCGCGCGCACGAATGAACTCATCGTTGTTTTCCAAAAGCGGCGTGATCTGCGATATTGCCTCTTCGCCGTGGCGCACCAGCATGCTCGCGGCATATGCTCTTACATTTATCGCAGGATTCTGAAGCGCCTCTATCAGACCTTCCACTCTGGTCGTATCGAGGTCCGGCCTCGACGGATTCTTTCCTTTAGGCTTAATCCGATATATTCTTCCATATCCCGTGCTGTCTCCCATCTGATGGCCACCCACAACAGGATCGTACCAATCGGCTACGAACAATGTGCCGTCAGTTCCCACTGCGATATCACTTGGCCTGAACCATTTGGTTTTGTCACGGTTCTGCGCCGTGTCATTCCAAACATAGAGTGGATTGTCAGCTGCCAGTGACGATACAAAATTCATTCTGCTATCAAGACTAAATCCCGATTGCTGGCGCTTTGGGTTATATGAGAAAACAACATTGCGCCCGGCGTCTGCGCTGAACAACATACCCTTGTATTTTTCTCCCAGTGCATCTCCTTCATAACGCATGATTCCGGTAGGCGCACCCGCTCCGCTCCTGTCGCCTGCAAGCATTACACCCGGATCATCCTGGTGCCAGTGCGCCGTGAAGATATCCTGCCAGGGACGATGATCTGCCTGCCAGTAACGCGTTCCATCATTACTAAAATAACCTGCATTCCCTCCTTCGGGTAGCCATGACGTTCGACAGGCAACAACCTGGTCGTCATTATCATTCTGCCACAGGTTGCCATAAGAATCTATAGCGGTTTCATAACTGTTTCTGAAGTTATGCCCCATCACTTTCAGACCTTTTCCATCCGGCGCAATGCGTAAACAAAGACCTCCTACCCACACGCGGCCGTCGTCGCTCTTCATGTTGCCCTGGTTGACTTTATTGTAAGGCGTTCCCCCGGTATATAAACTCCCTGACCTCAACGTCCAGCCGGCCTTGTCTTTAACGACGTGAGGACCTGCATTACCGGTATTGAAATACCAATTGCCGTCAGGTCCTTCCACCACGGCATGCAATGAATGGTCGTGATCGTAGCCTCCAAAGCCTGTTAAGAATATCTCTTTGCTGTCGGGAACATCATCACCATTGCTGTCGGTGTACACGATAAGACGAGGCGAGCATGACACGATAACTTTGCTGCCAATCACTGCGATGCCCAGCGGTGAGATCAGGTCTTTATCCTGAATGAATACTTTTGAAGATTCGGCACGTCCATCCTGATCGCGATCTTCCAGAATAACAATACGATCGCCTTTACTATGATGAAGCGCTTTCGTTGAGTCGTTGTTAAAGTTTCGATAGTTCACTGCTTCAGCAACCCACACGCGTCCGCGGAAGTCAACATCAATGTTGGTAGGATTATAAAACATCGGAGACTCGGCCCACAATGTTGCTTCGAGATCATCGGGTAAATGCAACTCAGGAACGGGCACTGTTCGGTCACGATTACAAGCCGCCAGAATGATAAACAGTGATGCGGCTAAAGCATATAACGATCTCATCATGAGTTTCGCGATTCAAAAAAACCATCGGGTAAAGTAGTGAACAAGGTATCAACTTGAGCCGTAAATTCATAGACAGATGATATTGCGTATTTCAGGACGCATATTGCGGCGAACGTGGCAGGCTGCTAATGGCAACCATAGCTGTGCCTGTGTGCGAAGGCCGAACGGCCAACGAATTATTCAAAGTTGTTTTAAATCATGACATAAATATTCTTATTGCGCTATCTTAAAGCTGAACAGTGTCAGTTTAATTTAACCCCTAACCTATTCATGAAACCATCACGAACCCAGTCGCCGTCATCACTCAGCAGGCGCAAGTTCATCAAGGCGACAGCGTTGGCAGTTGCCGGCTTCAGCATAGTTCCCCGACATGTATTGGGCAAAGGATTCCTACCTCCAAGCGATACCCTTACCAAAGGGATAATCGGCGTCGGTGGCATGGGCCGCGGACATATTCCTTATGAAGGCACTCGTGTCGTCGCCATGTGCGATGTCGACAGCGTTCACCTTAAAGAAGCAATTGCTCTTGCTGGCGGAACACCGCGCGGGTACCACGACTTCCGCGAACTGATCGCTCAGCCTGACATAGACATTGTTCACATTGCAACGCCGCCTCACTGGCATGGTATCATGTCGGTTATGGCAGCACAGGCGGGCAAGGACGTATGGTGCGAGAAACCAATGACGCGCACCATCGGTGAAGGAAAGCGTGTGGTGGAAGCCATGGCTCAGTATGGTCGCATGTTCCGGTTGAACACCTGGTTCAGATTCAAGGACAACTTCTATGGAATGGGCACTACCGTGCAGCCAATTAAAAAACTTGTTGACAGCGGCGCGCTGGGATGGCCATTGAAAGTCACCATTAGCGGTGTTACTGGTTTCAACTGGAAATTCTACTGGGTCGGTAAAGACAACCTCGCGCCTGTGCAGGTTCCCGAACAACTTGACTACGACATGTGGCTTGGTCCCGCGCCTTACAAACCATATAACCCGCATCGTGTTCACAGTACGTTCAGAGGCTATTGGGATTACGATGGCGGTGGTCTCGGCGATATGGGCCAGCACTATATCGATCCTGTTCAGTATTTCCTTGGGAAAGATGACACAAGTCCGGTGCGCGTGGATGTTGATGCTCCTCAGCAGCATGATGACGCCGTTGGCACATGGAGACGTATAGAGTTCACCTATCAGGATGGTTGCAAGATCGTTCTGGATGGAGAAAATAAGGATTTGAATGCGCCTTATATCGAAGGACCGAAAGGCAAAGTATATCGCGGATTCAGGTCTGATATTCCAAACGTGATGAAGGTGATCGATTCGATGCCTGATCCTGTTACACAGGTAGGACTTTTCAGCGACTCTGTGAAGACGCGTTCTAAGTTCGCATTGAATGAGATCAACGGTCATCGTTCCGCCACTATTGTAAACATGGGAAAGATCGCCCTGCAACTGGGCCGGTCGTTGGAGTTCGATCCGGTGAAGCAGGTATTTATCAATGATGATGCCGCCAACAGGCTCATCGATCAGCCGATGAGAGGACCATGGAAAATCTAACTAAGAAGAGCATGATCTTGAAGAAGATAAAAGCCGCGGCCCTTTGCTGCCTCGTATATATAAGTGCTCTCGTTGCGCTACCTTCCGGGCTACACGCACAGGATGCTCTCACAGCAGTCCTGGAGCAATTGCCTGCCAGCAACGCAAAAGATGAACAGCGTTTGTTTAAGGAGCTGATGGCATCCGGAGAATCGAACCTCAGCAAGCTCACGTCGCTGGTAGTCCCAAATGGACAGAACAAAGGTGTGAAGCCGCGCTACGCCATATCTCTGCTTACCCATACCGTTGCAGACGCGGGTCAGAAGAAAGTTCTTGAAAACGTATACCTCGGCGCAATGGCTGATGCGAAGGACGATGAGGTAAAACAATACTTTCTGACTAATCTGAATCTTGTAGCATCAGATGCGTCGATCGACAAGGTGAAGCCATTGCTTGCCAGCAAATCGTTAGTTGATCCGGCGATTGGATTGCTCGTGACGATCAATAGCGAGGCATCAAAGCAGGCACTGCTTGCTGCACTTCCCTCCGCTTCGGCCGATGTACAGCCAAAGCTGATCAAGGCACTGGGATCTTTGCGATATGCGCCAGCAGCCACCCCGTTGGCGTCGCTGGCAACCAGCCAGGACCAGGAAATAAAGAGGCAGGCGTTGTGGGCACTGGCGAGAATTGCAGACCCGGCTTCCTCTAATACTCTGCTCACGCAGGCTCAGCAAGTAAAGTTTAAAGCTGAAAGCACTGAAGCTGCAAAGTCATTGGTTGAGTACATGCGCGGACTTTCGGTTGCCAACCCTTCGGCTGCAGCTGACCTTGCACAGAAGGTCCTTGCAAGCACTGATGATCCATCACTGCAACATATTCGTCTTGCTGCACTCGGGGCTTTGGTAAAGGGGTCGCCCGATAAAGCAACGAAGGTGCTGATCGCAGAATCAAAGAAGTTTGATACAGAATATCAGCGCGAAGTGCTGAAGCTGTCAGTGCCGACGGCTATCTCCGGCGAAAAGTCGTGGATGAAAGAATACAAGGCAGCCAAGGGCGCTCGCCAGGCAGATCTGCTTAATCTTCTCGCCGACGCGAGACGAGGCAATGCCGCGGCTCAGGAGACATTCTTCGACGCTCAGGTTGTGCCTGCATTGAAAAGTACATCAGCAGAAACGCGTATGGCTGCAGCTGAACGACTCACACTCGGCAGGAACAAGAAGTACATCGCGCCATTGCTTGATTACCTCATGAGCTCTGCCGATGCAATGGATATTCAGGCAGCATCGTCGGCGATCAGCAAGCTCGCTTCCAGGGAAGATGGCAAAATCATTGCTCAAAAGCTTTCAGCAGCTGATGATGTTCACAAGATCGCATTGATCAGGCTACTCGCAGGCAAGCGCTCCACAGACCAGTTTGAAGATGTGAAAGCATTGACAGGTGCATCAGGCGACAGCGTGAAAATCGCTGCCTACCAGGCCTTGCCAAAGGTTTCATCTTCGGGCAATGTCGACGCGCTGCTGAAGCTGTTGTCGACTACAGCCAATGAGGCGCGCGTACAGGACGTTCAGTCTGCGCTTATAGCCTCCGTCGATGAAAAGAGCGCAAGTGCCGTTTTAAAAGCTTATGAGAGCGAGCCCCTGAAGATCATTCCGGTACTTCCTTACACTCCCGATAAGAATGCATTGACAAAAGTACTTGCAGCATTCAGCTCCGGCGATGGCGCACAAAAGCAGGCTGCCTTTACCGCGCTTACCAACTGGCCCGACGAAAGTTCAGTCCGGGCTCTGATGAAGATTCTGAAAGATCCTTCGCTTCAATCCTATCACAATGCAGCGAGCGAATCAATTCTGTCGCACGTTGTAAAGTCAAACCTTCCGGACGATCAGAAGTTATTGCTTGTGCGCGAGGTGATGTCGACTTCAACAGATAAGAAACAGAAGGCAGCAGCACTTCGTGCCGCCGGAAGTATCAGGACATTCCTCTCCCTTGTATTTGTGTCGGAGTATCTCGATGATCCTGAACTTGGAAGCGTCGCCAGCCGCTCGGCGATGACTGTGGCGCTGCCTGCTTCCGATGGTCGCGCGGGCCTTAGCGGGGTTGAGGTGCGTAAGATCCTGAACAGAATGGCCGACAAACTTACCGGTGGTGACAGTCAGTACGAGAAGATCGACATCATGACTTACCTTGAAAAGATGCCGCATGTGATCGGCTATGAGTCGATCTTTAATGGCAAAGACCTCGGCGGATGGCAGGGACTTGTTGAAGATCCCATCAAACGCTCGAAGATGACTGCAACTGTGCTGGCTAAGAAACAACAGGAAGCCAACGCCAAAGTAAGCAAGAACTGGAGCGTGAAGGATGGCATGATCGTGTTCCAGGGCGATGGTGCCAACCTCTGCACTATACGCAAGTATGGCGATTTTGAAATGTACGTCGACTGGAAGATCTCGAAGAACGGCGACAGCGGGATCTACCTCAGAGGATCTCCCCAGGTGCAGATCTGGGACACCACACGTCGTGATGTTGGCGCACAGGTGGGTTCAGGTGGACTATACAACAATCAGAAAGGCGCCAGCAAACCCTCAACCGTCGCCGACAATCCTATTGGCGAGTGGAACACCTTCCATGTCAGAATGATCGGAGAGCGCGTTTGGGTTAAACTGAATGGTGTCCTTGTGGTTGACAGCGTTGTGCTCGAAAACTACTGGGACCGAAGTCTTCCAATCTTTGCCGAAGAAGCAATCGAACTTCAGGCGCACGGAACTGATCTTGCATTCCGGAATATCTATGTAAAAGAACTTAACACTAAACCGTACCAGGTAAGTGCTGAAGAACAAAAGGCCGGATTCAAACCGCTGTTCGACGGTAAGACATTAGACAACTGGATTGGCAACAAGACCGACTATGTTGTTGAAGGCAACACGATTGCTTTATATCCTGGCGAAAAGAGCCACGGCAACCTTTATACTGAGAAAGAATACTCTGACTTCACTATGCGCTTTGAGTTCCAGCTTACTCCCGGCGCGAACAACGGTCTGGGTATACACGCGCCGCTTGAAGGTGATGCCGCCTACGTGGGAAAAGAATTACAAATCCTCGATAACACCTCACCACAGTACGCACAACTCCAGCCCTATCAGTACCATGGCTCTGTGTACGGAATACTCGCAGCTAAACGCGATTACCTGAAGCCTGTTGGTGAATGGAATGAGCAGGAGGTTTATGTAAAGGGAGATCATATCAGGATAACGCTTAACGGAACCGTTATTGTTGATGGCGATCTGAAGAAAGCTACCGCCAACGGTACGGCTGATCACAAAGATCATCCCGGGCTGCAGCGCCATTCAGGACACATAGGATTTTTAGGGCACGGCTCGGTGGTGCGCTTCAGGAATTTAAGAATCAACGAAATCAAGTAAAGTACTTCAATAACATGGCCTCAAGTGCACCAACGCAACGCCTGTACTCGCTCGACGCTCTGCGCGGCTTCGACATGTTCTGGATCATGGGCGGTGAAGAAATCATTCACTCGATCGCAAAAGTAACCGGCTCTTCCTTTTTCGAAGGCTGGGCCAATCAGCTAACACACCCCGCGTGGCACGGCTTCCGTTTCTATGATCTCATCTTTCCATTGTTCCTCTTCATGGCGGGTGTTGCTACCCCCTACTCGACTGAGCGTGAACTGGAGAAGGGTAAGACGCGTCAGCAGATCATGATGAAGGCTATACGCCGCGGACTCATTCTTGTATTGTTCGGCATCATCGCCAACAATGGACTTGAACTCAAGCCAATTGCCGAGATGCGCTTTGGCAGCGTGCTCGGCCGCATTGGCCTTGCGTATATGTTTGCCAACATCATCTACCTCTATACAAAGGAACGCGGACAGATCATCTGGTTCTGGGCGCTGCTGCTTGGGTATTGGGGATTGATCCTCATCGGTCACGCGCCAGGCTATGCTGCGGGTGATCTCACCATGGAAGGAAATATCATGTCGTATATCGATCGCAGCATCATGCCAGGTCATTTGTACCTCGGCATTCACGATCCCGAAGGTGTGATGTCTACCATTCCTGCGATCAGTACAGCATTGCTGGGCATTTATGCAGGACGTTTGCTGAAGAACACTTCGTTCTCCATGCCGCGCAAGGCCGCTCTCCTGGAGATCATGGGTGTTTCGGCTCTCGTTCTGGGAGGTCTCTGGAACTTTGTGTTCCCCATCAACAAAAACCTCTGGACGAGTTCCTTTACCCTCTGGGTTGGTGGATGGAGCCTTATTCTCCTCGGCATTTTCTACTACATCATCGACATTAAGGGATACCGGAAGTGGGCCTTCTTCTTCAGTGTGATCGGCATGAACTCGATACTGATCTATATGTCGCCGAACTTTATCAACTGGTCTTTCACGACCGAGGCATTGTTCAAGTGGCTCATCCAGCTTTCAGGCGATCTGGGTTCGGTAACCTTTGCCATCTGCTTTGTTGGTGTCGAATGGTTGTTCCTCTATTTTATGTATCGCCAGAAGTTGTTCCTGCGCGTTTAAAATCATTTCGCATTGAGCGAGCCTGAACTGTAATGGGCTTGACCCTGATGTAAAGAAGGCAGGATTGAAATCATCAACTTCAATCCTGCCTTTTCTCTGGACTTATCCTACTGTGAAGCACCTACGTTATTGCATCACGCCCTAGTTTCCGGTAGTTTAATGGGCTCAGGAACGTATTCCACTCAGGACTCAGGACTCACGACTATCTCCCACTTGCCTGGTGAGCGGGCTCTGTTGAGGGCGCTGGCTTAAATGTGGTCTGCACTACGTGATTCGATGGTTCAAGCGACTGCAGGAAGTTATAGATCGCCTTGAGGTCAGACTCCGACATTTCCTGAAAGTTTTCCCAGGGCATTGGCGTTTCCTCCATCAGCTTGCCGGCACGGAAGCGACGTTCAAATACCTCGTAGTTCCATTTAGCAATGCGCCCGACGGTATCGTTTGGAGTGATGTTCGGTGAAATGAAGGTTCCGTTTTCCGTCTTCCACTCGTTGCCACCGCCGAACGGATCTCCTTCATATCCACCTGCAGCGCCGCGACGTGTATGGCATCCGTTACAGTTTGCAACCGTATAGGCCAGGTACTTTCCATAGGCCGCACTTGAGTCCGGCTTAAGGTGTGAAACCTCAGCTTCCACCGGTCCAATGACGAATCGCATGAGCGCCTTGCCAAGAATATTGATATCGTGTTCAGGTACGGCATTTCGCACAGGCTTCATCGTACGCATGTAGGAAACTACTGCCGTCAGGTCTTCGTCCGACATAGAATTAAAAGGCATGATTCCCACCAGTGCGTTCTTGTTGTGATCTACATTATACCGAAGCGCCTGCGCCAGCTCCTCATCGGTCCAGGCACCGACGCCGGTAGCATTGTCGGAAGTGATGTTGGGCGTATAGATATCCCCGAATGGTGTTTTGAACGCATAGCCACCAATGAGCGGTTCACGAGGCCCGAGCTTCTTCATGGAATCGGGCATATGACAGTGATAACAATGGGCCTGGCCGTTCACGATATACTTTCCCCGCGCAACAATGGCCGAGTCAGTGCTGGCTTTGATTCCTGTAACCGGCACGTCGAACTTTCGTTTAAAGGTCAATTGAATGTAAATTGCAAACAGAGATAACAGGCAGACGATGATCATCGCCGCGCGCTTTAAAAGTCTCATGTAGTTTTAAATGGTTAGTTTGTTGGGGAGTGGCATCGTCAGATCACGTGACCTGCCTGCCGGTTCCTGATGAATACGAACGAAGATGTTTCACCGGCGGTGGAGGAATGATGCCGGTAGTTCACGACATAAAATGACGGAATACGACACATGCAGTTTCAAATATCAATCCTGAGGGGACTCATCTATGGCGCCGTTGATCATGGTGCAGATTTAAATGAACTATGCCGCCGCGTGGGCGTTACACCAGAGCAGCTGAACAATGGAGAAGAAATGGTGGACTGGCAGCCCGATCCATCCCGCGACTTCTGGACAAATGCTGTCGAGATGACTAGAGATCCGCTCCTGGGTCTTCACCTGGGCGTACATGAAAGTGCCGCCAATAATTTTGGACTTCTTGGGATGCTTGCGCGCAGTTGCCGCACCGTGGGAGAAGCGGTTCGCACGATTTGTCAATACAATGAAACGATCTCGACCGTGGTGAAATATGGATTCGAATATGAAGGTGATTATGCGATATTTACCATGCAGCCTGTCACCTTATGGGAACAATACAACGAGAGCAGTGCACGACAGGCAGCAGAGATTTCCCTCTCTTCATTCTGTCAGGCATTCCGATCCCTTACTTTCAACAGGGCCATACCCGTGCGTGTGGAAATCAAATACAGTGAGCGCGAAAAGAATGAATACGAACGAGTTCTCCGGGCGCCGGTAGTATTTGGCGCTTCGCGCAATGCGCTCGTTATGCGACGCCGCGATATGGATTTGGAGCTGACTTCGCATGACGAATCTCTCCGAAACGTTTTCGAGTCGCTGCTTACGGCCAAAAGGACGATGATGCGCGAAAAGACCGGCCTTGTCTATCGGATCAGGCAACTCCTGGTTGAAGAGTTCCGGGGACAAATTCCTACCATTGAAGAAATATCTTCGCAATTAAGCATGACTCCCCGCACCCTTCAGCGCAAGCTTGCCGAACAGGGTACCTCATTCCGGACTGTTTCCCTGCAGTTCAGAAAGGACCTCGCCGAACAGCTTTTTAAGGCGGGCACAGCCCGTAAGCAGCGCGTGGCCAGCATGCTGGGTTATGCCGATGCGGACACGCTCCGACGGGCAATCAAGGCCTCTGGCGCCGTTTAAACGTCAATTGTAACGTCACCTCTACCCGCTCTGCTCCCCTGTATAATCTGGCATAGTTTTTACTTCTTTCTAAGCGGTAAATAAGTGTTTTACAGCTATGAGAAAGGTTTGGAGTAAATGGTTGGCTGTAGCAGTGTTTGCCGTCGGTACGATGGCAGCAACTGTGACACATGCACAGGGAAGTGTTTCACTTCAGGTTTTTTATGATGAGCTACAACCCTACGGAACGTGGGTCGACCACGGCCGCTACGGATATGTGTGGATGCCAAATGCGGGGGCGGATTTCGTTCCCTATGGAAGCAATGGCTATTGGGTACAAACGTCCTATGGCAACACCTGGGTATCAAATTATAACTGGGGATGGGCACCGTTTCACTATGGACGATGGTTTTATGACGACTTCTACGGATGGCTCTGGGTTCCGGACACCACATGGGGTCCGGCCTGGGTAACGTGGCGCAGCGGTGGCGGCTATTATGGCTGGGCGCCCCTGATGCCTGGTTTGTCTGTCAGCATGAGCGTGGGGTACTACAGTCATATCCCGAATCATTATTGGAATTTCGTCCCCTACCGCTATGTGATGTACCGCCAGGTGTACAGGCACTGCGTTCCCCGTACAACGGTGGTCAACGTGATCAACCATACAACAGTAATTGTGAACAACAACTACTACGGTGATAATAATCACAACAACGGGCGGGATAGACGCGATCATGACGGTGCATACTTTACCGGTCCTTCAAGGTCCGAGGTGGAGAAACGAAATGGCGAACGCATTCCTGTCTACGAAGTACATGACAGAAACGCTCCGGGCCGCACAGATGTGAGCCGAAACTCAGTAAGTCTGTACAAGCCTGCGGTAGATCATGAAACAAGAACCCGCGCTCTTCCTTCGGAATTTACCCGCGACAATGAACAAGGTCGTGAGGCAATTCAATCCCGCAGGCAGTCGCAGCAAGGTTCCGGAACTTATAATGATTTCCGTGATGCGCAGCAGAGAGGTGAGTTAGGAAACAGACGCGAGTCGCTGATGGAATCACCGCGCAGAAGTGACGATCGTAATAGTGAAGAAATTCGGGATATAGAAAGTCTTCGCCGTGGAACGCCATCACCTGACAGCAGAGACTTCCGAAATGAGAACAATAACCCTGTTAACAGGACGCTTGATCGGGTCCAGCGCGACAGAGAGTTCAATGATGTGCAGCGGGAACGTGAATTGAATCAGCAACGCAGTCAGCAAAGAGATGTTGAAATAAGACGACGTTCCAATCGCGATGAAGAGTTTAAACAGTTTGAAGAACTGCAAAAGTCACAAATGCGACAACAGGAACAGCAGGAGCGGCAAATGCGTCAGCGCTCTTACGAGCCATCGCAGGATCGTCAGCCACGTCAGCGATCATATGAGCAGTCTCAGGATCGTCAGCCACAACAGCGGTCCTATCAGGAGGTTCAGAGAGGGGCACCGGCGCGCGAGCGGAGTCAGTTTCAACAGTCGTCTCCGTCGCGCGGACAGAGGGTGGCTCCGGCGCAGCAGCAGCAGAGAACGGGGAGTCGGACGAGATCGAACTAGTACGGGCGTGGACGCAATTAAGAATTAAGAATTAAGAGTTAAGAATTAGCTGCCACGACCTACGGTCGTGCTCTGTAAACTGTCCAGCTAATTGCAAGTAAAATTAGATAGAAAGTGGTAGTGAGTGTTTCAGGAGAAGTAACAGCAATTGTAAGTAGTATAGTTGCCAATCGAATAAGTGTAGTGTAGTAGTAATAGGATGTGTTTAGTAGTTAATGAAGTGCATAGCCCTCGGGTTGTGCACTTTTTTTTTCGCTACATCGTGTTTAGTAAACAATGCCACATCCGTACCCGTTAGAGCCATCGCCTCACGTTCTTCCTATAGGTGTCGTAGTCCTCTCCAAAGTCTTTTCTAAGCCTTGGCTCTTCAAAAGCGATGACGTAGATGTTGAAGGCGGCGAAGACGACAATAGCATAGATCCACACGCTTTGCTTTTGCAAAAACAGTGAGTCACCGAGTAGCATAAGAGACACACCGACGTACATCGGATTGCGCGAGTAACGATAGAGTCCTGACACAACAAGCTTCGTTGTTGGATCGGCGGGAGAAAGCGTACCAGCTCCGCGTGTGGCAAAACTATAGATGCAAGCCAGTGTGATCACGCTTCCAATAGTGAACAATATCAAACCGGCCCAGGACTGAGTATTCCAGGTTTCATATGCAGGTAAACCCACTGCAATCCACCATGGAATAACCACAGCGACCATTCCGGGTTGAAGGATCGTGAAGAACAGGTTGCGCCAGATGTAATTGTGGTGCCTCATGACGGTCAAGTGAGTTTGAACTCTTCGGTTTGAACAAGTTAAGCATGAGAATGTTATGCAATAAGAGACCCCGAACGGATGGCATCAAACAACAAACGGATAAACGATTTGTGCCCGAGAGTTTGGTAAAATGCTTTCTTGCTTTATTTTTGCACCTCTATTCCAAAAGCCAGGCACGGAAGGTGTCGAAATCGGGCAGATTTCAGGGTTTTTAAAAAGGAATTGCCTCCTTAGCTCAGCTGGTAGAGCAACTGACTTGTAATCAGTAGGTCGTTGGTTCGATTCCGACAGGGGGCTCTTGATAATCAGGCAGTTACGTAAAGTGACTGCCTTTTTTGTTGTCCGCATGGCAAACTTTTGGCAAACAATGTTGCTCTTTAGGTATTCCCGTTCATTCACAGGTTGCAACGCAATTGCCACCATTTTACTGTTGACCGCAATACACACTACAGGTCGAAAGATTGATGCCCCGAAAACTTATTGCTTGTAACCGATGAGATTGAGCCAGCCGAGGAAACCATTGAAAAAATTGAAGGCAACTTTTTAGGTGTTGGTTTGTTAAAGAAATCACTAATCCCGTAAACCGCATTTGTAGAATGCACATCAAACCCCATTGAGTTTATTGCTTGTACTGAATGTGGGCCGGGAATTTTGACAGTTTGTAAATATAGTTTGGCTCGATGAATTTTGTTTCGTTGAACCAAAACGGAAGCAGGC
>NZ_JBBCAU010000016.1:0-41540 GCF_037203685.1 Chryseolinea sp. T2
TGGGCTAAGTCGATCAGCAAAGGAGATGCCGGCGAAAGTGCGCAGGTATTAACCTTCACGCTGACGAACAATAACAACTCGCTGTTCAGTGTTCAACCTGCAATCAACGCTACAACAGGAGACCTCACGTATACATTGGCACCGAATGCCAATGGAGCAGCAACAGTAACGATTGTTCTCTCTGACAATGGCGGAACAGCCAACGGCGGCGACGACACCTACGCCACGCAGACATTCACGATTACTGTAACTCCGGTGAACGATGAGCCTACCTTCACAGCAGGCCTGGATCAGAGTATCTTCGAAGATGCAGGCGCTCAAACTGTTGTTGGCTGGGCAAGTGCATTAAACAAAGGTGCAGCGAATGAAAGCTCGCAGACACTCACGTTCACGCTTACCAATGATAACAACTCCTTGTTCTCAGTTCAGCCTTCGATCAATGCTGCAACCGGAACCCTGACTTATACACCTGCAGCCAATGCTACCGGTGTTGCTATCGTAACCGTTACTCTTACGGATGATGGCGGCACAGCCAACGGCGGCGACAACTCATCTATTAAAACATTCACGATCACCATCAACGGTGTTAATGATGAGCCGAGCTTTACCAAAGGTTCAGACCAAACGGTGTTCGAAGATGCGGCGCCAGTAACAGTTGGAGCCTGGGCGAAGTCGATCAGCAAAGGAGATGCAGGCGAAAGTGCGCAGGTACTAACCTTCACTTTGACGAACAATAACAACTCGCTGTTCAGTGTTCAACCTGCAATCAATGCTACAACAGGAGACCTCACGTATACATTGGCACCGAATGCCAATGGAGCAGCAACAGTATCGATTGTTCTCTCTGATAACGGTGGTACTGCCAACGGCGGTGATGACACCTACGCCACGCAGACATTCACGATTACTGTAACTCCGGTTAACGATGAGCCTACCTTCACAGCAGGCCTGGATCAAAGCATCAACGAAGATGCCGGTGCACAAACAGTGGTTGGCTGGGCAACAGCTTTGAACAAAGGTGCAGCGAATGAAAGCTCGCAGACACTCACGTTCACGCTTACCAATGATAACAACTCCTTGTTCTCAGTTCAGCCTTCGATCAATGCTGCAACCGGAACCCTGACTTATACACCTGCAGCCAATGCTACCGGTGTTGCTATCGTAACCGTTACTCTTACGGATGATGGCGGCACAGCCAACGGCGGCGACAACTCATCTATTAAAACATTCACGATCACCATCAACGGTGTTAATGATGAGCCGAGCTTTACAAAAGGCTCGGACCAAACTGTGCTGGAAGATGCAACACCTGTGACAGTACTGGCCTGGGCTAAGTCGATCAGCAAAGGAGATGCCGGCGAAAGTGCGCAGGTATTAACCTTCACGCTGACGAACAATAACAATTCTTTGTTTAGTGTACAGCCAGCGATAGATCCGTCTACTGGTAATCTCACTTACTCACTGGCTGCGAATGCCAATGGAACAGCAACGGTGTCAGTAGTTCTGTCTGATGACGGTGGTACTGCCAACGGCGGGGATGATACTTATGCTACTCAAACCTTTACCATCACGGTTAACCCGGTTAACGATGAACCTACCTTCACAGCAGGCCTGGATCAAAGCATCAATGAAGATGCAGGTGCACAAACTGTGGTTGGCTGGGCAACGGCTTTGAACAAAGGTGCAGCGAACGAAAGCTCACAGACACTGACGTTCACCCTTACCAATGATAACAACGCCTTGTTCTCAGTTCAGCCTTCAATCAATGTAGCAACTGGAACACTGACCTATACTCCGGCTGCAAATGCATCGGGGGTAGCTATTGTCACAGTAACACTTTCGGACAACGGAGGTACAACCAATGGTGGCGATGACTCGTCAACGAAGACGTTCACCATCACCATCAACGGTGTTAATGATGAGCCAAGCTTTACCCAAGGAGCAGATCAGATCCTCAATGAGGACGCAGCTCCGGTAACAGTAGCTGCCTGGGCGAAATCAATCAGCAAAGGCGATGCGAGCGAAAATGCGCAGGTACTGACTTTCTCCCTCACGAACAATAACAACTCATTGTTCGCTGTTCAGCCCGCTATTAATGCGACAACTGGTGACCTCACTTATACATTAGCTGCGAATGCCAATGGAACAGCAACAGTGTCGATCGTGCTCTCGGATGATGGTGGTACTGCTAATGGTGGCGATGATACTTATGCTACTCAAACCTTTACTATCACGGTTAACCCGGTGAACGATGAACCTACCTTTACAGCTGGCCTGGACCAAAGCATCAACGAAGATGCAGGCGCACAAACTGTGGTGGGCTGGGCAACAGCTTTGAACAAAGGTGCAGTGAATGAAAGCTCACAGACACTGACGTTCACCCTTTCCAATGATAACAACGCCTTGTTCTCAGTTCAGCCTGCAATCAACCCGGCAACAGGTACACTGACTTACACTCCTGCCGCAAATGCAACTGGTGTTGCCTTAGTAACGGTAGCACTCTCAGATGACGGCGGAACTGCCAATGGCGGCGACAACGCTTCAACCCAAACGTTCACGATCACTGTCAACGGTGTGAACGATGAGCCAAGCTTTACTAAAGGAGCAGATCAGAACGTCAATGAAGATGCGGCTCCGGTAACAGTACCTGCGTGGGCAAAATCAATCAGCAAAGGCGATGCAGGTGAAAGTGCTCAAATCCTGACTTTCACCCTGACGAACAATAACAATTCATTGTTCGCTGTTCAGCCCGCTATTGATGCGACAACTGGTGACCTCACCTATACACTGGCTGCGAATGCCAATGGAACAGCGACGATATCGATCGTCCTCTCTGACAATGGCGGTATTGCGAATGGCGGCGACGACACCTACGCCACGCAGACCTTTACAATTGCCGTCACTCCGGTGAATGACGAACCTACCTTTACCAAAGGTCCGGATCAGACAATCAATGAAGATGCAGGTGCGCAAACTGTCAACGGCTGGGCTAGCTCAATTGCTGCCGGACCTGCCAATGAGTCCACGCAAACGCTCGTATTCACTTCAACAAATGACAACAACGCTCTGTTCACTGTACAGCCGTCAGTGGATGCGTCGGGCAACCTGACCTACACGCCAGCCCCGAATGCATTTGGAAGCGCAGTCGTGACTGTCACCCTTACTGATAACGGCGGAACTTCCAATGGAGGAGACAACACTTCTGTTCAGACCTTCATCATTAGCCTGATCTCTGTCAACGACAAACCAGTTGCCGTTGCCGATGCTCCGTCAACTAATGAGGACACGGCTCTGACTTTCAACATCGTTTCGAACGATACAGACATCGACGGAGTTATTGACCCTTCGACGGTGGATCTCAATCCGGCAACTCCGGCTACCGAGTCGTCAGTAACTACTTCGGAGGGTACCTGGACCGTTGACGCGTCAGGTAAGCTCACCTTCACGCCTGCAGCGAACTACTTTGGTTCAGCGACCATATCTTATACAGTAAAAGACGATGGCGGAGCAACTTCGGATCCTGGTTCTGTAACGGTTACCGTAAATCCGGTAAACGATCTCGTTCAAATCGGAGCCGACAACAAGAGCACAAATGAAGACACGCCGGTTACTTTCAATGCTGCAGCCAACGACACCGATGTAGACGGAACGGTTGTGACCTCAACTCTCGACCTGGACCCTGCAACGGCTGGGATACAGCACAGCGTGTCTAAACCTCAGGGAATATGGAGTGCCGACAACGCAGGTAACGTTACTTTCACGCCTGCGCCGGACTTCAACGGTACAGCTACAATCACCTATACCGTAAATGATGATACCGGAGCCGTATCGCTTCCTGGCACTATCACGGTAACAGTCCTTCCGGTCAACGATGCGCCAGTCGCGGTGGCGGATGCAATAACCACGGGCGAAGATCTTGGTGTGACGTTCAATCCGACAACCAACGACACGGACGTTGACGGAACAATCGCCGCATCTACGTTAGATCTGGATCCTTCAACGGCGGGCATCCAAAAGACCCTGACGACAGCAGCCGGCCTCTGGACTGCTGACAATTCGGGTAACATCTCATTTGTTCCTAAAACGAATTACAACGGAACTGCTACCGTATCATATACCGTTCAGGACAACGGAGGCGCTATATCCAACGCAGTTGTCGTTACGGTGACAGTTACGCCTGTAAATGATGCGCCTGTAATCCCTGCCAAAACACTTACAGTAACACAGGGTAGGGGAGCGACCGACAATTTACTCACTGGTGGTCTTGATCCTGACGGAACGCCGTTGAAGATAAATACTACACCTGTAACCGGCCCGAGCCACGGTACTATCACAATAAAGCCAGACGGGACTTTTATCTACATGGCTGATGCGACGTACACCGGTTCTGATCAGGTTATCGTCGAAGTATGCGATTCCGGCTTGCCGCTTCCCGGAATTTGTGCAAATGTAACTTTGTCAATCACGATCGTAGACAATCAGGGACCAGTTGTAAGCGTCAAGCGCCCTACGACAGCTGAGGATACGAAGGCAACGGGTTCAGTTCTCTCTTCGTCCGACGTCGACCCTGAAGGTCTGCCGCTGAAAGTAACAACTACTCCGTTGAATGGCCCGGCGCATGGCGTGATCGTGATTCAGGCCGATGGAAAATACACGTACACACCTGATGAAAACTATCACGGTCAGGATACTGTCCAGATTTCAGTTTGCGATACGAATCCTGTTCCGGCCTGCACGAATACGGAACTCATATTCACCATCACTCCGGTAAACGATGCTCCGGTTCTCGCAGACGACGTACTTACGGGTGATCGCAACGCTGAGACTACAGGCACTATTCTCGTGGGCGACTATGACCCTGACAGCACAAAGCTCGTGGTGAATACAACGCCTGTAACCGCTCCGGAACACGGTACGATTGTCATCGATAGCGACGGTAACTTCACATACACCCCGGATAAGAATTTTACCGGCGAGGACAAAGTTGTTATTGAGGTCTGCGACAGTGGAGATCCAATGCCAGGACTCTGTGCCACGACGACATTAACCATCATCGTCACGGATCCTCTTGCTGGCGTGGTCTTCGTACCCGAAGGATTTTCGCCTAATGGTGACAACGTGAACGATAACTTTGTCATCACATACACTGGCAACGAGCCGGTTCACCTGCAGATATTCAATCGCTGGGGTAACATCGTATATAGTAACGACGCCTATCAGAATGACTGGCAGGGTATATCTACACATGGCGTTACGATTGGCAAGGACCTGCCCGACGGAACATACTTCTACAAGGTTGTCATTGGTGAGTTTCAGCAGACCAAATCATTTACTCTGAAGCGTTAACGAGAACCAGATTTTTTTGAGAATATGAAAACACTTTTACGCTCGCTGGTTACAATCTCCTTCATGGCTGCAGTATCGACACTGCATGCGCAGCAGGATCCGATGTATTCGCAGTATATGTTCAACGGCCTGGCAGTGAATCCTGCGTATGCCGGCGTACGCGGAACACCATCAATTACTGCTATGTACCGCAAGCAATGGATGGGCATTGACGGAGCTCCAACAACATTTACATTCAGTGCCGATGCGCCTATCAAAAACGAGAAGATGGCATTAGGTATGAACATTGTACAGGACAAGATCGGCATATCCAACACGCTCATGCTTAATGTCATCTACGCGTATCACATCAGATTTGCGAACGATGGAAAGCTATCGCTTGGGCTACAGGCCGGTATAAATCAATTTAAGGCCGATTACAGCTCTGTCGAGACCTCATATACACCGGGACAGATCGATGCAGCCTTTGGATACTCAACGACAAGCCTGTTCCCTAACTTCGGTTTCGGAGCGTATTATTATACAGGGAAATTCTTTGTGGGAGCTGGCGTTCCCAAGATGATCAAAAACAATCTCTCAGGTACTAATAGTCCAACGCTGGATTTCACCAGCTATCCAAATCGTCAGAACCGCCATATCTTCGTCACCACAGGTTACACGTTTGATCTGAACCCTGACTGGGCCCTTAAGCCATCGATGCTTTTAAAGGGCGTTCATGGGGCACCACTTGAAGTGGATGTTAATCTTAATGCCTGGTGGCAGGAAAAGGTGGGGGCAGGTCTCTCATACCGTACAGCGGATGCGTTGGTAGCCATGGTGCAGTTTCAGGTTAAAGATGAACTCCAGTTTGGTTATGCGTACGATATGACGGTATCGCAGTTTTCAGGAACGAACTCAGGCAGCCATGAACTGATGCTGCGGTACGAACCGTTCGCGAAAGAGGCCAAGAAAAAGCAGGCTCAGGTTTCCAGGAGAAAATCGTCTTATAACAAGCCAAGCAAGAGACAACAGTATAAGAGAAAGCGGACAAATCAATATCGCCGGCCGAAGAGCAGATAACCGCGAGCTGAAAAGATCAAGCTGAAAAGATCAGCGTTCGCAATCCAGGCGTTACGTCCAGATGTGCACAGTGTGAAGATTTCTGCGAAAGCTTTTAACTTCTGATAATTATGCGGAAGTTGGCGCTGGAAGTCCCCTCTCTATGTTTTCGTCTTCCCCAAAATCGGTTGTTATTGATACGGAACTGATCGCCAGGATCAGGAAGGGAGACACGAAAAGCCTGGAGCTGCTGTTTCGCAGGTTGTATCCACGATTGTTTGCTTACGCTAACAAGTTTCTGCACGACCACGAGGATTCAAAGGAAATCGTGCAGGATGTTTTCCTGTCCCTATGGAATCATAGAAGTAAGCTGGATGAATCGAAGTCTCTGGATGCCTTCCTTTTCACATCCGTAAAAAACAAGTGCCTTAATTTGCTGAAATCAAGGGCCGTGCAAAACCGGCGGGCAGAGCTCATGCTTCGTCTGTATGCGGACGAGCTATCGTTTGTAGACAATACTCACGAGATCCTTCTTGCCAACGAACTGCAGTCAGCTTTCGACAAGGCCCTGAACACTTTGCCTGCAGAATGCCGGCGTGTGTTTGAGCTGAGCCGTGTAGAAGGTTTGCGCTATCACGAGATCGCCTCGAGACTTAACATTTCAATAAAGACGGTCGAGACTCAAATGTATCGTGCACTCAGTAAACTGCGGCTCGAGCTTCGACATCACCTTGCAATCCTTTCCGGATTTCTGCTGGCGAACTATTATTTCTGATATTTTTTTTCCTGAGCTGTAAGGGTGCAGATTCGTTTTGCTGTATTACAGGTATGACATGGCCTGACCTACCCCCTGGAATTGACGAAATAATGTTGCGTGTATTGGAAGGAAGGGCAAGTCACGAAGATCTGGACGTGCTCAGCCATTGGCTTGATGCCTCGCCGGACAATAAGAAGCATTTCGACGAAGTAAATGCCACCTACCAGGCATCGGTTACCCTCAACCGCGCAGGATATCAACGAACAGAAGAGGCCTGGAACGAACTTACAAATCGGCTGGAGCCTCCGGCACAATCCAAAACTTCTCAACTCACCTGGGTGTTGCGGATAGCAGCCTCTGTAATCGTATTGGCGCTGGCCTCATACGGGATTTATCGAATGGCGGAACCCGGGCCTTCTGCTTTGCAAACAAGCCTTGTAAAAAATTCAACTGGTAGAAATACCCGAATTGTACTCCCCGATAGCTCGGTAGTTTATCTGAACACCAACAGCACATTGGAATATCCTTCTTCTTTTGGGGCAACTTCCAGAAACGTGACATTACACGGTGAAGGCTTTTTCGAAGTCAGAAAAGGGACCAAACCTTTTATTGTGAACGCTGAGGAGTTAACGATTACGGTAAAAGGAACGCGCTTCAACGTTCGTGCATATAAGAATGATCTTCAGACAAAGGCAACATTAGAAGAGGGCTCAATTGAACTGAAGGTAGCAGGACAAAACAAAATTTATCAGCTTGTACCTGGTGACCAGGTCACTCTTGACGCAGACAGAAAGCAGGTAAAAACAAGCAAAGTTGATCCCGCCAATTTTACAGCGTGGAAAGAGGACATACTCACCTTTGATAACGCGCTGTTGGGCGACGTCATCTACAAAATTGAAAATCGGTTTCAGGTTCATATTGAACTGGACAGTTCAGTGTCAGCCTCGGAACGTATGACAATGACCATTAGCGACGAATCTTTCGAGGATGTATTGGAGCTGATCCAGTTGTCTTCAGGCTTTAAGGTTCGCCGCGAGATTAATGACTTTATCCTCTATCAATAAAGACCTAACCCAAGTATTTATGTTGAGACACTACAAACTTATCCGGTGTTCTCCGCGGGCCACGATCGGTAGCTTACTTACCTGTATGGCACTGTTGGGATTCCTGGCAACAGCTAACGTGCAGGCTGCAGTCACGATGCAGCCGCGTCCCATGATTATGCTTGATCTGAAAAATGTTTCGCTTAAATCGGCGATCAGGGAAGTAGAGAAGCAAACGGACTATCATTTTGTGCTGAACGATAGCCGGTTGCATGTGAGCAATAAGACAGTTTCCGGAAACATTCAGAGCGACAGCATCGAAGAGGTGTTGAACTTTTTGCTCAACGGTACCGATATCCTTTACAAGATCAGGAAGAAACAGATCACTCTGATACCTCCGGGACAATCTCACACACTGAGTCCAATACTGGTACGCGATGCGGGATCAACGGCCAGGTTAACCCAGGCCGGAGCCCTGCCAGTCAGTTTGACGTCGCAGTCACAAACAGAGGTTATTGTTACCGGTACAGTGGTGGAAGAAGATGGATCACCTCTGCCTGGCGTCAACGTCATCGTAAAGGGAACGACGCGCGGCGCGGTTACCGATGGATTCGGTAAGTTTTCGATAGCCGTGGATACCGAGAATGATGTATTGGTGTTTTCGTTCATTGGTTTCCTCTCCCAGGAAGTTCCACTGAATGGTCAAACCTCTGTTAATGTGACCCTTGCTTCCGATACGCAAACGTTAAACGAAGTGGTTGTCGTTGGATACGGTACACAGGAAAAGAAAGACATCACGGGTGCGGTTGCTTCTGTGAAGGGATCAGAGATAGAAAACCTTCCTGTTGCTTCGGCAGCGCAGTCTTTGCAAGGACGTGCAGCAGGTGTCAATATTGTTCGAAGCGGCGGTGCACCAGGTAACGCTGGAGCTATACGCGTCCGTGGTATTGGTACCATCAACAACGCAGATCCCTTGATCGTAATTGACGGCGTACCTGCCTCCAATATTAATGATGTGAACCCGAACGATATCGAGTCCATAGAAATATTAAAGGACGCATCCGCCAGCGCAATCTATGGGACACGTGCAGCAAATGGCGTCGTCATCGTAACTACAAAACGTGGTAAGTTTTCGCAGCCGATGCATTTCACCGTTAATGCATACACCGGTGTGTCAAACAAGATCAAGACGGTCGACGTGCTGGATGCACCAACGCTGGCAATGTTGAAGCGCGAGCGATATACCAATGATGGGTTGGTAATTAATCCAATATGGGAAGATCCTCAATATCAAACGCAGAAGACCAACTGGCAGAATGAACTTCTTGGCCAGGGAACAACAAGCAACCTCGATGTTACCTTGTCCGGTGGTGGCGAGAACTCTTCATTTTCCATCACAGGGGGATACTACGACGAGCAGGGAATGATCGAAAATTCATACTACAAGCGGTATAGCATGCGCATCAACTCTGATCACAAGGTTGGAAAACGATTTAAGATCGGCGAGAATCTTCAGATTGTAAATCAAACAGAGTCCGCTCCCAATACTTTGTCGGCGCAGGATGGGTTGATCTGGAGTGCGATTCGTTTCAATCCCGGTCTGCCAGTGAAAAATCCGGATGGCACCTACAGCACATCACAGTTAAGTTCGGAATTTGGTGACATCAATAATCCGGTGTTCACGGTTGATACGCAGGACAAAAAGCAAAACCGGACGCGGCTGTTGGGTTCCCTTAACGGTGACCTGGAACTCTTCGAAGGTTTTCACGTGCGGGCAAACTTTGGCGTCGATCTGACTTACCTCACTTATAAGGAATTCAACATCATTGTAAACGATCAGATCCGTACCAATTCGAGGAATACATTGACGGTAAGGAATGAGCGATATTATAACCTGCTGCAGGAGTATACAGCTACTTACAATCGCGACTTCGGTCAGCACACGATAGGTGTTGTAGGGGGTTTTTCCGTGCAGCAATTCAATGAGAACAAAGAGATGGCGCAACGCAGAGATTTTCCCAGCGAAGATCCAAGCCAGCGTTACCTCTCTGCAGGACAAGCGATCACCGGAGCTGAGGAAACCCGTTCGTATGATGGTCTCGCATCAGCGTTCGGCAGAGTTACATACGACTTCAAAGATCGTTACCTGGCCACGCTGACGTTCCGTGCCGATGGTTCTTCAAAATTTGCTGAAGGCAACCGTTGGGGAAGTTTCCCTGCCTTTTCACTTGGATGGCGCATTTCAGAGGAGCCTTTCTTTTCAAACCTTACAAATACGATCAGTAGTCTTAAACTTACCGGTGGATGGGGACAGCTCGGTAACCAAAACGTTCCGCGTCTGAACTACCTGGCGTTGATCTCTTCCGGTTATCGCTACTCCTTTGGGGATCAGTCGACGGTAGGTTCCGCGCAAAGCGCACTGGCAAATGCGAACATCTCCTGGGAAACGGGCGAGATGACCAACTTTGGTCTTGAGTCAGGGCTGTTTTCAAACAGGATCCTTCTAACTCTGAATTACTTTATCAAGAACACGAAAGACATGCTCCTGCCGCCGCCGTCACTTGGCTCTAACGGTACGGCTACTATACCTTATCAGAACGTGGGCCAGCTCCAGAACAAGGGCCTTGAGATCGAACTTTCGTATCGTAAGACGGTAGGAGATTTTACCTATACGATAGCCGGCAATGCTTCTTTTATCACCAACAAAGTCGAACAACTGTATGATGGAAACTTCATCGGTTCATCCGCGTACGGAAGACCCAATCAGGAGATCACCAGGACCTATGAAGGTCATCCGATGCAAACATTTTACGGATGGAAGACCGACGGATTGTATCAAAACCAATCTCAGATTGAGGCCGATCCTGCCCTGGCCAACGACGAACGCCATGCCAACAATCTTATTCAGCCAGGCGACGTGAAATTTGTCGACATCAATGGAGATGGAATGATTGACGACAAGGACAGAACATTTATTGGAAGTCCGTGGCCGAAACTCACTTATGGTTTAAACGCATCGCTGGGCTATCGCCAGTTTGATTTGACGTTGTTATTCCTCGGTGTTGGGGGCGTAGATATCTACAACGCCGACCGAATGCAGGGTATCGATCCAACGTATTCCTTTAACATGTATGCAGAGACCATCAATCGCTGGCATGGCGAGGGAACCAGCAACAGCATTCCGCGCATGACCACTGCGCGCGATAATCTTAATCACAGAACGTCGGATATGTTTGTTGAAAACGGAGACTTCTTCCGGCTGAAGAATATTACACTGGGATACAATTTCCCGCAGGCACTGGCTCAATCCTTAAAACTCACACGTGCTCGCATATATGTGACAGGGCAAAACATTTTTGTCATCACGAAGTATTCAGGCATGGATCCTGAGCTTGGATATGCCGACGACAACAGGCAGATCAACATCGACTATGCACAATACCCGCAAGCGAGGACGTTTACTGTGGGTGCATCTTTAACGTTTTAACCCGACATCCATGAAAAACAAAATGTTAACTTTTGGTAATCGTGTAACCGGAATGGTCACGTCGTTTTCGGTGATGTTGATGCTCTTTTCACAGTGCGATGACGTGCTGGATTCAACATCTTATGGCCAGGTTTCGACTCAGCAATTCTGGCGTAACGGAGAAGACGTTGTCTCGGCAGTGAATGCCATTTATGAGCCCTTGCTGCAGGAAGAATACTTCGGGCATTGGGAACGTACGTTCGACATTTGCTCTGATGACATGTGGCGCGCAGGCGACCACGGTGAAGATCAATCTATCGAATTCTTTACCTATGACGCCGACAATCCAAAGTTGCGTCCAATATGGAAATGGAAGTATGAAATGATATCGCGGGCTAACGCGGTGTTGATCAATGCTCCCGATGTTAACATGGACCAGGCAACCAAAAACCGCAGTCTGGGTGAAGCATATTTCCTGCGCGGATTTTCCTACTGGAGACATTACCTGATTCACGGCGAAGTACCCATCTTTGTTGAAGACGACGTGATTGCTGGAAGGTTAAACAAGCCTAAGGCAACAATGGCAGAAATGGAGGCGCAAATTGAATCCGACTTTCAGCAGGCCGCTGAACTGTTACCTGCATCTTATGCCGGCGATCCGGATAATCTCGGAAGAGTTTCCCAGGGAACAGCCTATGGCTTCCTGGCAAAATTTTACTTGTATACTGAACAATTTGCCAAGTCTATTGAGGCTGGACAGCACGTGACAACTAATGCTGCTTACGCCCTGGCTCCGACGTTTGAAGTGAATTTCAGTGTCGACGCTGAAAACAATGCAGAGACTCTCTTTGCCATGCAATACAAAGATGGTTGGACAACCGATAACACGCCGCAGATCTACACCACTCCACGGCCGTGGGGTGGATGGGATTTTCGTGAACCGATCCAGGATCTCGTCGATGAATTCGAAGCTGATGATCCTCGCCTGGGCTACACGGTATTTCAGGTGGGCGATATGGTCGATCTTGGCGGTGAAGAGGGTGTACAGGAATACACAGCGGACCTCTCTCAGACAGGTTATCACTTCCGTAAGTTCGCTTCGTGGCGTACTACGGGTGGACTAAACGCAGGCCAAAATGCACCCATCCTGCGCGCCTCCGATGTATATCTTATGGTAGCAGAGGCGAAGATCCGGTCAGGTCAAAATGGTGATGCCGAAATCAACGCCGTAAGAGAACGCAACGGACTCGATCCTGTTACTAATGCCGACATGGACGACATCATGCACGAACGACGCGTTGAGCTCGCCGGCGAGAATGAACGCCATCAGGATCTGTTGCGCTGGGACAAAGCCAACATCGTGGATATCGTTGCGCTATATGCTGCTGACCGCGGGCCTTTGAAGCCAGGCAGAACGTTCATGCGACCCAAGCATTACTATTTCCCGATACCACAACGTGAGATAGACCTTAGCAACGGGGTTCTGATTCAGAACGAGAATTATTGAGCTGACAATTGATCGTAACAAGACAAATATTCCATACGACCGGGGTGCGTGATGTGCTCCGGTCGTTTTTACAGAGACATACACCAGCGGGTTTTTCGCTGTTAGCCATCGGGTTGGGGCTGCTATGCGCATGCTCACCCAAAGATCCACGTCAGGCAATTGAGGGTACCTGGAAGATTGATTCAGTGTTTACTTTTTACAACGGGTTTGGCAGCATGGAGACGACCATTGTCGACCTTGAGCAATACACTTATCTGCCCGATGGCAAGGTGAATGTCTCATGGAGCGGCACTACAAGAACTATGTTATATGATCTTTCAGCGCAAGACACCCTAAAGTATATTGAGAACAATCACGAGGTGTCTCGTTATCAGATATTAAAACTAGGAGGTGACAGGCTGGTCCTCCGAAAGGACAAACCACCATTGTTTTCCGGCGCAAAACAGGAGCGCTACGAGATCCGGTATTTTTCCAGAGTTCCTCTCGGAAACTGAGGAACTACAAGTACCGGAATACTTTTGTGTCTTCCTCCGCCTATTTCAAGGCTTTAGTTCTGTGACTCGCCATGTCTGCCTATCTTAGCGCTAGTTCTCTGGACTTGCCTTGACAGTCAAATACCGTGATCCTTATGCCATCCGCAGGAACGTCTACCCCGCGCGTTGACTGCGACAGATAACCGCCGCCCATATAGTTCTCAACCCGCCGTAACCGACCGTTTTTAAATTGAATCTCAGCATAGGCGTCATCACCTCTGAACTCAAAGTGAGCAGGTAGCCTGGCTACTGAACGAAGTTGTATTGAATCATTGTTAACACCAGCAATCACCAGCTGATCGTTACCACGGGTTAACAACACGAGACTTCTTGCATCGCCTCGGACAACCAGGCCCGATTGGGAAATGGTTTGTGACGCGAAGTTCCCATGACCATCGCCGACGAGAACCAAGCCCTTTGACGCATCGTACTTGCCTGTCAGTACGTCCGGTGATGAAGAGTTTCCTGTCAGAACAAGGTCGTCACTTCCATTGCCGTCAACGTCTTTTATCAGCATTCCGTAAACAGGCGAGAATTGCGCTTCAGCAGGCAACGGCTTTAGTTGCCAGGGATCACTACCCTGGTTCATGAGAATACAGGTAGCCATCACGTGGGCCGTAAGAGTGTCGACTTTATTTTTGGTATTCCTTTTCAGGAATGCCTCCTTCGACTCTTCTGCATATGCAGCATAGCTGTTGTAATATTTTTTGTAGGAAGGCAGTTGTAAGAACAGGTCATCGCGTGGGTGTGCCGGATACTCTTTGCCTTGGATATTCTGAGTGAGAATTGCTTCGCGCTTGCCGTCGTCGTTGAAGTCTGAGGCGTATGCATGGAGTGGATGATCGGGTGTTGCCTTGTATCGGCTGTTGTACCCCAGGTTTCCAACCACATAGTCGATGTCTCCGTCGTTGTCGACATCAGAACCGGCAATGCTGTTCCACCAGCCTGCTGATTTTGCAAGACCATAAGTTGCAGTTACATTTTGAAACTTTCCATTTGTGTTACGCAGTAGAGTTATCGGCATCCATTCGCCAACTACAATGAGGTCCCGGGCGCCGTCGTTGTCGAAGTCGGTCCATAATGCGGAAGAAACCATTCCGATGTGCTGGAGTCCTGGCGCAACATCGTTGGTGATATTCGTGAATTGTCCGCCGTCGTTACGAAGAATGAAACTCGTCCCCGCATCGGGGTAGGACTGTGGCTTTAGCCGGCCACCTATAAAAAGATCAATGTCACCATCACCATCAAAATCATTGCCCACCACGCAGGAACCACTTGCCGACTCCGTGGGAATCGAATTAGGTTTGAGCGAGAAATGTCCTTGACCATCGTTCAAATAGAGACGATCCTGGTAATAGATCGATCCTTCGGCAAATTCGTTGCCGCCACTAACAACGTACAGATCCTGATCATTGTCGCCGTCTACGTCAAAGAAGAGGGTGCCCGTGTCTTCTTCAAACTTCTTTCCATGCGCAATTGGTTGGCCTTTGAATGTTCCGTTTTTCTGCTGTATGAAAACCTGACCGGAGTGATTGTACGAGCCACTGACAAGCAAGTCTTCCAAATGATCACCATTAACATCGGCAACTGCCAGCGCTGGGCCAGGAGTTGAATACTGCTGCGGAATAAGCGGTTGAACTTTGAAGTCGGCGTATGGTGCTTCCTCGTGCTTGAATTGAATAGCAGGCTCATGTAAGGAAGTCATGAAGCGTCCTGTGCTTGCCTTCACATCCAATCGTGAGTTCGGGAGTTGATCAGCACCGCCGTTCCCGAACTTGATTTTCATTAGCTTATCGACAGGTACATTGTGAATAGTTTGTCTGGTTTGGTTTGGCCAAATGACTTCTATTTCATTTACCACAGTATCTCTACTCACACCGAAGTGTATAAAGGGTTCCAGACTGGACTGGTACCCGCGTACAACTCGGTGCTCGGCGATCATTGAGTGGCTCGGTGTTCTGATTCGTATTTTTGTTCCATATGCCTCCCTGTTGCCCGCTGGACCTTCAAGGCTGATCCTTACATAATGTGATCCAGGTCGTTCCGTCGTGTGGTTCCTGAATACGGATGCAGGGCCATTCAGATTATTGGTGACGTAGTCGAGGTCACCATCGTTGTCAAGGTCTGCAACGGCTGCGCCGGTCGCATACGAAGGCGTGATAAAGCCCCAATGTGAAGAGCTGTCAGCAAAGGTGAGATCTCCATTATTGTGAAAGGCAAAAGGTGGAAGATGAGCGCCATCAAGCTTGCTCACGGCCTCCATGAATTTGTCACTCATGCCCTGACTAAATCCTTCGTGTATAAGTTCGCTTGCTTTATAGCTGGCAAAGTCGCGGTTAGTGATATCTCGCGGATATCCATTCGTTACGAGCAGGTCGCGCTGCCCGTCATTGTCAACGTCAGCAAACAAAGGACTCCAACTCCAATCGGTAGCAGCCACGCCGGCAAACTGGCCAATCTCACTGAAATAGGTCTTGCCGTCGATGGCGCCCCGGTTGAGCTGAAGAGTGTTGCGCATGTACTGCGGCGCATATCCCATCCGTATTTCGGACTGGTAACGGTCGTAGTTCGTTGCTCCGAACATAAGTTTCTGTCGCTTGTTATCGGGTGGCAACATGTCGACAGCCACGAAATCAACCAGACCATCGTTGTTGAAGTCGGCCACATCGTTTCCCATTGCCGAATAACTCGTATGGTCAAAATAACTGGCAGATTCATCTTTGAATGTGCCGTCCTGTTGATTGATAAATAACAGGTCGTTGGAGAGGTAATCATTCGTTACGTACACATCGTCCCATCCGTCGTCGTTCACGTCGCATATTGAAACGCCGAGGCCATAACCTTCTGCAAGAATACCAGCTTCTCTCGAGACATTCGTAAAGGTTCCATTGCCATTATTGCGATAGAGGCGGTCGGTGTTAGCCATTTCGCCATTAAGCCTTTTGGGACGAATAATGTTCGGCCCGGTTTGATCCGTGATGTTGGTTAGGAGATACATGTCGGGATCTCCGTCACGGTCGTAATCAAAAAACGCGGCCTGCACGGAGTGACCAGTATCAGCCAACCCGTATTGATCTGCACTTTCCTGAAAAGCGTTGTTGCCCTTGTTAATGTAAAGTTCGTTGGCGCGCTTTTGAGGATCAGTATATGGACCGGCATAGCAAATGTAAATGTCTTGTAATCCGTCCTGATTGATGTCGACAACGGATACGCCACTGGCCCACTTCCCGCGCTGTAGCAGACCGCTGTGTTCAGTAATGTCTTCAAACTGAAAGTTTCCTTTGTTGAGGTAAAGCCGGTTATCTGACATGTTCGCTGTGAACAAAAGGTCAGACAACCCGTCATTGTTGACATCGATGACGCCCACACCGGCGCCATTGTAGAGATATTCGAACGTGATTATGTTTAGACGGTTATCCTCCCTTATGACATTATTGAAGTCGATGCCAGTTTGTGATGAAGGCAATGCTTCAAACAATGGCGCTCGCCTGGAATCGGGACGACATGCAGTTAAAACCAGAAAGGAAACGATTAGGAACAGCTTAGAGGGAGGAAGCTTGTGCATGTCGAGACCAAGGTAATGAAACCTTTCAGAATTGCCTTCGTTTTAAGCTCACGCCTTGTGCTGTATGTACCAAACCCTTAACGGGGACATCGTCATAATCGTCATGTAATACCACTGCTTCGGTTGCATTCCATCTATCAGCAATTTCTTTTTGCATAGATCCTTTCGCGTTCTTATTCAACGAACGCCTGGCAATCTTTTTACTTAAAATTGTGGTATCATGAGCATTTCAAAAAAGTACGGTCGCACGTATCACTTTCCGTTTTCTCCGGGAACCACCAGCGACGATCGTGTTAATCATAACTATTGGGAAGACATAAGTCGGTTGTCTTCTGTTGTACATACGGAGAAACTGGATGGAGAGAACAACTGCCTGAGCAGGCATGGAGTGTTTGCCCGGTCCCATGCCGCGCCTACGGTATCCCCATGGTCACAAAAGATCAGAGAGCATTGGCAGCAGATCCGAAACGATCTCGGCGACATTGAGATCTTTGGAGAGAACTTGTATGCGGTTCATTCGATCGAGTACCCCAGAATAGAGCAATACTTTTATGTGTTCGGGATCAGGCAGCAGGAGGCATGGTTAAGTTGGGACGAAGTTAAGTTTTACGCTTCGCTTTTTGACCTGCCTACCGTTCCTGAATTGAGCATTGTAAAGCCCGATAATCAGCCGCTCTTTGAACAACACGTGCT
Organism: Chryseolinea sp. T2; assembly: GCF_037203685.1. NCBI lineage: Bacteria > Pseudomonadati > Bacteroidota > Cytophagia > Cytophagales > Fulvivirgaceae > Chryseolinea > Chryseolinea sp. T2. The sequence continues at coordinate 17,949 of NZ_JBBCAU010000016.1, forward strand.
TGCTCTGGTCAGCCAAGCAAGTGTCTTTAATTCTCTGGATATAGCAACGGGCAAACCATGCGAACGGGAAGGAGTCGTTAGCCGTGATACTGGTGCGTTCCATGAAAACGAGTTTGCAACACGGGTATTCAAGTACGTCCGCAAAGGACATGTGAAGACTGACGAGCACTGGACGCGGAATTGGAAACGGGCGCGGCTGGCCTGGGAACAACCTGAAACACCATCTAAGAACTGAGCTATGAATTGGTCTATTGCTAATAATAAGGATTGGAGTGCCCTGGAGAAACGATTCTCCTGGGTTGCTGATATGCATGGTGTTCCGCAGGATGCAATACACCATGCCGAAGGTGATGTAGCCATTCATACTCGTATGGTACTCGAGGCTTTAACTTCTTTGGACGGCTACCAACGTCTTGACAACGGGCAGCGTGAGGTGCTGTGGACATCGGCGCTGTTACACGACGTGGAAAAGAGATCCACTACACTATTGGAAACAGATGGTCGAATTACCTCGCGGGGACATGCGAAACGCGGCGAGTACACAAGCAGGACAATATTGTATGAAGAAGTTCCTGCTCCGTTCAGTATCAGAGAACAAGTTTGTGCACTGGTGAGATATCATGGGTTGCCGCTCTGGATATTTGATAAGCCCGATCCGGCGAAGGCTGCGATTCAGGCATCGTTACGTGTAGACCTTTCGTTATTAACAACGCTTGCACGCGCCGACGTCCTTGGTCGCATATGCGCCGATCAGCAGGAGCTGCTTTATCGTATCAATCTGTTCGAAGAGCTGTGTCGCGAAAATAACTGCTGGAGAACGCCTCGCCATTTTGAAACCGATCTCTCCAGATTTCTCTATTTTAACAGGGGAGATTCATCACCCGATTATGTTCCTTTCGATGACTGGCGGAGCACGGTTGTGATGATGTGTGGATTACCGGGCATGGGAAAGGATAGCTATCTGAGTAGATACCATTCCAGCACGCCAGTTGTGAGCCTTGATGACATCAGGCGAAAGCACAAGCTGAAGCCCGATGATACTTCGGCAACGGGATGGGTAGTGCAGGAGGCGAAAGAGGAAGCGAAATCATACCTGAGAAGGGGAGAGCCATTTGCCTGGAATGCCACAAACATCACACGCCAGATGCGCTCTCAATGGATTGACCTCTTTGCCACTTACAAGGCACGTGTTCATCTTGTTTACGTTGAGGCGCCTTATCAAACATGGATCAAACAGAACAGGGAGCGGGACCATGCTGTGCCTGCTGCAGTTATGCAGCGTCTGCTTTCGAAACTTGAAGTCCCTTCGTCTGACGAGGCGCATCGCTTGGAATATGTCGTCTCGGAGTAGGTGGAGTATGTCGCCTCGGAGTAAATGGATGCATCACTTCGCGAACACTTCATTTTGACTCATAACAAACACGTCACGCAATTTCCTATTTTTGATTCCATGAGGCAGGACATCAGGGTAGCGGTCGACGCTGTAGTTTTTGGCTACGATCAGGAGCAGGGCATTTCCGTGCTTCTGATCAAGCGCAAGATCGAGCCGTTCAAAAAGATGTGGGCCCTGCCTGGAGGACTCGTTCTGAATGAAGAGTCGCTTGACAGTGCTGTGCATCGCGAGTTGCAGGAGGAAGCCGGAATCGATGTGAAGTTCCTCGAGCAACTGTATTCGTTTGGCAACCCTGGTCGCGATCCACGCAATCGCGTTATTTCCATCTCCTATTTCGGCCTCGTCCGGCCCCGTGACTTTGAACTGGTGGCACGCACCGATGCAGAAGATGTTGCCTGGTTCAACATTTCAAAGCTGCCGCCACTTGCATTTGATCATAAGAAGATTGTCGAAACGGCCATCTCGCGCCTGCGGGGTAAGATCACCTATGAGCCAGTAGGCTTTGAGTTACTGGATAAAGAGTTCCCTTTCTCCGACCTGGAAAATCTGTACCAAACACTGCTTGATCAGCCTATCGATCGCAGGAACTTCAAGAAGAAGATTTCCAGTCTTGGCATCCTCGAAGAACTCGACAGGACCGTACAACGCGGCGCCGGACGACCGGCAAGACTTTTCCGGTTTAACCGAAAGAAGTATTTCGAGCTGAAGGACCGTGGATATAACTTCGATTTCTTCTCTTAAAACACGGCTCTCGTTCTATCAGTATTTGATCCCATATGGATCAACGATCATTAGGGATCTTCGATCTGTGGCACTGCGCGATCTTTTATCTCCGCGCGTGTCGCGCAGCATCTTCAATGAAATACATTCGCCCCCCGCGCACAACGCACGCACTGAAATCGATCGAGATCGTCTTCATTCCTGCAGATTTTATATATCCGCTGTACACTTTCATCATGTCGGCTATATACTTTCTTTATATCCGCTATAAGTGTTCTTTAGATCTGCTATAAGTGTTCTTTAGATCCGCTATATGTGTTCTTCAAATCCGCTTCAAATTCTTATCATGCCGCCAATATACTTGCATTATATCCGCTTCAGTTCTTCTGCAATACCTGGATATGAGTTTATGTTATGTTCTTGAATGTAGGTGGATAGTTGCTGCATAGTAGCGATATATGCTGGACTAATTTGCCTGATTCAACCACAGGGGGCCGCACCAAATTCTGACCCTTGCCAATGCCCTCTCCAAGCCTTATTCCCATATCAGGACAGGCCCGTTATCGTGTGCGGCTGACGGTAACATTCTGATCTTCATATTAGTGTAAAATATACGCAAATTAGCTTCTGTAATGAGAACAGAAAAGCTATATTTGCGTATACAATACACAAAGGCATTTCACAACGATATGATTACCCGCGCTATTAATAACTGCATGAATAACGCCCGTGGAAAGCACTGGGAAAAAGTGTACTGGGCATTCGATATCCACGGCACTATACTCAAGCCAACGTTTCAAAGCGGTGTACTATCAACGGAATTTTATCCCTATGCCGAAGAGGCGATGCGATACATCACACAGCAAAAGGACGTAGTGCGGATTCTGTACACATGTTCTTATCCGCACGAAATCGTTGATTACCTGAAGTTCTTCGAACAGCGCGGAATTCATTTCGACTACGTAAATGAAAACCCCGATGTATGCGCAGGCGCGTACGGGCATTACGACAGGAAGTTTTACTTCAACGTACTGTTCGAAGACAAGGCGGGCTTCGATCCAAATAGCGATTGGGAGAAGGTTTTAGAGCTCGTCAAATCAGTTAATACACTAAAAGTTTAATCTATATGTTCGGAATTAATTTTATCAAGTTCGATTCGATGACTTATGCTATTCATTTCAAGAAAGGCCAGGCCATCCAGGAGGGAAGAGGGTTGTCATTTTTCTACTATGGTCCGAATTCATCCATCGTGGCTATCCCGGTTGGGAGCCGCGACATTCAGTATATCTTCAACGAAATGACGAAGGATTTTCAAACTGTTACCGTACAGGGACAGGTTACTTACTCAGTTGAAAATGCGCGCCAATTATCGGAGATGCTTGACTTCACATTGTCGTCCGACAAGAAGGTGAACAATGAGAACTTTGAAAAGCTGAATCAACGCCTGAACAATGAGGCAAAGACGGCGGCATCGTCCTATATACAGGGCCTTGGCTTAAAGGAAGCATTGCGTAGCGCCCGGGAAATTAGCGATACTATCGAACAGGGATTGAAGTCCTCAGATGCAGTAAAGCTGCTGGGAGTATCAATTCTCAGTGTTGATGTATTGTCAGTTCGGCCGACACCTGAAATGGGCAAAGCATTGGAAACGGAAATGCGCGAAAGCCTTCAGAAGGAAGCCGACCTGGCAATCTATGAACGAAGGAACTTCGCCGTCGAGCAGGAACGCAAGATCAAAGAGAGTGAGTTGAATACGGAGATCACCGTTCAGGAGAAGAAGAAGCAGATACACGAAAAGCAGGCGGAGATCAAGGTACGTGAGGCGGAGAATACAAGGAAACTCAGGGAAATGAATGTCGCGGCCGACTTGTCGGTGGAACAGGAGAAGACAAAGCTCATTGAGATGCAGTCGGAAAATGAACGCAAGATGGCCGATGCCAAGGGGTATTCATTGGAGAAGACCCTCACGCCATACAAGCAGCTCGACTGGCGTGTGCTAATGGCCATTCATTCCAATGGAATGTCGGCTATCGACAACATCGGATTGGCCTTCAGAGAACTTGCTGAAAATTCAGGTAAGATTGGAACGCTTAACATTACACCCGACTTGCTTGAGACGGTAATCCGGAATCCTAAAAAATCAGCGTGAGCAACAGTGTGAGAGTGATAATACCGTCGCTCTCACACTGTTCCTCACTCTGATTGAGCATGTCGATGACAAGATTATAATTAACAACTTTATGAAAATTGAGAATGCTATAGTCGTTGTGAACAAGACACGCCTGGAGTCATTGATCGAGAGATTTAATACCCGTGATCAGGCACGGTTTTACATCGAACATTCCGGCGACGACTTTGTCGATTACGAGGAAGAACACAATGTGTTTCATCAGACGCTGGATTCAGTTGTGAAGTCCATTACAAAGACGCTGAAGGTGAAAGTGGTCGACCTCAAGTTTGTGCCGAACTTCCTGTTCAGCGATAAAGACCTGGTCATCGTTGTGGGGCAGGATGGACTCGTTGCCAATACTGCGAAGTATGTAAATAATCTTCCAATTGTCGGGGTCAATCCTGACCCTTTGAGAAACGATGGAGTATTGCTGCCCTTTAGTGTCAAGACTTTTGATAGGGCAGTGCAGGATGTGCTAATTGGTAAAGCAAGGTTTAGGAAAGTTACATTGGCACAGGCCGTATCCAATGATGGTCAGCAGCTCCTGGCATTCAATGATCTTTTTATTGGGCCAGCGTCCCACACGTCTGCGCGCTATAAGCTTACCTTTGGAAACGACAGTGAAGAGCAAAGCTCGAGCGGCGTCATCGTTTCAACAGGAGCAGGCAGCACAGGCTGGCTAAGCTCCGTGATGAATATGGCCTCAACTGTAAGCGCTACTTTTTCCGAGTCGCCATCGCCGGTAGCCATGACGTTGCCATGGGATACCGATCGGCTCGCCTTTGTTGTACGGGAGCCTTTCATGAGTCGTCACTCGGGAATCAGTCTTTCTGCGGGATTTATTGACCAGTCGGAAAGGCTGTTAATTGAATCGCATATGCCATTCAATGGCGTGGTGTTCAGCGATGGGATAGAGGCCGATTTTATTAGATTTAACTCCGGGACACGTGTCGAGATCGGTGTCGCTGCACGAAAGGCCCTTTTGGTTACGGATAATGGCAAGAGATAAACTGTTAGAGAGAATTAGTGGTTGTTTCCTTGGACTTGCGGTAGGGGATGCGTTGGGTGTTCCTGTGGAATTCAGATCCAGGAAAGACCTGGATGCGAGGCCTGTGGACGGAATGCGGGGTTATGGCACCTGGCACCAGGCGCCGGGTACATGGTCTGATGATAGTTCAATGACTTTTTGTTTGGCGGAATCACTGGCGGGTTCATACGATCTTCGTGACATTGCGAACGGGTTTCTGCGATGGTATCGCGAGGGCTACTGGGCAGCACATTACCACGTTTTTGATATCGGGGAAACTACACGTCACGCCTTGAGTCGAATTAAGGGAGGGGAAGATCCTCTGTTCTCGGGAGGCTTGGATGTGGAAAGCAATGGCAATGGTTCATTAATGCGAATAGCGCCGGTGGCATTGTATTCCCACGGCCTCAATGAAGCTGATTTCTTTGCGCGCATTCGTGAGGTTTCAGGAATCACCCATGCACATTTCAGATCGGTTTTCAGCTGTTATCTGTTCGGCACTATTGTTCGCGAAATACTATGTAATAAATCAAAGTCTGAAGCCCTGGCGTCGGCTGCAGCGCGTGTTAAGGAGTTCGCCGCGGTGAGTGAATTCAATCGTGATGAGCTTGGCCGTTTTGAACGGATACTCTCTGGTCGTTTACTTCAGGCAGAACGCAACTCGATAAACAGTGACGGGTATGTGGTTAGCACGCTTGAGGCTGCAATTTGGTCCTTTTTGACGACTGATAACTATAAGGACGCAGTACTAAAGGCGGTCAATCTTGGCGAAGATACTGACACCACCGCGTGCGTCACCGGCGCGTTAGCGGGATTGTATTACGGCGAAGCGGCAATCCCGTCACAATGGCGGGAAGTACTCGCAAGAGAAAAAGACATCTTAAAACTCTCCTGCGACTTTACTGAATCACTGAAGAACAGGATATTGCCGGAAAAAACGTAGCATGTATTTGCTCTTTCCCGGTCGCCATCAGCTTCTTACCGAATTTCAATTTCAATATCTTCAGGCCGTCACCTCCAAAGGACTAAATCAATTTAATGACATCAACGGAGAGCCTATTGCTACCAGCGAACCCGTCACTGCTATTGTCTTTGCTGTAACGTCTGCTAATCACAGCAATACCCGTCGTAACCCGCTATCATTTTACCTCAGGGCCCTGGCGATCCAGGATTTTTCCCAAAAGCTTGGCGTACCCTCGTTTATTTACGGCATTGACGACGTCGGTGACATGCGTGACTTTGCAAACTATACACTAAAGCAGGTAAAGCATGAGAGTGAGGGCATGTTTGATCTGAATCCTTCAAATTGTATCGTGGTTTGCTCCACACCTGTTCTTGATATGTATGAGCACCTCGGATTTCGTATACTTCCCGCTGAACTAAAGGAACGCAGCAAATGGACTCATATAACCTTGTTGCCGTGGGATGCAGTTGAACGCATTGCCGGCAACGACCATTGGGAACAGGATCTAAGTCTCACTGAAGTTATTCACAAGTCGTCGCGTGAGCTCTATGTCAAATATAAACTGGACAGAAAGATCCAGCTTCTTTTCAAAGACCACATGATCAGCGATGACGGTGACATTACCACAACGCGCGACTACAACAGCTACGTTCGTCAGATGGATGAGGTTGCCGAACTGAAATACAACGACACAGCTCCCTTCGTACGTCCCGGACGTATCGGTGACATTGGATGTGCAGTGGGATCGTGGATCAGACTGGCCTGCAGAGATGAGCGCTTCCGTGAGTCAGACTTCTATGGCATAGAGGTCGCGCGTCATCTGTTCGACATCTGCCATCAACGAAAACACAACGGTGAATTTGCGAATCCGTTCGTCTTCTTTTCTCAGCGCAACGCGGTGACAGGCCTCGTGTTCGACGCGCATTCGATGAATACGATTCACACCTCCTCACTCACGCATGAGATCGAATCCTATGGAAGCCGGGAGGATTTGCTGAACTTCATCAGGAACCGTTATTCAGAGCTGACAACCGGCGGCGTATGGATCAACCGTGACGTGGTAGGTCCCGAGCATAAGAACAAAATTGTGATGATGAAACTCAACACTGCAGACGGAAGGAACGCAGATTACGACAGGACATTTGAAACGCGTGAACAGTTGTCTGAATACCTGAAGGGCTTATCAACGGCAGCACGTTTCATGCGTTTTGTAAATGATTTCAGAAAGCATGAAGGCTATCAATTGAAATATCGGGTGGTTTTCGATAGCAACAGCGAGTACATAGAGCTGACTTTGCGTGATGCCTGCGAGTTCATGAGCCGTAAGGATTACGTGGACAACTGGGAAAGCGAGATGCATGAAACATTCTGCTTCTGGAGTTTTACAGAATGGTCGGCACATCTGGAGGCTGAAGGATTCGTAATCCTCCCGCAGTCGAGGGTCTACACCAACAACTGGATTGTAGATAACCGCTTAAAGAACAAAGTTGAATTGTACGAACGCGCCGGCGAGGAAATTGTTTCTATCGATTATCCTGTGACGAACATGATACTCGTGGCCGAGAAGAAATAGAATGCCTCAATTCGAATACATACTGTCCTGGTGTATCTGAGATTCGCCACATTATTTCTAATAAATGCTCAGTAAAGTGCCGCGCTTCCAAGGCAAGCCGAAAATCCAATCACGAGTACGATCACAGAGCTTAATAAAAAAGCTTTTGCCTGTGGAGCCTTCTTAATGAAGAGGACGATGGAAGTTGCAAAGTTGACAAACACCTGCAGACCGATCAGAAAAGCAGCAAGAAGCAGTGCCCCAAGCCCCGCTTCACCGCCACCTGAGGAAATACCGCTGATGTTTATCAGAACCATATAAGCAACAAGTACCAGCAGGTTGATGCCTCCGATTTTCTTTATGTGTTCCATGTCACACCAATTCTTTTCTAAGTTCGTCCAGCTTGCTCTCAAATTCAGGACGATAAAACAGGTTCATCGTCTCGAATGGAATGATCTTGCCGGACGGTGAAACTATATGCACGCACGACTTCTTAATTGCGCGTACGTCGAAATCGTAAGCATCCATAAAGTTCATAATGATTATCCGGAACAGGTTGTTGTAAGACAGGTCCGGAGCCACAATATTGGGTAAGCAGCATAGCAAGTGATGGAAGTCTTCTTCAAGAGCGTCAATAGAGTTTGCCGTGCTGAAGATCTTCAGTACCTGCTGGTGCAGGTTCTCGTCCTGCTCATACACAATCGTATTGCGCGAGTTGTTTAGTAAGAGCTCGGGATCAATAAAACGTGTGAGCGCCTGAACGCCAGTCTCGGTCTTCAGAGCGTAGCCCATAATGAGGGCGTCGGGATTGCAGGGAACGGGAATAAGATCATTTGGATTAAACACTGTTGTCTGCTCGAGGATCTTCCTCCTGATCTCTGTACTCGTAAGTCTGTTGATACCAGGATCGAAATGCTCTAAGCGTCCGCTGATCTGTGTTGGTTGAAATGTTACACCGCGCACGCAACGTTGCTGCAGCGCGAAGTCTATTGTTTTGCCAATTTCATGGTCATTTAAACCCTTCTGAAGAGTAACCACCAGCGTCGTTGATAAATTAAGACGATTCAACGTTTCAAGCGCTTTCATCCGGACCTCGGTAAGGTCCTTACCTCTCAGAACCTTTAATGCATTCGCTTCAAATGAATCAAATTGCAGATAGACTTCAAAGTCCGGCATATAGGTGGCAAGTCTCTCGGCAAATCCGGGATCCGAAGCGATGCGTATGCCGTTTGTATTAACCATCAGATGCTTGATGGGTTTTGACTTGGCCAAATCAAGTATCTCAAAAAATTGAGGATGAATGGTCGGTTCTCCGCCGCTGAGTTGCACCACGTCCGGCTGACCTTCGCTCGCTACAATTGCATCGAGCATGAATTCGATTTCATCCAGTGTCCGATGGCGTCCATGCGTTGGCGATGAGCTGGCATAACACGTCGGACAAGTAAGATTGCATCGATCAGTTACCTCGACAAGTGTGAGACACGAATGCTGTTCGTGGTCCGGGCATATTCCGCAATCATATGGGCATCCGAAGTGTGTGGTCGTATGTGGTTTTTTTGGATACTCAGAAGCCTTGTTATAATTGCGGATCTGCTTGTAATAGTTTACATCATCCGCTATCAGTACTTTTTGAAATCCATGTTCTGCGCAACGCTTGGTCATGTACACCTTGTCCTGTTCGAAGATGATCTTTGCTTCGATCTTCCGGTGGCATACCACACAGAGGCTTTGCGTATAGTCGTAGTAAATGTAATTACGCGGGTCGCTCATGTACGACGAGATTGTTGGGGTTAGACAAGATAACAATTATTGTTTGACAGTAGTATGCCAGTCCGGCCAGACAGGCTAGCTGAATTGTGCTGAGGGATAGAAATACCGGTTGGTTGGGTTTGATGAATTCGATAAGAAATCGAAACGCCAGATAAGCAATCATAAACAGCTTGAATCGCACCCCCATGCGGAAGATTTGTTTCGTTTCAACCTGATTGAGAACTATCCAGATTGCTCCCAGAAATATGATCTCATACAATGCCAGGGGGTGACGTGGGATGCCATCGCCCAGGTCCATTGCCCAGGGCAGGGCTGAAGCTTCACCGTAAGTTGGTTCATGAATGCCAGAGCTGAGACAACCGATCCGACCAATGATCATAGCGAGGACCAGAGGATAGGTAAACAGATCGCCGGACGAGGACTTCTCGCGAAGAAGCAGTTTCATTAGTTCTACCAGAAGAAGTCCGCCAAGCAAGCCACCGACAATTGTTTTATTGGCAAAGAAATATAACCACTTATTGGAAGCCTGATTCCATCCGTATGGGTTTTCAAGTGAACCCACCAAACGTGAGAAAAGGAATGCGCCAAGAGCTGCGGCAATAATGATCCAAACGCGATTGCTTTCCGGGATAGGATCTGAACGTTTCTTTTTCAGATAAAGGAAGTAGCGAAAGCCGATAAAGAATGCCAGTGTTTCAAATAGCAGGTGCAGGGATATACTTACCTGGCCAGATCCGAGGTGCAGAGGATAGTCCATAATGCTTGGATGTAAGCATCAAATGCCCTTAAACAACTGCACCGACTCCAGATAATCCGGAACAATAACATTCCATCCCAATCGTGTTCTGATATCTTCAGCATATGCGCTGAGGTCAGGGTTTTCGCCGTGTACCGTGAACGTTATCTTCGGCTTGTCCTCAAAGTTGCTCATCCATTCAAACAGCTCTCCGCGGTCGGCATGACCTGAGAAGGCACTCATGTTTTCGATGCGGCAGTTTACGGGAACTTCCTCTCCAAATATTCTTATCGTAGGCTTTCCGTCAACGAGATCTCTGTCTCGCGTTCCTTCCGCCTGGTATCCTGCAATCAGTAGTGTATCCTGGGGGTTGCGCAGCCGGTGATAAAGGTGATGTAACACACGGCCGCCGGTCATCATACCACTGGAAGAAATGATGATGGCATTGGTCTTGATGTCGTTCAGCGCTTTCGAGTGCTGCGATGTCTTAACAAACACCATAAGGTTCGTCTCCAGTTGCCGTGCGAACTCTGTGCGGTTAAACACTGCACTATGATAAGTCGGATGACGATAATACAAATAGGTTGCCGACGTCGCCATCGGACTATCAACGTACACGGGCACATCCGGTATGATGTCCCGTTCCATCAGATCATGAAAATGATAGAGCAAGGTCTGCGTACGTCCTACTGCGAAGGCGGGGATGAGCAGAACGCCACCATTGTTAAACGTCTGACGAACGATGCGTCCCAACTCTTCGCCAGGATCATTTGCTTTGTTGTCTTTATGACCGTACGTCGACTCAATGAAAAGAATATCAGCTTGTTTGATTTTAGCAGGTGGAGGCAAAAGTTCATCTGTTTCCCGCCCAAGGTCACCGGAAAATACAATCTTCTTACTTTGGTTATCACCTTTTATAAACATCTCGGTGATCGCGGCGCCCAGCATGTGCCCGGCCGAATTAAACCTGATTGAAACGTGATCCGCCAACGGTATCTCTATACCATAATCGAACTTCTTAACCATTGGAAACACACGTTGTGCGTCGGCTGTATAGTACAATGGTTCCGGATGACTATGACGTGAGTACCCTTTCTGCGCCGCATACAATGCTTCTTCTTCCTGTAACTTCGCCGAATCCAGTAACAAAAGCTCCAGCAGATCCGCCGTCGGCTTTGTACAATAGATTGGCCCATTAAATCCTTCCTTCACAAGCCTTGGAAGAAACCCAGTATGATCAATGTGACCATGACTAATAACAACAGCATGGATAGATGACGCCTCCACCGGGCACGGCTCCCAGTTTCGCATTCGGAGTTCCTTCAATCCCTGAAACAATCCACAATCAAAGAGCACCCGGAAGTCTCCGATGTCAAGCAGGTAGCGGGAGCCTGTAACCGATTTGGCAGCGCCGAGAAATTTAACTCTTACGTCCATGGGGAAAGTTCTTTTTTAGTCCTTAGTCCTGAGTCGTTAGTCCTGAGTTGTTAGTAGTACTTAAAGTCTATTATTGCATGATAGTTAAACCATCGTGGCCTTTGCTGACCAATTTGTAATACTCGCAACTTAGAAACTATAAATACTCAATACCACTCAGGACTCAGGACTAAAGACTCAGGACTAAATATACTTTGACCGCGCCAAACTTCTGACTTATATCATCCCCTTTATTGACAATCCTCAATAACGGACATCTGCAATAAGCTACTTTTGAGTCATAAGGAAGCGATAGCATCCGTTAACACAGTAAACCCACAGCTCATGAAAAGAATACTCGTCCCATGCGACTTTTCGAAGCCAGCAGTTAATGCATTTCGTCTCGCGTTAGACATCGCCGCACAATCCAAAGGTACCGTGCACCTGTTCCATGTTATTGAACTGCCTGTAGTTGGTGACCCTGGCATGATGCAGGTCGTCACGATGGACGAAAGCTTTTTCCGTGATTCACGAAAGTCGGTTCAGTTGCAGTTTGAAAAGCTACTGGCTAAGCACGGCAATGCCGACGTAAAGACAACCACCACCATTGAGTTCGGATTCTTTCCTAACCTGGTGGTGAATGCTATCGAAAATAATAGCATCGACCTGGTGCTTATGGGCTCTCATGGTTCCAGTGGGTTCAAGGAATTTATCTCAGGATCAAATGCCGAACGCATCGTGCGCAAGTCTTCCGTCCCGGTGCTGGTGGTCAAAGATCTTTACAAGGGTGCGATCAGGAACATCGTATTCCCTAACACACTGGAAACTGAAGGGCAGGAGGAACTGACGAAGCAGGTGAAGGCCCTGCAGGCATTCTTCAAGGCCACAGTCCATATTGTTTACATCAATACGCCTTCGTCTTTTACGTCAGATACCGTAACGATGAAACGCCTCAAGGAATTTGCAAAGCGATTTATGTTCAAGGACTATACAATCAATGTATTCAACCACGAGAACGAAGAGGGTGGCATTCTCCATTTCAGCGAGACCATCGGCGGGCACCTGATAGCGCTGGGCACGCACGGAAGGCGAGGAGTGAGCCATCTGCTGAACGGAAGTCTTGCAGAGGATCTGGTGAATCATTCGAAGACACTGATCTGGACGGCAGCGATCAAATAGCAGTCTTGAGTCCTGAGTCCTTAGTCGTGAGTATTGGTCACTAGACTTCTTAGTTGTTAGAAGCTACTTAAGAACGCAAGTTGGCAGGTAAGACAAAATCAAACATGCAACGATCAACGTCCAAGCCACCTCAACTAAAAGACTAAAAATACTAATAACCAATACTAAGGACTAAGGACTCAGGACTAAAGACTAGTCCTCTAGATGCGCTCGATCTGTGCTCCCAACGCTTTAAGCCGCGTATCAATATTCTGATACCCTCGATCGATCTGCTCTATGTTGGAGATCTCACTGGTTCCGCTCGAGCTCAGTGCGGCAATAAGCAATGACACACCGGCACGGATATCAGGAGACGACATCTTGATGCCTTTCAATTGTTGCTTTCTCTCCAAACCAATTACAGTTGCGCGGTGTGGATCACAAAGAATGATCTGCGCACCCATGTCTATCAGTTTGTCAACGAAGAACAGGCGGCTCTCAAACATCTTCTGATGAATGAGCACGGTGCCCTTTGCCTGAGTAGCAACGACAAGTATGATACTGATAAGGTCAGGAGTGAATCCGGGCCATGGCGCATCTGAAATGGTAAGGATCGATCCATCGATAAACGTATCGATCTCGTACAGGTCTTGCGAAGGGATGTGGATATCATCTCCGCGGTATTCCAGCTTGATACCCAGGCGGCGGAATGTTTCCGGTATAATGCCCAGCATATCGATGCGGCAATTTTTGATGGTGATCTCCGATTGTGTCATGGCTGCAAGACCGATGAAGCTTCCAATCTCGATCATGTCGGGAAGCATTGTATGCTCAGTTCCACCGAGTTTCTCAACGCCTTCAATAGTAAGCAGGTTGGAACCGATGCCACTGATCTTTGCACCCATGCGGTTGAGCATGAGACAAAGTTGCTGGAGATAAGGCTCGCAGGCTGCGTAATAAATCGTCGTTGTTCCTTTCGCCAGAACTGCAGCCATCACGATGTTGGCCGTTCCGGTTACCGATGCTTCATCGAGGAGCATGTAGCAGCCCTTCAGTTCGGTAGCATCGATGTGGAAGAGATGTTCTTCGGCGTCGAAGTTGAATTTTGCTCCGAGTCGTTGGAAGCCAAGGAAGTGAGTATCGAGGCGTCGGCGTCCGATCTTGTCGCCACCGGGCTTTGGCATAGTCGCCTTACCGAAGCGCGCAAGGATTGGTCCCAGCAACATCACAGACCCACGGAGTGCTGCAGCCTTCTTACGGTAATCTTCAGTCTCAAGGAATTTTGTATTGATGTTCGCCGCGGTAAAACGGTAGGTCTCGGGTCCCAGCTTTTCAACTTTGGAACCAAGGTCACCGATCAGGTCGATCAGCTTATTGACATCAACGATATTGGGGACATTATGTACCGTAACGGGCTCAGCACTCAATACGGTTGCACTCAGAATTTGCAGTGCCTCGTTCTTGGCACCTTGTGGGATGATTTCACCTTTTAGCTTCTTCCCACCCTTGATCTTGAAAACACTCATTCTAAAAAATAGTGGCTAGTTTAAAAAATACGCGATGAGCTAAGCCCATCGCGTTGTTATTGTTATTGGTCTCTTCTTCTGCGGAAGTTGTTGTTCTTGTTCTTGTTGAACGGCCTGTGGCCGCCTCCCTGGTGACGGTTCTGATTTCCATTGCCTTGTCCCTGGCGAGGTTGCTGATCGCCCTGGCCGCGCATACTGGTCTTCTTCTTGGTGTCCTTGTAAAGTTTCTCGAAGAGGTTGTCTTCGCGAACTTTCTCAATGGTCATGTTCAGCGCACCGCCCGACATGGCCTGGATGTCACGGAGAATAACAGAATCGTCCAGCGTTTCCTTATTCCAGTTGCCGTAGAACGTCTTCATCAATTTCCCGAGGTAGATGATCGACTCCTGTCTTTCCTGGTCGTTGTCTTTCTTCAAAGCCTCCTTCACGAGCTTCTCAATGTTCTTTCCGTAGTGACGGAACCGAACGTCGTTCTTCGGATACTCCATTTTCATGGGCTTCTTAAAAACAATTTCCGGTGTAGGAATCTCGTAAGGATTGTTTACGTCCAGACTAAAGTTTGCAATGATATAAAGGTCGTCCCAAAGTCTCTGCGGGTTATCCGGCTGTTCTTTGATACTCGGGGTCAATTGTTTGATAAGCTCGATAAGTGTATATGAGAGCTCAGTTCTTTTTTCGATGCTTGGGACCGTCTTGATGTATTCGACCAGCTTTTGAACGTTACGGCCGTATTCTTTCAGAATGATGTCAGGACGCTCAGAGTTATATTCTCCAATTTGCATGCGAGTTGTTTTGAGGTTTTTCGTCAGTACGTATGTAAGTGATTGTAGTCGGGGCGAACATCCAGTTCAAAAAACTTCGCCCGGGTAATGATAGCTAAACACTTTAGCTATGCATGTATTTTGAGTTTAGCAAAGTTAAGCAATAAGGTCTTCTCTCCAAAATCGTCAAAATTAATCTTGGCCTTGCGGTCGGCGCCTGCCGAGTCCATGGCCGTGACCCTTCCAAACCCGAATTTGGGGTGTTCCACCTTCATCCCTTCCCGCAACTGGGACGTGTCGCTGGGCTGAAAATCAGCCGAAGCCTTATAAGCCTGTGCACCCGCGGCACGGGGCGGCGGCGAGGAAGAAATGGTCTTTTTGATGCCGCTAACGAGGTTTTTGGCATACTGGGAAGGTGGCGGAAGAGATTCAAGACCTGCAAACTTGGTGCTTACCTTAATAAACGACTGATCCACATCGTCCAGGAAGCGGCTGGGCTCGCAGTTCTTCAGACGGCCGAACCTGTAGCGGGTAAGGGCGTAGCTCAGGAAAAGATGCTTCTGGGCACGGGTAATAGCCACATAAAACAGTCGACGCTCTTCTTCCAGCTCCGACCGGTTGCTGAGCATCATCTGGGACGGGAAGAGATCTTCCTCAAGCCCCACGATATAAACGTTACGGAACTCCAGACCCTTTGCCATGTGAATGGTCATCAGGGTTACCTTGTCCGGGTCCTTGTCTTTGTCTTCATCCTGACCGGTGATCAGCGAAACCTCCTGAAGGAATGCCCCCAGGCTCTTGTCCTGACGCTCAGGGTCGTCAACAAACTCCTTGATCGCGTTCAGCAATTCCTGAACGTTCTCATATCGGCTAAGGCCTTCAACGGTCTTGTCTTCATAAAGCTCACGCAACAGTCCTGAGCCTTTGGCGATATCGAAAGCAGCATCGTAAGCGTCTTTCCGACCGACCTCAACACCGAACCTTTTGATCATGGCCACGAAGTCGTCGATGGCTGTGGCTGCCCGCCCGCCAATGAAAGACTGCGCATTCTCAAGTACCTCCCAGATGGTGATCGCATGGTCATTGGCCGCAACAATCACTTTGTCGACACTGGAATCACCAATACCGCGCTTGGGCAGGTTGATTATCCTTCTGAAAGACGCCTCATCCGATTGATTGATTGAGAAGCGCATGTAGGCCAGCAGATCTTTAATCTCCTTGCGTTGATAGAAGGAGAGACCGCCCACTACTTTGTATTTGATGTTCATTCGGCGCAGCGCTTCTTCTATCGCACGCGACTGACTGTTGGTTCTATAAAGAATTGCAAAATCACTGAACTTCAGTTGGTGCTGCATCTTCTCCTGGAAGATCGATGACGCCACCAGCTTGCCTTCCTCGTTGTCGGATACGGCTTTGATCAGTTCGATCATGTTGCCGTCCTCGTTCTCCGTCCATACATTCTTTGGAAGCTGTGCCCGGTTCTTTTTGATTACCGAGTTCGCCGCCTTCACAATGGTGTTGGTGGAACGATAATTCTGTTCGAGCTTAATGACTTTCAGATCGGGATAATCGCGCTCGAAGTTGAGGATGTTCGAGATGTCGGCACCCCGGAATCCATAGATACTTTGCGCATCATCTCCCACAACACAAATATTCTGGCGAACGGCGGCAAGTTTCCGGATGATATAGTATTGGCAAAGGTTGGTATCCTGGAACTCATCGACGAGTACATAGTGGATCCTATGCTGATACTTATTTAGTACTTCCAGGTGTTCTTTGAAAAGTTTGTCTGTGTTGAAGAGCAGGTCATCGAAGTCCATGGCACCCGCCTTGAAGCAACGCTGGGCATAGGCGCGATAGATCTTGGAGATCTCAGGGCGCATGTTAGCGGCATCATCGGCCATCAGTTCCGCATTGTTAGCATAATCCTGCCAGCTGATCAGGGTGTTCTTCGCGGCAGAGATCCGGCTATAAACGGTGTTGGCTTTATAGATGGCATCATCGAGGCCCATTTCCTTTACGATGTTCCTGATGAGGGACTTCGAATCATCCGTATCGTAAATGGTGAAGTTGTTCGTGTATCCAAGGTGATGCGCTTCGGCGCGGAGGATGCGCGAAAACACCGAGTGAAAGGTTCCCATCCACAGGTTGCGCGCATCGTGTCCCACCACTTTCTCAATACGCTCACGCATTTCTTTCGCCGCTTTATTCGTGAAAGTAAGTGCCATGATGTTGAAAGGATCCACACCATTGCGTATAAGCTGAGCGATGCGAAAGGTCAGTACCCGGGTTTTGCCCGAACCAGCACCCGCGATCAGCATGCATGCTCCTTCTGTATTCACTACCCCTTGATATTGGGGCTCATTCAAACTCTCCAGGTAATCAGTCATATCGGCCACAAGTTAGCAAGCACACGAGTATTCACAAGCAGTTGAGGAGTTGCACTTACAATCGAACAAAAATTTCATAGCGTTCGCGAAAAGATTGGCAGAAACGCTGGACACAAGTTAATTTTGAACAACAGTTTGCAAAGGCTCAAGGCAACGGTCTTCGTCGACGTCGTATCGCTAAACTATAATTTTTTGAACTTAAAATCGCGCGAAACAGTTCCCGGTTTTTCTGACGATGGCTTAAGCGTCAGCGCCGCAGAGCCATGGTTTAAAGTAAAGGTTCAAGTACTCCAGAGTTATTTGCAGGCATTCATCGTAACTGCATTGTCGCGCGCGGATGAAGTAGTGCTCGTTGATCTGTTTGCCGGCAGTGGCCTATTTTCTTCAGGACATCAAAAAGATATTTTCCCCGGCGCCACTTTTGCCGCCATGAGCGATGCGTTGCCTTTTACAAGATGGCTCTTTTGTGAGCGCGACGCCGATCAACTTAAGGCTCTTGACACACGCATACGCCGGGCATTTTCATCACTTGACACAGAGATCATTCATTCCAACCCGCGCGACCCTGACAGGTTTCTTTCACTTATCCCGACTTCCAAGCCAGGCAAGAGGGTCGCTGTGCTTGTTCTTGCCGATTCATTCTCTCTCGAACTTCCGTTCTCGACCGTAAATAAACTGGCGGCATTGAACTGCAGCCTGCTCATGCCCTTCACTTTTGTTCTGAACAACCGGATGGACTGCCGTTATTATGCGAAAGAACAGTCTGATACGCTGCGCAGATACATTGGTGAATCATCGGTCTCTAAATTGAAGGACCTCGAAAGCAATCACCATTTCTATCGTCGATTGATTCGCTTGTACCAAAACAACCTGCTCGTGGCGGGATTGAACGCATCGATGTCTACGCACAAGCTCGAGTCGCGGATGATGGAGCTTCCCGCATATCATATCGGATTTTTCTCCAAGCAGTTTTCAACGCGTAATATCCTGCGCGAGGTGAGCGGCGCGGAGAACATGCAGTATGAGCTGTTTTAGGAATTAACCTAGTCCACTACAATCCAGCTCATCCCCAGCAATCCCGGATACTGACTTATCATCATCCCATCTCCAATGGCGGTGTCGTCGTACATCAAACGCGTTACGCTTATCTCCTCATCCTCTTTAAGATCGCCCCATCTTCTTAGTTCCAGATAGTAAGAAGTAGACTTTCCATTCGAGATACGTTTTGCAATCACCTCTGTTTGATACTGAGTCGGCGCTGACCGATCTCCAACTGCGTTTACCATGGTTACTGCTCCGTACCCATAAGCGAACGTAAAAATGGGGAAGAGAAAAACGGTCACCAACTCATTCTTGTTTTTGAATTTAAACCGCGAGGTAGAAAACTCATACATCACAAACACGACCACTGCAATAATGGCCATGAGAAACCATCCGAAGCCATAATCCAAAGTGTTGATGTCCTTCATGCAGCGGAACGCCAGCATCAATGAAACAACGATAAATGATCCCATCACCGAAGGATGCTTTTCATTTTTATTTCCTTCGCCACGGATGAGTCCGCGGTATCGGAAGCAAACTGCGATCGCCAGAAGCGGATATAGTATCCCTGCTGACAAACATAGCGTGTAGGGGGTGGGATAGAAGAACAGCCATGCAGCGACTCCCCATCCAAACCATTCGGTGTATCTGGCAGCCTTACGTGCCTGTTCAAGGCGAATACCTCGTTCTTCCGGATCGGCGCCAAAGGCTTCGTCGTTTAATATTTCATCCTCCTCGGCCTGGGCATCGGCAGCATCCAGGTTGGGATAATTTGTGCCAAGGAATTCACGTATCTCGTCACTGTTTTTAAAATAAGTAGTAACGCGGATCTTCTTTAACGAATCGTTCTTTGGTATAATATGAAGTTCATCTTTTCCCTCCCGCCATCCTTTGATCTCGTCCAGGGCGAGGCTTCTTTTGTATATCACGGAAACGAGAGATATGCGATCGACAGCAATGATAAACTTGCTGATCTGAATCTCTTTAACCATATAGATGGCTACACCAATACATGCAGCCACAATCAGATGAAATGTCAGTCCGGAGGTTTGAGAACTTGCGGCAAGCGCAGCCTTCAATGCAAAGTAGGCGCCGACAAGAGCTCCGCCAGCGAACACATAGGCAAAAATTGTGACAACTATTCCCAGGCGATATTCCCTCATGGCGGTGTTTTAAGAAGAACAAGATAATCAAGTTAAGTCTTTAATCCGGAGTGCTCAGTCATGAGTTGTTTGAAGAATGTTAGGTTCGTAGTACGCGGATTACTGAGTACTCATGTCATCTCTTATTTCCGGCTTCATGGTAGTGTAGATTATCAATCCAACGTTTACTCCGCTGACGAGCCCTCCCAAGTGTGCCGCGTTGTCAATTCCTCCTGTAAGACCCATCAGAAGATTAATAAAAACGTAAGGGCCGAAAAGGATCAGGATCAATTTTTTGCCCTCTTTGGCAAGGAGACCGGTAAGTGTCACGGCCAGTATTGCGCCACACAATCCAAAGATTGCACCTGATGCTCCTACACTTATCGTGTTTTCATACCAGCAGATGCTGGCAATGCTTCCGGCAATTCCCGATATAAAATAAATGAGTGCATAACGAACTGGACCAAGCATAGGCTCAATAAAGATCGACGCCAGATACAATCCGTAGATATTTAACGCGAGGTGCATCAACCCGCCGTGCAAAAACATACTGCTAAGCAACCGCCACCAATCACCGGACGTCGTTTCTGCTCTTCGATTTGCTCCCCATTCCAAAAGTTCCAGTCCGTTAGGCGAGATGATATGCACACCAGAAAAGACCATTAGCAGAAAGACAATAATATTAATATCAAGAACAACTGACGTAACTAAATGTGGCTGTTTCGGAATAAGAAACTTAAACATGTTAACAACGTCATCTTCTTTTGGTCTCTTTCCTGCGCGTTGCCTCGCTAACTCTCGCTTGCTGACTCTTCCAGAGACAAGAATGAGAAGAAAGAGTGAAGTTCCAATCAAATAGGAGCCAAAGATCCATTGCAGCATCTTGCCGCTTCGAACTTCGAAAGCCTCGTGCTTCGGTTCCAGTATTACTGCTTTGATATGTGTTCCATTACGCGTACCCACGGCTTTCAGGAATCCATCCCGGTCTTCCGAATTTGGTAGTCGTTCAAAATAGGTTAAGTCGTGAAATACGAATCGATTCATCTTATCAATGCACTCAGCGAAGAAAGCCTGGTATTCGCGTTCCTTTTGGTCTGCACTAAGTCGATTGCCGATTTGCTTTTTAAAGGAAACTCCATACCAGTATTTGAATGAATCTCTTTGATCGTCCAGACTATCATTTACGATTGGACAGGCGAAATACACATGGATGTTCAGATACTGGTTATGCTGTCCACTAGCCCGAAAGTCAGTATATGATGTGCCGAAGGATGCGAGTGGATGAAAGGAATTGATTTGATAATATCTCGTTGGTTCTTTTTTATCCAGATCTTCGATGTTAAGTCACCTCCTGCAGCGTTCCGCTTTCTGTCGTCAGGTACATCTGCGAGATGATCATGGAGACAGCCATTATAACTGCTGTCAGCAGCTGGAACCCAAACTGCTTGCGGTCGCTGTCCTTCTTGTAAGTTAAAATTCGAAATCTTGGGCGCAACCATATCGTAATTGGGATCCAGGGTAGTGAGAGCGGCAGCCAGAGTTGCCAAACCTCTTGCTTAAAATCCAACAGTTCTGTTTCAATTGCCAGAAAATATCTTATTAAGACGAGGGCTAATAATGTACCGATCGTCACATATAAGAAGGCGGGTATGATATGCCTCAACTTAGAAGTATAATCGTTCATGGAGTTGATCGACCTGTTCGTTTAAATGGTAATGGTAATTGTGGTTGATTGGCGTGTAGAAAAAAATGGACTTCGCTATCCGCTGGATATAAATTCTGGTTATATATAACCTTTAATTCTGCTTATACTTCTGAATCAACGTATGCGTCAGCGATACACTCTTGCGCACATGAATGGCGCGAATGAGCTGTTCAAAAAGTTCATAGTTCAACAGGCCTGACTGGTAACGGTATATTCTGAAGTCGCTGGTCATAAGCTTCAGCGCTGTTTGCTGACGGGGCACTTCTTCTGTTTCTACGATCTGGATGTCATCCAGTCGAAATGAGCGCTCCCAGCGGGGAAGAAAAAAGCATCTCACAATAAGGTGATTCTCGCTCACAATAAAGTAATGGTTCTGATTGATGAGCAGAGAATAAAACAACGTGAAGACAGTGAAGGGAAATATCAGCAGTAACGGCCGCGTGATGTCAAATGCTACGCCAACAGCTACGACACACATCCCCAAAAAAATGAGGTTGTTGAACGACTTCAATGGCATAAGTTTGAAGACACGCGCACGTTGAATGTCGATGGGGTGACGTATGATCTGATCATCGCCATGCGATGATACCGGATGAAACTTCTTTGACTTACCCAGAATGAAATCATTGAGGCGACTCAGATTCAATCTGATCACGTTTCCATTTTCATAATTCTCTACGGCAATGGAAACCTGGTTTCCATCGGCAAGCAGGAGTGAGCTGGATTCAAAAGTATAGGGAACGAAGAGAACCGTGTCAGAGCTCTTGCCGCGAACAGTGACCAGAACAATGTCGGACACATTGATCACTTTGTTGCCGATCCAGATTTCATGATCATTGATGGTGATCTTCGGTGACTTCCGGTAATAATGTATGAGCGTGGTGATGATGTAGAAAATTCCAAGGAAGGGCATAACCATCGTGATACCCCATTCTTTCCACGGCTGTCCTTCCCGAATGTTCTGCAGCAGGATGCTGATACCAAGCGTTGCCAGCATGAGTGGCATTGTCAGGGTGAATAGCCCCACGAAATAGCGCTTGTAATTGAGCCTGCTGAGAAAGGTCTGCATAGTGGTTCCCTCAAGCTATATACCCCGGGAAGCCAAAGTGTGACCACCTTTTGCACCCTGTCCCGGCACTTTTGACGGGTATTTTTGGTTTTTTGACGTCGATTAAGGGTTAACTTTGCACCATGATTAAAGTCGGAGAGGTTTTGGTGTCGGACGACGTCCGGGACAAGGAATTCGTTTGCAATCTTGAAAAATGCAAAGGTGCGTGCTGCGTGGAAGGGGATTACGGAGCGCCCCTGCTGGAGGAGGAACTGGCCATCCTGGAAGAGATTTATCCCAAGGTGAAGCCTTATCTGAGTGCCCGGGGAGTCGAAGAAATTGAAAAGCAGGGTACCCACACTGTCGACGACGAAGACGATCTTGTAACTCCCGTAATCGAAGGCCGCGAGTGCGTTTATGCTATCTATGACAAGAAGGGTATTCTGAAATGCGGTATCGAGGCGGCGTATAACGATGGCGTTATCTCCTGGAAGAAGCCGATCTCCTGTCATCTGTATCCGATCCGTATCACACAGAAGAAGAACTTTGAAGCAGTGAACTATCACAAGTGGCACATCTGTTCACCAGCCTGTGCGTTGGGAAAGGAGTTGCAGGTGCCGGTCTACAAGTTCCTGCGCGATCCGCTCATTCGCAAGTATGGCGAGGCGTGGTATGAAGAGTTAGTGAGGGTGATCGAGGAGGAGGCTAAGGATGAGGGTAAGTCTAACAAAGACGACGGTAAGAAGAGTCCGAAGCTTAAGAAGTAGCGATCAGTTCATCAATGATGCAGAGCATCGAGTATTGAAGTGATTACGTTGTAGGGAGTTCCTGATATCCTGGACCAATTGCTTTTGCCTGAAGAACTTTCGCGCAGCCATACTTTACGGGGACGATATCTCCGAATGGGGATACGCAACCATATTGCAGCCCAATACTTACCAAAAGGGTTTCATTAGAAGTTGCAGCATGGGAATACTTTAATTCCAATCGTTGTTCGGGTCTGTAAAATAAACTGTGTCAGTATTACTATTGAACCGATGTTGGAATGTGGGTAACTCCAACGGGTACTGTTG
>NZ_JBBCAU010000017.1:0-18558 GCF_037203685.1 Chryseolinea sp. T2
TTCTTGCCATTGTTTCCTAATTTAGTTGTACAAATCTGTTTTTCAGAATTTGCGCAGCTTATTAGGGGGCTAAGACAAAAGCATACGCCTACCAATATATGAGCTACGTGTTTCTGTTATTCAACGCAAAAATTCAGTTTTGCAATCTGCCATTTGAGTCGCGGCGTGGTAAAGGCTCCGACAGAAATAAAATGAAGATGGCAGGTCAATCGAGAAAGATGTGGTACGGGTGAGTTAATAGCCAAACATAACAAAAAACTTTTTTTCAAAGATTTTGGCGCAATGTGAATTTGACGGCAGCCACCTAAACCCACCCCTGTTCCTCTCTGAAACCTTTTATCCCTATAGCACTTAGCCATATATTCACTTACAACTTTCTAATCTGAATTCACGACAGTCCCACGAACGACCCCAGCCAAACACACCAATTCCTGCCATCAAACCGCTTCTTCCGTCTCGCCCTATATTAAGTAAGATGTAATTATAACTATGCCACCTTAATAGCACGTCATTGTTCGTTTCTGCTAGATAGATCACAACAGAAAAATGACCTGCTCAACCTAGTACTAGCCCACTTTACTCACAGAATCTGAGGTGATCTGCATATTAAATTGTTCATCATCAGCAGTTTGAACATCGTAGTGGCTTCGACACAGCGATTGTCCACGGTTTATTTGTCTCGCTGTGAATACATTGAGTGTGCAAGCT
Source organism: Chryseolinea sp. T2 (assembly GCF_037203685.1). Taxonomy (NCBI): domain Bacteria; kingdom Pseudomonadati; phylum Bacteroidota; class Cytophagia; order Cytophagales; family Fulvivirgaceae; genus Chryseolinea; species Chryseolinea sp. T2. Next base: position 709 of record NZ_JBBCAU010000017.1, read on the forward strand.
CACATTTTTAGCGGCACTCATGTTTGTGAACATGTTGAGAACAGAGCACCTGCCCCACACAAGCACTTATTGCTCACTTCATATCAACATTCAGCAACACATGTCTCCATGTAATTAAAAAGAACAGCCCCTTAAGGCAAGTCCGTTGCTACTCGAAAATGTGCCGTGACTGTGAAATACTCCGCCATCAGCCACACGTCCTTTGGATCGGCAGAAGCCAACGCTTTGGGTACTCGCCACCTCCCCTTCTACAGATTATTTTTTCTCCTTACTATTTCTTTGACCGAGGTCATTCGAACCTCAGCATCTCCAAAATCTTGTACAATCAACCTTACGGTGAACGGGTCAACCGTGCAAACTATTATGTCAAACACAGCAAAGGAACGCGCGATCGAGTACGCAAAGAATTACCCAGTTGCCAACACTGATTCAGGACTCTTCGGACCTGTGAGTGTCAGTAACATTGGTTCCTTCAATGACAGGACGATGATCAACCTGTGCCTGAAGACAGCGAAGTCGTCACCCAGGAATGCAAGCATTTCATTTCCCTCTGATTGGTCTAAGGCTAAAAGATTTCGTGGGGGTGACCTAGTCATCGATGAATGATTTTCTCATGCTCCGCCTGTTCCTTTCGAATCTGAATCTGTCGATTCCTGTATTCCGTCCTGGTCAAATATCCCGGCTTCTCCTTCACGCTATAAATTAGGCTCCAAAGCCCTGTCTGCAAAAGGGTCGCGTAGTTAGTACACTATTTCGCTTATATCGAACCGTCCTTCTGTAATCACGACGGTGCCCGAGCATTCAGCGCTTTTTGCTGAAAATTGGAAAGTTCCGGCAAGGATACTTTTGCCTTCATCCCATCGCGAAAATGTCACGTGCCCACTTATAGGAAGCTCATAGGCGCACGACACAGCACCCGAAAAATCCAGGTATTGAAGGCCACAACATTCATTACTACTAATGAAGTAATATGGCTCGTTAATTTTGAAGTCCGGGTTAGCAATGATTGACATGAACATTGTCGTTTGACTACGGCCATTGGCGTAAATATTCACTGCTAGGGTATCATGGGTTCGATAGATTTCGGCATGGGTACTGCTCGCGAACGCAGATCCTTCTGTCAACCATAGTCTACCATTAACCAAACATCCAAAAGTGCCTCTGCCCTCCATGGTAATTGGCGGGAGCGTATCGTCTTCATCACAACCTTGCATCGACAAAGCCACAAAGCAAAACGCGAAGTAAATGGTGTATTTCATCTGGAGGAAAGCCCTACTGCTAATGTAATCATTGGCAACGAACCAGGACACAAGGAACCGTAGACTGTCGTCCTGATGCTCTGCAACACGAGGCTGCCATTGCTGTAGTCTTTGCAATCGCTCTCTTGGCGCAAGGCCGTGACAATACAGTAAGGCGGTAGCAGCCTTCGGACAATGGATCGGGTGAATACATCTGAATAACCCCCGACTACGGTGACTACACCTTCTGCCGAATGAACTTACCAGGTTTGACCTCTTCCTTCCTGGCCCGTATCCGACAGTAATGAAGACACGCCTCCAGACCCTGTAAATCCTCTGGACAAACTATCCTTGTACTACCAACCCTCTTCGGACTGCCATCAGTAATCACGTAGCTGAGCAATTTGGCGCTGCAGACACGTTTCCATTAAGCAGAACAAGTAAGAGCCGAAACGACAAACGTCACTTTTTAAAAAACATCTGTCCAACGGGAAGTAATTCGACATCAGGCCGCGGGTCAATTCCGTTGATTCTATAAAAAAGCTGTTGGCCTTTTAAAACAAGTCCAGTTCTTGGTACACCATCTGCCTTATGAAAGAGTACTGCTACGTAAAAAAGATACTCCTCTTTGGCATTAATAGTCCGTTCCAGTGGTGCTCGCTTATTAGAATTATGATCCCCAAACGTCTTTAGAACCGATAGTCCATAGTCATACGAATATTGTTTTTCGTGTGTCATTGTATCCGATGGCAGGTATACTTTAAAGTAGGACTCAGGCGACCCCAAAATTGCAAATGAATCAGCGGGAAAATTGATTGTTAATTGTAATGGAGTACGAGTTTCATTGATGATATGCGTCCAGAATACTCTATATCCGAATCGCTCACCGTTAGGAGCAGTGTAAGCACCCCCTTTTGGATTGCTGTTTCGTATCACTACACCCTTTCCAGCGGATTCAACGTACCTGTCTTCTGTGTCAATACCGACATAAGAATAAGACGTTAGCGGCTCTCTTCTCGTTGGGGATGTTTGCGCAATTGAGGTTAAACAAATCGTCAATAGCGCGAAAGTGGCTAATAGTCTCATAAGTGTTTCCTGAAGGCTTACCCACAACGTTAGCATACAAGATTTGACGACAACAATGCAGGAACCAGGACAAGAAACCAAGATAAGGAATAGAAGGTGTGCTTTCAAGCCTGCTGAACCATTCGATCCGTACATTGGTCAGTGTAACACACTCTCCTATCGGGTTGGAGGCAACTGATGTTTACTTTAAGAATTGCGCATCTGTTGTGGCCCTATTGAAGCCCATTAGACAAGACCTTTACCCGGCGGACACAACCGCCGTGGCTCACTTAAGATACAGTCCCCGACGAAAAATTCGTTGCAATCACGCAACTACACTTAAATTAAGCTTCCGGTCATAAGCTCCTGATTTTATGAACAACAAAATCCGCTTCACATTCAAGTTTTATCTGCTGACATGCACCCTATTGATGTCGCTATTGATATTTCAGGGATGTAGTCACGATGAAATTCAAACTACATCCCTGAAATTTGATAGGCGCTTTGTCGCTGCCGAGGCGTTTGAGTCGGTGGCCGTCCTCGATGTAGACCGTGACGGTACGCTTGATCTATTGTCCGGATCTTTCTGGTACAAGGGACCCGATTTCATTTCACGCAAGTTCATCGGAACCATTCCCCGTCACAGTGAATACTATGACGACTTTTCAGCCATTGTCATGGATGTGAATGGTGATCAACTTCCAGACGTAGTCACCGGAGGATGGTTTGGTGCTACCCTGTTCTGGCGCGAGAACCCTGGCAAGGATGGAGAATGGAAACATCATGTTATCAGTCAGCCAGGGAACATTGAAGCTACCCGTGCCTGGGATATCGATGGCAATGGTACCTTCGAATTGGTACCCAACACACCGGGCAAGCCCTTGCGCATCTATCGCCTGAGCAATAATGCTCAATTCGACTCGATACAAATCGCCCCTATGCATGGGCACGGTTTGGGATTCGGAGATATTAACGGCGATGGCCGGGGAGACTTCGTGGTAGAAAATGGATGGATTGAAGCCCCGGAAAATCCGTTTACTGAGACATGGACATTCCATGAAGAGTTTAAGTTTGCACTGGTTAGCGTTCCCCTCATTGTAGCGGACGTCAATGGTGACAAATTATCGGACATCATCATCGGACAAGGGCACGACTATGGACTTCACTGGCTGGAACAGGTACGCAGCAATGATGGAACGCGCGCGTGGAAGCAACATGAAATCGATCCTCACAATTCGCAATATCATACAATGGAATGGACTGATCTCGACCAGGACGGTCAGCCCGAGTTGATCACCGGTAAACGCTACCGCGCACACGATGACAACGATCCGGGGGCTCACGATCCACTGGGTCTGTATTACTTCCGGTGGAACGGTTCTTCATTTGTTAAACAGGTGATCAGTTATGGCCCGCCCGGCGAAGGCAAAGGCACGGGATTGAACTTTCAGGTTGTTGACCTTAACGGCGATGACTGGAAAGATATTGCCGTTGCAGGCAAGGATGGTCTTTGTGTTTTCTTCAATCGGGGTCCCGGGAAATAGGATAACGCCGGGCTATTCCCGTCGGATATAAATCCCGTTAGAGGTTGTAATTGGCCCTATTTTGGATCTTTGGTCAAAAGCTTTGGATTTTGGCGGCTGCCCGCTCCGCCCGGGAGCACGCTGCTTGAACGGGAATTTTCGTTATCTTCAGATCACAAAACCTTTAAGATTATGTTGTGGTTGACCTTACTTCTCACCGTTGTATTAACCTCTCTGATATTATGGGGTCGCTCCTGGATCTTGAAAAACCGCGAAAAGCATCCCGATATTTATGAGACACGAGGCACCATCCGCATGTTGGTGTATGTCATTTTGAATCTGGGTGACCTGCTGTAAAAAGCGTCTCCGTTCCTCTCCGTTCCTGACCAGAATAAATTAAATATGATTGGGCAGGCATTCATCCTAACATTCAAACAAATGAAAACAACAACACTATTATTTGCTTTGTGTATTGGGAGCGCAATCCCGGCATACTCACAAGTTAACCGTCATCAAAGAATTGAGCCAGGGACCAGGCAGAATGTAGAAAGAGAAAATCAAAAGCTTGGCGATTTTGGCAATTACACGTTCGCTGACAAATTCACCGGCACATGGAGCGTCAGAGCAACGGACAATTTCAATATGACACCGGCATGGCGCCGAACAATCAAATCAACAAAAGAAATAATTTCAGGAGACGACATGCCCTGCCTGGAACCAAAGGGTGGCTACATTCCATGCCTCAATCCAAAGGGCGTATTCCCTATGAGAGTTTACACACCTGAACGGGTCATATGGGGGACCTTGTGGGCACCGAACAATTTCTATTAGTGATGGTTAATGCGGTTTAGGTTAACCTAATATGTTTCTTCAGGTCGACGGTCTTTTAACCTGCACATAACGCACTTCAAGAACCCCAGAAGGGGGATGCATATATTACGCCTCTTTACTTTCACCCAACGGTTGGCAACTATAGTCGTGGTGAAAGCGCAACTAAAACATTAATATTTCACACTTGCTCGCATTCAACGGCTTCACCCCAATCTTAACGCCCCAATAATTCACGCGTTTGCTGTCAGCTATTGGCATCAGGCGCATTGCGTCAGAATTCTTAGCCTTTGTGCCGTGTCTACCGTAGATCTGCTCACGGTCTTCATTCAACTCTAAGATTTTATATTCAAGTGGTGTTGCATCACCACTGTGCAGCACATCTTTCAATAGTAAGAGGAATTTCTCTATCCGTAGCCACCACGTCAATCAAATCGTAAACATTCACCCCATCGACCTTGTCAGCGTAAGGAGCGCTTGCAAACACAGATGCTGATGATATAAACGCCGGGCACATCAGGCAGACGAGAATCAGACGAACACCCGCAGCATTATAAACTCTTTCGCAATAGACAACCTTCGTTACCAACTAACAGCGCCTCATCTTTTGTATATATAAAAAACAAAATCGCTACGAAGTTAACCAAGTCCACACTGAAGCTTAACTGACGCAATCGTATTCGAAAATTTTCTCGTGATTATTCGGTGGCTGATTACGTAACATAAACGGTTAAACAAACATTTTATTCAAGTCACAACTACTTCACGCAACAATTAATACTGTATCGAACTCAATAACACCAACGTCTACTCCTTCGTCGTCCCAAATATTAAACCGTTGCTTCAACTTTTCGAACACTGCGCAAACGAATGAAGTAAAATCACTGAGCCAACGTCGCCGCTTACAAATCAGGATAAATAAATAGCGTTATGGCTAGGCGCCAATGCAATTTACAAAATACAATTGTCGGGCTATACGCACATAAATGAAGTTAAACATCTAAATAAACTTGAATAGTTATTTTAAAATCCAACATCAATTCAGCTACTTTATAGTGCCTTACATAACGCGAATCAATTAAGTGCTTCAGTTATGTATATCTCCGTACTGCATCTAGTGTTGATTTAGTTCGACCTTTTCACACTGTACTACGCTACCTAAGTTACCCGACATGCTTCGCGTTTTAATGATCGCAAGAAGTACGATGTACACTTCACCCGGAGGAGATACCACTCAGGTGCTCATGACGGCCAAGTATCTGCGGAAATTAAAAGTTCACGTAGATATCAAGCTTGCCGACGACGTAATTCACCATGAGCGATACGATATCATCCACTTCTTCAACATCATCCGGCCCGATGACATTCTTACTCACCTTCGCCAGGGGCCGAAAATTGTCATTTCTCCTGTATTTGTTGACTTCTCCGCGTATGATAAAACGCAACGTCGCGGGATGTCCGGATTGTTGCTTCGGCAATTCGACGACTGGCAGATTGAATACATAAAATCATTGGCGCGTTATGCCTTTAAAGGTGATAAGATCAAGTCCAGATACTTTCTCCTTCACGGTCAGCGACAGTCTGTTATGAAAGCTGCGCTCTGTGCTGACTTGCTATTACCGAACTCACACAGCGAACAGCGGCGTTTCGAAACTGCACTGAACAAAACCTTCAACTACCGTAAGGTGGTATATGCGGTAGACGATGAACAATTCAACGACTCTGTCGAAGTAAACCGAGAATATGCGAATCACATTATATGTGTAGGACGAATTGAAGGGCGCAAGAATCAATTGAATTTAATCAAGGCAGTGATCGACACTCCTTACCATTTGACCATCATCGGAAAGCCGGCACTCAACCAGCTCTCCTACTATGAAGAATGCAAAGCGGTGGCAGCAACGTGCTCACGAATTAAGTTTGTACCACACATAACACACAGCGAACTGGCAAGTATTTACAAGTCAGCCCGCGTTCACGTCTTGCCGAGTTGGTTCGAGACGTGCGGTCTTAGTTCATTGGAGGCGGGTATCATGAATTGCAATATCGTCATTACACGAAAGGGCGATACGGAAGAATATTTTGGAGATTATGCTTATTACTGTGAACCCGATGATGTGCAATCGATCAGGGAATCTGTCACACGAGCGTATAACGATCCCATTATGCCCGGGCTGCGCGAATATATACTTCAGCACTATACGTGGCGACTTGCCGCTCAGCAAACGATGGACGGCTATCTAAGTCTTCTTCCCGAGAAATCGATAAACAAAGAACTGCAGCAAATCCATAGCCTATGACACTCGCCATCGTCGGAACAAGAGGTATCCCGAATAATTACGGAGGATTTGAAACGCTTGCTGAACAACTCGTGGAATATCTCTCGCGTGAATTCGAAATTACGGTGTATTGTTCGTCTAAGGACATGCCAAGCACTCAGCATCAATTTAATGGCGCAAAACTGCACTATCTGCCCATTACCTCGCACGGGGCAATGGGGATGGTATATGATAGCATCGCGCTTATTCATGCTATTAAACGGTTCGACAAAGTATTGTTTCTTGGATTCGGCGCCGGGTTCGTTATGCCTCTTGTTCGGCGCTACCGATCGAAAATAGTTGTCAATATTGGTGGCCTTGACTGGACGAGAAACAAGTGGTCTGGTTTTGCGCGCAACGTCATCAAAACCTGTGAGGTCATGCTGGTACGCAACAGCGGAAGCATCGTATCGGACAATATAGGAATCCAGGAATATATCAAAACAAGATATGGATTGTCCAGTTCGCTGATTGCTTACGGTGGCGACCAGGCTACAAAAGAAGAATGGGACGAGAACGATGAACAGCAGTACGGTTTCTTAGGCAAACCCTACGCATTTATTGTGACAAGGATTCAGCCGGATAACAATATCGAAATGATCCTCGATGCCTTTCGACAACAAAGTGCGTTGCCTTTGGTCATGGTTGGCAACTGGAACAACTCCGGTTACGGCAGAAACTTAAGGCTACTGTACTCCGGGCAGCGTCAGCTTGTTCTTCTCGACGCTATCTATGATAGAAAAAAACTTAACACGCTGCGAAGCAATTGCACCATTTACATCCATGGTCACTCTGCCGGAGGTACTAATCCTTCGCTGGTGGAGGCGATGTTCCTTCAACTCCCAGTATTTGCCTTTGCTTCCGGATATAATGAACATACCACCCGACATTCAGCCATGTATTTTCGCGACAGTCACGACCTGTTAAGCCTGGTTGAGAACTACAAGCGATTGGATCTTGATTCAATGGCCGAAAAGCTTAAAGAAATTGCAGATCACGAGTATCGTTGGAATATCATCGCATCCAAATATCAAAATGTACTAACCTCTAATACCCTTAACCCCCAGCTAACATGAGAAAAGTTGCACTTGTAGGAGCAGGAAAAATGGGCATATCCCATTTATCAATTCTTGGCGCCCATCCCAAGGTTGATATCGTAGGCGTTTGCGATAGTTCGAAGATTGTAGTCGATGTGTTAAAGCGTTATTCAAAGTTCCCATGCTTTACTGATTATGATGAAATGCTGGACAAGGCAAATCCCGACGCTGTCGTCGTGGCGGTTCCAACGAAGTATCACAGCGCCCTCGTGAAGAAAGCGGTAACGCAAAAGCGCCATGTTTTCGCTGAGAAGCCGTTATCACTGTCCAGCATTGAAGGTCTTGAACTGGTCAAACTGGTTGAAGAAAAAAAGATTGTTAATCAGGTGGGCTACCACAACAAATTCATCGGCACCTTCAGACAGTTGAAAAGACTGATAGGCAGTGGCTATCTGGGTGACCTGTTCCACTTTCAGGGAGAAGCCTATGGCCCGGTGGTGACACGCCCCAAGAACAGCAACTGGCGGGGAGATCCGAAAGAAGGAGGCGGTTGCCTTATGGATTATGCTTCACACGTCATAGACCTCCTCAATGATGTGGTCGGCCCAATAAAGAAAGTAAAAGGAAGCATTCTCAAATCGTGTTACTCAAACGATGTGGAAGACGCAGTCTATGCCCTTGTCGCAACCGAAGATGATCTTTCCGGTGTTATCAGCGTTAATTGGAGCGACGAATCCTATCGTAAGATGTCTACCTCCATCACCATTGTCGGCAGTGAAGGGAAAGCCGTGTGTGATGCCACGCAGATAAAGGTTTACTTCAAAACAAATGACGTCCCTAAGGGGTATAGCAAAGGATGGAACATTAAGTACGTAACAGACTTTACTGACAACGTCGACTTCTATCTCCGGGGTGAAGAATACTCCGCTCAGCTGGACTATTTCGTCGAGGCGATGTCGGGCAACGTTGCCAATTCGGTAAACACTTTCAGATCCGCCTGGGAAACCGACCACGTGATAACTCTGATCAAACAAAACAGTAACTAATATCATTGCTATGGAAAGAATAATTTTTGGCGACAATCAATTTTTTGCAGTCAACCATTTGAGCGATGAGAAGTCACGCGAGCAGTCTATTCGGTTTAATAACATCGCAGCAATCATTAACACGATCGACCATGCACGCGCTGCTGGCGTAGAAACCTTTATGTGTACGACGCACGACAGGATCAGTTTGTTATGCGACTACGTAAGGGTGCATCCGGAGAAGTATGGAGAGTTTAAAATCTTCCCTTGTATGCCATACGCCCACAAATATGCAAACGCGGTAACTGAGCTAGGCATTGTAGGCACTTTGAAAGAATTTGTCCCCGGCAATTTTATGGGTTCAATTTTCAAGGGTGGCCTGGCGATGTTATCAAAAGATTATTTTTCCATCATGGAGCTGCTGGTGGACGCCGAAATGAAAATGTTCGCCGGACTAAAGACGCCTGTCATTTTTCTGCAGAATGTGGTTACTGACCTGCTCCTCGGTCTGGGCATGATCGATGTGCTAATCCATTTTCATAAGTATGTAGAGAAGAAATATCATGCTGAAGCGGGTTTCATCACGATGAATTTGCCCAAGCTGGCATCCCAACTACTAGATGCGGGTATTGAGAATCCCATCATCTGCGCCTCGATTAACAAAATAGGATTCAGGATGTCCGGAGGTCGGGAAGCGTATGAAGAATGCCTGCGGACATTGAAGATACGCGTAATCGCCATGCAGGTATTGGCGGCCGGCGCAATACCACCCGCCGAGGCGGTAGAATATGTTTGCAACCTGCCGAATGTGTGCTCTATCCTTTTTGGGGCGTCTTCCAAAACCAACATTCGGGAGACAACGACATTAATCAATGGATTCGATCTCGCTAATGCTGAACACGCTTTGAGACGAGCGGGCAGCTATAATAAATCATCGCAGGTAATAACAAGTTCGCTACCATCAGCCTTTGCCAGTGGCGCGCAACTCAACGGCGTCTAGCCTGACCGTAAGAACCCCATTGTCTTCGGGTATGCTAATGCTGCGCTCTTTGATAAACTTCGCAGGGTTTCCGCCATAAATGGAGTTTGCTTTGTAGCGTCCTCTTGGCAACAAACAGTTGGCCGCAATTATACACCCGTCCTCAACGACGGCGCCGTCGAGAATCGTCGCCTTTGCACCAATCCAGCAGTTGCGGCCGATAACGATGCCCTGGTGATTCACTCCCTGCAGTCGAATAGGAATCGAAGGGTCCTTATAATTGTGATTCTCGGCGTGAAAGCTTACGTAGTTGCCAATAATGGTGTCGTCACCAATCGAAATGCCGCCGGGACAACCGTAATACGAATCCATGCCCAATCCTACGTTGTTCCCCACAATCATACCCTTGCCAAGATGCTTTAAGTTACCGGTGCACTCAATGACGGTCCGCTTGCCTACGGACACACTATCTCCAAAACGCAAACCCTCGGACGATAGTGCATCAAGGTACGTATGATCGTCCAACGTAACCCCCACACCAAATGTCATCTTCGATCGCGCCTTTATTTCTACGCGCTTACCGATGAACAAGATGCCTTTGTGCCGGATAAAAGACAATTTCCCACGTATCACCATCATCACACGCGCCATGGAGTAGAGTAACATGTAAGAATTCGGAATTCGATGATCGAGGACGTACCTCTCCTTTTTGATCCTGGAGATAATGAAGTTTAAAATCGATTTCATGTGATCGTTTAGGTTTCTTGTCGGCGCAGATATAGGTTCAGATTGAACTTCCTTAAGAATTTTCTGATAGAGAACTTGACGTAAACCGAAAACGTGTACAGCAGCGACCTGACGACTGGTGATTTCCCTGTGCTTACCGATGCATGGAAACATTCCCTTATGGCGGCATAGCTGTCGCTGCTGCCACCTTCGCGAAACCTTACGGTAACCTTATCCATAAAGGCTGTTCGCAGTTCGTTCCTGCCTCTCAGCAGGAATTCGTAGTCACCTACAATTCGATACGCTGTACTGAAGACGCCGTATTTTTCAAAGAGCCTTCTGGAATGCAGAGAGCCGGGATGCGCTACAGTCATTTCCCGTTGAAATCTGGGCCATTCCCATGCCCACCCCAGCACACGGTACGGCACGAGATTCTTGTCTGTGTAGTATACCCGTGACGAAATAAAATCCACTTCGTGGTCAAGCGAGTCGATAAACGAAACATACTGATTAAGTGCGTCCGGCAACAAACAATCGTCGCTTCCCAGGAACATCACCCAATCTCCTTTTGCCAAACGCAGGCCCTTGTTCCAGGCATCAAAGATACCTCTGTCAGGTTCACTGATCCAGGAAGTCACCAGGTCGCCATAACGGTGAACCACCTGCAAGGTGTCATCCTTCGAGCCACCGTCCACCACGACCACCTCGCAATGGGGGTAATCCTGCTTGCTGATGCTGTCCAACAAGTCGGGCAATAGGACCGAGGCATTGTAGGTAGCGATGATGATCGAAATACGGGGCGGATGTGACATACATTTTTTATTTTAATCAATTGTAATCAGACCTTTGTTGCGTTAAGAGACAAAGCCGGATGCGCTTCGTTATGAACAGTCAGATTCTGAGCCACTGCAAAACAATACCCGGTATTGATCAGTAACACCGCTGACTCACAATTGAAAAAACTATACACAACGTAATTGCAAAACATTAACGCAATCGTACCGGACACCAGCATCGATGCAATTACACCGAAGGAACTGCCACGAGGCATTACAAAAAGCAGATAGCCAAACCTGATGATGATCAATCCAAACACGGTACAAAAAATCATCAGCCCCACCACGCCGGACTTGAGTAAGAGAAAGATGTATCCGTTATGAAACAACGGTATATAGCGGAACTCAGTGCCGCCTAAATTCAAAAACACTTGCAGGTCAACATGAGCACCAAGTCTTCCTAACAAAACACGAAGGCCATCTTCACTTTGAAACTGCCTGAACGCCGTGTTTGATTCGTAGCCACGATACCTAAGGACAATGTCCTCTATGCCGTCGTAACCACCACCCGAGACCTCAGCGGTGGAGTGCATCACCTTTCCGAGAAAGGACATATCGTTTACTGGTTGCTCCAAGAATGTCATCGCGAAGACGATAACTAGGCCGGATGCCGCTGATGACAACGCAACGCGTCGCAGTCCAAAACGATAAATTAATCCAACTGCACAAAATAAAAGCAGAATAACGATGTACGTCCGCGACGCGCACATGTACAAGCCTAGTCCATTAACGGATAACAATAACCCGCTACCCCACCCTATCGTTATCTTACTGATCATACTACGATAAATCAAAAGCGCGATTGCCAACGCTGGCGCAGGGTTGCCAATTGGATTTTCATTAATGTATCGTGCTGCGAATGGATCGAGAACAGCCGTCATTCCCAGAGAGCGTACGCCTTCGGCCATCACCAATAGAGAAACCGTGGTACCAGCCATTATCAGACAGGCACCATACTCTTCCCAGGAGAGTACATTCATCGTCACCGAACCGGCTATTAGCAGCACGCAAGGAATGGCAAATAAGAAAGCGTCTTTGAAAACCGGGTAGCTGTTGCTGTTCACGGCGAGGACAAGCCCATACACAATGGGCAGAAGCAGTACCAAAAACTCAGTGGCGATGTAAGGGCGCTCGAAGCGTTGCAGTAAACAATGTGCTGTCAATACCAAGCTCAGACCTAGCGGAATTATATCACCGATCGCCGAATTTTGAAAGTAGCTTGAAACGACGATCAAAAATACCAATATGTGATAATACCTCTTCAATGAGATCCTTTTTATGTTTGCTATCTATTCCATATTCCTGTTGCCGTTCCGGCAAGTTGTCGCTCACATTGAACTACCAGCACTACCGTCATGATCACGAAAATCACGATATTGGAGATCACGATACCTGGCAGGCCGACTATCTCCGATAACACGATGGCCAGCACTACATTCACAACAGCACAAATCACAACGAGCCATAGTTGCAGTTGTATCTTGCCAATTCCATTCAGGATATTAACATGTAAGCTGTGAACCATATAGGCGATGACGTAGATGGCCATGAAGAAGGAAAGATGAAACGGTACTTTCACCGCTCCGCCTAACCAGAAGTTGTAGATTCTATCCGACAACGCCAGTATCAGCATGCAGCCTCCGGAAAGGAGAACCACCAATTTCATGTACTTAGACCTGGAACGCCGGACCCACTCCAGGTCGCCCTTAAGGTATGCGTCTGTAACGGCACTCCAGAATGGCAGGAGGAAAACGGTGAAAACCATTACGATGGTAAAGAACAACCGATAGGCTATATTAAACGTAGTTACGTCTTTTGATCCGAAGATCTGTGCAACCAGTATATTGTCGGACTGATATAGAATGATTACGCCGATGTTAATCAGAAAGAACTTTCCCCCAAGCGTGAGCAGCTCACGCGCGTAAGCTGGCCTGATGAGATTGAGTGACGGACGGAACTTCGCGTATGATGTTCTGAACAGGTATATACTTGAAATCAGGAGAGTCAAAGGTGGAATCGCAGTTAGAATCCAGACCAGCTCAAGGAAGTCGGTTGTTCTGAATTGTGCCAGCACAAGAATCACCGCTACTGTTAACGTCTGCCCTGCAAGATTAACCAAAGATGCCTTCGCCGGATCATGGTTGGCCATAAATATGGAATTAATGTTCTGCAGTACCAATTGAAAACAGAATGCGCTGAACGCTATAAGCACGGCGTTGCTCAATGTTTGTTCAGGGACGCTCCCCGCATTTAGAATGACCTGCCAGTCCAGGAGCGGATTCACCATCAGAAATATCAGTAACAAGCCTCCGGCAACCACGGCAAGCCCTGCATAGGTCGTGCTTACAAAGATCTTTCCTTTAACGACATCTCCAGTCACGCTCGTCTCCACCAGTTTGTTACGCATCCCGTGGCCAAGGCCGATGTCCAGAAAGTTTATCCACATCACCAATGAACTCAACGTTAGCCAAACACCATATCGCTCTGTATTGACATAATTGATGGTAAGGGGAACGAGCAGAAGGTTGATCAGTACCTGCGCACCTTTCACCACGACAGAAGCGATGATGTTCTTCTTCGCTTTCCTGCTGCGTTCAGAACCATTGTTCACCAGCGCTCTCCAGGAAGCTAATGCCGAAATTACAGTTGATCTCATCGAACGCTGATTAAATACCAACGACTTATTAATACCTTGTGTTATTCCAGTATTCTGAAGACAGACTTTGATTCAAACAATGCGGATCTCTTGTCATACGCGTCATTGTTTCCGTATCCATAGCCTACAATTGCTGACGCTCCTCGCGTCTTCACATCATTAAATACAATCCGCACGTTTTTCAAGTCACGAAGCCTTTCGTTTGAATCAAGTGCTTCCACCATTTGAATCAAAGTCCTGTTGTGCCTTACGACTAAAAGTGTCATATCCGCACAGGCACCAACAACAAATGCATCCGCAATTGGAAGCACCGGCGGGGAATCAAGAATTACATAGTCGTACCGTTCTCTGAGCTGCTCAATTAGCTGTGGAATGCAACCATTGAAAAGGATTTCAGTGGAATTCCCAGCAGACCTACCTGTTGGAATAATGTGCACGAATGGTATTTTTGTTTCAAAAATTACCTCGTTCAGAGTAGACCGGCCGACTAGTAGATCCGAAGCGCCCAGGTTAGCGGTGAGCTCAAACAGATGAGTAAGTCTTGAACTCCGAAGATCGAAGTCAATCAATATCACCCGTTTAGTCAGACGACCAAGACTACTGGCCAGGTTCGACGAAACAAAACTCTTTCCTTCCCGGCTAATGCTGGACGTTACCATGATCACACGCGGATCAGTTGGACTCATGCGAATAGCCGACCGTAACTGACAAAATTGTTCTCTGATTCTGGACATACTCGCAGACTCAAACACGCTGTGGCCGACCCTTGCGTGCGACAACTCGCCCATAACGGGATAGCTAGTCGCTGCCTCCACGTCCTTTCTGAACAAGACCTTGTTGGTTAATACTTCCTTCGCGCATATAAAAGAAACCACTATAAGCATCGACACTATCATCGCTGCACTGTAAACAATCATTTTATTAGGTGCTACCGGAAACAACGATGCCTCGGCTGCATCAATCAGGATTGCGTCAGATGTAGATGACGCATATGCCAGCGCCGTTTCCTCGCGCTTTTGCAACAAAAACGTATACACATCATTTTTAATAGACTGCTGTCTGTTGGCTTCCAGGAGTTCGCGCTCCTTTTGCGGTATCTGGCTTAGCACCGTCTCGTATCTCGTGTTGGACGAACTGAGGTTATCCCGGCTTGCCACCAGACTGACTTTTTGGTTCTTAACATACTCGAGGATTGATGGGCGTAAATTCTCCACCTCGTCCCGCAAGGCTACAAGGATCGGATTATTTTCAGCCGTAGTTTTGCGCAATGTCTCGTATTGAACTTCCGCTTCGAATAAGTGCTCTAACAGAGAGACAATTCGTGTGTCGGCAAGCCCTACCGTGGATGGTACGAGACGTTCCGCGTTATTCTTTGCTGTGATGTATTTCTCGATCTTCGTCAGGACTGCTAATTGGATATCAATCTCAATCAGCCGCTGATCATTGTCTCCAACATTTTGAAGAAATAGTTTTCCCTGTTCGCTAAGGTCGACGATGCCACGATTCGACTTATAGGCTTCAATGCTTCTCTCGACAGAATCCAGACTCGCCTCTACGTTCTGAATTCGCTCTTCAATGAGTCTAAGAGTGCTGGCTGCCAGACCGCTTTTCTCGGATGATGTAGCACAATTATACAATTCAACCACAGCGTTGACGATCTGCTCACCCCGCGAAGGCACGGCATCCCGTAACTTTACGGTGACTACAGTACCAAGCTTGCTCGTGGCTATTATTTCGAGTCGCCGCGCAATGTCATCTGCGACGGAACGCGGATCAAGAACGGAAAGAAAAAATGGGCCTTCTCCACGTTCAACCAGATTCGGATTCGCGACGAACCGAATTTCCATATTGCCGAACTTCCGCCACTCATTCAAGGGATATACCTCGGCACCAAGTCGCACAGTGGACTGTTTTTCGTCATAGATGAAATCGACACGCGGTATGGGCGTGATACGTGGTCGCAGGTTGCGTACTTCAGCTACCACCGGACAGGTCTCATAGCCAGATCGGCTCAATCCGAATTCATCCTGGTAAAAAACCGCAGCACACAATCCCAACTTCTCAACGCATTGCCGAACCAATGTTCTTGATCTGATCACCTCCATTTCATTTTCCACGATCTTCTTCGATGCATACACGTTCAGCGATTCAATCATCGATGGTTCTTCAACGCCTTTGTTCTCATCCTTGATCAGGACCACCGCCGAGATTTCGTAGACCGGTGTTACCAGCTTCAGGTATGCAGTACCACCGACAAAGCCAGTCACCAATGCCACAGCAAAAAGTGGCCAGTAGGGCAAAAACCGATGAAGGACAATATGCGCGAGACTACTGTTTATCATTCAGCCTGCATGTTTATTTTTATCATGGCGATGACGTTTAGCGGTTCAGATAATCAACAGCGATAATTCCGAAAGTGAATGCACTAAAAATAACTGGCAACCAAACTACTGCCTGCCCGGTCGATGCTACCTTTGCCCGGTTCGGCTCCACATATACTACATCGTTAGATTTCAAATAGTAGTATGGCGATGATAAAAGATCAGATGAATTCAAATTCATTCTGCTGATCACCTTCTTCCCATTTTCCTGGCGAATAATCATCACGTTATCCCTACGCGCATAAACCGTTAAATCACCGGCGAGTGACAGCGCCTCAAGCAGCGAAATTTTTTCGCTCGGCACAGTGACAACAGAGGGTTTTGCTACTTCGCCCAATACCGATACACGAAAATTTAAATAGCGAACATTTACCATCGGGTCGACCAAAAGTTTGCGATCCAACAGAAGCTTAGTAATCACAGCTTCAAACTGCTTCTTTGTAAGACCCGCTGCCTTCACGTCACCGAGTATCGGTAACTTGATTAATCCGTCGAGCCCGACAAGATAACCCTCAGCCTGGGTAGTAGTCGGAGTGTTTTGGACAGCGACGTAATTTTTCATTGACATGTTGAAGATCTCTGAAGCGTCGGGATTCAAAGAACTTACTGTAATCTTTAAAATGTCATTCGGATTAATTACTGGCTCAAGATCAACCGGCGCGTCTGCAATCGCACCATTTTCTACTCCATTGAAATAGAGCGCCTTCTTCACACTCACACAAGAGGTGAGCCCGGTTAAGATTATAATAGAGGCAACGATAAATCGAACTATCCTAATCACAACTACGATAATTTGATGTTAACCAAATGTAGTAAAAATCAAACACGAGAATTTTCTACGATGTTATAACTGCCCAATCCCGACGCATAAGAATATCATTCCGAAACTTTAAGTGATTTGATAAGTTTAAACATCAATGCAATTGGCATATAACTACAAACGATTGTAGCAATTTGAACCTCGATCCATCACATCTGCCAATGTGTTGAAAATAAAAAATGATACTTAACGAAGATTTTTTTCCAGAAATGATCTGATGACAACTCCAATGTTCAAACACTGGTAACATATATCGATTGCGATCTACCAGGCATTGCTATCACTACGCATTGCGTTGTCGCCGCGAGCTGAAGCGCATTGTTGTCAAGCGATGCCGCCACTGATAATTCCGGACGCTTTGACCCACCTATTCCGCTAATGGTTTGACCCACCCTATGGCGTGGGAGATTTGATGTGT
>NZ_JBBCAU010000018.1:0-10909 GCF_037203685.1 Chryseolinea sp. T2
ACTTAAAGTTGCAACCCTTTAAACTGCCAAAAAAGAAAATATACTCTCTAAGGAAGTTGTTTTTTAACATAGAAGGGGATCCTCTGTCTGTAGCACAAATTTCAATCGATCTCCCGCGCGCGACCCTCAACATCTTCAATGACATGCACCCGATCCCCGCGCGCAACGCACACAAACAAAATTGCATTCAGATCCCCGGAGGGGATCCTCTGTCTGTAGCACCAATTCAATTCGATCTCCCGCGCGCCGCGCACGCACTATCGATGAAACACAAACAAATAACGGCGCGCAACGCACACAATCCAATCGATCGATTCGTGCGTTGCGTGCTGTGATTAATTCCTCCGCGGAGAAATGATATCCTTTTCAATACCGAAGAGGCAACACGAATTCGTAACATTTGAAGTTGGAGAGAGCCCCTTTTAAACATACATCCTCCGGGACCTAATGCAATGTCATTGTGAAAGGCGGAAGATTACCTACGGATCAATACAATTGAAAATTGGCTAATATCCATAATTCTTTAAGTGTCAAGGAAAGATAAGCTCAATCGCTATAGAATGCGTTAGCCGAATACAAGGTGTTCGAAAACATTGCATTCTGCTTCGACCTTAACTATTCTTCAACGGCGCAAACCTTAATTCTACTTGGTCATCCCCACGGCCGCCGCGTTTCTTACTGAAAACCAAAATGAGTGTAAGTGTGCTCTTTGAAACCTCAACAATCCGAAGCATAACATTTGTACCAAAGTCAATCACTTCATTCCTGATTTTATACTTTCCTCCCCATGGCGCTCCGCGTTCATTGGAAATCACGATGCAATTTGACTTATCGGTTAAATCGACGACATCAAAGTCGTCCATCCCTCCAAGCATGATAACTGTCTCAAAACCTTCCAATCGCTTCCATTCCTGAAGCTTCCAGACTTTATGTATCGTAGTCTCATCTTCCGCATCAGCAATGTGTTTGGAAACCACATCAATCAGTGACTTCTCACGCTTATTGAGCGGCTTTACCCAATCTTTCATCCCATAGTATCTGTCACCACGTTCTCTGCAATCGTAAACTGCACCGGTTCCAAAGAGACCTTCATATATTGTGTCGATGGGTCTACGTTCACGGAATTCAACCACAACGGAAATGTTTTTGATCGTCGACATCCCTATTGTATAGGGAACAAAGCGATATCCTGGGAAGAATGATCTGAGTTCATCTTCAAGCTTCCTGAATAGTTCCTGATACTCGAAAACCGGAGAGATCGTAACTGCGTGAATCGCGTCAAAATACGCCTTGAAGTTTTGCGCGGGAAGAGTTTCCATCTCTAACAATGCTGTTGAACTGTCAACGCCGTGTATCGCGAAGAATGGTCCAAGTATGCTCACGTAGAACTTCAGGCTCTTTTGCCTGATGAAGTCAGGCTTCTTATCCACTTCTATGATTACCTCACCAAAAAATCCTCCCCCTGGCAAATCCGGGCGACCATAGACTGACGTTTTAAATACCTGCTCAAGATGGGATGTCAGTTTACCCCATTTTTCCCGGTAGGCTTTTTGATTAACAAACTCCTTATCGACGATCTTGTCGATCCGTTTGAAGCCGGGCGACTTAGCAATTGTTTTGGAGGTTGGCCGTCTTGCTTTGTTGACGGCGAAGTATTTTCCAATGGTATCAGCAATCAACTTAAAATCGTGCTCTCGATATTCATTCTTAAACGGACGGAGGTACATCGTAACTTTTTGTTCGAATGTTTGGCTAACATACTATTTTAAAACTTCCCGATTCCTTCCGTCAACAAACGGACGGCGAATTCAAGGTCGAAATTCCCGATAGTTAACCGAATCCATCCCCCGCCCACACTTCCCGCTATCCCCAACTTTTCGTACCTTACACAAAACCGTTATTCCCCCAGATGCACAAACTCCTCGCCATCATGGCCCTTACAGCCATGGGCATCACCACCGCACACGCCCAAACCTTTACACAAATCTCCACGGGCACCAGCTTCGACCACATCCAGGGCAAGCTCATCGTAGCCGACCTCGACAATGACGGAGACCCTGATGGAATTGTTTCGGGTATCCAAAATCTGTCCGTTTATACATATCAGAACGGCACCTTCACGAGGACCGACTACCCTCAATACGGATTTAACTCAGGCAGTTATTCCATCGATGCAGGTGACATCGACAGAAACGGATTCATCGATATTCTGCATGCCGGCCGCAATTATGAAGGACACACTACGCCATCACATCACCTGTTATTGAACAACGGAACCGCGCTGGCGCCCTCGGCAGAAGCGCTGCTGCTGGAAGGCGCCTATCGCGGCGACTTGTTTCTCGGAGATTTCGAAGGAGACGGCGACCTGGATGTCCTGTCATCTGGGTCCAACGGCGTGTTGCTGAACAGAGGCAATAAGATCGTTGACTACGGTCCCTACTTTCCCGCCAACGGTACCTGGTATGCAAACTGGTGGGACCTTGACCATGATGGTGAACTGGAAATCATTCGCACGGACGGCCAGCCTGGCTCCGGATCGGTATACAGTACGAAATTCTTCGAACGTCACTATCCTGCCTTAACCATTTCCACGACCCTAAGTTTTGATCGCGTACAGACACAAGGTTGCGTCGTTGCTGACTACGATTCAGATGGTGATTTCGACTTGTTGTTTCAGTCACTTGAATACGTTGGGGGCAACGTCACGCGGATCTTCAGGAACGACAACGGAAACTTCGTCGATTCGGGACAGTCTTTTCCATGGGGTGAATCCACTGCCTTTGGTGACATCAACAACGACGGACTGTATGATGTCATCATCGGTGGCGCAATGACCTCTACCTGGATGAATTTTGAGACTGCTATCTACCTGAATCAGGGAAACGGCACCTTTGCAAAACATACGGAAGTGATTCCCTCAACGGAACGGGCACACGCGCGCGTTGCCGACTTTGATAACGATGGTGACCTCGACATCTTATCACTGGCAGGCGCGTTCATGAATAATTCCGCCTCAGTAAATGCCGCTCCTCTCCCACCAGCATCCGCTGCTGAAATCGTCTCGGGATCATCCGTAGAATTCTCCTGGCAAGCAGGAAGTGATGACAAGACTCCTCTGAACGGTTTGACCTATAATATTTCCGTCAGAAGTGAAGACGGATCCATCGTGGTACCCGCGCATGCTCTCAGCAACGGTACCCGTCAGTTATACAACGTCGGAAATGCCTGGAACAACCTTTCATACACTTTGAGCTGTCTGAAGGCTGGAAAGTATTACTGGAAAGTTCAAACATTGGATGCCAGCTATAAGGGCTCGGCCTTCTCTTCAGAGCGAAGCTTCACCATTGAGCGGTCTGCTCCTGTGGCCCCTCAAAATGTCACTGCTAAGGCATTTTCCGATCAGGGGGTTGACCTTCAATGGACAGACGTCAGCGATAATGAGGATGAATTCATAATCTTCAAAAAGTTGGTAGGTGATCTTCAGTATTTTTACGCTATCGATACCGTATCGGCCAATGTTACCAGCTATCGTGATACCATCGCCGTGTATCACGACCAAACATACATCTATCGTGTCGTCGCCAGCAACTGCGCCTATCCCGACGAATTTGCGACCGAATCACTGCCGGTCACCACGTTCCCGCGCGCCTTTGTGGAAACAGATTGGCTGCCGGATAACACATCGATCACAATACACTTACTTGGCGACTACGACCGCGATGGTGATCTCGACCTGGTGGTATCTGATCACCTAACCAGGAAAACTAAGTTGCTTCGGTTTAACGGCGTCGGATTCGAGGACTCGGGCATTCAGATTGAACAGACAATTGCGGGTGGACGCTGGATCGATTACGACAATAACGGTTATTTGGATCTGCTGTTATATGGTACTGAAGTGTTTGATCCAACGATTACCCTATACGCTAACAATAGTGGGTCCGCATTTACCAAAGTGCCCGCGATGGCGCTACCGACAACCGTTAAAGCTCAGGCTGGCATTTCTACAGGCGACTATGATAACGATGGTGACGAAGACCTGTTAGTGCAGGCCGACTCGTACATTCACATCTACGACAACGATGGTCTGGGGAAATTCACGCGCAACGTCAATATTCAACTTTCCGGACATATCAAAAGCACGCAGGCCTGGGCAGATTACGATCTCGATGGCGACCTCGACATTCTCGCTAACAGGAAAAAGTCCGACATGAAAAACACGCTCGTTATTTTTGAGAACAACTCGGATAAGACTTTCACACCTGTTGAGTTTGTCGCGCTGGAAGGAACAAACAACGAGTTCCTGAACTTTACGGGAGACATGGCGTGGGGCGATTATGACAACGACGGATACCCTGACATCGTCGTGGCAGGCCAGAACGCCGGCGGAAATGGGTTTGCCATTACCCGTATTTATCACAATGAAAAGAATAAGACGTTCGCCCAAAAGGCAGAGTTGACACAACTTACCTACGATGTAAATGTTGAATGGGGCGATTATGACAACGACGGCGACCTGGACGTGTTTGCCTATGGAGACCCTTTCGGCGGATTTAGCGCGCGCACTCGGGTTTACCGCAACGACGGCACGCGGTTCATTGAAACAAATATTGATTACTTATTGCTGAGCAGACAGTTTGGAAAGGCAGCGATCGGCGACATTGATCGTGATGGTGATCTCGACTATGTGCTGTCAGGCCAGCGTGACTATGTTACGCAGGTTTCCGCAGTATATAGAAATACGTACGCCGAGAGCTGGGGCCGTCCAAATCACAAACCCTCTATCCCGACCGGCCTTAAAACTGTCGACAATGCCGATGGATCGGTGACCCTGTCGTGGAACCGATCGGAAGACGCTGAAACTCCCTCCACGGGACTCACATACAACTTGCGTGTAGTCGACAACAATGGCTTACTGTTAGTCAATAGCTATACGACCGGCGGCGGTCAACTGATGCTCGTTACACCTGGAAATGCTTCCATGAATTCAGTAACGTTGAAGAATCTTAAATCAGGATCATATACCTGGTCTGTTCAGTCGATTGACAAGGGGTTTGCCTCGTCGGATTTTAGCGAAGGAAAGCAATTTTCAACCTCCGCAGTGGTTGGCATCGCGGATGAAATTACAACGGGGATAAGACTTTATCCGAATCCGGTGAGTGACGAGCTGACAATATCGTCCGGGCTACCCGCTGGTGAATTAAGGATCTCTGTCACGAATGCGCTGGGTCAGCATATTGAAGATATGCCGTTGTCGTCTGAGACAGCATTTTACGACATGAGACCCCTGCCATCCGGCGTCTATCTGATCACTGTTTATCACAACAATTCGAGAATCAAATCTGAGAAGATCATCAAACGCTAAATGCATTCAGATCCCCGGAGGGGATCTTCTATCTGTAGCACGCAACGCACGAACAAAATTGCATTCAGATCCCCGGAGGGGATCCTCTGTATGTAGCACGAATTCAAATCGATCTTCCGCGCGCGACCCTCAACATCTTCAAATGAAATGCGCCCGATCCCCGCGCGCAACGCACACAATAAAATCAATCATCTTCTGACTTTGAATTTACAATCAACAAACGATATTAATATTGCTATCTTTACGTCAAGGCACACACCCCCGGCACCTCTCTCGCCTATCGTGTCCTGCATCAACCAAATTCTAACCTCGTTGCTCACAAAATGAAAAAATTCATTCTGCCGCCCGATGCAGCTAAAGGTCTTCACAAGATCCTGCTCACGCGCTTGCTCTCACTGGCCGGAGTCGTTATTATGGTTCTATTCGTCCTGCCAAGGATCCTGTCCGGTGACGCTTCCTTTGACTTAAGCACAGGACTTACACTCCTCATTACGGGATTTGCGCTGACCATCAGCTATTATTTTTCACTTCAGCGAATGAAGCAGTCGCTATCATCTTATCAACTCACCATTGCCGATGACAGCATCACACGTGAGATGTCCATCGTTCCCCCTATTACAATAGCCATTAAGGACATTCAGAGCATCACCCGAAACAACGACGGGTCCATTACTATCACGGGCAAGAGTGCACTGAATGCTATCGGAATCCCCGCATCTGTCGAACGTAAAGAAGAATTGCAGATGCTGCTGGCAGAAATCATGCCTTTGACAGATAAGTCAAATAACTCCGTGTGGCTAAAATATCAATACTTTATCGTCTTGTTGATCGTCGGCTTCTTATACGGGTCGTATATGATCAGGGACAAATACATCTCTTCCGCAATGGGGATTCTATTTATTGGGTTGATGGTCTATTCATGGGTTGTGATGCAACGCAGCAACAATGTCAGCAAACGAATTAAGCTATCAAGTTATCTGATGATTCTGCCAATGTACTCCGTGATCATGCGACTGATAGCCTTATGGGCATAGCCCAAATCATCCTATCACCCCCTCGATTGATTAACCTCAATATACTGCGTAGGCGACAACTTGAATTGCTTTCTAAACTCCTTACTGAAATATTTCCGATCACTAAATCCAACAGAAAACGCCACATCTGCTATCGAGATCGTACTCTGCTTAAATAGCTCCGCTGCCTTCTTCAAACGCATCTCCTTAATAAGGTCAGCAACTGAATAATTCGTTAAGGCTTGGACTTTCTTGTAAAGAACAGACCGGCTCATTCCTATTTCACTCACCAGGGTATCAACGCTGAATTCCGGATCTTCCATCTTCGACTCAATGATGGACATAAGCTTTGCGATGAACTTCTCCTCCGGCGAATGTGATGTTGCAGAAGATAGGGAAGATTGAAGAACCAGCTCATGCGAAAACTTCTCGCGCATGAGTTGCTTTGCCGTCAGCAGGTTCTTTATCGTAAGCTCCAGTATCTTCGTATTGAATGGCTTCGCGATATAGGCGTCTGCGCCCACTCCCAGTCCCTCCACCTGGTGCCACACAGACGACCGCGCTGTTAAAAGAATAACCGGGATATGGTTTGTCGTCTCCGAAGATTTCACCGACTTACATAAAGTGAGCCCGTCCATATCCGGCATCATAATATCACTAATGATCAAATCAGGAATTTCGCGCTCCATAGACGAGAGCGCATCCAATCCATTTGTGAATTGTACGATATCGTATTTTGATTCTAACGTGTCGACCAAAAATGAACGAACATCGTCGTTGTCTTCTGCAAGCAGTATCGTTGACTTCTGCTGCGACGTTGTATTGGATTCCACCCGATCAGTAGCTGCAGGATAGGGTAAAGCATATAAGTCATCATTACTATCCGCATAAGCTGATCTGGAAATAATTTGGGTTTGATCAAAATGCTGTGTCCCTTTTCGCAGTGATATGGTAAATGTTGTGTTACCTGGCGTTTCGCGTGCCAATCCATCACTCTTGAAAGACAAGGTCCCTTTGTGGAGTTCGACGATAATCTTTGAAAAGGCAAGCCCCACTCCACTTCCCACGTTTTTCCTTCCGGGGTCATCCGCTTGAAAGAAGTTCTTGAATAAATGCTCCTGGTCAGTTTTACTTATTCCTCTTCCATTATCAATCACATCGATACAAACCCAGTCATCGTTACTCTTCACCTGGAGAGCAATCTTTCGGTTGTTGGGGGTGAACTTAAATGCGTTCGAAAGAAGGTTGAATATTACTTTTTCAAGTTGGTTTGGATCGATATACACAAACAACGATTCTTCGCTGCTGTGGAACGTGTAGGTGATATTCTTATCAACGGCTAGTCCCTCGAAATATCCAAATATCTTTTTGCAGAACTGAACAATATCATACTGCGACACATAAAGTTTCATGTGTCCCTCTTCGGCTTTCCTGAAGTCCATCAATTCTGTGACGAGTTTCATCAGCAGCAAAGCATTGCTTCGGATCAACTGAAGTTGCTTGGTTGCGAACCGTTCGCCTGAATAGTGATCCACGAGCTTTTCAACTGGTCCCAGAATAAGGGTAAGGGGCGTGCGGATCTCATGTGAGATATGAGTGAAGAAATCCATCTTCAGTTGATGCAACTCTTGCTGACGTTCATTCTGAAGATGTTCCATCTGTAAGTCATTGCGCAAACGCCGGCGATACTCCAAAAGCCCCATCACAAGTAATATGACAAGTATCGTCATGGCCACGTAGATAATGTACGCCCACCACGTCCGCCACCACGGCGGTAGCACGATTAATTTCACTTCCCTGATTTGATCACTCCAAATCTGATTATCATTCGATGCCTTAATCTGAAAGCGATAATCTCCGGGAGGAAGGTTGGTAAAGTTGACTAACCGCTGATTCCCGATTTGCTGCCATTCTTCATTGTCATTCAAACCAAGGAGTTTAATGGCATACTGACTCTTTGCCGGGTTGATATAGTTGAGCGCTGCGAACTTGAAGCTTACAAGACCGTGGTTATAATCTAAGGTCATTTCATCTACACACGTCGGAGATTTTGCAATGGGCGATTCGCTTCCAATCGGAAGTGCTTTATTATTAATCAATATCTCCGTCAGGGCAATGGTGGCAGCATTGGTATTCGTGAGTATTTTATCGGGATGAAAAACCGATAAGCCGTTCATGCCGCCAAAAACCAGTTCCTTTGTTTTAAGTGACAAACCACATGAATTAGAAAATTGGTCACTCGACAAGCCATCCGATAATTTGTACCGTGTTACTTGCAGATCTTCCGCTTTGAAAGGGGTGCTGAATTTTTTAAACGATAGCTTTACAATGCCCTGATCAGTACTAAACCAGATGTTCCCGTCCTTATCCTCGGCAACCGCGTGAATGAATTGATCAGGAATGGTAAGCACATTGGTAACGACATGGAATTGTTTCGATTTCCTGTCGTAGTAATTAAGTCCGCTTTCTGTACCCACCCACATTCGTTGCTTTGAATCCAGGAAAAAGGTCGTTACGTGATTATGACTGATCTCACCAGGACGTTCAACATCTTTTCTATAATGATGCGTAAATTCTTTCTTTTGAATATCAAAAAATGAAATCCCGTTTTGTGTTCCTACCCACATCGAATTGCTTGAATCTCTGATCATCGCCGTAACGAAATCGTCCATCAGTAATTGAACATTTCCGTTGTTGGAGTAGGAAAGAAGTGTCTGGCCATTTCGAAAGTATTTCAATCCTCCACCATTCGTACCGAGCCAGGCGCCACCTTCATCAGGCACAATCGCGAGAATTATTTTTTCACCTAGTCGACCACGGTCAGGGATATCAAAGTGTTTCATCTTCCCGGACGACTTTTGCAAGACGCTCAATCCTTCAATGGTGCCGATCCATATATTTTCTTTATCAGCAGCAAGCGCTTTGACGCTATTGGCAACTCTTCCCCTCTCCGGTGATTTTACCGCATAATGATTGTAGGAATCTGTCTGTCTGTCAATGTGACTCAATCCACCTCCCGATGTGCCCACCCAAAGAGTACCATCTGAATCTTCAATCAATGTGTTGACCAGCGGATGAAGTAGTCCCTTTTTACCAACAGCTTCACCGATATTGGTAAAGTTGGAGTTGCCTTGATAAAAGAAGTCTATGCCACCAGAGAAAGTACCAACCCACACGCACGAGGCGCGGTCCTTCAGCAGACTTCGCGTTAGATTGTCGCTGATTGTATTGTTGTCGGTGGGATCGTGTTGATACGTTATAAAGTGATCGCTTCTGATGTCCAGCTGACTAATGCCATTCTGCGTTGAGATCCACAAGGTGTTGTCATCATAGACGAGTATGTCCCTGGTCCAGTCGGACACAATGCAGTTGGAACAACCTTCGCTATAGGTGTACGTTTTAATCTCGTTTCTTTCAGAGTTGAACCGTAAGACGCCGGCTTTTTCGCTACCAAACCACATGTCACCATTTGGCGTCTGGCGCATAACTACGATTCTGTTCTGACTCAACTTGCTCGACTTTATGACTTCAGGCAGGTCGATCATCTTTCTGGACAGCGGATTAAACTTATTAAGCCCAATCTTGGTACTGATCCAAAGGTTCCCTTCTTTATCGAGAAACAGTGAGTATACCGACTCCTCTAATATTGAAATCTTGTCCGTCAGCGAAGCATCCTCAAAAACCTGCGTGACCTTGTTCAATTTCTTAAGGCCCACTGCCGTCCCGACCCACAGGTCCCCCTGGCTGTCTTCGGCAATACTGGTAACGTAGTTCGTTCCACCTTTTATATTGTCGAGATCGATCGTTTCAAACGTTTCGAGGCCGCGGTTAAAGCGATTCAGTCCATGCGAGGTACCGATCCAGATGGTGTTTTTACTGTCCATAAAGACAGTGTTCACGCGATCGTTACTGAGGCTCGTGGGGTCGGTCGGATTGTGTTGGAAGGTCTTGAATTCATAACCATCGTACCGCGTAAGGCCTTTGTAGTTGCCGAACCAGATGAAGCCCTGATCGTCCTGCAGCAAACCCATAATAGGACTTTGCACCAGGCCATCATGATAAGAAATGTGTTTAAAATTAACGATCCCAGGCTGTGCGATCAGTGAGACGTATTGGAAGCACGCGATAACAAGGAATAGAGGATAATATTTATTCCATGCCGGTTTCATTCAGGCAGTGTTTGGAGTGAATTTAAATTGATCAAATTTAAAAATGCCGCTCCCCCTCATTTGCCTTACGATAGAACCACGTACGGCATACTTCATTTCAAATATATC
Source organism: Chryseolinea sp. T2 (assembly GCF_037203685.1). NCBI lineage: Bacteria > Pseudomonadati > Bacteroidota > Cytophagia > Cytophagales > Fulvivirgaceae > Chryseolinea > Chryseolinea sp. T2. Next base: position 10,653 of record NZ_JBBCAU010000018.1, read on the forward strand.
GGATTTTGATCTTCCCAGAACCCGCTATCAACCGATCCGGACGTTTCTACCCCCATTTTCATACGAATTTCACCCATTCCGATCCCGGAGGGATCCCGTATCTGTAGACATCGTATTCCGATCCCGGAGCCTGTATGTTTAAAAAAGGAAAGCCTGGAGACTATATTTAAAGTGAATTACCATATCATTTTAAATAAATCTTCCAGGCTTATGAAAACAATACAAGCTAAGGATTTTTCCTTTGCCGGGGAACCTGT
>NZ_JBBCAU010000019.1:0-10663 GCF_037203685.1 Chryseolinea sp. T2
AGGACGTATACCCGAAATGGTTACCCACTTACCTACAAAAGTATAATTATGGTGAATACGAATTCAATCTAAAGGTTGGCGGTCATGCTCAAACAAAAGACTTGTGACTTTCTCTATATGTGCGATTAGAAAGCAAACTATTGACAAAGAAACTGTGACGCTAAGACTCATTATTTTAGGCCTTTCAATTTTAATATTTGACGGGTGTAGACGATATGAAAAGGTAAAGTTGGACAAGATTATTTTTCATACATCCCGTTGTTTCGGTTCATGTCCTGCTTACCATTCACAAATTGACAGCAACCGGACACTTCTACTTCATTCTGAGTACGTGGACAACACACCTGACATTAATACAGACTTGAATAACCCCGACACTTCAAGGATTGGATACTTTACGGGGCAAGTAAGCGACCGACAATACAAGGAACTTGTCAATGAACTTGAAGATATTGGACTTGATGATTTGCAATTTGACGGAATGGATTGCTGTGACGCCTCGACAAAGACAATCATTGTCTACTATAATGGAAAACGGAAGTTTTTAAAATCAATGTTTCCGCCAAGAGAGGCTGACAAATTGATTTCTCTTCTAAGAAGTATCTGTGAATCGACCAACACTCAACGAACAGATAAGATGTTTCAAATTGAGGACAAGGAATAGAGTGGGGTAATTCGCACGAACCGCCAACAAAGAATAAAACATGCCGGCACAGTTAATTTTAATTTATTATTTTGAAGTGCCGGTACGTTTTATATACAAGGCGTTAGCGGCAAGCTTGTTTGGTAAATTTTCGGTATATTCAAGATTAAAAAATACGAGATGTCAGCGACGGAGCTTAAGTTGGAAATAATCAAAAAATTGACCGCAATAGAGGATGAAGTTGTCTTAGAGGAGATTTATCGTCTGGTGACCGCTGAGTCGGAGATGGAGGGGATATACAATCTTTCTGATGACGAAATGAGATCGATTCAGGCGGGATTGGAGGATGCCAAGGCTGGTCGAGTTTATTCTCACTCGGAGGTCAAACAGCTGGTCAAGGAATGGCTAAAAAAATAGAATGGACGGCAGCATCACTACGGGATCGCGTCGGCATTTATCGTTATTGGTTAGAAAGAAACAAGTCAGACTCATACAGCGAAAAGTTAGAATTACTTTTTGATGAAGCTGCCGAACTGATTGCGGATTGTATTTTGACGATCGATACCGACGAAAGAGACCTAGGGATACGTTTAAAATATAATGCGAACCTAAATAAATTTGATGTATTGGGATGGATGAGCTTGGACCATCGAGGCAAGTGAACCTCCGATAGAGACGCCTGCTAACACAACATATGCGCCATTGCAGGTTGTCGCTATATTTAATGTAAGCTGCAACGGCGCATATGTCAGCGTTGGCTGCAATTATGACTAGGATATTGATGACTTAAGGTAATGATCATTTTTACAGTTATGGGACAAGTAAATCTTTGGGACGATAAGAGACCAGAGGTTGTCAGTTCAGAATTTGACGCAATTCAAAAGAAAATAACCTTGACATTCCTACTTCGTGACAAACAAGGAGCAGAGTTCTCGATTGACAAACTGAAGATATACGGAGTGAAAGATTATAACATGGTTCGACAGGCTCTTGAGTTAATAAGTAAAAGCACTGTGACAATTGACTTGACGGGCCAGCACGAAATCCGACTTGGTGACCAGAAAGGGGCGGTGCAAATTATAGCGTGTGACAAACACCAATACAATCAAAGAAAAATACGGACGGCATAACAGCGGCCAACACCACATATGCGCCATTGCAGTTTGGTGGCATATTTAAGATAAACTGCAACGGCGCATATGTCAGCGTTGTAGGCGATTTTACTGTACAGGTTATGACACGCTTATTGATAATATTGACAATTGCAGTTTCGACTTCCTGGACGACAATTGACGAAGGGAAGTTGTATGACAACTACAAGAAGGCGATTGAGAACGAAAGTACGTTTCAGTATTTTGTTGTTATTCATGTTACAGACGTGAACACCGGACAGACTAGAGAGATTTGCACGAAAGGCAACTTTTTAGCTGGAGCAATCCATCGAGAATACAATCTGGGTTATGACGACAATTCAATAAGGAAAGCCGAGAAGATTGCTATCAACAACCGGACAAGGGCTTTTAAATTCAAGAGCCTCGAGGCCATTAATAATTTAGGACTTGATCGATATTCAATGACCGACTTAAAAGAATTCGAAGCAACGACTAAAATCGACCAGTTGACTGGACAGGTCAATAAGGAGTGGAAGATGAGAACGACTGACGACAAGGAGATGTTACTCTACGCACATTCGTTTTTTAACCGAGGTATTCTTACAGGCGAGAATGATTGTTTCGGTGGGACGTTGGAATTTGTGAGTAAGTGAAAAGGCCTACAACACCACATATGCGCCATAGCACTTTGTTGGCTATATTTAGGTAAACTGCAACGGCGCATATGTAAGCGTTGGCACTCATTTAATCTGGACAGAGATGTTTAATATATTTAAGAAAGAAAAACCACTTCCCTTACCGACAAGTTACGATGGACTTATTAATCAAAGGGACTATAACTCAGTTGTTGAGTTATGCAAAAAATATCTGACGACAAATGACTATAGAATCATAAGCATAGGGGACGGAGAAATAGTTGTCGAACACGGTGACCAAGAAAAGCACTTCTACCTTGACAACTTAGTAAGGTTGCTAGTACAAAACAGCAAATCACAATGGGAAATTTGTATCAATGAACATTTTGACAAACAGAAAGAGATTCCATTTGCGACTGACTTTTTATATAAAGACTTTGAATACGCATCTCAATTCATCAAAGTCTATTTAAAGCCAAAAGCAACATTTACACCTGACCAAGTAGACGATTATGTAAATAGGGTTGATCTGCCAGAGACTTACACATTTCTGATACTTGACTTTAACGAACAATTTCACTTTGTGCGCAGAGAAAACATTGGTGAGTGGATTAAGTCCGAGACAGAATTATTCGAAATTGGGTTTGCTAATATATCCAAGGAATCCATAGATATTAAAGAATCACTGCTAGCCGACAAATTCCCGATTTACATGTTTTTCAGCGGAGATTTTTCAGCGAGTTATATCATTGAACTAGAACGAAATGCCAATTTTACAATTGGAACACATGGAAGCATCGTGGCTGTTCCGACAAAAGGTTCAGCTTTCATTCACCCGATAGAGAACAATCAGGTGATGGAAGTGATTGTTGTTTTAGCAGAGATGACAAAAAAGTTTTATGACGAAGACCCTGGAAATATAACCATGGACTTTTATTGGTTCCATGACGGCAAGTTCGACATATTTCCAAATGAGCCAGCTGACAATGGATATGTAACTATTGACTGGCCGACAGAGTTAAAACAAAGATTGGGACTTGATTAAACGAGCGCTAACAAAATGTATGAAACATGGCTGGGGTTCAGTGTTAATTTGCAGTTTAGTTTTTCAAATTACGTTTGGTGTCTTGGGACAGTGATGCGCTTCGAAAGCCCAGCCACGTTTCATACATAAACGTTATGCACAATGGCGCGACAAAGTAGTGGCCACCCGCATTGGTACATTTGCTTGCCGCACATTCCCGCGCGACACCAAAGCAAGCAAAAGAGCCAACCTTTGCCACGCACAAAGACTAACAAGAAGAAACACTAATGAAAAAACTTAGACCGTTGACAATGACGACAATTGCGTTTCTGTTTTACTTAACTGCAAGCGGACAATTAATTTCAAAAAAAGAATCGGCTGCAATTGACAATATCCTGACCGAATCATCAGGACAGTTTAAACCCAAGACTTATATAATTAAAAATGTAAGCATCTTGACAATGAAGGACTCCGAGTTGATAAAAAACCAAAGTGTTTTAATAGAAAACGGAATAATTCAAAAAAATCGGGACTGACATACAAAATCCAAATGCAACACTCATTGACGGTACGGGTAAACTTCTAATGCCCGGCCTTACCGACATGCACGTTCATTTATTTGAAAGGCATCCATTAAAGAATACTTGGATGGTATTGCTATTAATCAATGGGGTGACCAGTGTTCGTGATATGTGTGGAGAGCCCGGAAAACTTCAATTAAGGGACAAAATAAAAAGAAATGAAATACTTGCCCCAAACATTTATCAATCCGGTCCAATCATAGATGGAGTAAAGGATAATTCCGGATTATTCGCTTTTGCTTCGTCTCCAGAACAAGGCAGAGAAATTGTAGTCGGCCAGAAGAAGGCCGGATATGACTTTATTAAAGTTTATGATGGGCTGACAAAAGAAGTTTATTCAGCAATAGTTGATGAAGCTCATAAACAAGGAATGTTAGTGGACGGACACTTACCAGATAAAATTACTTTGGAGGAAGCATTAAAATTGAATCATAATTCAATTGAACATCTTAACGGATATTTTGAGTGGAAAGACAATCAAGTTTCTTTAAGTGTACCCGAAAATTACGCATCCTTAACGGCAAGTGCTAACGTTTGGAATTGTCCAACCATTTATAACCATTACATGAACTGGTCAAGAAAAGGAGCAGCTGAGATGTTTACTTACGCTGAGACATCTGGGTTGATTCCAAGTGCTTTAAGAGAAACGTGGAAAAAGCGAATTAGCAATAATTCGAAAGAGGTAATGGAAATAGTTGACAAATTCGGAGAAAGCAATAATGAAACTCTTAAAAAAAGTGTTTTGAATTTATACAACTCAAAATCTAAACTAATTGCCGGAACAGACGCGGGAAATCTGCCACTACTAATTCCAGGATACGCGCTCCATCAAGAATTGAAGATTATGGCAGAAATTGGCATTCCAACATACGAGGTCTTAAAGATGACAACCATCAATGCCGCACTTGCCATGAACAAGGACACTGAATTTGGGTCAGTTGAAGTTGGTAAACGGGCTGACCTTTTGTTATTAAACTCTAACCCGCTGGACGACATTGAGAACCTGAAAAATAAGAATGGAGTCATGGTTAGGGGAATTTGGTTATCAGAAGGTGAGATTAAAAATTTGACTGACAAAGTAAAACTATCTTTCGACAAATAGGACATTGACACAGTCGACCAAAACTCTTCGGACAATTAATTGGACTCAGACTGAAACGAAGATTTGTCCTTCGAATAGCAGCCCCAATGTCAAAGCCGCGCAACTTCAACCCACATCCCAAGCTTTGGCATCCGTGCTGCTTTGTAACGGTCGACTGCGCCACTGTGCATAACAAAGTGCATAGTCAATGGCGGGTGTTCAGTGCAAATTTGTAGTTTTAGTTTTCAAAAAACGTTCGGTGTCTTGGGACTATGACTGTAAGTCGGGCTTGACATTTCGCTGCGCTCCATTTTCAAGCCCTCCTAAGCCCGCCACTGCTTATGCACGAACGTTAGGTGCAATGTTATGAGGACAATGTTGGACAAATATATCGAGATCAAAAATCTATCAGATCCGCAAAAAGCGTTTGACACGATGGGCAATGAATTTATTGATGTCATGTATACAGATCATTTTTCCGATAGTAGTGTGATAATGTTACTGGACGTTGACATTGACCCCTTAAAAGAGGATGACATGATCTGGCTGAAAGAGCTATTGGATACTGTACTACCGAGGATTGGCGAGACTCAATATTATTTGACCCCTTTCACGCCAAACCAACAACCATCGTGATAACACTGCACCTAACACCATATATAAGTCATGCGCGGGGGGTCGTGCCGAATGGTAATCTTGCCTTTCAAAGAGCGTGTGGTGATGCGATGCTGAGCATCCGAAGCCGGTCGGGTTTAACATTCCGCTGCGCTCCATTTATAAACCCTCCTAAACCCCGGCACGCCCTATATATTAGCGCCATTGCAGTTTGGTGTTTATATTTAGATAAACAGCAACGGCGCATATGTCAGCGTTGGCGGTAATTTGCATCAACTTATGAAGATTCGGATAGTTGGATTGTTAGTATTTATCGCAATCATATTGTTCATCCCTTATAATGACACGAGATACATTGCGGACAAGTCGGGTGAAATTAGAATAAGCAGAATTGAGAGAAAATGTATACTGCTTAACTATGGGACGTTCCTTGCCCCTGAAAAGTACACAAATGTTTTTTTTATGCCTGAGACGTACATTAATCCATGGTACGTAGACGCTGGACCATTTGACGATGGATGTTTTGAACTGTATGCCGAATTTAAAGGTGACACAACTATCATGTATCAAGGTTCTTACTGCAAGGCAAAGAATTTGACTTCGGAATTTCAACTAGTTGAAGTCCCTAACGCTTTTGGAGAGAAAAACTGGTTCTCCATAAGCGGTGACAAAACAGGCAGATACTTGCATATTGATTGCGCGACCGGACTGAATTAAGATAGAACCGTTTACAAACTACCGCCAACAATGCACTGAGCTTCATATTTGACAGATTGAGTGAACGAAGAATTAAGCAATCGAAAGAAGATGAAAATTACTAACTAAAGCACTACACCCAACACCACATATGCGCCATTGCAGTTTGTTGGTATATTTGGGTAAACTACAAACGGCGCATATGTAAGCGTTATGCGCCATAGTTTTTGGACAATGATGGACTACGAAAGACTAAATAAGGACGAAAGAATTATTTCAGCAGTTCAATACCTCGCGGGGAAGTTTGGAGAAAACAATTTTAAGATCAAAGATCATTGGGACGGAGACTTGAATTCAATTGGACTCGCAGACAACGAAGAGAAATACTTGGTTTACATTTCGACTTATGGGGAGAAGGACTTTTGTGTGTCGCTGGAGAATTCAAAAACGTCTGACGACTTTCCTTACGAACCGACTGGAAATTTTGACAATTTGGGCATCGATGGGCTAGAGATAGTGTTCGCCCAGCATTTGCGACTAAAAATCACGGACACACAACAAAAGCCATAAGGGTCATGACGGCACGGTTGATATTTAATTTTGTATATCAGTGTGCCGCCACGCCTTATCGCTAGACGTTTGCGCCAATTATGTTTGGGACAATGAGATCTCTGACAATTAAAATACTTACAATACCATTCTTAATTGGTCAACGTTTGTTTATCTCGCTCGACAAAGAAGATAATTCCATCGTCTCCGCTTACATCGGACAGAAAATTAAATGGACTGTTAACATTATTAAAGTTTGCGGAGAGCCGGCAGCTGGAAAACCCGAGATTAGGTATTTGAAATTGACCAAGGACAAGATTGAAGTAACTTTTGGAAAACATTCCTTTGCTAGCGTTGACGTAGCGAACGGAATGACAAAATATTTAGGTGCGGACTAAAAAATAGCTGGCGCTAACAACGTGTATAGAACATGCCGGCACTGTCTATTTTTATTATTTTGGAGTGTTGGCAAGTTTCATACGCAAGCGTTGTGTGCAAACTCAAAACAAACACCATGACTTGATAATATGGAAAATTACATTGACGGATTTGTACTACCAGTCCCGCGGATTTACCTGAACGCATACAAGAGCGTGGCTGAAAAGGTGTCTGAAATTTGGAAAGAATATGGAGCACTTGCATACTTTGAGTATGTTGGAGAAGATTTAAGATTGGAAGGCACACGTTCGTTCATCGAGGTAATGGAATTGAAAGAAGATGAAGTAGTTGTATTTGGATGGGTTGTTTTTCCTTCCAAAAAGATTCGTGATAGGGCTAACAAGCAAGTTCCCACTGATTCAAGAATGAAGGATTTAGTTGCTCCATTAACCGACCCGAAAAGGTTGATTTTTGATGCTGGAAGAATGGTATATGGAGGATTTCAACCACTCGTTCTGTCGCGTACCAGTGAAGTTGAATAGACTACAAATTATAACTCAAAAAAGCCAGCACACAAAAATGCATATAAATCGTGCCGGCAGAGTTTGATGATTAATTATTAATTTGATCTGTTGGCACCCTTTATATGCGAACGTTGGCGGCAACCCGCGAAAACAATATGCGATTTATAGCACTGCTTCTATTATTGGGAGCAATTTCCAAAGAACAGCAGATTGACTTTGAATTGAAAAACCTAAAGTTCAAGGGGCTAGAGTTTAGTACCACCAAGGAGGCAATTGTAGGCGCAGTTGGGCAAGGAAGAAGGATTGAGACAAACTATGAGTGTGGATTCTTTTCGAATGACCAGGAAGGTGGTCCATATTATCAATTGATGTATGCGAACTTCAACTACATAGGTAGCGACAAGGAGAAAACCTTCTATTTAGAGCATGTAAACTTTGATGCTGACGGAAGCATAAAGTTGATGTATTTAAAAAGTGAGTTAACTGGAAGGACCACGGTGTCCGAATTTGCTGGCTTATTTGGCGAAAGAGCGAAGGAAATTGTTGTAGAACTTCGCGATGACAATTCAATATTGCTTTACTCCAAAAGCAGCGATGACGGGGCGGTTTTCCGCTTTCGGAATGGCCGACTTTTTGAATTTCAATATTGGACACCGTGTTAAGGCAGCCGCCAACATCATATATGCGCCCATTACAGTTTAGATTTATGGGTACACTGCAACGGCGCATATGTCAGCGTTAGCGGCAAACTAAGTAGATATGAGAATACCATATTTTCTGACTTTAGTTCTATTGTATGGCTCGTGCGAAAAGAATACGGAGGAGCAACTCATTACCGGAGACTTGTTTTTTAGTGAATTTCGTCTTGGAAGTCTCTACAATTTGAGTGATAGTGTCATACTTACGAATAAAATATTGTGGACACCGCTGATATTCAGACTGCCGACGATCGAACCAAACGAATGATTACTAATTGGCATTTTTTGAAAAGTAAAGGAGTCCTCTACAAACCTTACGTTGACTTAAAGATCGCAGATGATTCGTTTGTTAAACTATATTTAGACTCTTCGGATTACAATCGCATTAAGGTTTTCAAAAGGCAAACTCTATTAGAAGAACGCAAGAAAGTTGTTGTGAAGGCTTTGACTCGAGAAATTAGTAAAGGAGAAACTCCGTTTCTTTATTGTGTGAAGTTAGTTGGATTTGATATCGTTTCCGGGGAAACGCTGCCTGGAAAGAGCGAAGTTCCGATTGATGACTACAACTGAAAAGTAGTGAATTTAGTCTGCCGCTAACACAAAATATGCGCCATGCACTTTTTGTTGCTAGTTTACCAGGAAAACTGCAACGGCGCATATGTAAGAGTTAGCGTTAATTGTCAGGAAGATGAGAGTCTTATTATTGGTAATTTTTATGGCGATTTGCATTGCTACAGTTGGACAGCCGCAATGGGCGTCGCTTGACCGTTTGGGAGTAGGTGACACTCTTAAGTTGCGTGCCGAGTATACAGACTGTGGGGAATGGGGAGGACATCATGAGTCTATTCTGATATATAAGGAGTCTGGATATGTCATAAAATATATGAGGGACTCAGTTCAATGCTCTGAGCCGAATGTGTTTCGGACAAGATTGCCCGACATTATTAGGCCAATCGATTCCACTTCTCGGAGGACAATTGAAGATTACATTTTATTGATGTATAAGCTGTCGAAAGGACCACGGCGAGGAGGGAGCAATGCAAATGATGTTTTTTATATCACTTCGGGTGACAAGGAGATCGTCTATGTAGATTCCTACCATTGGGACGAGTTTGACCAACTTGTAAAGAAGATTCTCCACTGACAAACTACCGCTAACATAGTGCATATGCCATTGCCGGGGTTCGGAGTAGTTCGTAGTTTTGTTTTCAAATAACGTTTGGTTTCGTGGGACAGATTGGCGGGTCGCAATAAACATTCCTGTCGTCATTGTTTATTGCTCCTAAGCCCGGCAACGTCATATGTACCAACGTTGTGGGCAATTACAAACACAAAGGTGACAAATGAAAGCCGAACTAAATAAGCAAGAGATACGAGCGACCAATGATGCAATTGCGCGATTTAAGAGCAATGATCCCGGACTAAAAAGGACATACGATGTTGAATTTGTTATTGTTGATCCCAACACGTCATTCGAATTGAACTTGATTGAGTCCTTCTTGGGTGAGAATGAAATTGAGTTCAGGACCGTTAGAAGATACAAATCAGATATTTTGGTGGAAGTGCAAATGAAGTTGGAGGAAAAGCAAATACTAGAGATAGAGTCATACCTTACTTATTTTGCAAATGAACATGGTTTGAAGTATGATGGATGGGGTGCATTCGAATAGGACGTAACAGCTCACAACACCACATATACGCTATTGCGGTTTGTTGGCTAAATTTGGATAAACCGCGACGGCGCATATGTAAGCGTTGTGGGTAATACAGCAAAGACGTTTTGTGCCAACTCAATTTAACGGAGTGAAAAGCTTAACAGCATCAATACTAATCTTTACATTAATAAACTGTACAAACTAAAATTCAAAAGGACGTGGGACTATTTGACAAACTATTCGGTAAGACTGGAAAATTGGACGAGACATCAAAAAATCAAATTGATACAATTCAACTTGTGAGAACTGCCGAAATGTTGGACGAGGATAAGTTTTGGGAAATTATTCAAAAGTCCCTTAAGTCGACCAAAAGTCAAGACGCTCAAGAAAGATATTGTCTTAGCCCCCTAATAAGCTGCGCAAATTCTGAAAAACAGATTTGTACAACTAAATTAGGAAACAATGGCAAGAA